>CAWBCL010000001.1:0-163669 GCA_963787305.1 uncultured bacterium
GCCGCCCTCCTGCAGCGGAAGCGGACGCACGATCGCGCCATCCACCTGGTAGTACTGTCCGTCGAGAGTTGCCGAGCCCGTCGTCCATGCCTGACGCATGATCTCGACGCCCTCGCGCAGCCGGCCGAGGCGTTCCTTCACCTCGGGGAAGCCGTACCCGTAGGCGCGCCACTCGTGCTCGTACCAGCCACCCCCGATCCCCATTTCGGTGCGCCCACCCGAGATGATGTCGACCGTCGAGGCGACCTTCGCCAGGTATGCCGGGTTGCGGTAGCTCATGCACGTGCACATCTGGCCCAACCGAATGCGGTCGGTGGATGCCGCGAACGCCGCCATGAGCGTCCACGCCTCGTGTGTCGCCTCCTCGGTGGGTACCGGCACGGTGTGGAAGTGGTCGAAAACCCACAGCGACTCCCACGGGCCAGCGTCGGCGGCTTGTGCCAGTGACTTCATCGTCTGCCACTGGTCCTTTGGCTCGATGTCGACGAGGTCGTGACGCCAGCCCTGGGGTATGAAGATTCCGAATCGCATGCGTCCAGCCTAGGTGCGACTCGCCACCCACCAATGAGAAAAGGCCCGGTCCGAAGACCGAGCCTTTTCTGTTCTGTTGCGGGGACAGGATTTGAACCTGCGACCTCTGGGTTATGAGCCCAGCGAGCTACCGAGCTGCTCCACCCCGCGTCGTGTTTCTAGAGTAACACAGGGCGCTGGTCGAGCTTGTCGAGACCTCAGTGCCCGATCTCGACAAGCTCGATCACTGGTTAGCCGAGAGCGGCAATCGCTCGCTCCACGGCCGCCTGCATCTTGGCATCCGCCTCTGCCGCCTTCACCAGGTCGTTGGCAGCGTAGGCCGCCTGACGCTCCTTGAGCGCCGCCTGGTAGTCGGCGAGTGCCTGAGCCAGCGCCGGGTTGTCGGCCGGACTGGTCGGGTCGGTCGGTGTCGTGGGATCCGTCGGGTCGGTCGGCGTCGTCGGAACGCCACCGTCTCCTGCCGAAGCGCCAGAGTCGCCGCCGAACAGGGAGTCGAGCGCCTGATCGAGGGTGTCCTCGAACGCGATCTTGTCACCGAAGGAGACCAGAATCTTGCGCAGCAGCGGATAGCTGGTGTCACCCGTCGACTGCACGAAGACCGGCTGCACGTAGAGCAGTCCGCCACCGACCGGCAGGGTCAGCAGGTTTCCGCTGATCACGTCGGTCTGGCCCTGACGCAGCAGGTTGAGGGCCTGGCCGACCGCGGCATCCGAGTCGAACTGGGCCTGCACCTGACCGGGGCCGGGTACCGTGACCTGCTTGGGCAGGGTCAGGAGTGTCAGCTTGCCGTAGTTGGGTCCGGCATCCGAGTCGACAGCGAGGTAGCCCGTGAGCACGTTTCGGCTCGACTCGCCGCTCGCCTTCGGAATGTAGGTCGAGTACAGCGTGAACGCGGGGCTTCCCGTTCCGGGAACCTGCATCGTCAGGTAGTACGGCGGCTGCAGCGTCGGGTTCGCGGCGGCCGATACCGGGTCGTTCGGAGTGACCCACTGGTCGTCGCTCGAGTAGAACGACGAGGCATCCGTCACATGATACGAACCGAGGATGGCCCGCTGCACCTTGAACAGGTCCGCCGGGTAGCGCACGTGGTCGAGCAGCTGCGCGCTCATGTCACTCATCGGCAGCAGGGTCGACGGGAACACCTTGGCCCAGGTCGCGAGCACCGGGTCCTTGTCGTCCCAGGCGTAGAGCTTGACCGTTCCGTCGTACGCGTCGACCGTCGCCTTGACCGAGTTGCGAATGTAGTTGATGTCATCAACGGCAAACGCGGGGCGCGGGGTGTACGTGTCGGCGATCGCCGACGAGAGCTGTTCGACGGTCGAGTACGGGTAGTTGGTTCCCGTCGTGTAGCCGTCGACGATCCACACGATTCGTCCATCGACGATCGCGGGGTAGGTGTCGCTGTCGAGGGTCAGGTACGGAGCGACCTTGGCGACCCGGTCCTGCGGGTTGCGCTCGTACAGAATCTGCGACTGGTCGGTGACGGCATCCGAGAGGAAGATCTGCTCGGACTGGAACTTGATCGCGTAGATCAGCTTCGTGAACAGGTTGTCGAGGGCAGGGCCTCCGACGCCATCGAAGGTCGTCGTAGCGTTCTGCTCGCTCTCCTCGCCGCCCGACGGGTAGTCGAGCTCGATCGGCTTGGCGCCGGGAGCGGCTCCGACGATCGAGTACTCGGGCGAGTCCTCACCGAAGTAGACCCGGGGCTCAAATTCGCCCAGGTCACCTGTGCTCGGAATCCCGGACTCGAGGAACACCGGCTGACCGTCGATCGCGCGCTGGTTGCCGTATGCGGCAACCACGCCATACCCGTGGGTGTAGACGACGGTGTTGTTGTACCAGGTCTGCGAGTCACCCAGACCGGCCTGGTTCAGTTCACGCACCGCGATAACAGTGTCTTGAGTCTTGCCGTCAATCTCGTAGCGGTCGACGTCAAGGTGAGTGCCGAACTGGTAGTACTGCTTGAACTGCTGAAGCTGGGCAAACGACTTCGACACGAGGGCCGGGTCGATGATGCGGATGTTGGCGGTCGTCGCCGCGTCGGCACGCAGCGCGCCGGGCTCGGCGTCGGTCTTGGCGCTGTACGGCACCTCGATGACGTCGGCGACACCGTAGGCGTCCCTGGTCGCTTCAATATTTCGTTCTATGTATGAGGATTCGAGGGTGCGCGCGCTCGGCTCGACCTGGAAGCGCTGCACGATCCACGGGTAGATGCTTCCGACCACGAGACCGCTGACCAGCAGGAGGGCGGTTCCGATGATGGGCAGACGCCAGCGACCGATGATCGCAGTAACGATGAACAGCACCGCGACGAGCGCGGCGATTCCGGCGAGGATGGCGCGACCCGGGATGGTCGCGTTTGCTTCGGTGTATCCGGCACCGGTCGTCAGGAAGCCGGAGCTCTGGTTGTACAGCGTCGTGTACTGGTCGAGCCACAGGCTCACGGCCTGAAGGCCGATGTAGAGGGCCGCGGTGATCGCCAGCTGCACCCGCGCGGCCCGCGAGATGCGAACCTCGCGACCGTTGACGCGAATCGCGCCGTAGAGGTAGCTCGTGGCGAGGGCGGCAATGCCCGCGATCAGCACGACCGCCGACGCGAAGCCGATGATGCCGTGATACAGCGGCAGGTCGTAGAAGTAGAAGGAGATGTCGAGGTGGAACTGCGGGTCGGTCTGGCCGAACTCGGTCTTGTTGAACCACTGCAGAACGAGGGGCCACCTGGTCGAGGTCGAGATACCCGCGAACACCCCGAGCACGAGTGGGATGCCAACCATGGCGAGGCGACGAAGCGGCTCGATGACCTGCTGGTACCGGTCGAGCTGCGCGTTGAGCTTGGCGTAGACGGGACGGGCGCGGAAGGCGAGCACGATGCTGAGCCACACGGGGATCGCCATGCCAAGGAAGCCGACGAGGAACATCGCGGCGCCGGCGAACCACTGGGTGGTCAGGACGTTCAGGTAGCCGAGCTGGCTGAACCAGAGAACATCGGTGTACAGGTTCGCGACGATGAAAAACGCGATGACAATCACGGCAAGGATTACCGCCGTGATGGTGAGGGTTACCCTCGTTCGGCTTGCCGGGGGGTTCGAGGATCCGGACGCTGGACTGCTTGACACAAGGTTCTCCATGCTGTTGGGGACTGGCCCATCTTAACGGCGCAAGCTGTTAGTGCGCCCGTGAGCTCATTTTGCTGGGCAGGTGGGGATGCCGGCGGTCGGCCCGTCCGACCGAATCGCGGCGAGTGCAACGAGTGCATCGTCCAGGGTGGACACGGCAAACACGGTGAGTCCGGGGGGCACGTTTCCGCTGACGTCGTCGCAGTTGGACGCCGGCGCGAGGAACCAATGGGCACCGGCGTTGCTGGCACCCCACATCTTCTGTTGGATGCCGCCGATCGCCCCGACCTCGCCGGTCGAGCTGATCGTTCCGGTGCCTGCCACGAACTCGCCGGCGTTGATGGCCCCCGGGGTCAGCTTGTCGATGATGCCCAGCGCGAACATCATTCCCGCGCTCGGCCCGCCGACATTCTCGAGCTGGATGGTCACGGCAAAGGGAAACTCGTAGTCGCTGCCGACGCCGATGCCGAGAATCGGAACCGGGGTCTCTCCCGAGCTCAGCTGGGGGTTGATCCGGAGGGTCAGGTCGGCGCCGTCCCGAGTCACCATCACGTCGGCCGGCCGGCTCACTCCGTTGTCGGCGATGGCCGCGCGCAGACCGGTGACGTCCGGGAAGGTCTGGTCGTTGACGCTCACGATGATGTCCCCGACCTCGAGAAGGCCGTCTGACGGCCCGCCCGCCTGCACCTCGGCGACGCTCAGGGTGCTGGGGATCACGTTGCCGAGGTAGGTGAGGGCAGCCGCAATCGCCTCCTTCTGAGAGTTCGCCATGTCGATCTTGCCCTGCTCGGTCGACTGTTCGGTCGTGGTGCCCGCCGGGTAGATCAGCTCGACCGGAACAACCGCTTTGCTCGGGTCGAGGTAGGCGGTCGCTACCTCGAGCCAGTTGGGCAGGTTGTCGGGAGAGCCGACGACTCGCACCGTGAGCATGTCGAGGGACCCCGCCGTGGGGAAGGTCTCTTCGACCGGTATCTGGATCATCGGAACGTCATCACCGCCGACCGTCACGTCGCCCAGAACGTCGTAGACGGGGCCCGGCTGTTCGATCACGTATGGGGCAGGAACGAGGGCCACGATCCCCACGCCGGTCAGCGCGATGGCAAGCAGAACCCACCCAAGCCACCCTCGACCGCGGTTGCGCGGCAGCGGATCGGGTTCAACGTCGGTGAAGAGTGCCAGCACGATCCTTCGAGTTCGGGTTGGACATGCGTTCGGGTATTTCTGTTCGCCACGGGCGCACAGCCATCACCCCACCCTAGGCGAAAAGCCAGCCGCGATGCCTGCTGGAGCGGCTAGCGTTGTTTCATGCCAGATGATTCACCGGACGACCCCGACGCGGCCAAGCCTGAGGACGAGTTCCGCGACATGCTCCGCGAATTTCTTGGCCGGCAATACCGACATCGACCCGGCCCAGCTTGCCGGGGCCGCCGGGTTGCCCAACGACCCCGAGCTGATCGCCCAGTTGATCAGCCAGCTTCAGAGCGCCCTTGCCAACAGCAGCGACGGAATCAACTGGGATCTGGCACTCGAGCAGGCCCGCAGCATTGCCAGCCGTTCGGCCGTGGTGTCGTTGCCCGCCGAGCGCTCGCAGCTCGAGCAGGCCGCTGCACGTGGCATCCCTCTGGCTCGACGAGGTCACCGACATTTCTCAGCTCACCACCGAACCCAAACTGATGAGTCGATCGGAGTGGGTTACGACCACGATGCCGGTGTGGACTCAGCTCGCCGAGCCGGTGGCGACCTCCATCGCCAACTCGCTCACCGATGTGCTCAAGCAGAGCGCCGGCGACGAGCTCGACGACATGATCGAGGGCGCGAGCCAGATGATGCGCAACGTCGGCGGAACCCTGTTCGCGATGCAACTCGGCCAGGTCGTCGGCCAGCTTTCCAGCGAGGTGGTGTCGGGCGGCGACATCGGAATTCCCTTGATGGATGCCGAGCAGGCCGTGCTCATCCCCCAGAACGCGATCGCCTTCGGCGCGGGACTCGACATTCCCGTCGACCAGGTGCAGCTCTACCTGAGCGTGCGCGAGTTCGCGCACGCTCGGCTGTTCCGGCACGCCAAGTGGCTGCGGCTGCAGCTACTCACGTCGATCACCGAGTTCGCCAAGGGCATCCGGATCGACACCGATCGCCTGGAGCAGCTCGCCAGCGACTTCGATCCGAGCAACCCGGCCGAATTGCGCGACGCCATGACCAGCGGTGCGCTGATTCCCCCGAAGTCCGAGGATCAGCTCGCCGCCTTGGAGCGACTCGAGACGACTCTGGCACTCATCGAAGGCTGGGTGGATGTCGTGACAGCGCAGGCCACGACCCGTCTGCCGTCGAGCGGCGCGATCGCCGAGACAGTTCGTCGACGCCGCGCGTCAGGCGGGCCCGCCGAGTCCGCGTTCGCCACGCTCGTGGGGCTCGAACTGCGCCCGCGCCGACTGCGCGAGGCCGCCGCGATGTGGCAACGGATCACGGATGCCGTCGGCAACGCCGCGCGCGACGACCTGTGGTCGCACCCCGACCTCGTTCCCGACGGCGACGACATCACCGACCCCAGTGCTCTCATCGCGCGGATTACCGCGACCGAGGTCGTGCAAGACGACGTCGACCGCGCAATCGAGGATCTGCTCGGCGACGACACGTCCGACCGACCGCACGAAGAGTAAGCGCACCGAAACCGCACCGCGAGAACTGAACCTGTGGAACGCTCGCCCGGTCCGCTCGCGCCGACGGGCACGATGAGCGCATGATCCTGCTTAAGCTCGACCCGAAGTGGCCGCTCGTCTGGCGCAGCCCGTCGAGTCTTCAACTGGGCATCGACCCGCCCGCCGTGGTGCTCGACAACGTCACCGAGACACAGGAGCGTATGCTCTCGGCGCTTGCCGTCGGCATCAGCGACACCGGTCTCGGCCTCCTCGCCCGCGGGAACCACGACGAGCAGCGACGCCTGTTGGAGGTGGTCGCCCCGGCGCTAGCGACCGACCAGCCGAAACCGGCCCGGCACGTTATCGCCATCTCAGGATCGGGGTCGACCGTCGAGTCATTGGCCCGAATCTTGGCTGGTAGTGGTCTACACACCGTGGTCGCGGAGCGGGCCGAAGACCTCGTCGGCCTGGGTGCTGACCTCGCAGTGGCGGTCGGTCACTTCGTGCTGCCCCCCGCTCTGCATGCCCTCTGGCTGCGCCGGGACGTGCCCCACCTCCCGGTCGTGTTTGGCGACAGCGCGCTCGTCGTGGGCCCGCTCGTCGAGCCGGGGTGCGGGCCGTGCCTGCGCTGCCTGGAGTTGGCGCGTCGCGATCGCGACTCGGCGTGGCCGGCCGTCGCATCCCAACTGCTCGGCCGCTCGAGCACGATCGAGTCGGCGGCCCTGTCGGCAGAAGGCGCAGCGACTGCTGCCCGCATTCTTCTGCGCCGGCTAGACGGGCCGACGGGCGACGAACCGGTCGAGACGCGGATCGACGCTCTGACGGGCGCCCGCACGTCTCGACGCGTGAGCCTGCACCCCGAGTGTGGATGCCGCGGGGTCGGCCACCTCGTTCCCGCCCAGACAGGGGCTACCGCACGTCGGCGAGAAAGCGGCTGGGCTGCCGCTGTCCCGCTCGCCCCGGCGCCGGACTAGCCGACCAGCTGAGGCTCAGCCGGCGGCGCGCTCGCGTGACCCCAACGTAGAGCAGGCGGCGCTCTTCGTCGATCGCCTCCGCCGTCTTCGCGTAGCTGATCGGCACGAGCCCCTCGCTGAGGCCGACCAGATAGACCGACTCCCACTCGAGGCCCTTCGCCGAGTGCAGGCTCGCCAGGCTCACCGCCGACATGGTGGGTTCGTGCTGGCCGGACTGGCGTTCGAACAGGTCGTCGACGAACTGGCGCAGCGTTGTCGACGCCGGTGCCTCCTCGGCGAGCTGCATCAGGGCGTTGAGCGAGTCCCAGCGCTCGCGCACAGCACCGCGCACCTCGGGGGGATCCTGCGACCAGCCGATCGAGCGCAGCACGTCGCTAACCGTCTTGAACAGCGGTTCGACTGCGGTGGTGACCGTCGCACCGCGCAGCAGCATGAGGGCTTCCTTGACCTCGCGCTGGTCGAAGAACCGTGTGGCACCGCGAATCGCACTCGGGATACCCAGATCGCCCAGTGCCGTCTCGATGACCCGGGACTGCACGTTGATGCGGTACAACACGGCGATTTGCTCGGGCTTGGTTCCCGCGGCGAGTCTCGGCCGCGATGGCGTTGGCCACTCCCCGCGCCTCCGCGGCGTCGCTGTCGTAGCCGGTCACGACCGGCGCTGGTCCACTCAGGTCGGACGCCGGAGTGAGGCTCAGCGCACCGGGCCTCCCGCGCATGAGTCGGTTGGCGGTGTCGATGATCGGCGGGGTGGAGCGGTAGTTCTGCTCGAGTCTGACGACGACGGCATCTTCGTGTTCGGCGGCGAATCCGAGCAGGTAGTCCGGGCTGGCACCAGCGAACGAGTAGATGGTCTGGCTGGCGTCGCCCACGACACACACGTCGTCGCGGTCGCCGAGCCACAGTTGCAGTAGGTCGTGCTGAAGCGGCGAGACGTCCTGGTACTCGTCGACGACGAAGAAGCGATACTGCTCGCGAACCTGTTGCGCGACCCGCGGCTCGGCTTCGATCATTCCCGCCGCGGCGAGCAGCACATCCTCGAAGTCGATCTGGCGCCGCTCGTCCTTGAGCGACTCGTAGGCGCGCTGCAGCTGCTCCATTCGCTCCATCGGCAGCGTGGTCGGCAGGGAGCGGTCGCGCGTCGCGTACTGGGCGATGCTCAGGCGCGAGGTCTTGCGCCACTCGATCTCGGCCGCGGCATCCCGCAGCGTCGCTGTGTCGACCTTGAGCTTGATCGAGTCGGCGGCGTGGGCGAGCAGCCTGGCCTTGCTGTCGAGCAGCCGCGGCATCGTTCCGCCGATCACCTGCGGCCAGAAGAAGTTCAGCTGAGCCAGCGCCGACGCGTGGAAGGTTCGGGCCGCGACGCCGGCCGGCTCCGAGCGCGCGAAGCCGTCCGCGCAACTCGCCCGCGGCGCGGGCGGTGAAGGTCAGCGCCATGACTCGCCCCGGTGGGTACACACCAGTCGCGACCCCGTGGGCGATGCGATGGGTTATCGCGCGGGTCTTGCCGGTTCCCGCCCCGGCGAGCAGGCAGACCGGTCCGAGGAGGGCCTCCGCAGCCACCCGCTGCTGCTCGTCCAAGCCGTCGAGCAGCGACCGCGGTTCACTCACTGCTGACCGTCGAGAATTGTCGAGCCGAACCACTCCTCGATGATGGCACGAGCGATCGAGGTGGGTCCCGGCAGTCTGATCTCGTCAAGCGACGACGCAAGCTCGTCTCGGCTGAACCAGCGCAGGTCGAGAATCTCGGTGCCGTCCGGGGTCGCTACCCCGTGCGAGTCCCCCGCGAGTCGGGCGCTGAACCCGAGCATCAGGGATGCCGGGAACGGCCACGGTTGACTGCCGAGATACACCGGGTCGACGACGGTGAGCCCGGACTCCTCGAATACCTCGCGCTGCACCGCGGCCTCGAGCGACTCCCCCGGCTCGACGAAACCGGCGAGCAGGGAGTACCGATTGGACTCCCACAGGGCGTTCGATCCGAGCAGGAGTCGGTCGGCGGCAGTCCGTAATCCCGACGATGATCGCGGGGTCGGTGCGCGGGAAAACCTCGGTGTTCGAGACCGGGTCGCGGCGAACCCAGCCGCCTTTCTCAGACACGGTCGGTTCGCCGGTGCGCGGCGAGAACCGGTGGGCGTCGTGCCAGTTGAGGATTCCGAGGGCCTCGGTGAATAGCCCGGCGTCACGGTCGCTCAGCCGGTTGCCGATCTGGCGCAGGTTCGCCCACTCCGACTCGGCGAGGTGACCGGCATCCGTAAGTTCCACGGCAACGATCGGGGTGCCCACCGCCTCGGGGCTCGTGCTGGAGGTCGACCGGCCCAGGTAGACCCGTTCGCCGCCCGGCGGCACAGCATCAACGGGCAACAGAGCGAGAACGGACTCGCTCGCAAGCAGGGCCGCGCCCTGGAATACGGGCAGGATGCGAGTGCTCGGATCGGCCCACAGTTTCTCAAAAAGCTCGGGATCCGCGCGTGCAGTGTCATCGCGATCGACCTCGTGACGGGACAGCGGCAGTTTCCTGAGGAAAGAGTGTGACATGTGGCGACCCCGTCAGAAGTGCGTGGCGTACGGCGGATGCGCGTGCGGACCGATCTACCCTTGCGAATATGGCCAGATCCCATCTCACTCTAGCCGCGCTGGCAACCTCTGCCGTCGCCGGACTCGACGTCGCGGGCGCCGCAAGTTTCGGGTCGAGTCAGGGCAGCGACTTCGACGCGGCAATCATCACCGGACGCGACGGTCGCCACTGGATCATCCGGGTTCCCCGGAACTCCGCGGCCGAACTGCAGCAGTCGGCCGACCTCGTCGCCCTGCGCGCGCTCAGCGCCGGGGTGCGCACCCGACTGCCGTTCGCCGTCTCCGCCTTCGCCGGTCAGGTGCCCGTCGATTCCACTCGCGCGATCGTCTACGAGTTTGTCTACGGCACGAAGGTGCCGCTCGGCTCGTACTCTTCGGGACCGGACTCGCTCGCGGCATCCGTCGGGCGTGCGATCGCGGCGATCCACGCGCTGCCGACCAGTTGTGTCGCCGACGCCGGGCTCCCAGTGATGACCGCCGGCGAGTGCCTGCGATCCTGCGTGAGTGTCATGGATCGCGCTGCCGCGACCGCTCTCGTGCCAGCATCCCTGATCGGGCGGTGGGAGCGTGCGGCGGAAGATGACAAACTCTGGCAGTTCCAGCCGACCGTGATCAACGGCGCGCTCGCGGCCGACTCCTTCCTGAGCGCCGACGACAGCGTCTCCGGGGTGCTCGGATGGCACGAGTTGCGCGTCGGTGACCCCGCACGCGACCTTCAGTGGCTGCTCGGCTCCCACAGCGACGCGATCATCGACAGCGCGTTTGACGCCTATTCCCGACTGCGGGGAGCCGGTGACCGCCAGCTCAAGCAGCGCGCCACCTTCTACGCCGAGCTCGAGGTCGCCAAGTGGCTGCTGCACGGCACGGAGACCCGCAGCACCGAGATTGTGGATGACGCGGTCGAGATGCTCACCGCGCTCGCTGACACCATCCGCAACGACGTCATGAACCCGATCGCGGCCAACACGATGCCGACCATGGCCGTCGACGAAATCGAGGCGTTCCTCGACCGCACGGAGCGTGCCGTCTAGGCGCTCTCGACCTTCCCTGCCGTGCGCGGGACGATAGCGACCCACTTGCCCCGGCGGGGGCTGACCGTCATCTTCAGCCGACCGGTTCGCGCGAGCACTGCGGCAATAGCCAGCGCCGCGA
The DNA here is from genome assembly GCA_963787305.1 of uncultured bacterium. Lineage (GTDB taxonomy): Bacteria > Actinomycetota > Actinomycetes > Actinomycetales > Microbacteriaceae > Rhodoglobus. The sequence continues at coordinate 10,987 of CAWBCL010000001.1, forward strand.
CGGCGGGCACGACACCCGACACCGTCAGCGCGTTCTTCGGGCCGATGACCTCGGCGATCCACCCCATGAGCGGGCCGCCAATGGCCTGACCGCCCACAATGACCATCGCCCAGAACGACATCACGCGGCCGCGGATGGCCAGGTTTGACGAAAACTGCACCATCGTCTCCCCCGCCGTCATGAGCAGGAGGCGACTGAGTCCCACCCCGATGAGCAGGGCCAAAAACATCAGATAGAACGGCGAAATCCCGGTGAGGATCAACGCGAGACCGTAGATCAGGGCACCGAAGATTATGGTGCGAAGCCGGAGATTGGCGCGTCGAGTGGACACGAGCGCACCGGCGAGGGCGCCGACCGCGGCCAGCGAGTTATAGAGGCCGTAGCCGGTGGGTCCGGTCATGTAGACGCTGTCCGCGACACCGGCGAGGAGCGCCGGCATAGGCATCCCGAATATTGCAACGACGCCGACGATCACCATCGTCCAGAACAGCGGTGGCTTGCCAAGCACGTAGCGCGCGGCCTCCCGGATCTGCCCCTTGGATCGCGGTGCGCGAGGGGCGACGAGTAGCTCCGCCGAACGGATTGCCACCAGGAGCGCCATCGCGACCACGGCGGCGACGACATTGAGGCCGATCGCCCATCCGGAGCCGACCGCGACGATGAGTACACCGCTGAGTGCCGGGCCCAGAAGAGCGCCGAGGTGAAAGATCGATGCGTTCGTGCTTATCGCGTTCCGGAGGTGGCGGGGGCCGACGATCTCGTTGACGAAAACGGAGCGGGCCGGGCCTTCGAACACCTGCGCCACGCCGACGGCAAGAACGAGCGCGTAAACGGAGAGCAGCGACTCGACGCCCGTGATCACGAGAATTGCGAGCACGAGGTTGAAGATCGCGCCCACTCCCTGAGTGACGAAGATGACGCCGCGCTTGGGAAACCGATCGGCCGCGACACCCGCGAATGGGCCGAGAACGAGCGTCGGCAGGAACTGGAGCGCGATAGTCAGTCCGACAAGGGCGACACTTCCCGTGATTTCCAATACGAGCCAATCGACCGCGATCCGCTGCATCCACCCCGCAGTAAACGAAATGAACTGGGCCGTGACGTAGAGGCGGTAGTTATGCAGACGCAGCGCGCTGAAGGTGTCGCGCCAGGCCGGGCGTTGCATGGCAATGGCGATCGGCATGGTCGCTGGACTTGTCACGCTCCCACGGTATGGTCTGAACATCCATATCAAGGACTAATCAGCCCTATAAGTCTCATAACGTTTCGCTATAAGGGGGTGGGTCGTGTTCGATCCCGTACTACTGCGCAGCTTCGTCGCCGTGGCGGAAACACTCAGCTTCACCCAGGCGGCCGCGCGACTCGGGTTGAGCCAGCCGACCGTGAGCCAACACATCCGCAAACTCGAGTTGGCCGCCGGACGCCACCTCGTCACCCGTGACACCCGAGCGGTGTCCCTCACCGACAACGGCGACGCGATGCTCGGCTTCGCCCGCACGATCCTCGCGGCACAAGACCAGGCCTCGAGCTACTTCACCGGCTCGGCGATGCGCGGACGTCTGCGCTTCGGCTCGGCCGACGACCTCGCCCTCACGCAACTGCCAGGCATCCTCAGAGACTTTCGACAGCTCTACCCGCAAATCAACCTCGAGCTCACCGTCAGCCAGAGCCCTATCCTGCTCAAACGCCTGCTCGCCGGACAGCTCGACCTCGTCTTCATCAAGCAAGATCCGGGCAGCGCCGACGGACAGGTCGTTCGACGCGACCGGATGGTCTGGGTTGGTCACACCAGCGTGCGGCTCGACGCGGACTCCCCCGTGCCGCTCATCGCGTACCAAGCGCCGAGCCTCAGCCGGGCATACGCGATCCAGTCGCTCGAGTCGATCGGGCGCACCTGGCGAATCACCTGCAACGTGAAAGAGGTCAACGGCGTGTTGGCCGCCGTGCGGGCCGGCATCGGGATCTCGGTGTTTCCTCAGTCGCTGATTCCGAGTGACCTTGCTCAAGTCTCCGCCAGCCACAATCTGCCCCAGCTGGGCGACGTCGACTTCGCGCTGCTCGACAATCCGAGCGCCCCGCGCGGACCGGTCGACGCCCTCAGCGCCGCGATCATGAGTCGACCGGTGCAGCAGTAGCGCCAGCCCGGCATCAGTGAGCTAGGCGGCCGAAAACGCCGAACGCCAGCGCTTCAGAAGCTCCGCCTCATCAAAGATGTGTTCGGGGCGGATCACCTTATCGTCGGAGACGAAGTAGAACACGGCGTCGATCAACTCGGGATCGATGCCCCGCCACTTGGCGTAGGCGAGCCGATAGAGCGCGAGCTGTAGCTGCTTCTCTTCGAGGTCCGCGGCGTCCTTGGGAGCCTTGCCCGTCTTCCAGTCGACGATCTCGAATCGCCCTCCGGACTCGTACACGGCATCGATCTTGCAGATGACGATTCGTCCGTCGAACGGCAGGTGGATCTCGCGTTCCACGTCCACGGGTCTGCGGTCGGCCCACCCGCTCGCGGCGAAGATTGATTTGAGCCGGTCGAGGTCGGGATCAGACACGCGGTCATCGTCGTCTCGCTCGGTGGGAGCTGCATCCAGTTCTTCGGCGTCACCGCCCAATCCGTAGCGATCTTCGACCCAGGAGTGGAACAGCGTGCCGAGCTGGGTGGCCCGGTACGGCTTCTCCGGCATGGGGCGTCGCAGCGCCTCGGCCACGGCGTCGGGCTGCGTCACGAAGTCTTTGAAGCGGGATGCCGGAACTCGCGCTGGCAGCGGCACCGAGTCGCCGCCACTCAGCTTGCGACGGCGCTCCGCGATCAGCAACTCGAGGTCGGCGGCCCACGGCCCGACTAGTGCGGGGTCCGCGGCTCGCACCGCATCCGCGGCCGCCTCCACCGATGCCCTGCGCTCGCCCAAGGGATCGAAGGGCCAGATCACGCGCTCGAGGTCGTCGCCGAGCGGGTTCTCGTCACTGGCTGGAGCCTCCGGAAGATCGACCCCCAGTTCGACGAGGAAGACGCTCGGCACGCGCGACTTCGACTGGGTCGCCCAGAACGAGCCGGACAGCATCAGTGAGTGCCGGGCACGGGTCACCGCGACGTAGGCGAGTCGTCGTTCCTCGGCCATGAGATGCGTTCGAACGCGACCGGCGAAGGCCTTCTGCTCGTCCACCAGTTCCTTGCGGGTGCTCTGCGCCTCCCACGCGAAGACCGGGAGTTCCGCGGCATCCCCGCGAAACGGCCAGGGCAGCTGTCCGAAGGCGAGCCAGCCGAGGTATCCGCCCTCGACCGGTCGACCCGGCAACTCCTCGTCGACCAGACGAGGCACGACGACGAGATCCCACTCGAGACCCTTCGCCCCGTGAATGGTCAACACCTGAACCGTGCCCGGCTCGGGATCCTCCGGGCGCGGAGACAGGTCCTCACGAAGCTCGGCCTCCCGAAGCCAAGACAAGAAACCGCCGAGCGTTGCAACCTCCTCGAGCGAGAGATAGTTGCTCACCGCATCGAAAAACGCCTCGAAGGTCGCCGACCCGAGCGGTCGATAGTCGTTGGCAGCGACCTCGATGTCGAGGCGGAGCTCCTGGATGACATACGCGACGAGGTCGGGCAGGTCGAGGCCGCCGCGCGAGCGCAGCCGCGCGATAAGACGCCCGGCGTCGCGCAGCCGCTCCACCCCGTCGACGCTGAAGTCGGCCAGTGCCGAGTGGCCCGGCTTGGCTGTAGCGATGAAGTCAACGGCGTCGACGATCGACCCACCCTCGCCCGCGGCGACCGAGCTTCGCAGCTTCTCGCCCAACTCCTCGTCGTAGCGCTGCTGGGCGTAGTCGCGGTCGCGCAGCCACGACGCGAGTCGGCTGAGCGCCCACAGGTCTTGAACACCGAGACGCCACCGCGAACCCGCGAGCAAGCGCACGAGCTCGAGGCCCGCGGAGGGATCGTGGACGACCGTGAGGGCGCAGACCAGGTCAGCGATCTCGGGCTCCGCGAGAAGACCCCCGATGCCCAGAACGTGAAACTTCACGCCGTGATGGCGCATCGCCTCGAGAAAGAAACCCTGGGTCTTGCGGGTGCGGAACAGCATCGCCGCCGACGGGGGTGCGCCGCCGGCGCTGAGCCTGGCCTTGAGCCAGCGGGCCGCGGCATCCGCCTCGTCAACGACGGTCTCGGCAAACACCACATCCACCGGCAAATCGGATGCCGTCGGGCTCGCGTCCAGTCGCTCCACCTGAACTTTTGACGTGCCAGCGAACTCGGCGACGATCGTGTTGGCCGTATCGAGAATCTGGTGACCGTTGCGCCAGCTCGTGGAGAGCGCGAAGCGCGACTCGGTCGCCTCGAACGCCGTCGCGAAGTCGTCAAGGTTCGACGCGCTGGCGCCGCGCCAGCCGTAAATGGACTGGTTCGGGTCGCCGACCGCCATGACGGGATGCCCGCGGAACAGCTCGGCCAACAGCCGAGCCTGCACCACCGAAGTGTCTTGGTACTCGTCGAGCAGAACCACCCGGAATCGATCTCGCTCGATCTGCGCGACCCTCGGTTGACGACGCAGAATCTCGAGGGCGAGAGCGACCTGGTCGGAGTACTCCACGAGACCACGGCGCACCTTCGCCGCCGAATACTCGCCTGCGAGATCCACGAGCACGTCGAGAGCTCCGACGGAGTCGGCCCAGCCGTCGACACCGGGGTACCCTCCCTTGCCGCCGGGCGGCAGCTCTGCAGTAGCGGCGAAACGGCGAGCAAACTCGCGCACCCGCTCGGGGTCTACGACGTTCTCGGCCAGCGCCCGCGAGAGTGTCAGCGTCGCCTTGGTCACGGGGTCGAGGTTCTTTCCGAGGTCGGCGAGGCGAGCATCCGTCGACCGGATGACGGTCGTGCGCGCCAGTTGCCAGGCGGCGGCCTCGCCCAACACCGCCCCGTCACTCTCCCGGCCGAGCGCCGCCGCGTTGTCCCGGTAGAGCGTGTTCGCGTACGAGTTGTAGGTCGCGACGGTCGGGGCGTCGAATGGGTCGTATGCCTCGCCCAGCATGCCCACGGCGGCGAGGTCGGCGATGCGCTCGCGAATGCGGATCGCCAACTCACCGGCCGCCTTTCGCGTGAAGGTCAGGCCGAGAATCTGGCTCGGGTCGACCAAGCGGTTGGCCAACAGCCACAGCACGCGACCCGCCATCGTCTCCGTCTTGCCACTGCCCGCGCCGGCGACGACGAGGGCCGGGGCCAGCGGCGACTCGATCACGGCCCGCTGCTGCGCCGTGGGTCGAGGGCGATTCAGAGCATCCGCAATCTGATTGGCGTCGATCATTCGGTCGGTCCCATCGTTCTGACGAGTCCGTCGCTGGAGACGGCCGGCACCCGGTGCAACCGCAGTCGGGATGGGTCGCCCCGCCCGAAGACGGGCAGTTCGGCTTCGCCGGCAAACTCGGCAGCGGCAATCAGCGCCGCTGCCGCCCGAACGCGGTCTCGGAACTGCTCGAGTTGGTCGGCATCGAGCGCGCGCTGCACGCCCTCCCGATACAGCTTCGCGCCGAGCCCCTGCTTGACGAACAACAGTTTGGCGCCCCCGGCGCGGTGCTCGCCATGCTCGGCGAGAGCCTCGTCGAGAATCCCCTCGGCGTACGCGAGCTGGTACGCCCCCAGTTGCGGATGCTCGTCGATCTTCGACTGGGTCGTGATCGGGGTGCCCGTCTTGAGATCGACGATGACCACCTCACCCTCCGGCGAGATCTCCACTCGATCGATCGACCCGCTGAGCTTCGCGTTGCCAACCTCGAGAACGAATCTGCTCTCGGCGCCGACGAGAGACTTGTTCGCGCGTGCGAAGTCAGTCAGATACTCCGCGAGCGCCACCGTGAAACCCGCGGCGATGCGCTTCTGCCGCTCGGCGAGCCACGGCGCCTCGAACATCAGCTCGCTCCAGCGCGCCTCGACCGCCGCCCAGAGCGCCTCGGCGGTGGGCTCTGTCGCCGTCTCCATCGCCCAGTGCACGATCGTGCCCACGTTGGCGATGACACCCGAATCGGAGCCGGCAATCTTCTCCAGAAACCAATCGAGCGGGCTATCGAGAAGCTTCTCGATGGCGGAAGGCGACACCGGAACCTGATCGTCCTCGAACAGTGGCCCGGTCGTGCTGGGTGCCAGCAGCCCGAGCCACTCGTCGGGGTCGGCGCCCGGAACGGACTCGACTCCCAACGCCGCGAGGGATGCCGCGGCATCCGCAGCGCCCTGACCCGCGATGAGTTTGCGGCGAAGTCGACCCACCTGAGCGCGCAGCGAAAGCGGAACGGCCGTCGGGTCAAGTGCGGGAGTGCCGCGCGGTGCCAGACCGAGAAACACGCTCGCGGCCTCGTCGTCGTTCGCGACCGCGGCCAGAATCACTCGCGAACTCGCCCGGGAAATGGCCAACGCGAACAGCCGGAGTTCGTCACCGAGAACCTGCTTGCGCTCGTCGACGGCGCTGGACTCGACGCCGGTGATCACCCGCACCAATTCCTGCGGCGCGAGCAGAGAGCCGCGCAGACGCAGGTTCGGCCACGCGCCATCCTGAAGACCGCCGACGACAACCGTGTCGAACTCGAGTCCCACCGTTCCCGCCGGGGTCGTGACGAGAACCGAGTCGTCGCCCGACCGCGGGGCGAGGGTGTCTTCGGGCACCTCGGCGTCGAGCACCTCGTCCAAGTACAGGGCGGCGCTCTGGTCGGGGCGCAACTCCACGAAGCGCTTTGCCGAGGTGAACAGCGCGACGATCCCGTCGAGGTTGCGATTGGCCTCGGCCGCCGTGATGCCCGCGCCCACCGCCTGTTCGTGCCAGCTTCGAGCGAGCCCGCTGCGGTCCCAGGCGATCCAGAGCAATTCCTCGATCGACGCGTCGCTCGCCGCCAGCATCGCTAGGGTTTGGGCCAGACGCTCCGCCGACCGCGCGACCCGGTGGTCGATCGTCGCGAGGCGGGCGGGAGCGGCGAGCGCCTCGGCGAGCAGCTCATCGCCGGGCCGGGATCCGCCCCCGGCAACCTCTTCGGCGCGCAGGGCAATGCGCAGGCGCCTCAGCGCGAGGGGATCGAGCCCCCCGAACGGCCCGAGCAGAAGTTCGGTGGCAATGGCGGGAGTGAGCGGCTCACGCCCCACCCCCACCGAGACGACCCGCAATAGGTTTCGCGCCGCGAAGTCTTCGCGCAGCGCCGAGCCGCCGACGGTGGTGCGCGACGGCACTTCGGCGAGCGCGAGGGCGCGCATCACCAGCGCCAGTTGGGCCCCGCTGCGCACCACGACAGCCATCCGCGACCACGGGATGCCACGATGCAAATGCTCCTCGCGCAGCGCCCGGGCGACCGTCGACCACTCCCGCGCCGGGCTCGGTGCCTCGACGAGCGCGAGCGGTACCGCGCCATCCGTGCCCGCGGGGACGGCAGCACGCTGCGTGCCCGCCGCCGCCGCGCCGATTCGTGCCGTGACCGCGGCCGTGAGGGCCCGGAGCTGCGGCCCCTGCCGATGACTGGTCGACAGGGTGAGCGTCTGGACCGCGGGCAGCGCGAGCACGCTGGCAAGCCGCCCGAGGGCGTCGGGCTCGCCGCCACGAAAGGCGTTGGCCGCGACATCCGGATCACCGAACGCGATTATCGCCACGCCGCGCGCCGCGAGCGCACGCAACAGGGCGAGGGTGGTCTCGGTCGCCTCCTGAAGGTCATCGACCACGAGGAGGCGCAGCGCGGTGACCCGCTCGCCCAGGTCGCCGCGCTCGACGGCGGCGACGGCGTACCGGGTGAGCTCGGCCTGGTCGAAGCGCGTCTCGGAGCGGTACGCGAGCACCTGGCTGTACTCCTCGATGAGGTCGGCGGCCGCGATCCACTCGGGATGCCCGTGCGCTGCGCCCCGGCGCCGCAGCTCGTTCGCGTCGACGTCATACTCCGTGGCCCGAGTCATGAGCTCGCGCAGCTCGGTGCGGAACGTGCGCAGCCGCCGCACCTCGTCACCGAGGTGCTCGGGCCACACCGGACCGGTCCCCTCGGCCAGGTGGCCCTCGATCAGTGCCGCAAGCTCGACATCTTGTTCCGCTCCGCTCACTAGGCGGGGCGACGGTGCTCCGGCCGCACGGGCAGCGTCGCGCACGATCTCGAAGGCGAGGGAGTTCACCGACCGGGCCATGGGTCCCGTGGTGGGTAGCTCCAGTCGCAGCGCGATCGCGTCTCGCAGCCTGGTGGCTGTCGCGCGACTCGTCGTCAGGGCGAGCACGGCATCCGCTCCCCAGCCGCGCGTGATCACCCGATCGGCCACGACCTCGATGAGGGTCGTCGTCTTGCCCGAACCCGGGGCACCAATGACTGCCGCGGATGCCCCGTCGCCCAGCGCGATGACGGCCCGTTGGGAGGCATCCGGCTGGATGGCGACGGCCGCGGACGGCGCGCTGGCAAACCGAGGAGAAGTCACGCGTCCAACGGTAGTGCGCTGCGCTGACAGAGAACGGCGAAAACCTCATCCGGGTTGTGTCGTAATCTGTGTCACGTGGACATTCGTATCGGCATAGCCAACAGCCCCCGTGAGATCAACTTCGAGTCGGCCCAAACGTCGGCAGAGATCGAGAAGCTCGTTTCGGCGGCACTCACCTCCGACGCCAAGTTCGTCAGCCTCAACGACGACAAGGGCAAGCTGTACATCGTCCCGATCGCTTCGCTCGCCTACCTCGAGGTCGGTTCCGAGGAGTCGCGCCGCATCGGATTTGTGGCGTAGCCCCCATGGAACTGCTCTTCGTCACCGTCATCGGCGCCTCGCTGGGCCTCATCCTGCGCTACGCGGTGCCGAGTCGCGGCACCTATGGCGCCCTGCTCCTGCCCGCCATCAGCGGTGTCGCGACGGCCATCGTGTGGGTTGCACTGCTCTGGGCCGGCCTGACCTTCGACGGCACCTGGATCTGGGTAGCAAGTCTCGCCGCGGCGGTCATTTCCGCACTCGTCGCGGCCCTGCTCCTTCCCCGCCGACGCAGCGACGCCGACGCTCAGCTGTTCGCCGAGCTGTCAGGCAGTAAGGCCTAGTACGTCCATCCGGCGCGTGTGCGCCGCGATGAGTTCTGTGAACACCGGCTCGGCGCGATCCTCGTCAGAACGGTGATTATCGCTCCACGTCAGCGACGCTCGGGCGAGTAGCAGAGTGTCGCCGACGAGTCGACGTCCCCACATTGCCAGACGCGACGCCAACCGCGGGTTCGCCTCGATCGCGGCCTGAAGCTGCTCACCGAGGGTCTTCTCGGCTGTTCCCGAGTGGTAGATGGCGACGATTCGAGCTGACACGCTCGGACGGAAGGCCGGCAGCAAGGCGAGCGAACAAGTCATCGAGGAATCCTGCAGTCAAGTAGCACGTCATGACCGTCTCGAACCAGTCGGCCCCGTGAGTGCTGCGCTCGAACAGGTCCACCTCGGCGGTGTAGGGATCCATTGCGGTTGCCACGGAGCCCCCGGCCTTCGTGATCTCGTCGGCGAGTGCCCGGTGTTTGGAGATGGCGAGCTCCACCGCGGGGCCGATCGCCGCCTTCGCCGCCGTCGAGGGGGCGCTCGACAGGGCCCGCGAGAGGTTCTCGAAGATCATGAGCTGCACGTACGCGGCGCGACCAAGAAACTCCGTGAGAGGGGGCGTGAACTCCACAAGATCGACGCGATTGGTCACTTGGTCGTCTGAACGCGAACGGAGTCGTGGCACCTCAATGCGCCTAGTCGCGCGCTCAAACCACTTGACCACCATGCAAGCTTAGGCGACCGTCGACGCGCCTGCGGGCTCTCGAGCCGCCCTTCCGGCTAAACTGGAGCCATACCCTCCATTCTGGCGAGGGTCCTGCGCCCTACGGAACAGACGGGCGTACCTCTGTACTTCCGTTAGGGCGTTTATTACTGTGACATTTTCAGATCTGGGCATCGAGCAAGACATGGTCGACGCTCTTGCCACCAAGGGCATTCTCGAACCGTTCCCCATTCAGGAGCAGACCATCCCGATGGGTCTGTCCGGGCAAGACATCATCGGTCAGGCCAAGACCGGAACGGGCAAGACCCTCGGCTTCGGTCTCCCGCTGCTGCAGTCGCTCGGCATGAATCCCGAGCCGGGCGTCAAGGCGCTCGTCGTCGTTCCCACCCGTGAGCTGTGCGTGCAGGTCGCCGAAGACCTCGTGCTTGCCGCATCCAATCGCGCGACAAAGATCGCAGCAATCTACGGCGGCAAGGCATACGAAGGTCAGGTCGAAGAGCTCAAGGCGGGCGCGCAGGTCGTCGTCGGAACCCCGGGCCGCCTGCTCGACCTCGCGAGCCAGCGCCTGTTGAGTCTCAAAGATGTCAAGGTCATGGTTCTTGACGAGGCCGACAAGATGCTCGACCTCGGTTTCCTCTCCGACATCGAGAAGCTGTTCGCCCAGACCAGCCCGACCCGTCACACGATGCTCTTCTCCGCGACGATGCCGGGCCCGATCGTGGCCCTCGCTCGCCGGTTCATGAACCGTCCGATCCACATCCGCGCGACCGACCCCGACGAGGGTCTGACCCAGGCCAACATCAAGCACGTCGTCTACCGCGCCCACAACCTCGACAAAGACGAGATCATCGCCCGCATCCTTCAGTCGGATGGCCGCGGCAAGACCGTCGTCTTCACCCGCACCAAGCGTGCTGCGGCGAAGCTCGTCGAAGAGCTCAACGACCGCGGATTCAATGCCGCCGCCGTGCACGGCGACCTGAACCAGGAACAGCGCGAGCGCGCCATGGCCGCGTTCAAGGCCGGCAAGAAAGACATTCTCATCGCCACGGATGTCGCGGCACGCGGAATCGACGTCAATGACGTCACCCACGTGATCAACCACACCATTCCGGACGACCACGACACCTACCTGCACCGTGCCGGCCGCACCGGTCGCGCCGGTAAGACCGGCATCGCCGTCACCTTCGTCGACTGGGACGACATGCACAAGTGGTCGCTCATCAACCGCGCGCTCGACATGGGCATCCCCGAGCCGACAGAGACCTACTCGTCGAGCCCGCACCTGTTCACCGACCTCGACATCCCCGAGGGCACCAAGGGTCGTCTTCCGGGAGCGCACGCCCCCGCCGTGCGCGACCCAGCGTCCCGCCCGCCGCGTGATGGTGGCCGTGATGGTGGCCGTGGCGCACGCCAGGGCGGGCAGGGTGGCCAGCAGCGCCAGTCCTCGTCGTCATCGTCGTCGGGCGAGCCCCGCGCCGAGGGATCACGCCCGCCGCGCACGCGCAACCGTACCCGCACGCGTCGCCCGAACACGCCGCCGGCCGCGTAGGGCCGCTGCTGTCAACCTTGACGGCCGCCTCGGCCGTCGCCAAGGTAGACAACAGGAGGACACTCATGATCTCTCGTACTCTCGCCATCGGCGGGGCGGCCGTGCTGCTTCTCGCCGGGTGCACCTCGCCGTCTGCGCCCGACTCGGATTCCGACCCCGTCGACCCCGGGCCGCCGGACGCCGACGGCAGCGAGTGCTTCACCGGCGCACCCTGGTCGCTCAACCTCGACGACTACGCGGCACAGGCGGAGTCCTACATGGCTGGGTTGGGCATCCCGATCTCGGATTTCGTCATGTCAGGAAGCCAGACCGTTCAGTTCACGACCGACGGCCTGATGGCGGTGGAGACCGACATCACCTCCACGGGCGTTCTCCAGCTCCCGGACGGCCCGTTCCCTGTGAACGTGCACTCGGGAACCGGCGGCAGCGGCGACTGGTCCCTCGGGAGCACCGGCTTCATGGACATCACCAACTGGTCCACGACCGAAGCCGATCCGGCCCCGGCCGACCCCACCGACGTCGATGTTCCCGTACCCGACTTCAGCGTGATCCCCACGGTTGGCGTCACCTGTCAGCCCGGCCTGCTGTCGCTCACGGCGCCCGACTCGCCGTTCGTCCCGCTCTTTAGTCGGTAGGGGTCAGCCGACAAGCGGCGCGGAGCCGGTTCCTCGGGCGATGATTTTCTCGAGCACCTCGGGACTCGTCGTGTTTTCGGCCAGCCGGTTCGGCTTGCCCTCGCCGTGATAGTCGCTCGCGCCCGTGACCTCAAGGCCATACTTGGTGGCGAGTTTTCGCAAGCGCACCTTGCCTTCCTCGGTATTGTCGCGGTGGTCGAGTTCGAGGCCAAAAAGACCTTCGTCGGCGAGCTGACGAATGACCTTGTCCTCCATCGGGCGGTACTTGCCGTGGGTCGCGGGATGGGCGAGCACGGGCACGCCGCCCGCGGCCACGATCGAGCGCACGCCCTCGAGAGGAGACGGGGCGTAGTACTTCTCGTAGTAGCCCCCTCGCCAGTGCAGAATGCTCTCGAACGCCGCGGTTCGGTTCGCAACGACGCCTTTGCGCACGAGCGCGTCCGCGATGTGCGGTCGGCCCAGAGTCGTGCCGTCCGACGACTCGGCAAGCACGTCATCCCAGGTGAGATCGAAGTCCGCTGCGATGCGCTCGACAATGCGTTCGGCACGACGCAGCCGCCCCTCGCGAATTCGGGCCGTCTCGGCGACAATGTCGCCGTTGTTGGGATCGAAGAGGTACGCGAGCATGTGAACGCTTGCCGGACCGAAGTTGGTGCTCAGCTCCATGCCCGGGATGACCGTCAGCCCGGTGCCGGCCGCCGCAGTGAACGCCTCCTGCCAGCCCGCGGTCGAATCATGGTCCGTGATTGCCAGCGTGCTCAGATCCGCCGCGACGGCGGCCCGGATCAGCTGGGTGGGGGTCTCGGTTCCGTCCGACACCGAACTGTGCGTGTGCAGGTCGATCGGGCGGTCGGACATCCTCAAAGCCTATTGGTCTAAACTGCGGCACGATGATTGCTCGACTGCTTCCGGCTCTCGTGACCGTCGGGATTGCAGCAGGGCTGCTCATTCTGGCTTGGCCACAGCTTTTCTCGTTGGCGCACGAGCCGGTCGCCGCTCAGGTCGTCTCGCTGCGTGGTCTCGGCATCGCCGCCGCCCTCGTGCTGGCCGTGGTGTTCACGGTGCTCGCGCTGCTGGCTCGACCGGCACGATCCTTTCTCGCTGGGCTCGCCGTGCTGCTGCTCGCTTTCGCCGCAATCAACGCCGCGGTACTCGGCACCCGCGGCTTCGGAAACCTCGCGTTCGAGACGGCGAGCGACGCATCCGTGACGGTGCTGTCGTGGAACACCCTCGGCGAAGCGCCCGGGGTCGCGGCGATCGCCCAGCTCGCTCTCGACACCGACGCGGACATCGTGGCCCTTCCCGAAACCTCACGGGCGGCAGGCGACGAGATTGCCGCCATAATGGCCGGTGCCGGGAGCCCGATGCAGGTGCTGACCCTCGCGTACGACGAGATCTCCAAGGCGCGATCGACCACGGTGCTCATCAGCACGGCGCTAGGCGACTACGTCATGAGTGAGACGGTGACCACGGCGCAACTTCCTTCGGTCGTCGCGACGCCCGCGGATGGCTCGGGACCGACAATCGTCGCCGTGCACGCGCTCGCCCCCATCCCCCCGGTCATGCCACGGTGGGAGAGCGATCTCAGGTGGACGGCCGCCGCGTGTGCCGGTGATAACGTCATCATGGCCGGCGACTTCAACGCGACCCTCGACCACTTCGGCGGGCTCGCCACCGCCGCGGGGACGACGCTGGGAAACTGCGTCGATGCGGCGCTCGCGACCGACAACGCCGCAGTGGGCACCTGGCCCACCGCACTTCCCGCCCTGCTTGGCGCACCCATTGACCACGTGCTCGCAACGGCGAATTGGCGGGTCAGCGGCATGCGAGTCATCGAGTCGCATGACGGGTTCGGCAGCGATCACCGGCCGATACTCGCCCAGTTGACCTGGGTGGGTTGAGAATAGTGGCATGGCTGATTCCACGACCCCGGCGCCGCGCGCGACGTCGAACCGTTCGACAACTCCCGTGAGCGAGACCTTCGCCCAGTACATCGGCTCGCAGTGGGCTCAGCGGCCCGTGGTGGCACCGTCGCCGCGCGAGCAGGCATCGTTCGCCGCCGCGCGCCGCGCGCGCATCTCCGCCCTGTATCCGCACAAGCGATTGGTGATCCCTGCCGGCGCCGCGAAGACGCGCTCAAACGACACCGACTACCCGTACCGCGCCCACTCCGCCTTCGCTTGGCTCACCGGGTGGGGATCCGACTCGGTGTCGGGAAGCGTGCTGGTCATGGAGCCGACCGCCGCCGGCCACGACGCCACCCTGTACTTCCGCGAGGCCGCGGGACGGGACACCGACGAGTTCTATGCCAACCCCGAGATCGGCGAGTTCTGGACTGGCCCACGACCATCGCTCGATCACGTCGCGGCCGATCTCGGTCTCGCCACACGAGGCCTTGACGCGATTGAGTCGGTGCTCGACGCCACGGATGTCTCCACGCTCGTCGTGCGCGACGCAGACCGCGATCTCACCGACCAACTCGACGGTCGCCGCCTGCTGCTCACGCCCGACACCGAGGCACTGAACACGGACGGTGACGCTGACCTCGCCCGTGACCTCAGCGAACTGCGCCTCGTCAAAGACGAGTTCGAGATTGCCGAGATGCGGTCGGCGGTCGACGCCACCAAACAGGGCTTCGACGACGTCATCGGCGACCTGTCCGCCATCGTCGAGCACACTCGCGGCGAACGCCTCGTCGAGGGTACGTTCAACCGCAGGGCGCGCGCCGAAGGCAACACCGTCGGGTATGACACGATCGCGGCATCCGGCCCGCACGCCTGCATTCTGCACTGGACCCGCAATGACGGGCCGGTGATCCCGGGCGACCTCATCCTGATCGACGCCGGAATCGAACTCGACAGCTACTACACGGCAGACATCACCAGAACCCTCCCGGTGAGCGGAGCGTTCACCCCGGTGCAGCGTCGCATCTACGAGGCGGTGCTCGATGCAGCGGATGCCGCGTTCGCCATCGTCAAGCCGGGCATCAAGTTCCGCGAGATCCACGCCGCGGCGATGGCGGTTATCGCGGCCCGCACCGCCGAGTGGGGACTGCTTCCGGTGAGCGCCGAGGAGTCCCTCGAGCCCGACCACCAGTACCACCGCCGGTACATGGTGCACGGCACCAGTCATCACCTCGGGCTCGATGTTCACGACTGCGCAGCAGCGCGCCGCGAGATGTATCTCGAGGGAACCCTCGAGCCCGGCATGGTCTTCACGATCGAACCGGGACTGTACTTCCAGCCCGACGACCTGAGCGTTCCGGAGGAGTATCGCGGCATCGGCGTGCGCATCGAGGACAACATCCTCGTCACCGCGACGGGCGCGGAGAATCTGTCGCTCGGCATCCCCCGCACCGCCGACGACGTCGAGGCCTGGGTCGCCTAGCCTCAGGTCGCGGGCGGGGTGTACTGCAGCGCCTGCTGCGCCTTCGCCGTGAGCTCGGGGTCGATAATGATCTGGTAGTTGCTCGCGATCACCTGGTGAGTCGACGTGAAATCGCGGCGGCGGCGGTTTATCGCGTAAGTGACGATTCCGAAGATCATCCCGAAGCCGGCTCCGATGATGAGGGCGGCGCCGGCAAAACCGAGCGACTCAGGAGTTATCGGGCCGAAGATCGTCAGAACGAGGCCGATGAACAGTCCGAGCCACGCTCCGGATGCCGCTCCGGCGAGAGCAGCTCGCCCATAACTCAGTTTGCCGGTCACCCGCTCGACGGTCTTGAGGTCGTTTCCGACGATCGCGAGCTGATTGACCTCGAAGTCCGCTTTGGACAGCCGGTCGACGACTGACTGCGCCTCGAGGTAGGTGTCATAGGTTCCGAGCACGTCACCCTTGGGGATGCTCGGAATCGGCACAGGGCGGCGGCCGAAAATGGGCTGATTGCCGGGCTGATTGGTCACAGTCCCATTGTTCCACGCGGGGGTAGGGTTTTACCCGTGAGCACCACCAGAGTATTCGTCGCCCGATTGGTCGGGTGCTCCGTTTTCGACCCCAACGGCGACAAGGTCGGCAAGGTACGCGACGTTCTCGTCGTCTATCGCTCGACACGGTGCTCCGCGGGTCGTCGGGATGGTTCTCGAGGTTCCCGGCAAGCGCCGCGTCTTCCTCTCCATCGGCCGGGTCAACAGCATCGGCTCCGGTCAGATCATCGTGAGCGGACTCATCAACCTGCGTCGGTTCGAGCAGCGCGGCGGCGAAGTCCGCGTGCTCGCGGAGATGCTCGGGCGCAACGTGCGGCTGCGCGACGGCTCGGGCCACGCCCATGTCGAAGATGTCGCTATTGAAGAGATCGGTCTCGGCGAGTGGGCCATCAGCCAGGTGTTCCTGCGCAGACCCAAGACCGGGGGATCGCCGTTCTCCAAGGGCGCGACGGTGTTTGCCGAGTGGAACGATCTGGTCGAGGATGCCCCGGCCGGCGAGTCCCAGTCGGCCACTCAGCTCGTGGCGAGCTACGCCGACATGCTTCCGGCCGACCTGGCGAGCGCCATGCTCGACCTGCCCGAGCAGCGCATGCTTGAGGTGGCCGAGGAGCTCTCCGACGATCGCCTCGCCGACGTGCTTGAAGAGATGCCCGAGACCGAGCAGGTCGACATCCTGGGTCACCTCGACGACGACCGCGCGGCCGACGTGCTCGACCAGATGCAGCCGGATGACGCGGCCGACCTGATCGCGCACCTCAGCGACGAGCGTGGCGAGGCCCTCCTCGATCTCATGGAGCCCGAGGAGGCCGAGGATGTGCGCTTCCTGCTGTCGTACGCCCCGGACACCGCAGGCGGCCTGATGACCCCGGAACCCATTATCGTTTCCGCCGACGCGACCGTGGCCGAGGGCCTCGCCCTCATCCGCCGCCACGAGCTTGCCCCCGCACTCGGCGCCGCGATCTGCGTGACGCTGCCACCCTACGAGCCGCCGACGGGACGCTTTCTGGGCATGGTGCACTTCCAGCGGATGTTGCGCTACCCGCCCAACGAGCGACTCGGCACTCTGCTCGACCCGAGCCTCGAGCCCGTACAAGCCAACACCAGCGCGGCCGAGGTGTCGCGCATCCTCGCCAGTTATAACCTCGTCTCGGTTCCCGTCGTCGACGAGAACCACCGCCTCGTCGGGGTGGTGACCATTGACGATGTCCTCGACTATCTGCTGCCGGACGACTGGCGAAGTACGAACGACGAAACTCAGCAGTACGACAACACTTCGACAGCAACCATCCCGGTACGGGAGAGGAGGACGACTCATGGCTCGCTCTAGCACTCGTAACGACTCGCGACTCGACTCCCCGCGCGGCCTTCGCACCAACTTCACGCTGTTCCAGAGCCGCGATCGGATGGGGCGCTTCTCCGAGTCTTTTGCCAGGGCGATGGGAACCCCGTGGTTTCTCGTCGGCCTGTCGGTGTTCGTGGCGATCTGGCTGCTCTGGAACACCCTCGTTCCCGAGGATGCCCAGTTTGACCCGCGGCTCACGAACTTCACGCTGCTCACGCTCATCTTGTCTCTGCAGGCTTCCTACGCTGCGCCGATGATTCTGCTGGCCCAGAACCGGCAGGATGACCGCGACCGCGTACAGATCGAGCAGGACCGCCAGCGCGCCGAACGCAACCTCAATGACACCGAGTACCTCGCTCGTGAGGTTGTCGCGCTGCGCCTCGCGATGAAGGATCTCGCCAGCCGAGACTTCATCCGCGCGGAGCTCCGAGCCCTTCTCGAGGAGTTGGACAAGGACAAGGACCCACCGGTTTGAGCGAGGACGATCGCCGGTTGAGCGTCGAAACCGCGGTGCGCGACTCCCTGACCCGCGTGATCGACCCCGAGCTTCGGCGGCCGATTACCGAGCTCGACATGGTCGGGGCGGTGTCCGTCGACGAGGCCGGCGTGGCATCCGTCGACGTCAAACTCACGATCGTGGGATGCCCAGCTGCCGACACTATCGAACGCGACGTGCGCGCCGCGGTTGCTGCCACCGACGGCGTCACCGCGATCGAGGTGACGGTCTCGGTCATGTCACGCGAGGAACGCGACGCCCTCACCGAGAAGCTGCGCGGGGGTCGCCCCAAGGCTCTCCAGTTCGGCCCGGACTCGCTCACTCGCATCTACGCGATCACGAGCGGCAAGGGTGGCGTGGGCAAGTCGACGCTGACGGCAAACCTCGGTGTCGCGATTGCCCACCGCGGCCTGAGAGTGGGAATCGTGGATGCCGACGTGTTCGGCTTCTCGATTCCGGGGCTGCTCGGAGTCGCGGGGTCCAAGCCCACCAAGGTCGGCGAGATGATCCTGCCGCCGGTCGCCCACGACGTGAAGGTCATCTCGATCGGCATGTTCGTCGATGGATCCACTGCGGTCTCGTGGCGCGGGCCAATGCTGCACCGCACGATCACCCAGTTTCTCACCGACGTCTTCTTTGGTGACCTCGACGTGTTGCTCATTGACCTGCCGCCGGGAACAGGCGACGTGGCGATCTCGCTGGGGCAACTCCTGCCGCAGGCCGAGGTCATCGTCGTGACGACCCCGCAGCAGGCCGCCGCCGAGGTCGCGGAGCGCAGCGGCTTGGTCGCGCGCCAGACCGGGCAGACGGTCATCGGTGTCGTCGAGAACATGGCGGGCCTGGCGCAGCCCGACGGCACGGTGCTCGAGCTTTTTGGGTCGGGCGGCGGGGCGGATGCCGCGGCGCGCCTGAGCGAGCCCGGGCGCCCGGTCCCCCTGCTCGCGTCTATCCCGTTGAGCGTCGCCCTGCGCGAGGGCGGTGACGCCGGGCTGCCCGTGGTGCTGTCGCATCCGGATGACCCGGCGGCCGCGGTCATCCGTTCGCTCGCAGCGACCTTGGCCACCCGCGAGCGCGGGCTATCCGGCCGAAAGTTGGGCCTGTCGGTCACCTAGCCGAGGTCGTCACTCGAAGGTTCGCGCCACCAGTTCGGTAAGCAGCCGCTCCGTGAGCGGCCGCGGCAGCGCTTCTACGAGAGCGAGGAACGGCGCCATGCGGTCGGGTAGGCCGGCGCGCTCGGACACCAACCCGATGCCCCGAAGCAGGGCGAACGCCCCCTCCGCGTCGAGTGGCGCTGACCCGAGCCCTTCGGGGAGCCCCGCGAGCACCTGCTCGGCGCTCACCGGCGGCACACCGCGCACCTCGTCAGCCGCGGTCACGAGCGCCGCCGAGAGGTCGGCCAGCACCGAAGCGGTCACGGGAGTCACCGTCAGGTGGGTGGTGCGCGGCAGAACGGTTCCGTCGGCCTGAGTGAGTCCCGGCTGCAACTGCAGGTGCCAGCCGTGCGCCTTGGCCTGGTCCGCCCAGTGATGGGGGTCGACACGGTGCGCGGGGTCGACCGAGGCATCCGTCTCGACGGCGAGCAACGGCCCGACCGGCGTGCCGACCACGCGGAGGCCGTCGATCGAATCCACGAGGGCGATGAGGCTTTCGGTCGATGCCCGGCAGGATTCCGCGAGCTCGGCAAATCCGTCGCGGCCGAGTGCCCTCGTGATTGCCCAGGCGGCCGCGAGCGCCCCCGCCGACTTCGACCCGAGCAGGGTCGGATTCACCACCGGGTAGCCCGGCCAGCCGGTCGTCGCGAAGAACTGTGCGCGGTGCCGGTCGCGACCCCGTTGGAGCAGCACCGAGACGCCCTTGGGGGCGTACCCGAACTTGTGGAAGTCGGCGCTGACGCTCGTGACTCCGGGCACGCGGAAGTCCCACGGCTCGATGCCCGGCCAGAACGGAAGCACGAGTCCGCCAATGCACGCGTCAACGTGGCACGCGATGCCGTGCCGCGCCGCGGCTGCAGCGACCTCGGCGATCGGGTCGAGGGCGGCGTGCGGGTAGCTCGGCGCGGAAACGACGACGAGCGCGACATCCGCCGCCATGCCTTCGATGATGCGGGCCGGGGCGACCCGTCCGTCCGCCTCGACCGGCACCAGGTCGAGCGTGAGGCCAAAGTAGTGGGCCGCCTTGTGGAACGCGGCGTGCACCGTGACCGGCGCGAGCAGCCGGGGTTTCCCCGAGCCGCCTGCCGCGACCCAGAGGTCGCGCGCGGTCTTGACCGCCAGCAGGCAGCTCTCGGTTCCGCCGGTCGTGACGCTGCCGACGACTTCGGCGTCACCGCCCAGCAGGTCGCGCGCGAACGCGACGACCTCGTGCTCCATGACCGCGACCGACGTGAACGTCGTCGGGTCGAGACCGTTGACGGGCTGCACCATGCGAATCGCGGCCGCCGCCAACTCGTCGAGTTCGGCGAGTCCGGAGTCATAGACGTACGAGAGCACTCGTCCGCCGTGGGTCGGGGCGTCGGCGGCGCGCAACTCCCCCAGTCGGGCGAGAATCGCGCCAGGCTCTTCAGCGAAAGACATTGGTGTCGGGTTCCTAGGAGTCGATGTCGGAGCGGCGCAACGGGTAGCGCCCAAAGGAGATGAGTGACGTCGCGATGATCACTGCGGGCACCACGCTGAAGCTCAGCACGATGCCGACGATGGCCGAGTCCGGTTGGCTCACCAGTTGGCCACCCACCGATTCCAGGTAGCCGGATGCCGCGAGCACAATGGTCAGCACCGTGGCACCGAGCGCCATCCCGGTCGTCTCCCCCGCGGTCCACACCCCGCCGAAGGTGCCGGCGCTGCCGTCACCGGCAGTGACGGCGTCGTGCGAAATCACGTCGGGCAGCATCGACATGGGCAGCGACTGCATTCCCGCGTAGCCGGCTCCGGCGAGCGCGACGGGCAGGTACAGCCACTCCCCGGGGAACCAGATCAGCAGCGTCATCGACAGGGCGGCCACCCCGTACAGGCTCGAGGCGAGCACGAAGCTGCGCTCCTTGCCGATGCGACGCGACACGATCGCCCACAGCGGCGCGAACAGAATCGCGGGAGCGATGAGCGAGAGGAACAGAATCGTCACACCGGTATCGAGCACCCAGCGCGCAACGTACTGTGCGCCGGCAAGCATGAGCCCGGTCGCGAGGCCTTGCAGCAGGAACGTGAACAGGAGGGCTCGAAACGGCTGGCTGCGTCGCAGAGCGTGGATGCCCTTGCGGTAGTTGTCGGCGAGCGAGAACGTCGGAGCCTCGGAACGGATGCCCCGGCGCGCCACGAACGACGACACGAGCATCCCGGCGCCGATCACGAGGCCGGCGACGATCGCCATGACGAGGTAGCCGAGGTGCTCATCGGCGAACGAGTCCCTGATCTCGGGTGCGCCTGCCCCAAACAGCAGGATTGCGACGGTCAACACGACGACGCGAGCCGAGATGAGTCGCGTTCGCTCGTCGTAGCCCTGAGCCAGTTCCGCAGGAAGCGCAATGTACGGCACTTGGAACAGGCTGAAGGCGGTCGCCGTGATCGAGAAGGCCAACAGCACCCAGATTCCGGAAACGACGGGGCCCACTCCGGCCGGAACCGCGAAGGTCAGGATGAAGAAGACGGGAAGCGCGATCGCTCCGGCAAGCATGAACGGGCGGCGCGAGCCCGTTCGCGCGAGGCTGCGATCGCTGCGCGCCCCGATGACGGGATCGATCACGACATCCCAGACCTTGGCGACTGTCACGAGCGCGCCGGCCGCGAGCGCGGCGATGCCCAGGGTGTCCGTTAAGTAGAACACCAGCACGAGGCCCGGCAGGGTCGCGAATCCTCCCGTGCCGAGCGATCCGATGGCGTAGGTGGCAATGGTTTTTCGGGTAAGCCCCCGCGGCTCTGCGGTCATGATGCCGAGTGTATAGGCAGCGCCGAGCGTAGGCTGTCGCCATGACTGGAACCACCTCAACCGCGCCGCTCAGCGCCGAGCTCGTGCGCGATCTGTGCAGCGACCTGACGGCGACCAGCGGCACCGTTGCAACGGTCATTTCGCCCTTCACCGGTGCCCCGTTGCACGATTTGGCGTTGTCGAGCGCAACCGACGTCGTGGAGGCCGCTGCCGCCGCCCGCGCCGCCCAGCGAGCCTGGCACGCCGCCGGCCACGCCCACCGTCGCGCGGTGTTGCTGCGGGGTCACGACCTGCTGCTGGAGCGACGCGAACGGGTGCTCGACATTCTGCAGACCGAGACGGGCAAGACCCGCGGTCAGGCCTTCGAGGAGGTCTTCCAGGGGGCGTCGGTCGCCCGGTACTACGCGGTCGCCGCACATCGGATTCTGCGGGACCGCCGTCGCAGGGCCGCCATCCCGGTGATCATGCAGACCCGGGTCGACTACACCCCCAAGGGGCTCATCGGAATCATCACCCCGTGGAACTATCCCGTAGCGCTGACGCTCATGGACGTCCTGCCCGCACTTGCCTCGGGCAACGGCGTCGTGCAGAAGGCGGACAATCAGGGCGTGCTGTCGATTCTGGCGGCGCGCCGGGCCTTCATCGACGCCGGGGTGCCCGCAGCGCTGTGGGCGGTCGTGGCGGGGCCCGGTGACGTCGTCGGCAACGCCGTAGTGGATGCCGCGAACTACGTGTGTTTCACGGGCTCCACGGCGACCGGCACACGAGTGGGTGAGCGCGCGGCGAAGTCGCTGCACGGGGCATCCTTGGAGCTCGGGGGCAAGAACCCGCTCATCGTGTTGGATGACGTCGTTGCCGAGAAGGCGGCGTCGGCCGCGGTCTACGGCTGCTTCTCGTCGATGGGCCAGCTCTGCGTCTCGGTCGAGCGCATCTACGTACACTCGAGCGTCGCCGAGGCGTTCACCGACGCGTTCGTGCGTCGCGTCGGCAGCCTCACTCAGGGTTCGGCTCTCGACTACACGACGGATGTCGGGTCGCTCACCTCGGCCGCACAACTAGAGCGCGTTCGTGCCCACGTCGACGACGCGGTCGCCAAGGGCGCGACGGTTCTGACCGGCGGTCGAGCTAGGCCCGACCTCGGACCCTACTTTTACGAACCGACGGTGCTCACCGGCGTGACGAGTTCGATGGAGTGCTTCGCCGACGAGACCTTTGGCCCGGTGGTCGCGATCCAGGTCGTCGCGAGCGAAGCCGAGGCGGTCGCCGCCGCGAACGCGAGCGAGTTCGGTCTCAACGCCTCGATTTTCAGCGGCTCGCGCCGTCGCGCCCGCGCTCTCGCCGTTCACCTTGACGCGGGGAGCGTCAACATCAATGAGGGGTATCGCGCGAGCTTCGGCAGTGTCGACGCCCCCATGGGAGGCATGAAGCAGTCGGGTCTCGGTCGCCGGAATGGGCCGGAGGGCATCCTTCGGTTCATGGATGCCCGCACGATCTCCGAGACGACGGGTCTGCTCGCGCTGCCGCGCACGGGCCAGCAGTGGGCCCGCCTCGCCCCGCTGATGCTGCTTGTGCTTCGCGTGCTGAAAGCGGTACGGCGGGCCTAGGTCGATTCGCCGTCGAACGGCGTGGCCGCCCCTTCGGCGATTTTGCGCTGACGCTGGGCGTACGCCGATTCGATCGGCGGCTTCACCGAAGGCTTTGCCGGCGGCGTGATCTTTACCGGTTCGTCTTCGGTGAGGGCCTCGCGAATGATCCGCCGCGGGTCGTACTGGCGAGGGTCGAGCTTCTTCCAGTCGATCTCGTCGAAGTCGGGGCCCATCTCCTCGCGCATGCGATCCTTCGCGCCGTTCGCGAAATCACGAAGTTTGCGCACGAGGCGTGCCAGCTGAGACGCGTAGTAGGGCAAGCGTTCCGGGCCGAGCAAGAAGACAGCAATGATCCCGATGAGCAGCAACTTGTCGAAAGTTAGACCGAAGGACACTCGTTCAGGATAGTCGGCGCGCGCGACCGCTGCGTCTACAGTGGAGCCAATGAGGAGCCGCACGTGTCCGACAAGCAACTGAGCTGGAAGTTCGCCGAAGAGTTTGTCGTCGAACCCCCCGCGATCGCCGCAGCCCGCCAACACTCTCTCGAGCTTGGCGTGGAACCGATCGCCCCGTCCGTCGGGTCGCAGCTCGCGGTGATCGCGGCAGCGACCGCAGCTACGAGCATCATCGAGATCGGAACCGGGGTCGGGGTCAGCGGACTCTGGATGCTGACCGGCGCTCCCGAGGCAGTGTTGACGTCGATCGACGTCGAGCTCGACCACCACACCGTGGCACGAAAGACGTTCCTGGATGCGGGGCATCCCGCCAACCGAATCCGTCTCATCGGCGGGCGCGCATCGGAGGTCTTGCCTCGAATGAACGAGGCAAGCTACGACATCGTGTTCATCGATGCCGACCCCGCATCCGTTATCGAGTACGTCGAGCACGGACTGCGACTCGTTCGCCGCGGAGGAACGGTTCTCGTTGCCCACGCTTTGTGGCGCGGCAGAGTCGCCGATCCGGCGCAGCGCGACGATACGGTCGCCGACTTCCGGCTACTGCTCAACGAGATTGCCGCGTCTGAGGCGGTTCTTAGCGCGCTCTCCCCCGCTGGGGATGGGCTGCTTCAACTGACCAAGATCAGCGACTGAGGCCGACTAGGCCGGGGCAACGACCCCGGCGAGTGCGTCGTGAAGTTCGCGTGCCTCTGCGTCATTGACGGACACGACCAAACGCCCGCCACCCTCAAGGGGAACGCGCACAACAATGAGCCGACCCTCCTTGACAGCCTCCATCGGCCCGTCACCGGTCCTCGGTTTCATGGCTGCCATTGGTAGACCCCTTTCACGTGCCGCAATCGGAAAAGCGCGACCCTTCTATTATCGTTCATTCCTCGCGAAGGGGAAACCGAGCGGTCACGGCGGAGTCCAGTCGTAGCCGTCGACGCGCCAGGCGATCGCGATCCACGCGGCCTGCCCCGCGATGAACCCCAGCACAATGAAAACCCGGTACCAGCGCGAGCGCGGTTGGGCGAGCACGCCGAGCAACGGAAACAGCGGCATCACGAGGCGGAAGGTGCTCGACTGCGGGAAGAACACCGCGAGCAGGTAGATGGCGTAGCTGGCCACCCAGAACCGCAGGTCCGGTCCCAGTCGGCGAGCCCACGGGGTAAACAGCAGCGCGAAGAACCCCGCAACCCCGACCCCGACGATGCCCACGAGCATGGGGGTAGGCATCCCCCAGATCGAGGCCCAGAACCCGGCTGCCTGCAGCCACGGTGCAAACGGCACCAGTTCGCCGTAGCCCACGTACGCGGCCCGCCAGGCCAACTCGGTGTCGGTGTACGCAGTGGGCGAGCCCGTGAGCGCCCACGCCACGAGCAGCCACGCAACGCCGGCGAACGCGCTGAACAGACCGACGACGATGGATGCCACGCGCTCGGGCCAGTCGAACGGGTCGCGGCCCCGCGTCAGCCATCGGTGGATCACGTGCATGAGCATCGCGAGCGCAAAGGCGAGCCCGCTGGGTCGAGTGAGGGCCATGACCGCGATGACCGGCAGCATCATCCAGTACCGTCGCCGCAGCAGCAGGTAGAGGGCCGCGGTGAGCAGGAACAGGTGCATCGACTCGGCGTACGACACCTGCAGAATCGGGGACAGCGGAGCGAAGCAGAACAACACCACGGCGAACATCCCGGTGCTCTGGCCCACCACCAGGCGCATGAGCCGGTAGAACAGCAGCGCGGCGGCGAGCGCGAACCCGACCGAGACGAGAACACCCACCACCGGAAAGTCGAGGGTCGTGAGGAACATGACGAATCGCACGACCGCGGGGTAGGCGGGCATGAACGCCCACGCGCTCTCGCCGACGTGGCCGTCGGCGGTCATCGGCAACTCGGTCGGATATCCCACCGCGGCGATGATGTAGTACCAGTGGCCGTCCCACATCTTCGCGAACTCGAAGTAGTTGGGGGATGCCCCGGTCCACGCGTTCGCGGGCTGCGCCGCGGCGGATGCCAGCAGCAGCGCCGTGGTGACGATCCGCGAGGCGATGAAGATCGCCAGAACCGTCGCCCACCACGGCAGGCGACCCAGTCGGTGCGCTACGCCCCGGTCAGCCACGCCCGCAGTCCCCGCTCGCAGGCGATGATCTCTGCCACGTCGACGCGCTCGTCGTCGGCGTGCGCCTTCATGGGATCGCCAGGTCCGTAGTTGACTGCGGGGATTCCGAGCGCGGAGAAGCGAGCGACATCCGTCCAGCCGTACTTGGGGAAGGCCGATCCCCCGACCGCCGCGAGAAACTCTTGGGCGAGCGGCGCATCGAGGCCCGGGCGGGCTCCCGGCGCGAGGTCGGTGACTTCGATCTCGTAGCCGGCAAAGATCTCGTGCAGGTGAGCGATCGCATCGTCTTCCGATCGGCTCGGGGCGAACCGATAGTTGACGCTGACTACGGCGTCATCGGGGATCACGTTGCCCGCGACCCCACCCGAGATTCCCACAGCGTTGAGCCCCTCGCGATAGACAAGGCCGTCGACTTCGATCTCTTCAGCGACAAAGTTCGCGAGAATCGACAACACCGGGGCCAGCGCGTGGATCGCGTTGCTGCCGACCCACGATCGGGCGCTGTGTGCCCTCACGCCGCGCAGTCGGATGTCGACTCGGGCCGTTCCGTTGCATCCGCCTTCGACGGTCGCGCTCGTCGGTTCACCCAGGATCGCGAAGTCTCCCTCGAGCAGATCGGGGCGCGCGTCCGCAAGCCGACCCAGCCCGTTGAGGTGGCTTTCGACTTCTTCGTGGTCGTACCAGATCCACGTCACGTCGACCGCGGGCTCGGTGAGTTCCGCCGCAAGCTTGAGCGCTACGGCGACCCCGCCCTTCATGTCGACGGTGCCGCGACCCACGAGAAAGTCGCCGTCGAGGCGCACCGGCAGGTTGGCGTTGACGGGAACCGTGTCGATGTGACCGGCTATCACGACCCGCCTGGCCCGGCCAAGGGCCGTTCGGGCCACGACCGCGTCGCCGTCGCGGAACAGCTCGAGGTGACTCAAGCCGGAGAGGCTGGCTTCTATCGCGTCGGCGACGGCGCGTTCATTGCCGGAGACCGACTCGATGTCACACAACTGGCGAGTGAGGTCGACGACGGTACCCGAGAGATCGAGTGGGGAAGAGGCGGAATCGGTGACGGGCACCTAGCCAGTTTAAGTACTCTGGGTACATGACTTCACGCACGGCCTGGGGCTACGGCTTGGCAACGGTTGCCGGCGACTCGACGGTTCTCGACACCTGGTTTCCCACGCCCCACCTCGGCGCACGTCCCGTGGGAGCGGATCCGCACATCGCTCCTGCGGAGTTCGAGTCGCTCGAGGGGGCAGACGACCGCAGAAACGTGCGCCTAAACTTCGTGACCGTCGAGATCGATCTGGATGCTCCACCCGCGTCCACCTCGGACGCGTACCTGCGGCTGCACCTGCTCAGCCACCTCCTCGTCGCACCGAACACCATCAACCTCGACGGCCTGTTCGGCCAGCTGCCGATTGTCGTCTGGACGAATGCCGGCCCGATTCATCCCGCCGACTTTGCCCGACTGCGTCCCCAACTGCAGCGCGCAGGCATCGCCGCGACCGGCATCGACAAGTTCCCCCGAATGATCGACTACGTCTCGCCTGAGCGGGTGCGAATCGCGGATGCGTCGCGGGTGCGACTCGGCGCACACCTCTCCCCCGGTACGACAGTCATGCACGAGGGTTTTGTCAACTTCAACGCGGGAACGCTCGGCACATCGATGGTGGAGGGGCGGATCTCGCAGGGTGTCGTCGTGGGCGATGGGGCCGACATCGGCGGCGGAGCATCCATTATGGGAACCCTCTCGGGCGGAGGAACTCAGCGCGTCTGGATCGGCGCCAGAGCGCTCCTCGGTGCGAACTCGGGAGTCGGAATCGCGATCGGCGATGACACCGTCGTCGAGGCCGGACTCTACGTGACCGCGGGCACCAAGGTGTCAGTGCTCGGCGGCGCGGAGCCCCGCACGGTCAAAGCGGTCGAACTGAGCGGGGTTGCCGGGCTGTTGTTCCGTCGCAACTCCGTGACGGGCGCGGTAGAAGTTCTTCAGCGCGACGGCACCGGTGTCGAGCTGAACGCCGCCCTGCACGCCTGACAGGCGAGTTCTAGCGCTCGCGACTGTCTAGGTCGTTGAGGTCGCCCAACAGCCCCAGCAGCCGTTCGCCGCGTTCCCTGGTGTATCGAGCATCCTGCACGACGCCGGTAGCGAGTGCGGCCTTCGCTGTGATGGATGCCGCGATCTCGCGCCATGCCGCCGCGTGCGAGCCCTCCACGAGCTCCGCGACGAACGCGTCGTCCGTGCTGAGTTCACGCAGCCGCTCGGCGAGGCTCCTGGACACCGCCGCGCGACTCTCGAGCGCCTCGAGATCGGCCTGCCGGTAGTCGGAGTGGCTGTGTGAACTGCCGCTGCGCAGCGCAGCACGGTCGCGCTCGGTAATCAGTCGCTGGGCATCGCCGTCTTTCTCGACGGCGAGGTTCTCGAGTTCTTGCCGCACCGCCGCCGCGGTTCGATCGATCGAGTAGTCGACGCGGTCGCGCATTGCCTTGAGAATCACCAGGTTCTTGATCGCGAGCCGCGTAGCCGCCGCAGCGATGAGCACGCCGTCGTCGACCATCTCCTCGATCGTCGCGTGGTGAGTCTCGACCGGTCCGACATAGCGGCCGAGGCTAAACCGTCTGTTGCGTCGAAACCACTTCATGGCGATCCCGGGCGAGATTGCCCTATCGAGCGGGCCACGGCCGGGCCGGCTGGCCCGTGTACAGCTGCTGGGGGCGCCCGATCTTGGTGTTCGGGTCTTCGTTCATTTCGCGCCAGTTCGCGATCCACCCGGGCAGACGCCCGATCGCGAACAACACGGTGAACATGCGCGTGGGGAATCCCATGGCCTTGTAGATGACGCCCGTGTAGAAGTCCACGTTGGGGTAGAGCTTGCGCTCGATGAAGTAGTCGTCATTGAGTGCGACCGCTTCGAGTTCCTTCGCGATGTCGAGCAGGTCGTCCTTGACGCCGAGGGCGGCTAGTACCTCGTCGGCGCTCTCCTTGACGAGGGTCGCTCGCGGGTCGAAGTTCTTGTACACGCGGTGCCCGAAGCCCATGAGACGGATGCCGTCTTCTTTGTTCTTCACGCGCTCCACGAAACGCTCGACGCCTTCGCCCGAATCCTTGATTCGGCCGAGCATCGTCAACACGGCCTCGTTCGCGCCGCCGTGCAGGGGTCCGTAGAGGGCATTGATTCCGGCGGAGATCGAGGAAAAAATGTTGGACTCGGTGGACCCGACGAGACGCACAGTCGACGTCGACGCGTTCTGCTCGTGGTCCTCGTGCAGAATCAGCAGACGATCCAGCGCCGTGGAGAGCACGGGGTTCGGCTCGTACGGCTCCGCCATCGTTCCGAAGTTCAGTTTGAGAAAGTTGTCGACGAAGCTCAGGCTGTTGTCCGGGTAGAGGAAGGCCTGCCCGAGCGACTTCTTGTGCGCGTACGCGGCGATCACCGGGAGCTTCGCGAGGAGGCGGATGGTCGAGATCTCGACCTGCTCGGGGTCGTGCACGTTGAGCGAGTCTTCGTAGTAGGTCGACAGAGCAGAGACCGCGCTGGACAGCACCGACATCGGGTGCGCGCTGTGCGGGAGCGCGTCAAAGAACCGGCGAAGGTCTTCGTGCAGAAGGGTGTGACGACGGATCTTCTCGTCGAACTCGGCGAGCTCGGAGGCGCTCGGCAGCTCACCGTAAATCAACAGCCAGGCGACCTCGAGATAGGTCGAGTTCTTGGCGACGTCTTCGATCGCGTATCCGCGGTAGCGAAGGATGCCTGCGTCACCGTCAATGTAGGTGATGTCGCTTCGGGTCGACGCGGTGTTGACGAAGCCCTGATCGAGCGTCGTGAAGCCGGTCTGCTTGAGGAACGTGGAGATGTCGATCGAGTCGAAGCCGTCCGTGCCCCTGATTATCGGGAACTCTGCCGACCCTCCGGGATAGTGGAGCGTCGCCTTCTCGGCCTCCGGAACGGTATCAGTCACCGCTACAGCTTATAAGGACATCCCCGCCACTGTGACAGGCGACAAGGGGTTGCTCGTGCCGTTAGAGAAACCCGACAGTCAGGCGAGCAGGTCGAGACGCGCGGCGGCGTCCGCGATTGCGGCATCCGGTGCCGTCAGCGCGATGCGCACGTGCGTCGACTCGCCCGACGTGTAGAACGTCTCGGGAACCACGAGGATGCCCATCTCGGCGAGGAACGCGACAGTCGCCCACGAGGGCTCCCCGCGGGTCGCCCAGAGGTAGAGACCGGCCGCACTCTCGTCGATACGAAAGCCCGCAGCCTCGAGTGCCGGGGCGAGCACCGCCCGGCGGGCACGATAGCGCTCACGCTGCTCGGCAACATGGGCCTCGTCCGCCAGCGCCGCAACCATCGCCGCCTGCACGGGTGCCGGCGGAATCAGCCCAGCGTGCTTGCGCACCGCGAGAAGTTCGGCGATGAGACCCCCGCAGCCGGCGACAAAGCCCGCCCGGTAGCCGGCCAGGTTCGACTGCTTGCTGAGCGAGTAGACCGCAAGCACGGAGTCACGGCTGCCCCCGATGACGCGCTGATCCAGGATCGAGGGGGTTGCGTGCTGCCCCTCCCAGTTGAACTCGGCGTAGCACTCGTCGCTGGCGATGACGGCGCCGAGCTCGCGTGCCCGCGCGACCGCGGCGGCAAGTTCATCGATCGAGAGCACCCGCCCGTGCGGGTTGGCCGGGCTGTTGAGCCACACGAGCCGAGTCGTCTGCGGCCAGTCGGCCGGGTCGTCGGATGCCACGGCGGTGGCTCCAACGAGCGCTGCGCCGATCGCGTAGGTCGGGTACGCCACCTCGGGGTGAACGACGATGTCGCCCCGCCCCAGGCCGAGCATGAGCGGGAGCAGCGCAACGAGCTCCTTCGATCCGATCGTGGGCAGCACGTTGGCAGGGGAAAGGCCCTGCACATTTCTCCTGCGGGCGAACCACTCGACTATCGCGTGGCGCAACTCTTCCGTGCCTGCCGTCTGCGGATACCCGTGCGCGTCTGTCGAGGCAGAGAGCGCCGCTCGAACCGAGTCCGGCGTCGGGTCAACAGGGGATCCGACCGACAGATCGATAAACCCGTCGGGATGACTGCGCGCGCGTTGCGCGAACTCGGTCAGCGAGTCCCACGGAAAGTCGGGCAGGTCGAGCGGGACGCGGGCCACTAGCCTTCGCCGCCGCCTGCGGGAAGCGCGGCGATCAGCGGGTGATCGGAGTGGATGACGCCGACCTTCGATGCCCCGCCCGGCGAGCCGACCTCGTCGAAGAACTCGACGTTCGCCTTGTAGTAGTCCGCCCACTTGCTCGGCAGATCGTCTTCGTAGTAGATCGCCTCCACCGGACACACCGGCTCGCACGCGCCGCAGTCGACGCACTCGTCCGGCTGGATGTACAGCATCCGGTCACCCTCGTAAATGCAATCGACGGGACACTCATCGATGCACGCGCGATCTTTGAGATCGACACAGGGTTGGGCGATGACGTAGGTCACGGGAGAAAAAAACCTTTCGCGGCAGGGACTCCAATATTACCGTGCGCGGCGACGCGCTCGGGGCCAGGCCAGCGTGACAACCACGATCAGCGTGATGCCCGCCAGTAGCGCGTACCCCACGACATTGTCGGGAACCAGCACGGAGCCGCCCGAGGATCGACTGGCCAGAACGAGCGTCGACACAACCACGCCGATGGCCGCCGCCGCCGCGACGACCCGCGTGCCAAAGACGAGCCGAAGTCCGGCGAGCAGACAGAAGACGATCGTGAGCGCCGCGATGATGCCCCACGGCACGGTAACGCCGGCGAACTCCGCGCTGGCCTGATGGGCGACTGTCACCGTCGCGCCCGTGATGGCTCCGATGACTGCCGCCAGCACTATCGAACCGATTCGGGATGCCACCGACTGCTCGGCGAACGCTCCGACCGGCTTCAGTCGCGCTAGTCGTTCGGCGATCGCCGGCGCGGCCGCCGATTGTCCCGCGTACACGGCGAGCGCCGCACGCTTGCGGTCCAGGGCCGACGGTGAGTCGACCACGACGTCGGTACGGCCCTGGCCCGCTACAACGGCGTAGAGGGGAACGCCCAGCGCCTCCGCGGCGGAGCGCGTCGCACGGTGCGCGTACGCGCGCACCGGTTCCTCGCGACGACCGTCGGCTCCACAGCTGACGACCACGTCGGGATTGAGCTCGACGATCACGTCGGCGATGTCCGCGGCGGTTCCGTCGTGAATGCCGGGCAACACTCGATGGTCGACGACTCCGAGTTCGGCAAGTGCCTCCGGCGCCGTGCCATCACCGAGCGACAGCACCGTGACGGTCGAGCCCCGATCGACGAGGTCGGCAATGGTCGCGCCCGTCGCGGCGGTCTCGTCGCCGGGACGCGCGTTAACGAACAACACCCGCTCCGTCATTGACGTCCTCTCACTTTGGGTCATGGCCAAGACTACGCCGCGATTGAGCCACTGAATGTTAGGTTAGGCTTACCAACACTCGCTTGAAAGGTTCTGCGTGTTCGCCAACTTTCTTATCGGGCTCCGCGAAGGGCTCGAAGCCGCTCTCATCGTGGGCATTCTTGTCGCCTACGTTCGCAAGATCGGTCGCGATGACCTCATCCCGCGGCTCGTCATCGGGGTCGGTCTGGCGGTCGCCCTCTCCCTGGCGACGGGTGCCGTTCTCACTTACGCAACCGACGGCCTGTCTTCGGCGGCGAAGGAGACCATCACGGGGCTGCTCTCCATCCTCGCGACCGGGTTCGTGACCTGGATGGTGTTTTGGATGCTCCGAGCGGCCCGCGGCCTGTCCGGCCAGCTGCGCGGCGAGGTCGACGGCCACCTCTCCGGGGCCGGATGGGGCATCGTGATTGTGGCGTTCCTCGCCGTCGTGCGTGAAGGCCTCGAGACCGCCTTGTTCATCTGGGCCGCCGTACAGTCGAGCGGCACGACCGCGCTGCCGCTGTTCGGAGCCGCGCTCGGGATTGCCGTCGCCGTCGTACTCGGGTACCTGATTTACCGCGGCGTGCTGTCGATCAACCTGGGCATCTTCTTCAAGTACACCGGCGCCATCCTCATCATCATCGCGGCAGGCGTGCTCGCCTACGGTGTGCACGAGCTCCAGGAGGCAGGCGTGCTGCCCGGCGAAGACCTGCTCGCCTTCGACGTTTCGGCGGCCATCCCGCCCGATAGCTGGTACGGCTCGCTGCTGCGCGGCACCGTCAACTTCTCGCCGGCGACGACCTGGCTGGCGGCGGGTGCATGGCTGGTCTACGTCGGGATTGTCATGACGATCTTTGTGACCCGATCCCAGCGTCCACAGCCGTCGAACGCGCCGGCAGCACGGTAGGCCGGCGCGTTCGAGGCGATGAGACTACTGGTTCGCCGAGGTGACGGTGTAGTTCGCGATGAAGCCGTTATCGCTGTCTTTCGAGACCACGACGAGCACGCCCCACTTGTCGGTGGATCCGATGAACGAGCCGCCGTCAGCGGTTGATCCGCTGAACTCGCCCTCACTCGTGAATCCGGCAGCGGTCAACTGATCCTTGATCGAGTCGATGGCGGTCGCGTCAGTGACCCGAACGGTGACGTTAAAGATCTTGCCCTCGTCATTGCCGAGCGCGCCCCCGAAAATGATGTCGCCGGCGATGATCGGCACCTCGGCCGTCGGGTAGCCGCTCGGCAGGCTGGTGCCACCGAGGTCGACGTCGCCGCCGGTTACCCCCTCGATGATTCCCTCGATCGGGTTCGAGAAACAGCCGGACAGGGCCGGGGTAATCAGCAGTGCAAGGGCGATTGCCACCGGTGCCGCGTAGCGCTTTCGCAGGGTGTTCATGATGCCTCCGTCATGGTGTGGACGGGCATAGCGTATCGCCCGGTCGGGGTGGATGTCATGCCTCCACGACGCGCAGCACTGTCGATCCGGTTGACGGACGGGCCGAATTCGGCCGTTTTCGCTCTGCTACCTACGCGTTCTGCTTCTTGCGCTGCGAAGTGGCACGGGCCCGGGCGTTGGCATCGAGCTCGACCTTGCGGATGCGAATGACCTCGGGAGTGACCTCGACGCACTCGTCTTCGCGGGCGAACTCGAGGCATTCCTCGAGCGTGAGCTTGCGCGACGGCGTCATGCGCTCGAAGACGTCGGAAGTCGACTGACGCATATTGGTCAGCTGCTTTTCCTTGGTGATGTTGACATCCATGTCATCGGCACGTGAGTTCTCCCCGACGACCATGCCCTCGTAGACCTCCTGGGTCGGCTCGACGAAGAACGACATGCGCTCCTGAAGCGCCGTCATCGCGAACGGGGTAGCGACGCCGGAACGGTCGGCGACGATCGAGCCGTTGGTGCGGGTCTCGATAGCGCCGGCCCACTGCTCGTAGCCGTGCGAGATCGCGTTAGCGATTCCGGTGCCGCGGGTGATCGTGAGGAACTCGGTGCGGAATCCGATGAGGCCACGTGACGGAACGATGAACTCCATGCGCACCCAGCCGGTGCCGTGATTCGTCATCGTCTCCATGCGGCCCTTGCGGGATGCCATGAGCTGAGTGATCGCGCCGAGATACTCCTCCGGCGAGTCGATCGTGAGGTGCTCGAACGGCTCGTTGAGCTTGCCGTCGATGTACTTGGTGACCACCTGCGGCTTGCCGACGGTGAGCTCGAAGCCCTCGCGACGCATCTGCTCGACGAGGATCGCGAGAGCCAACTCGCCACGACCCTGAATCTCCCAGGCGTCCGGGCGACCGATGTCGAGGAGCTTGATCGAGATGTTTCCGACCAGTTCGCGGTCGAGGCGGTCCTTGACCATACGAGCGGTGAGCTTGTGACCCTTGACCTTGCCGATCAACGGGCTCGTGTTGGTGCCGATTGTCATCGAGATCGCCGGGTCATCGACCGAGATGGTCGGCAGTGGGCGCACGTCATCCGGGTCGGCGAGCGTCTCGCCGATGGTGATGTCCTCGAAGCCGGCGACGGCGACGATGTCGCCGGGGCCCGCCGAGTCGGTCGGGAAGCGGTCGAGGGCCTTGGTGATCAGCAACTCGGTGACGCGCACGTTGTGCACGCTTCCGTCGTTCTTGACCCAGGCCACGGTCTGACCCTTCTTGATGGTGCCGTTGAAGACGCGCAGCAGGGCGAGGCGGCCGAGGAACGGGCTCGCGTCGAGGTTGGTGACGTGCGCCTGCAGGGGGTGTTCGTCGTCGTAGGTGGGCGCCGGGATGTGCTTGAGGATCGCGTCGAACAACGGCTCGAGGTCGTCGTTGTCGGGAAGCGAGCCGTTCTCCGGCTTGTTCCAGCTCGCGGCGCCGTTGCGGCCCGAGGCGTAGACGACGGGAACGTCAAGCACTGCGTCGAGGTCGAGGTCGGGCATGTCGTCGTGCATGTCGCTGGCGAGGCCCAGGAGCAGGTCCTGGCTCTCCGTCACGACCTCGTCGATGCGGGCATCCGGGCGGTCGGTCTTGTTGACGAGTAGCACGACGGGAAGCTTGGCCTCGAGAGCCTTACGCAACACGAAGCGGGTCTGGGGCAGCGGGCCTTCGCTCGCATCGACGAGCAGAACGACGCCGTCGACCATCGACAGACCGCGTTCGACCTCGCCACCGAAGTCGGCGTGACCCGGGGTGTCGATGACGTTGATGGTGACCGGCCCGTTGGTTGCGTGAATGCCCTTGTACGAGATCGCCGTGTTCTTGGCGAGAATCGTGATGCCCTTCTCGCGCTCGAGGTCGTTCGAGTCCATCGCGCGCTCTTCGAGGTGAGCGTGCTCGGCAAACGAGTTCGTCTGGCGCAGCATGGCGTCGACGAGGGTGGTCTTTCCGTGGTCAACGTGAGCGACAATCGCCACGTTGCGCAAGTCTGAGCGTGTGGCGAGTGCCATGACGTGTTTTTCCTTAGCTGTTGCGGCCCTTCGGGGCCTGGGAAGCGGAGCGTTGCTCCCGCCGAGCACGCTGCGCGAGTGGATCTGGCAGCGGAACGGCAGCGATAAGTCGCTGGGTGTACGGGTCCTGGGGATTACGCAGGATCTCGTCTCTGGTGCCCTGCTCGACTAGTCTACCGCGATGCATCACCGCAATCCTGTGCGCGAGGATGTCGACGACCGCCAAGTCGTGGCTGACGAACAGGCAAGCGAACTGCAGACGCTCCTGAAGTTCCTGCAACAGGTCGAGGAATCGGGCCTGCACTGACACGTCAAGAGCACTCGTCGGCTCGTCCGCGACGAGCAGTTCGGGCGTGAGCGCCAGGGCGCGGGCAATGCCGACTCGCTGACGCTGACCACCGCTGAGCTCGTGCGGGTAGCGGTTTCGGTAGCTCGTGGGCAACTCAACCGAGCTGAGCAGCTCCTCGACGCGACGGTCGAGATCCTTGCCGGATGCCTCGCCCGCCAGCAGCAGGGGCTCGCCGATGGACTGGCCGATGGGCATACGCGGGTTGAGGCTCGAACCCGGATCCTGGAACACGATGCCGGTCTTGCGGCGCAGGGGCCGCAGATCCCGGTTGTTGGCGTGCGAGATGTCGTGACCTACAACGGTCAAGCGACCCTCGGCGATCGGCAGCAGGCCGACGGATGCTCGGCCGAGAGTGGTCTTGCCTGAACCCGACTCCCCCACGAGACCAAGAATCTCCCCGGGATAGATGACCAGATCGATGTGTTCCGCGGCGCGGAAAGCGGGGACTCTACCGCGCTTCGGGTAGTCGATCGCGACATCCTCAAACTTCAGAACCGGTTCGCGGCTCTCCTTCTTGGCGAGCTCCCGCTCGTCGATCTTCACCTCGCCGATACCGAGGCTCGGCACCGCGGCGAGCAGTGACTGCGTGTACGGATGCTGTGGCTTAGTGAATACGTCGACGACCGTGCCGGACTCGACCCCGACGCCATCCTTCATGACCAGGATGTTGTCGGCCAGGTCGGCAACCACGCCCATGTCGTGTGTGATGAGAATGATCGCGCTGTCGAGGCGTGTGTGCAGGCTGCGCAGGAGATCAAGAATCTCCGCCTGCACGGTCACGTCGAGGGCCGTCGTCGGCTCGTCAGCGATGAGCAGCACCGGGTCACACGAGATCGACTGGGCGATCATCGCGCGCTGGCGCTGACCGCCGGAGAGCTGATGGGGGTACTTGTTGAACGCGATCGCCGGATCGGGCATTTCGACCTTGGTGAGCAGGTCGATCGCCCGGGCCTTGGCCTGGGCCGGGTTGAGGTCAAAGTGGGAGCGCAGCGCTTCCATGATCTGGAAGCCGATCGTGTATACCGGGTTCAGGGCCGTCATCGGCTCCTGGAAGATCACAGCAATCTCGCTGCCTCGAACTGCCATGAGTTCCCGCTGTGAAACCCCGCGGAGCTCGCGCCCCAGAAGCTTGACCGAGCCGGTAACCCTCGAGTTGGCGGGCAGAAGCCCGAGCAGCGCCATCGAGCTCGAGCTCTTGCCCGAACCCGATTCGCCGACGATCGCGAGCACTTCGCCGCGCTTGACGGTGTAGTTGAGATCGATGGCCGCCGGGTAGAACGTGCCATCCACCCAGAAGTCGACGCCGAGGTCGGTGACCTCGAGAACGGTCTCCGCGGTTGCGGTAGCTGGAGGAGTCACTGGATGCCCTTCATCGTGCGGTCTGCGAAGCTGAGTACATGCGCTTCGCCCCGACGATCTTCCGCCCGGCCTTCGGCCGAGTTCTTAGTGTCATTGTTGTTGTTATCGCGGCAACCGGAATCGCCGGATACGTGGTCGCCGGCGACTACGTCGGACTCGTTCGCTACGGCTGGGGTCCGCTGCTGCTGGCCGCCGTTGCCCTCGCCCTGTTCTGGTTTCCCCGACTCGGCGTCGCCGAACACGAGGTGACGGTGCGCAACGTCTTCAGCACCACTCATCTGCCGTGGCCCGCCATAACCCTCGTCGACACCAAGTGGGCCCTGACCCTGCACACTGCCGACCGCAAGGTCACCGTCTGGGCGAGCCCAGCACCGAACCGCTACGCCTCGCAGGCGGCGACCCGATCCTCGGCGCGCGTCGCGTCGTCGGGATTCGCCCCGCGACCCGGTGACCTGCTCGAGACGCAAAGCGGCGCTGCGGCGTTCGTGATCCGCCACCACTGGGACGATCTGCGTGCCGACGGCCTGCTCGACGCCGGCGTCGAACCGGGGTCGGTTCGCCGCGACATCCACTGGGCCACGATCGTCGTGCTGGCGGCCCTCGCCGCAGCAACCGTGCTGGGAATCGTTCTCTAGCACCGTCTGACTCACTTCTTGCCCTTGAGCGACGAGTCGTCGACGAAGGTCGCGCGCGTCAGCGCACGATCCGTGGGCATGCGGCGCTGGCGCGGGTCGAATGCGTCACGCAGGCCGTCACCAATGAAGTTGATGCACAGCGCGATCGAGATGATGAACACACCGGGCCACCAGAACAGCCACGGACGGGTCGCGAACGCCGCCTGATTCTCGCTGATGATCTTGCCGAGCGATGTGTCCGGCGCTTGCACGCCGTAGCCGAGGAAGCTCAGACCGGTCTCGATCAGAATTGCGGCGGCCATGAGCAGGGTCGAGTTGACGATGATCACACCGACGGCGTTGGGCAGGATGTGCCGGAAGATGATTCGGCGATCGCGCGCACCAGCCACCCGCGCGGCATCCACGAACTCCCGCTCTCGCAGGCTCAGGAACTCGCCGCGCACCAGACGCGCAAGCCCCGTCCAGAGCACGAGCCCGAGGATGATCGCGAGCACCGGTGCCCCGGCGAAGCCGAAGCGACGACCGAGCACCGCACCGATGACGATCACCGGGATGGTGATGACGACGTCGGTGAAACGCATCAGGATCGAGTCGGTCCAGCCGCGGTAGTAGCCCGAGACCGCCCCGATTACGGTACCGATGATCGTGGCGATGCTGCCCACGATCACCATGATCATCAGCGACTGCTGCGTTCCCCGCATGACGACGGCGAAGATGTCACGGCCGACCTGGTCTTGACCGAACGGATGGTTGCCGATCGAGAACGGGAAGAGGCTCAGTGTCGGGCGCCCACCGTTCTCGATGTCGCCGGCGATGTTCCAGGTGAACTGCCACCAGCCGCCGGACTTCCAGTCGCCGAAGGCGACACCCACCGAGGTGAACGCCAGCACGATGATGAACCCGAGCGCGAACATCGAGATGAGGGCGCCGCGGTGCCGGAAGAAGCGCTTGCGAACGATCTGGCCCTGGCTGAGGCCAGCAATGTCCTTGAGCTCAATCGAGTTCTCGGAATCGGTGACGTCGCCCTTGGGGTCGACTGGGCTGGACAGGTTACTCATCAGGACACCCGGATTCTCGGGTCGAGACCTGCATAGACGAGGTCGGCGATCAGGTTGAAGACGATGGCGAGGCTTCCTGTGACGAGGAAGAAGGCCATCACCGGGTTGGGATCAACATGATCCAGCCCGTTTTGGAACAGAGCTCCCATGCCGGTCCACCCGAAGACTCTCTCGGTGATGACCGCGCCGCCGATGATTCCGCCGATGTCGAAGGCGACGATCGTGGCGATCGGGATGAGCGCGTTGCGGAATGCGTGACGCACGACGACGGTGCGCTCGGTGAGTCCCTTGGCGCGCGCCGTGCGGATGTAGTCCTGGTTCATGACCTCGAGCAGGCTCGCGCGGGAGTACCGCGTGTAGGTCGCGAACGAGATCAGGATGAGCGCGATCGTCGGCAGCAGCAGGTGCGTGAACAGGTCGACGCCGTGAACCCACAGCGAGCCCTCGAGCCCCGGAGTGCCCGAACCGATTGTCGCAATCGGGCGACCCTTGACCCGACCGGAGTTCGCGTAGTCATCCCACACCTGCATGAAGCGGTCGAGTGACAGCACGAAGCCGGCGACGACTCCGACGAGGGCCGCGGTGCGTGCGACCGGGCGACGGTCGTCGCCGCCCATGAACCAGCCGATCCCCCACGCCACGGCGACGAGGGCGACCAGCGAGCCGACCCAGCCCCAGAACGGCAGCCCCGTCGTGAAGAAGATGAACGGATACCAGAGGCCGATGCCGACCGCCGCGACGACGAGCGAGGCGTAGAGCGCCCTGCGGTTGCGCAGACCCGTCGAAACGACGGTGACCCCGAAGGCGGCACCCACGAGGGTGAGGGTAATTCCCACGATTCCGATGTGCGGGTAGCTGAACCAGTCGGACAGGTCCATGTAGATCAGAATCCCGGCGGTAGCCGCTGCCGCAATCGCGAAGGTGGCGAGTTTTCGCAGCCCCTTGCCCGGGATTATCGACATCCAGATCAACCCGGCGATCACCGCCAAGAGCGGTACCAACCACCACACGATCTGTGGATGGGCGAGGAAGTCGTTGAAGCCGATCGCGATGTACTGCTTGAGCAACACGGCGACCCAGAAGATCGGCAGCGAGAAGAACAGGAACGACAGGAAGGTCACGCCGTAGTCGTATCCGCTGTACTGGCGAAGGGCGGTGGTGATACCGATGACGAGGCCGAGGATGATCGCGATGACGCTCGCGATCGTCACCAGCTGCAGGGTCGAACCCGCGGCCTGGCCGAGCAGCACGTTCACCGGCTGGTTCTGCACCGTCACACCGAGGTCGAAGAACCCCTTGCCGGTGAGACCGAAGATGCCGCCGAGCCAGATGAAGTAGCGCAAGTACGGGGGCACATCGAGATGCAACAACGCTGTTCGCGCCTCGATGAGCTGAAGTTTATTGGGGGCCGTGCTGGTTCGCAGGTCCTCGAGCGGATCGCCCGAAAGCGAAACGAGGATGTACATGAGGTACGTGGCCGCGAGAAAGATGAAGATCGAGGCGATGAGCCGCCTCACGACGAATGTTGCCACGAATGGCACCTACCTTTTGAGTTCTTCCAGAGGGTGGGCGCTGGGGCCGCAAGCGGCCCCAGCGCCCTGGGATTTATCTGACAGTCACGTCAGTCATTGAGTACAGGACCCAATTAACCTTCCGCTGTGACCGGCGTCCAATCCCAGATGTTCCAGAAGATGGTCGGTGAGAGCGGCCCGGGGCGATTCCAGCGATGGAGTTCTGGTCAAATGCCGTCACTGCCGGGAACTGGAAGATCGTCACACCGTAGAAGTCGTCCCACAGCAGCTTGTCGATCTGCTTCATGATCTCGATCTGCTTTGCGGTGTCGAACTCCTTGCCCAACTGATCCGTCAGCTTGTCCATTTCGGGGTTGCTGTAGAAGTTGAGGTTGTTGATGCCCTTCGAGTTGTACGTCGGGGGCGGGCCGTTGGTCACACCGAGGCTCGTCGACTGCCATCCGAAGAGGGAAGCGTCATAAGCACCGGGCGTTCCGAGCAGGCCACCCCATGAGGGGCTGGAGCAGTCGGTGACGTTGAAGCCAGCGAGAGCACCGGACTGCTGGATCAGCAGGAACTCGTTCGCGCGACGAGGGTTCGTCGACGAGAAGAGCATGCAGACCTCGGGGTTCGGGTTGCCGGCCTCGGCGAGCAGCGCCTTGGCGCCGTCGATGTCGACATCCGTGTATGCGGCAGAGCCGTTGTTCGCGACCGAGTCGTCGTAGCCCTCGGCACCCGGCAGGAAGACCTGCGAGTTGCGGACCTCGGCGTCAGCCTGAAGCGGCTTGATCAGCTTGTCGACGATCTCCTGGCGCGGGATGACCTTCATGAAGGCCTCACGTACCAGCGGGTCGTTGAAGTTGCCGCTCTTGGACTGGTCGAACTGGAGGTCGATGTGCTCGTAGGTGCCCTCGTAGCCACCGATTACGGTGACATCGAGTGCGGCGAGCGCGTCGGCCACGTCGGCCGTTGCCTGAGGCGAGATGACCTGAACTTCACCGTTCTGCAGGGCCTGAACTGCGGCCAGCGGGTCGGTGATGAATCGGACGGTGATCTCTTCGACCTTCGGCTGGTTTGCACCGGTGTACGCGGTGTTCGCCGTGAGGGTCACGTACTGGTCAGCGACGAAGTCGGTGATCGTGTACGGGCCGTCGCCGACAACCAGGCTGGTGTCAGACGGCATCTCGGTGAAGTTGAAACCGGAGTTCCAGAAGCCCGAGATGGCTGCCATCGCCGTGGCGTCGTTGTCCGTGATCGCCTTGATCAGGGCATCCTTCGCCTCCTGCGGGTCCTCGATGCCGAGAGCGTGCATCGCGACAACGTGAGCCGGCAGGCCCGCGCTCGTGAATGCGAGCTCCCAGTCAACGAACGGCGCGTCGTAGGTCAGCGTGATCGACTTCTTGTCGTCGCTGATCTCCGGCAGGCTGCTCACGAGACCCAGACCCGTTGTCGGGTCTGCACCGGAGTCGAAGAACACGACGTCGGTCGGGAAGTTGTCGGTGAACTCGCCCGTGTCGGGGTCGGTGAACTCGCTCGAGTCGAAGTCGGGCGTGTTCTCCGCGCCGGACAGGGAGACCCAGTTGAGGAGGAGGTCGGCTGCGTCGACCGCGGTGCCGTCAGACCACTTCACGCCATCGGCGATCGTGTACTTGACGACCAACGGGTCATCCGAGATCTTCTCGTAGCTACCGAACGAGGTGTCCTTCACCCAGGCCGGAGAGTTGTCGTAGTAGCCGAAGCCACTGTTGGTGGAGTAGATGATGTTGGCGTTCGCCGTCGCGTTACCGAACGAAGTGTTCTGGTTGTACGAGTAGAACGGCTGGTTCCAGGCCACCGACAATGATGAACCCTCGACGATCTCCGACTGCGGTGCTGCGCAGCCCGAGAGGACGAGAGCACCAACGGCGACCGTTGCAGCTGCTGCCGCAAGTCGTCTGATTCTCAATTTTCCTCCTGTGCAAGATGAGCAAACGACACGGCAATTCCTAGGCCGCGCCGCGCTTGGTAATTCACACCCTAAACGGGGGCATATCACTGGCAAAACCTTAGGCGGAAACGTTACACACTGGTAACGCTGGTTGGCATTCCTTGCGCCAATTAGAGATATCCCGCGCGATTCTCGCTGCCTACGCAGAAAACGTGCGCGTCTGAGTGGGCGACGGGGTGAACGCGCGTAGAACTGGGCGTACGATCGTTCTGTGAGCACAGCGCGATTGTCGAAGACATCCAACGCGCCCCTGCTGATCTTCGATGGAGATTGTGCCTTCTGTACGTCGGCGGTCGACCGGCTGGAGCGGCTGCTCCCCGTATTTCCCCGCACGTCTCCGTGGCAGTGGCTGGAGCTCGATGACTACGGGCTGACCGTCAACGACGTCACGAGCTACGCGTGGGTCGTGACATCCCGCCACCAGTACGCCGGCCACCTCGCCGGCTCGGCACTGCTGCGAATGCAACCCTCCTTCGTGCTGCGCACGCTCGGACACCTCATCGCGACGCCGCCCGTGTCGTGGGTCGCCGCCTTCGTCTACCAGTGGGTCGCGGCCAATCGGCACCGACTGCCCGGCGGAACGCCCGCCTGCGCCGTCGCACGACCCGAATGAGACTCTCGCCAGGACCGTATCCGCTCGCGGATCGCGCGCCGCTCGGTCGCGGCCGGATCGGCGCTGAGGTGTTGCTCGTCCTCGGGCTCTCGCTCGGGGCATCCGCCGCATACTCGGTCGTGTCAATCGTCAACCGGATGACGCGAACCGAGACCCTCGCGAGCCAGACCGCGACCCTCAACACGTCGCTCAGCCCCCGCCCCACGTTTGACCTGATCTACCAGCTCATGGGGATCTTCTTCGACCTAGTGCCGGTGGCGCTGTGCGCGTTCCTGCTGTGGCAAGCGAGCAGACCGCACCTCGCTCGGCTCGGAATCGACGCGCGGCGGCCGTGGCGCGACACGCTGCTCGGCGTCGGCCTGGCTCTCGCGATCGGGCTGCCGGGGATCGCGGTGTACTTGGGCGGGCGCGCGCTCGGGGTCACCGTCAACGTGGTGCCGACGGCGCTCGATGCCTACTGGTGGACGATCCCGGTGCTCATCCTGTCGGCGTTGCGGTCGGGTGTCACCGAGGAGGTCATCATGGTCGGCTACGTGTTCGCCCGGCTCTCCGACCTCGGGTGGGGCAAGTGGACGATCATCCTCGGCTCCGCCGCGGTGCGCGGCACGTACCACCTCTACCAGGGCTTCGGGTCGTTCGTCGGCAACTTCGCGATGGGGGTGCTGTTCGGTTGGCTGTACACCCGCACCGGACGCGTATTGCCGTTCGTGATCGCCCACGCCGTGATCGACGCGGCGATCTTCGTGGGCTACCCGTGGGCGGCAGCGACCTTCCCTGCTCTCTTCTCTGGGTGAGCTAGTCCGCGAAGGCCTCGATCGGCGGGCACGCGCACACGAGGTTGCGATCGCCGTAGGCGTTGTCCACGCGGCGAACCGGCGGCCAGTACTTCGAGCGGATCAGCGATCGCAGCGGGTACACGGCCTGCTCGCGCGAGTAGGCGTGCGACCACTCCCCCTCGATGACCGACTGGGCGGTGTGCGGCGCGTGCACCAACGGGTTGTCGTCGGCGGGCCAGACGCCGGATGCCACGGCATCCGCCTCCTCCTTGATCGCGATCATCGCGTCGATGAAGCGGTCGATCTCGGCGAGGTCCTCGCTCTCGGTCGGCTCGACCATGAGGGTTCCGGCGACCGGGAACGACATCGTCGGCGCGTGGAAACCGTAGTCGATGAGACGTTTTGCCACGTCGTTGTTGTCGACTCCGGTCGCCTGGTCGAGGGGTCGCAGGTCGAGAATGCACTCGTGCGCAACCAGCCCGTTGTCGCCCGCGTAGAGCACGGGGTAGTGGTCGCGCAGTCGCACCGCGATGTAGTTCGCGGCGAGCACCGCGGCACCGGTCGCGGCCTTGAGGCCGTCGGCGCCCATCATGCGCACGTAGGCCCAGGAGATGGGCAGGATGCTCGGCGAGCCGTAGGGGGCAGCGGAGATGACCGTCGCTGGTCTCGAAACGCCTTCTGCTACTCGACCGGCGGGGGTGCGCCCCGCGATCAGGTCGCGCTGAGCCATCGGATGCCCCGGCAGGAACGGCGCGAGGTGCGCCTTGGCCGCGACCGGGCCGACACCGGGGCCGCCACCGCCGTGCGGGATGCAGAACGTCTTGTGCAGGTTGAGGTGCGAGACATCCCCACCGAAGTCGCCGAACCGGGCATAGCCGAGCAGCGCGTTGAGGTTGGCGCCATCCACGTAGACCTGTCCGCCCGCGTCGTGCACGGCCTGACAGATTGCGACGACCTCGTGCTCGTAGACGCCGTGGGTTGACGGGTACGTGATCATGAGCGCCGCGAGGTTGGCGGCGTGCTGCTCGACCTTCGCCCGCAGGTCGTCGAGGTCGACGTTGCCGAGGTCGTCGCACGCAACGACCACGACGCGCATCCCCGCCAGCACCGCACTAGCGGCGTTGGTGCCGTGCGCGCTCGACGGGAT
The DNA here is from genome assembly GCA_963787305.1 of uncultured bacterium. GTDB lineage: Bacteria > Actinomycetota > Actinomycetes > Actinomycetales > Microbacteriaceae > Rhodoglobus. Next base: position 55,973 of record CAWBCL010000001.1, read on the forward strand.
CAGGCACACCGTGCGATCGAGGTCGCCGCGCGAGCGGTGGTAGCCGCGAATCGCCAGCAGCCCGGCGAGCTCGCCCTGACTTCCCGCGTTGGGCTGAAGAGACACCGAGTCGTACCCGGTGACCTCGGCGAGCCAGGTCTGCAGCTGGGAGATGAGTTCGAGGTAACCCTCGACGTCTGACTCCGGGGCGAACGGGTGGATGCCTGCAAACTCCGGCCAGGTCACCGCCTCCATCTCGCTCGCGGCGTTGAGCTTCATCGTGCACGAGCCGAGCGGAATCATGCCGCGGTCGAGCGCGTAGTCCTTGTCGGCGAGGTACTTCAGGTAGCGCATCATCGCGGTCTCGCTGCGGTGCGTGTTGAACACCGGATGCGTGAGGTACTCGCTCTCGCGATGCAGTGCGTCGGGCCAGGACGAGCCGTCGAGGGCGGCCGTGCTCGCGGCATCCACCCCGAAAATCGCGTCGAGGTCGGCGTCGAGGGACCCGTCCGCGCTGGTCTCGTCGAAGCTCACGGCGACGGTGTCGGCGTCGACGCGCCACAGGTTGATGTTGCGGGCCGCTGCCGCAGCAATGATCTCGTCGGCGCGGCCCGGTACGGGTACGCGCACGGTGTCGAAGTAGTCGCCGTGCACGCCGACGCGACGAGCGAACTCGCGGGCGCGCAAGTTGACGCGCTGCGCGATGCGCTTGAGGCCGTGGGGGCCGTGATAAACGGCGTACATCGACGCCATGACCGCGAGCAGCACCTGAGCTGTGCAGATGTTCGATGTGGCCTTCTCGCGGCGAATGTGTTGCTCGCGCGCCTGAAGAGAGAGCCGGTAGGCGGGGTGGCCGGCCGCGTCCTGCGAGACGCCGACGAGGCGCCCAGGGAGTTGGCGTTCGAGACCCGCGCGCACGGCCATGTAGCCGGCGTGCGGCCCGCCGAAGCCCATCGGAACCCCGAAGCGCTGGCTGGTGCCGACCGCAACATCGGCACCGAGGTCGCCGGGCGAGGCGAGCACGGTAAGGGCGAGCAGGTCGGCGGCGACGATCGCGACGCCGCCCTGAGCTTTGACCGCGTCGATCGTGGCGCGCGGGTCCCAGACGCGGCCGGATGCTCCGGGGTACTGGATGACGGCGCCGAACGACTCTGGGGCTGGTTCCGAAGTGCCCTGCGGGCCACTCGACCCGGCGAAGTCGACCTCGCTCAGTTCGATGCCCACGGCCTCGGCGCGAGTCGCGAGAAGCGCCTTAGTCTGCGGCAACGCGTCGGCGTCGACCAGGAACACGTTCGAGCTCGAACCGGATGCCCGGCGAGCCAGCAGCATCGCCTCGACGACGGCCGTGCCCTCGTCGAGCATGCTCGCGTTCGCCGTCGTCATGCCGGTCAGGTCGCTGACCATGGTCTGGAAGTTGATGAGGGCTTCGAGTCGCCCCTGACTGATCTCCGGCTGATAGGGCGTGTACGCCGTGTACCAGCTCGGGTTCTCGAGCACGTTGCGCTTGATGACCGCGGGGGTCAGGGTGTCGTAGTAGCCCAGGCCGATCATGGATCGGCGAACCCGGTTCTTGTTCGCGAGGGTCCGCAGCTCGGCGAGCGCGTCGCGCTCCGAGGCAGCGGCCGGGATGCTCGATGCCGATAGCGGCGCCACGTGAATGGAGGCCGGAACGGCGGCCTCGACGAGCGCCTCAACGGAGGGGTAGCCGACGGCCGCGAGCATGGTGGCTTGAGCCGCGGCATCCGTACCGATGTGACGGTCTTGGAACAGGTCGGCTGAATCGATGTGCGGCACTACTCTCCTGTCAGGGCTGAGTACTCGTCGAAGGAGAGCAGCGCGGGGAGCGTCTCAAACTCGACCTTGATGAGCCAGCCGGCTCCGAACGGGTCGCCGTTGACGAGCTCGGGGCTCGCCACGACGGCGTCATTGGCCTCGACGACGGTTCCGTTGACCGGAGCGAAGAGCTCACCGACCGACTTGGTCGACTCGATCTCGCCGACGACTTTGCCCTCGGCAACGGTCGAGCCCGACCTTCGGCAGGTCGACGAAGACGATGTCCCCGAGCTTCTCGGCCGCGTAGGCCGTGATGCCCACGGTCGCGATCGAACCGTCGACGAGCAGCCACTCGTGCTCGCTCGTGTACTTGAGTGCCTGTACGTCAGTCATGGTTGACCTCTTTCTTGTAGAAGGGCAGTGCTACAACGGATGCCGCGACGCGGCTCCCCCGAACGTCAATGTCGAGCGTGTAGCCCTCCGCGGAGCTCGCCACGTCCACATACGCCATGGCGATGGGATACCCCAGCGTCGGCGACAGCGCCCCGCTCGTGATCACGCCGACAACGTCATCGCCGTCGAAGATCTCGTAACCGGCGCGACCGGCGCGCTTGCCTTCGCTGCGCAGGCCGACCAGCACGCGTGCGTCGGCTTCCGGTCCGGCTTCGACCGCGGCGCGACCGACGAAGTCGCCCTCCTTGTTCAGTGCGACGACGCGGCCGAGGCCCGCCTGCACCGGGAACGTGTCGAGGCCGAGCTCGTGACCGTAGAGAGGCATACCCGCCTCGAGCCGGAGGGTGTCGCGGCTGGCGAGGCCGGCCGGAACGAGGCCGAAGCCGGCGCCGGCAGCGGTGAGTGCACGCCAGAGGTCGGCCGCGGCATCCGCTGCAATGTACAGTTCGAATCCGTCTTCGCCGGTGTAGCCGGTGCGCCCCACGATGACCGACACGTCACCGAAGCGAGCATCGGTGCTTCGGTAGTACTTGAGCTCGTCGAGCGGGGTGCCGAAGTGGTTGAGACCAGCGGTCGCCTCGAGGATGCCGCGCGAGCGCGGGCCCTGCACTGCGATGAGCGAGATCTCGTCGCTGCGGTCTTCGACGTTCACGTCAAACCCGGCCGCACGCTCGGTGAGCGCGGCAACGACCGGGAATCGGTTGCCCGCGTTCGCGACGACGAGGTATTCATCGTCTGCGCGGCGGTACGCCACCAGGTCGTCGATGATGCCGCCGGTCTCGGCGAGGAGCAGGCTGTACTTGGCCTGGCCAATACCGACCGCCGAGAGCTTGCCCGCGAGCGCGAAGTCGAGGTACGCCGCGGCATCTGCACCCGACACAACGATCTCCGCCATGTGCGAGATATCGAAGATGCCGGCCGCCGTGCGCACGGCGTGATGCTCGGCCAGGTCGGAGCTGTAGCGCACCGGCATCTGCCAGCCCGCGAAGTCGGTGAAGCTGGCACCAGCGTCGACGTGCAACTGGTGGAGCGGGCTCTGTCTGTCGACGGAGTCGGAATCGGTCACGGAGTTCTCCTGAATGCACGGCTGCGGGTAGAACTCCCCCTCTGTATGGGGCCTGAGAGCTTCGCGCTTTGTGGCGCTTTCACCGTCGGCGGCTCCGGAGCCTGTCGGCTCCAGCGCGCTTTCCAGAGTGGCCAGTTCGATGCGGTACGTGTACCTGAGAGATTGGCGGGGAGGCTTGCTCCTTCGGTGCTCGTCCATGAGGTCGAGCTCTCCCGCATCGTGTTGCGGCCCAATATTCACTTGTTTCGGTCAGCCTAGCAACAACTCGCTGTCCGTCAGGATGATCGGTCAGGTGCAGTCCGGTAGGGTTTCGGGGTGGCTAGGAGACGGGGACGGCATGCTGAGCCTCGCGCCACCTCCCGCCGCTGGGTGATTGTGGGCGGCGCGGCGGCCGTGCTGCTGCTCGGCGGCATCCTCTTTTCGATTCCTTCGACCTTCGCCAGCGCTGGCCAGGCCTCGATACCGACGCCCACCGCCACGGCCCAGTACGACAGAGCGATCGCGTCCGGCCCGGACAAAGTCGTCGCGCCCGCCCCCGGAGCCGGTCTACAACACGGTGGAGTCTCCGCTGTCGATGGACGACCCGTACCCGGATTTCGTTCCCGACCAGTGCCCTGACGGCACGACTGCGGGTTCGGTCGACGCGAACGGCAACCAGAGCAACTGCCAGCCCGTGGCGACCCCGGCGCCCTGAGGCCGACTGGCGGAGTCACGGCCCGGGCCTAGGCGCCGAGGCTGAGACGAACGATCGGGATGACCGGATCGTCAGTTCCCGCGAGCTCCGCCATCAGGGCGTGGAGCTGACGCCACGCGCGAGGGTGATCCCGGGCGTATCGGCGAGCACAGTCGCGGCCGACGCGTCGTCGAGCACCTCGGCGACGGTCGGCACTCTGTGCGCCGCGCCGACACTCACGAAACAGTGCGGATTCGCCTGGAGGTTCAGCAGCCACTGGGTCTTTGACCCCAAAGCCGGACGCGACGATATACCTCGGTTGCGCTCGGTCGGGAGGTCGTCTCCAGTACGACGTACCGCGCCTGCCCCGAGGTGCGACCGGTGTGTTCGAGCAGCAGCAGCCGGCCCCCGAACAGAAACCCCAGCCCCGCACGGAACAGCCCGATCGGCGCGCGCACCAGCCATCGGGTGCGGAGTCAGACGCGCGGCGAGGGCTCATCCCTCCAGCATGGCACGCAACGTTTTGCGGCGTGCGACTACTTCGTTGCGACACCGAACGCGACGTACCGCCACGATCGCGGAAGCCGGTTGAACACGGCCTCGTCGGCCGCCGCCAGCGCCGTGCGCTGCGACTCGGTCAGCCCGAACATCGCGAGAACGCCGGTGTGGTGCATCCGCACGCGTCGAGAATCCGTCCAAGTGGGTCGGCCAACTGCGCGTTCGTCGGGTAGCTCCACGGACCGTTGCGGCGTCGACGGGCAAGGCTGCGCGCGATGCGGTGAAACACCGTCGCTCGGGTGTTCTCCGCGAACAGCAGGATGCCGCCCGGCTTGAGCGCCGAGTGGATCTGTTCGATCGCCACCCGCTGGCTCTCCAGACCCGACCGGTTGCACCCCGCCGAGCACGCTGCGAAAGACGATGACATCGAAGTGGGACTCCCACGGGATGTCGGTCATGTCCACGTCGCGGTAGTCAATGGTGGTGACCTCGGGAAAGCGCGAGTGCAGTGGCTCGGCGAGACCGCGGGTGTTGCTGTAGTTCGAGCAGGTAACCCGGTGGCCCTGCGCCGCCAGCCACAGCGACGGTCCGCCCGGGCCCGCACCGACCTCGAGGCAGGTGAGCACCCGGCCCTGCTGGCCCACGCCTCCTGCCACAGGCGAGGGCCGGCGCCCACGTGCGCACGTCCCAACGCAGAATGTCGGTGCTCGTAGGTCTGACGCCGGCGGCAGGCTCATGCCACGACCCTAGCGTGGGCGAAGTGCCGACCGGTCAGTTGTTGAAGCGGAACTCCACCGGGTTACGTCACCGATAGGCATCACGGCGCATCCTCTCAGCCGCCGTCAACCCGCGGCGGTCATAGACGCGGATAAGCGCCACCGAGCCCGACTCCGTAGGGCGTTTGTGCGATCGCCCGGTTGGAACGCTCCGCTCGATTCCTGTTCTCCGACACTTCCCCGCGGGCGATCACAGCCCGACGGACTCGTCGAACTCGCGGCGCAGGTACTTCGGCGCCTGCACCCGCCATGCCTCCGTCACGAGCTCGGCGAAGTGCCCGGGATCTATCGCCGCCATGCGGAACGCGATCTTGGGCTCGCCCCAGCGGGTCGTCGCCGGAAGGAAGACGCCCGGCTCCATCTCCCGGAGGGCGAGCGCGTCATCCGGATCGGCGATCTTCACGCCGACCACGAGCTCCGATGCCACGATCGTACGGACGTGATCAGGGATGCTCGGCCACGGGTGGCACTCCCACGCGTACGGCTTGCTGCGCACGAACCACGCCGCACCGCCCGTCGTCGCACGCTCCTCACTGCCGGGGAGCCGCACGGCCAGGGCACGCAGAGCGTCGAGGGTGGCCATGCATCGAGGGTACGCAGCACCCCCGACACCGGTCGTCCGACCGCCGCTCAGATGGGCGCACGGAGACGATCGTCGACGTGTCCGGTTGAATCCGGCCCGCCCCCGGTTCCTAGTTGTTGAAGCGGAACTCGACGACGTCACCGTCTTGCATCACGTACTCCTTGCCCTCGATGCGGGCCTTGCCCTTCGCGCGGGCCGAGGCAAGCACGCGGCTCCCCGTCCCCGCTCTCGCATCTGGATTCCGATCGCCGGAACCCTTGTTGTGCTCGGCGTCGTCGCCGGCATCACGTTTGCGGTGCCCTCCCCGTTCGCGAGCGCTGGCTCGGTTCCGAGCGCGTCGTCGACCGCCGCCTCAGTCGAGAAGGACTGGGCGGCCGGGCCGGCCAAGGTGTACGTGGCCCAAGCGACCACGACCGAAACAGTGGCTACTCCCGCAGACGGATCCGGATGTGGGTTTGTCTCTCCGCTGTGCCCCGACGGCTCGGTACGCGGGGAGGTCGACGCGAACGGCGTAGTCAACGCGTGCGAAGGACCTGCCGCGGGTCATCCAGGCGGGTAGCGAATGCTTCACAGGTGAACTGTTCACTGTCGACCCATCACCCTTGATTCGGCGGATCGATGCCTGTTGACTGGCACCGTGAGCGTGCACTTGGACATCCCCCCCGTCGAAGACCTTGATCGAGTTGTCGCTGCGCTGATGAGTTGGCAGGTCGACAACGCCGCCCTTCAATTGCACCCTGGCGACGTGGGCTGGTTCTCGACCGCGGGGTCAGCCGCCACCGCTGCCGCCCTGCGGGTGTGGTCACGCAGTGGCGAAATTCTCGCAATCGGACTCCTCGACGGCGATCAACTCCTCCGAATGGCATTTGACCGAAGCCGTCGCGACGACCCTGAGTTGTCCAGCCAGATCGCCGACGATCTCGACGATCCACGTCGCGGCGTGTTGAATGCGGGCAATGCGACGGTCGAAGCGAGAGGCGCGCTGCACTTGAAGCGTATGCTATCTGAGCGTGGATGGCGGCCCGACGAGCCTTGGACGCCTCTCCACCTAGACCTGGCATCCCCAGTTCGCGACGCCGGCCTACGCATCGAGACGGTGGAGCTCGACGGCGCCGATGACTGGGTGCGCGTCCACTGGTCCGCATTTCGCGACACGCCCTTCACTCAGCAGGATCACGACCGTACCGCTGGCGGGTGGCTCACAATGGCGAGCGGGCCGCTATCCGGCGCGTGTCGCAGCTTGGTCGCCTACGACGCGGACAACAACCCCGTGGCCGTAGCCACTGTCTGGTCGGCCGGGCCGGGCCGACCAGGTCTCCTCGAACCCATAGGCGTTCACCGGGACTTCCGCGGGAAGGGTCATGGCACAGCCATCACCCTCGCCGCCGCGCAGATGTTGCGCAGAATGAAGGCATCGAGCGCGATCGTGTGCGCCGCGAGTTCCAATGTGGGTGCCGTGTCCGCTTACGTTGCAGCAGGATTCGCCGCTCAGTCCGAGGAGTTTGACCTGACGCGCGGCGACTGACCTACGGCATCGTTCTCCGCCGAACCTAGTTGTTGAAGCGGAACTCGACCACGTCGCCGTCTTGCATCACGTACTCCTTGCCCTCGATGCGGGCCTTGCCCTTCGCGCGCGCCTCGGCGATCGACCCGGTCTCGACGAGGTCGGCGAAGCCGATGACCTCGGCCTTGATGAAGCCCTTCTCGAAGTCGGTGTGGATGACGCCCGCGGCCTGCGGCGCCTTCCAACCCTTACCGATGGTCCAGGCGCGCGACTCCTTGGGCCCGGCGGTCAGGTAGGTCTGCAGCCCGAGCGTGTCGAAGCCGATGCGCGCGAGCTGGTCGAGGCCGCTCTCCTCCTGGCCGGTGCGACGCGAGCAGTTCTGCGGCGTCCTCGGCGTCGAGGTCGATGAGCTCCGACTCGAGCTTGGCGTCGAGGAACACGGCCTGAGCCGGGGCGACCAGTGCTGCGAGCTTGGCTTTGGCGGCGGCATCCGTCAGCACCGCCTCGTCGACGTTGAACACGTAGATGAAGGGCTTGGCGGTGAGCAGGCCGAGCTCTTTGATGGGCGCCAGATCGATCGCGGATGACGACAGCGGCTTGCCCGCGTCGAGCACCTTCTGCGCCGCGAGGGCGGTCTCCAGCACGACGGGCTCGGCGCGCTTGGTCTTGACCTCCTTCTCGTAGCGCTCGATCGCCTTGCCGAGGGTCTGCAGGTCGGCGAGGATCAGCTCGGTGTTGATGGTCTCCATGTCGGATGCCGCATCCACGCGTCCATCGACGTGCACAACATCCGCGTCCGTGAAGCCACGGATGACCTGCGCTATCGCGTCGGCCTCACGGATGTTGGCCAAGAACTTGTTGCCGAGCCCCTCGCCCTCGCTCGCGCCCTTCACGATGCCGGCGATGTCGACGAACGACACCGGGGCCGGCAGGATGCGCTCGCTGCCGAAGATTCCGGCGAGCACATTCAGGCGCGGGTCGGGCAGGTTCACCACCCCGACGTTGGGTTCGATTGTCGCGAACGGATAGTTCGCCGCGAGCACGGAGTTCTTCGTCAACGCGTTGAACAGGGTGGACTTGCCGACATTGGGCAGTCCGACGATCGCAATAGTGAGAGCCACGGGGGTCAATCGTACCGGCCCGGGCGGCCGCTCCCGCTCCTAGGCGGTTCGCAGGCGGCGGCGCATCCCGACAACGAGCAACACGCCCGCCGCCAGCAGGACGATGCCGGCCGTGATGGGTGCGCTCGTGTCTGCACCGGTTGCCGCAAGCGCGGGAGCCACGTACTTCGGACCGATGACCAGCGCCTCGCTGTACGGGGCCTTTGACCCGAGTGACAGCACTCCGGACATCTCTCCGGGACCCGCCGGGTCGGCGAGGGTGAAACTCCAGAGTTCCATCTGGTACTCGTCGGTGCTGATGTCGCGGCCCATCCAGAACACGCCGTTGGAGTCCATGGTGAGTGAATACGCCTCGTCGTCGGTGACGAACGGGAGCTGACCCAACGAGGTGAACGAACCGTCAGTCACGTCGACTTCAAAGACTTCGCCGTACTCATCCATGGCGTAGAAGAGCCCGGTGACCGGGTCGGATACAAACCCCCACGTGTCGACCAGGCTTGACCCAACAAGTGTCAAGACGCCGTCCGCAAGGTTGAGCGAGAAGAGGTCCCCGTCATAAAGAACGTATGCAGCTCCGTCGAGCCCGATCGCGAGCGCGTTCGCGTAGTACGGGTCGGAAAGGTAGGAGATGTCAGCGACCTTCGTGCTGACACCCGTCACGAGGTCAACCCTCACGAGATAGGGGAAGTCGTAGTCATCCTCCTCGACGAGGGCGTACACGATTCCCGTCGTCGGGTCTAGGGCCGGACTTCCCGCGCAGTTCGAGCTCTCGATCTCGCTGCCCGACCCGACCGCCACCGCCACCGCAGTGTGCTCGTCAAGAGCCAGCACCTGATTGTTCGGCGTCTGCGCGAGCGCGTCACTGTAGTAAGGGCACGTGATCGCGTAGAGCGAATTGCCATCGGGCAGGGAGCGAGTGCCCGCAGCTTGGGCGGACGAGGCTATACCGGTCAACGCAAGGGCAGCGGCGACGGCGACAACGGTTGTGATGCGCGAACGAGTGGTCAGAGGTTTCACCAGTGAAGAAGACATGTCACTACGACTATAGGGCGAACGATCTTGGGTGTGGTGACGATCGTGCGACCCCGGCGCGCCCCACTGGCTACGTCGCCGGTCGATGCGACCATCGGATAGTGCCCCTGGATTTCACAGCGATCGACTTCGAAACCGCCAACAATTCACCAGCGAGCGCGTGCTCGGTGGGACTCGTCAAGGTTCGCGACGGTCGCGTCGTCGACACGGCGTACTGGCTGATCAAGCCGCCGCTCGGGTACGACTCCTTTCAGGAGTGGAACGTGCGCATCCACGGGATCATGGCTGCGGATGTCGTAGACGCCCTGTTGTGGAGCGAGCAACTGCCCGAACTCGAGTCGTTCGCCGAGAACGACGTGCTCGTGGCCCACAACGCCATGTTCGACATGGGCGTCATCGCTGCGGCGAGCGCGGCATCCTTCGTCCCGAGCCCGGCGTACGACTACCTGTGCAGCCTCCACGTCGCGCGCAAGACCTACAACCTGGACTCCTACAAGCTGCCGTCCGCGGCGCTCGCGGCTGGATTCGACGACTTCCAGCACCACAACGCGCTCGCCGACTCCGAGGCGTGTGCGGCAATCATTGTGCACGCGGCACGGAGGCACGGCGCATCCGACATCGCGGAGCTCGCCGAGGCGGTCGGGTCGACGCTTAAGCGTGTCGGCGGAGAGGTTCCCGAGACCGTCCCCACCGCTTCGCTCGGTCGCTAGTGCCCGACTCGTCGACTCGCCCCCTGCGCGCGGTCGCCCTCGACATCGATGGCACCCTGATCGACTCGCGCAAGCAGATAATGCCGTTCACGCGGTCCGAGATTCACCGGGTCGTGCAGGAATACGGTGCACACATCATCCTCGTGACTGCGCGCAGCCCGCAGTCGGCCGGGGTCATCGAGGATCGTCTGGGTCTCCCCGCCTCGTACGCCACCTTTGGCGGTTCGCTGGTGTGGGCCCGACAGACCGACGGGTCGCTGTTGCCCCTCGCCGAAGCACCGCTGCTGCCCGCCGACGTGAGTCACATACTCGACACAGCCCGCGCCTTCGGGCTGCACACTGGTCTCTACACGCGAGACACCTGGTTCGTGAGCGCCCTCGACTATTGGGGCATGCGCGAGGCGCGCAACACCGCGGTGTGGCCCGAAATGCGTGACCCGGCAGCAGACCCACCAGCCGAGCCGGTCTTCAAGATCATGTTTCGCGGCGAGCAGGCACCGTTGGCCGAGCTCGCGCAGGCTCTCGCCGAACGTCCCGGATCGACGTACGCGCACCACGTGAAGAACGTGCTCGAGATCATCTGTGCCGATGCCGTCAAGCTCACCGCCCTGTCCACCCTCGCGGATCACCTTGAGATCGGCCTCGATCAGATCATCGCCTTCGGCGACACCGCCGCAGACCTGGGCATGCTCGAACACGCCGGCGTTGGGGTGCTCATGGCCAACGCGAGCGCCGACCTACGCGTCGCCGACAGCATCGAACGCACCCTCTCCAACGACGAAGACGGCATCGGGATGTCGCTGCGCAAGCACTTCCCGACCGCAGCGCCGTTCCTGCCGTAGTCAGCCGGCAGAAGTCGGGATGCCCCGCGTGCCCCGCGTGGCCCCGCGTGACCTCGTATGCAATCATTGAGGGGTGTTGAGATTTTCTCTACTCATCGTTGGGGCAGCGATTGTCGGGCTTAGTGGCTGTGCGCCCGCTCCAACCGCGGCTCCCGAGCCGAGCTCGCCGGCCAGTTCGCCTAGCGCGAGCCCCGAAGTTCCGGTCGTGAGCGCAATAGCAATCCGATCATCCGGGCTGGAGTTTCGAGACGGCGACGGCGACGTAATAAGCAGCGTCGGCTGGTTTGACGACCTCGACGTCACGCTCGACCTGCTCGAGGATGCCTTCGGTGCGACGCCGGTCGAGGTGCCGTGGGTCGGTCACTCCGAGTCGCCCCCCGGCACCGACTACACCTGGTCGGGATTCACGGTGCGGCTCGTGGGCCACGAGGCGAGCGAACCGCTCTCCCCCAACGTGAGCGCTCGCAGCTCGGTGGGCGCCGTCGGCGACGTCGCGATCACCACCGCCAATGGTCTAACGGTGGGCACAACACTCGACGACGTCATCGCCGCCGGACCCACCGAAAGCGTCGACTTCGAGTTCGAGGGGGTCAACTGGTCGTGGTACCACTTCGACCCTCAGCAGGTCGCTCTGGGCGCCGACGGACGGCCATTGATCACTTCGGTCTGGCTCCGGCTCAATCGAGACACCGGAGTCGTGACCGAGATTGTCGCGCCTCAGGGTAACTACGGCGTCTGACCGCCGAGCGGCCCAACGACCGCCCGGCGACCGCCCGCCGTCGCTAGTTCTGCGGGAACCCCAAGTTGATTCCACCGTGGCTCGGGTCGAGCCAGCGGCTCGTGATCGCCTTCTGGCGCGTGAAGAAGTGCACCGCATCCGGGCCGTAGGCCTTCGTGTCGCCGAACAGCGAGTCTTTCCAGCCGCCGAATGAGTAGTAGCCCACGGGCACGGGGATCGGAACGTTGATGCCGACCATGCCGACCTCGATCTCGCGCTGGAACTGGCGGGCGGCGCCACCATCGTTGGTGAAGATCGCTGTGCCGTTGCCGTACTGGGAGGCGTTGATGAGGTCGACGCCCTCCTGGTACGAGGCGACGCGAACGATCGAGAGCACCGGTCCGAAGATCTCGTGCTTGTAGACATCCGAGTCGACTGACACGTTGTCGATGAGCGTGGGGCCGAGCCAGAAGCCGCCCTCGCCACCGTCGACCTCGATGCCGCGACCGTCGACGACGACGGTCGCGCCGTCCTTCGTCGCGACGTCGATGTAGCTGGCGACCTTGTCGCGGTGCGCCTCGGTAATGAGCGGGCCCATGTCGCAGCCGCGCGTTCCGTCTCCGACCTTGAGGCTCGCCATGCGGGACTTGATCTTCTCGATCAGGTCATCGGCGACAGGCTCGACGGCCACGACGACCGAGATCGCCATGCAGCGCTCGCCCGCCGAGCCGAAGCCCGCGTTGATGGCCGAGTCGGCGACGAGCTCGAGGTCGGCATCCGGAAGCACCAGCATGTGGTTCTTCGCCCCGCCGAGGGCCTGAACGCGCTTGCCGTTCTTGGATGCGGTCTCGTAGATGTAGCGAGCGATGGGGGTCGAGCCGACGAAGGAGATCGACTGGATGTCTTTGTGCTCGAGCAGAGCATCCACCGACTCCTTGTCGCCGTGAACGACGTTGAAGACGCCGTCGGGAAGGCCGGCCTCCTTGAAGAGCTTGGCCATCCAGATGGCGGCGCTCGGGTCTTTCTCGCTCGGCTTGAGAACGACGGTGTTGCCGGCCGCGATGGCGATCGGGAAGAACCACAGCGGAACCATGGCCGGGAAGTTGAACGGGCTGATGATGCCGACGACGCCGAGCGGCTGGTGCACCGAGTACACGTCGACGCCGGTGGAGACGTTCTCGGAGTGCTCGCCCTTCATCAGGTGCGGGATGGATGTCGCAAACTCGACGACCTCCAGACCGCGGGCGACCTCGCCGAGCGCGTCGCTGGTGACCTTGCCGTGCTCGTTCGTGAGGATCGCAGCGACCTCTTCCTTGCGAGCGTTGAGCAGCTCGCGGAAGGTGAACAGGATGCTCTGGCGCTTGGCGAGCGAGGTGTCTGCCCAGGCGGGGAAGGCGGCCTTGGCGACCTTGACTGCGGCATCGACATCGGCGACCGAGGCGAGACGCACCTCGCGTGACACGGTGCCTTCGGCGGGGTTGTAGACCGGGGCGGTGCGGGTGGATGCGCCGGTCGCTGCCGCGCCGTTGATCCAGTGGTCAATGATCTCGGTCATTGCGGGCTCTTTCCGTGTGGGCTGAAATTCAAGTGCGTGACTCCAGTGTGGTGCCGCGCCGATCTGCGTTCAAGGGCTATTAGCGCACAGCCAATATGCACTATTGCACGGGGAGCAGGTCGGCCGAGCGAAGCCGTACCTCCTCGATGAGGGCATCCCGTACTAGTCGTACCGCGTCGACCGCGAGGCTGTCTTTGCGCACCGAGAGCGAGAAGAGCAGCCGGAAGTCGACCTCGTCGGGCAACACAGCGACCAAGCGCGGGTCGTCGTGCGCCATGAAGGCGTGCAACAGCCCGATCCCCGCACCGCGACGCGTCGCCTCGAGCTGCGCGAACACGTTCGTCGAACCGAAACCGACCCGCATGCCGCTGAGCACGGGCGCTAGGTCGAGTTCACGAACCGTGAGCAAGGCATCCACATAGAAGACGAGCGGATGCCGCTCCAGATCGCTCAGCGACGTGATCGGCGGATGCTCGGCCAGGTACTCGGGCGACGCGTACAGCCGCAGGGCATAGGGCGCGAGAGCCTCCGCGGTCAGCCGCGAGCTCGCGGCCGAGCCCACAGTAACGGCGAGGTCGAACCCCGACCCGCGCAGGCTCAAGCGGGCTAGTCGACGTGACCAGTTCGACTGTGATGCCGGGATGCCGCTTCTGCACCCGCGCCAGGCAGGGCGCGACGAATACTGTGCCGAAGCCTTCGGGCGCGACGATGCGCACGGTTCCGCGCGGGCCGTCGGACCCGCCGGATGCGGCATCCATTACCTGTTCGACGACGTGCTCGAGGCTCGCTGAGCGGGCCGCGACATCGCGACCGATTGCGGTGAGCTCCCAGCCGTCGGCCCCACGGTCAAGCAACCGCGCCCCGAGTGCCGACTCGAGTCGGTCGAGCCGGCGTCGAACCGTGGTGTGATCGACGCCCAGCAGGGCAGCCGCTGAGACCAGTCGCCCGGAGCGGGCCACGGCGAGCAGGTAGCGCAGGTCGTCGGTGCTGACGTCGAGGGGATGGGGCACCGACGCGGTCATGGCATAACCCTATGTCTCGCCAAGCCGCGGTTCGTAGCCGGAGATTGTCCGGGGCCGCTGTGATACTGGGCGCATGGACCCCATCCTCGCCCTCATAGTCGGCCTCGCCGCCGGAAGCATCCTCGGCGCAGCGATCGGTCTGCTCGCGGCTCGGCTGCGCACGACAACTGCCGACCCCGCGGTCATCGAGGCGCGTCACGCGACGGCGATCGCCGAGATCCGCGGCCACGAGGCGGAGTTGCGCGCCGAACTCGGGGCACAACTGGCCGCTGCTCAGGCCGGCCTCGCGGGGCTGCGCGAGCAACTCGACGCCACGAAAGAGCAGTACCGCGATGCGGTGGGGCGCGCTCAGGCCGAGGCGCAAGAGCGTGCAGCTGAGGGCAAAGTGTTGCAGGCTCTCTCCCCCGTGCAGGAGACCCTTCGCACGATGCAGCAGAAGGTGCTCGATCTTGAGGAACAGCGCAGCCGGCAACACGGCGAGCTCTCCCAGCAGTTGCGCACCGCCTCCGAGTCGGAGCAGCGTCTGGCGGCCACGGCCGAGTCGCTCGCCTCGGCCCTGCGCAACAACGCCACCCGCGGCGTCTGGGGTGAGACCCAGCTGCGCAGCCTCGTCGAGTCGGCTGGCCTTCTCAACCGCGTCGACTTCACCGTGCAGACCAGCATCACCGCGGAGTCCGGCGCACGTCGTCCCGACATGGTGCTTCGGCTGCCGGGCGGCAAGTCGATCGCCGTCGACGCGAAGGTTCCCTACAACTCCTACATCGATGCGAGCGCGATCCCCGCGACCGCGACCGGCGAGCAGGAGGCCCGACGCCAGACCCTTCTCGCCCAGCACGCCAAGCAGGTCAAGGCGCACGTGGATGCCCTCTCGGCCAAGAGCTACTGGACGGGCCTCGACTCGAGCCCCGAGTTCACCATGGCGTTCATCCCCAACGAGTCACTGCTCTCCGTCGCTCTCGACCAAGACCCGTCTCTGCTCGACTACGCGTTTAGTAAGCGAGTGCTGCTTGCATCCCCGGTGAGCTTCTGGGCGACCCTCAAGACCGTCGCGTTCACCTGGCAGCAAGACGTTCTCACCGAGGATGCCAAGCGACTGTTCGACCTCGGCAAGGAGCTGTTCGGGCGCATCGCGACGCTCGGCGAACACGCCGAGAAGCTGCGTCGGTCGCTCGACACGACGGTCGCCAGTTACAACCAGTTCGCGAGCTCGCTAGAGTCGCGCGTGCTCGTCACCGCTCGCAAGCTCGACCAGCTGGACGAGTCCAAGGTCATCCCGACCCCGGGACTCGTCGAGGAGCGCCCCAAGCCGCTGAATTCGGTCGAGTTTGAACTCGCCTCACTCGACGAACTTGAGGGCGTCGCTCGCCCGGAACTCGAGCTTCCGGGGCTGCCTCCGGTCGCGAAGAATTCGAAGAAGTCCGCCTAGTTCGACAATCTAGTCGAGCCACTTCTCCGCGAGATGGTCGGCGGTTACCCGGCGGATCGTGCCCGAGTGTGACCGCAGCACGATCGACTCGGTGCGGATGATCGGGCCCAGCCTGCGCACGCCGCGCACGAGTCCGCCGTCGGTCACGCCGGTTGCCACGAAGAAGGTGTTGTCGCTGCGCACCATGCTGTCGGCGTCGTACACGTGATCGAACAGCAGCCCTGCGGCCTCGCCTCTGGCGCGCTCCTCGTCGTCCTTCGGCGCGAGAATCGTCTGGATCTCGCCGCCGAGGGCCTTGATCGCGCAGGCCGTCGCGACTCCCTCGGGGCTGCCGCCGATGCCCGCGCAGATGTCGATTCGGGTTCCGTAGATGGCCGCGTTGATGCCGCCCGCGACATCGCCGTCGAGCATGAGGCGGGTGCCCGCTCCCGTCGCACGAATGTCTTCGATGAGCTGCTCGTGGCGCGGTCGGTCGAGCACGGCGACGACGATCTCGTCGATCGGCTTGCCCTTCGCCTTCGCGAAGGCGCGGATGTTGTCGCCGATCGGCTTGCGGATGTCGATGACCCCACGACCCTCGGCCCCCGTCACGATCTTGTCCATGTAGAAGACGCTGGATGCGTCGAGCATCGTTCCGCGATCCGACACCGCGATCATCGAGATGGCGTTCTGTCGACCCGCCGCGGTCAGCGAAGTACCGTCGATCGGATCGACGGCGATGTCACAGGCCGGGCCTTTGCCCGTGCCGACGTGCTCGCCGTTGAAGAGCATCGGGGCGCTGTCTTTCTCGCCCTCACCGATAACGACCAGTCCGTCGAACTCGACGGTGCCCAGAAACTTGCGCATCGCGTCGACCGCGGCACCGTCGGCGCCCAGCTTGTCGCCCTTGCCGATGAACGGAACGGCGCGTATCGCGGCCGCCTCGGTGGCCCGCACCAACTCGAGCGCGAGGTTGCGGTCGGGGTGGAGGAAGAGCGTTCCGGTTTCGGGGTTCACCACAGGTATTGATCCTTAGTTGGAGAGACGAAGCGCTGTGGTGGGATTCGTGGCGAATCAGCAGCACCAGCCTAGTCAGTAGACTTTCACCGCCACCACACGCACCTCGAGGAGACCCCCATGCCTGTTGCAACCCCGGATCAGTACGCCGAAATGCTCGACAAGGCGAAGACACGCGGCTTCGCATACCCGGCGATCAACGTCTCGTCGTCCTCGACCATCAACGCCGTCTTGCAGGGCCTCAGCGAGGCTGGCTCCGACGGCATAATTCAGGTCACCACCGGTGGTGCCGACTACTTCGCCGGGCAGAGCGTCAAGGCGCGGGCATCCGGAGCACTGGCGTTTGCCGCATTCGTTACCGAGGTCGCCAAGAACTACCCCGTGACGGTTGCCTTGCACACCGACCACTGCCCGAAAGACGCGCTTGATGGATTCGTTATCCCACTCATCGCTGCCTCCGAGGCCGAGGTCAAGGCCGGACGCAACCCGATCTTCCAGTCGCACATGTGGGACGGTTCGGCCGTGCCGCTCGCCGAGAACCTCGAGATCGCGAAGACCCTGCTGCCGCGCATGAAGGCGATCAACTCGATTCTCGAGGTCGAGATCGGTGTTGTCGGTGGCGAGGAGGATGGCGTGAGTCACGACATCAACGACAACCTGTACACGACGCTCGACGACGCCATCGCGACCGTCGAAGCCCTCGGCTTGGGCGAGCAGGGCCGGTACATGGCTGCGCTGACTTTCGGCAACGTGCACGGCGTCTACAAGCCGGGCAACGTGAAGCTCAAGCCCGAGCTGTTGGGCGAGATCCAGGCGGGCCTCGCCAAGAAGTACGGAACGTCTGCCCATCCGCTCGATCTCGTCTTCCACGGTGGATCGGGATCGACCGCCGAGGAGATCGCCACGGCGGTCGCCAATGGCGTCGTGAAGATGAACATCGACACCGACACTCAGTACGCGTTCAGCCGTTCGGTCGCCGACACGGTGCTGAAGAACTACGACGGATTCCTCAAGGTCGATGGCGAGGTCGGCAACAAGAAGGTCTACGACCCGCGCTCCTGGGGCAAGCTGGCCGAGTCCGCCATGGCCGCTCGCGTCGTCGAAGCGACGCGAGGAGCTCGGCTCGGCGGGGCACTCCGGCAAGTAGCCGCGCACGCGACCTGGTCCGATCGGCCGGCTCGTGCCGGTCGCTAGCTCGGGTCGAACCGGAACGAGATTCCGTTGTGCTCGATCGAAAGGTCTTGCGCCGTCGTCTTCAGGGTGAGGTAGTAGGGCGCCAGATGCATGATTCGGCGACCCTCGGGAAGCGTCATGTCGAGGCTCACGGCGACGGCGGTCGCGCCATCCCTCGCCTTTCGCAGATCGACCATGAGCGACTCGCTGTCAGTGCCCGGTGTGTCCAGGATCGCGCGGAGAAGCCCGAGAAGCGCCGTGCGCTGCGGCGACGTCATCCGTCGCGCGAGGCGATCCGGATCCACGACGACCAGACGGGACTCGCTCGCGATCGAATCCAGCCAGCTGACCGACGACTGGGTGACGAGTTCGTCCCTCAGTCGGCGAGCGAGCTGTCCGGCGAGCGCCCGGTCGGCCGGGGATACGCGCGCCGACTCCGCTAGGCCGGCCAGGAAGGGTGCCGCCCGGGCCGTCAAGCGCGCCAGCGTCGCTCGCTCTGCCTCGGCAGCTGCCTCATCCGCCCCCGCGCGACCCGCGACCCGGATGCGCGACGAGCGTTCCAGCAGCGGAATCGACGCGCTCACCACGGCATAGCTAAAGGTGACCATTGCAGCCAGGCACAGCGCCGGAGCGGTCGCGATGATCACGGCGGTGCTGACGCTCCCCCAGTGGGAGGCCGACTCGACCGCCCGGTAGCTGAACGCCACTACGACCACGATCGCCGATCCACCGACAATGAGCAAAATACGGCCGGGCAGGTACGGACCCAGACTCACTATCGCGAGTCCCATCGCGATCGGTGCCCACCACAGTTCGAGGGGGAACGTCACGGCGCCGTAGCCCAGCGCCGAGACCGCAACACCGGCCACCGCCACACCGATTGCACCGATCGCCGAAGCCCAGCCGAGTGTTCGCCGAAGCGGCCGGGTCATCCGGTGCACCATGAGCGGCGCCAGCACGCACAGCGCGAGCGCAAGCAACTGCAACGCCGGGTACCGCGCGACGGTCCAGGTCGCCGCGATGCTGATACCGCCATTGACCAGCACGAGGGCGGCAAGTGTCAGCGGCACAAACGGTCCGGTGAACCAGCTGAGCGGGTCGACCTGTTGCGCCGAGAGCGTGAAGGGATGCCTACTACGGGCCATTGCTCGCCTCACTCTGGTCGGCATCCCGCTGGTGCGTGGGCTCCTCGTGCTTCGCGAGAATCTCGAGCACGGGAACTCGCATAACGATGGAGGTTCCCATCCCCGGCGACGACCACACACGCACCGAGCCACCAACGGCTTCGATACGGTCGGTGACGGATGACCGGATTCCCAGCCGGTCGCGCGGAATCTGATCACTGTCGAACCCGGCCCCCTGATCGGCCACGATCACCGTGACCTCGCTGTCCGAGTACGCAAGGTCGACCTCGGCGACAGTCGCCCCCGAGTGGCGCAGCACATTTTCGAGGCAGGCGCGTACGGCATCCACAAGCGCGGTCGCGACGTTAGGAGCAAGGCGGTAGATACCGGTTCCGCTGCCCGTGATGTGCACAGTGAGACCACGCCACTGCAGATCACTCATCATGATCATGAGCTGGTTACGTAGCGCGGAATCCTGGTCGTCGAGCGCGATCTGTGCCGACTCCTTGAGCCAGTCGGCGCTCGTGAGAGTGTCGAGGTCGTGGCGCAATCGGGCCGTCGTGCGCGCGTCGAGCAGGTCCGGCGCGTTCATGACGATCGACAGGTCGTTCAACAGAGTGTCGTGTACTGCGGCCGTAACCCGAGCCCGAATGTCCTCCTCGACGCCGGTGAGCCGAGTTTCTTCTTCGAGCTTCTCGAAGTCGGGTACCCGGCGTCGTGCACTGGCCTGGATGCTGGCGAGGGCGACATAGGACACGACATAGATCGTGAACACCAACGCAGGTCCCCACCCGGGCGTCGGTGGGATGCCGAGGGTCAGGGCGACCGCCAACGTCACGATCGTCGAGACGACGAATCCGGCGGCGATCCAGACCAGACCGACAATCCAACTCGTTGCTCCGACTGCCACAAGCACAAGTGACACTGCCGGACGATTGAGCAGGAAGAGTGCGTCATCAAGTGCCGCTGGCACCGCGGCAACGATTATCAGCTGGAAGGCGAATGCCCCGAGTGCGCCAACCGCGAGGAACGTTGCGACGATCCAGCGGCGCGGCCGCAGCGCCGCAGCGACAGCGAGACCGATCATGACGAGCAGGATCGCGAGAGGCGCAGTGATCGCCGCGGCCTGACCGCGCGACACGAGGTACTCAATCAATACCGGGATGCCAATGATGAGGTTGAGCGCGTTGGCCGCCCAGGCGCTGCGGCCGGTCGCTCCCGTGATCACGCGAGCCGCGTCATCCCGAGGCAGCACCGCCAGACGCACGTCGTGCCTCGCTACAGGGTCTGCGCGTACTGCGCGAGGGCCGGGTCGCCGATGACGACGACAAAGAATCCGAGGGTGAGGACGATCGCGGCGACGACACCCGCAGCGAGCGGCACCCAGAAGGCTCGCTTGCCCTGCGCGATGAGCCGCACCGACAAACCGATCGCGACCAACAGAATGATCACGCGAGCGACGTTCTGCACCGTTCCCATGGCGTTGGCCGCCGCGTCGGAGGTGAACTCGCCGTAGCCCATCTGCGCGTACGCCTCGTGAAAGATCACCGCAAATGACTCGAACTGGCCGAAGCGCAGCACCACGTCGATGAGTCCAATGCCGAGCAGAAACACGGTGAGCACGATGTCACCGGTGCGACGCGGAGCCGGGTGCTGCGATTGCGCACTCCGCTCTGCCGGGCGGTGCGGCCCGGTCGGGGCGAGATCGGCGGCGGGCGCCACGAGGGGCGGCGGCGCGTCAGAGTATTGGCCCCACCGCGGCTCTGGCCGTGGGTCCGTCCGGGGGTCGGGTCCCTGATCGATCGGCTCAGACATTGCCGCGCTGCCAGTCCAACTGCCGGGTGCGACCGCCGAGACCGCGCGAGTCGGGGTTACCTGCCGAGTCGGTGCGCAACTCCTTCGGCAGCGAGAACATGAGGTCTTCCTCGGCGGTAACGACTGCGCTGACGTCACGGTAGCCGGCGTCGGCAAGATCGTCGAGCACCTCCTGCACGAGAACCTCAGGCACCGATGCCCCGCTGCTCACACCCACCGTCGCGACACCGTCGAGCCACTCCTGCTTGATCTCGCTGGCATAGTCGACCCGATAGGCCGCCTTCGCACCGTTCTCGAGCGCGACATCCACGAGTCGAACCGTGTTGGAGCTGTTTGCGCTTCCGACAACGATGACGAGTTCCGCCTCCTCCGCGACCTTCTTGATCGCGACTTGCCGGTTCTGGGTGGCGTAGCAGATGTCGTCGCTCGGCGGATCCTGGAGCGTGGGAAAGCGCTCGCGCAGGAGGCGAACGGTCTCCATCGTCTCGTCCACGCTGAGTGTGGTCTGCGAGAGCCAGACCAGACGATCTGGATTCTTCACCACGATGTTCGGCACGTCCGCCGGGCTGTTGACGAGGGTCGTGCGCTCGGGCGCGTGACCCATCGTGCCCTCCACCTCCTCGTGGCCGTGGTGGCCGATGAGCAGAATTTCGTAGTCGTCGCGCGCGAATCGAGTCGCCTCACGGTGCACCTTGGTGACGAGCGGACAGGTCGCATCGATCGCGTGAAGGTTGCGATCGGCGGCGCCCTGAACCACTGCGGGCGACACCCCGTGTGCGCTGAAAACGATGTGGGCACCCTCCGGCACCTCGTCGACGTCGTCAACAAAGACGGCGCCCTGGCTCTCCAAGGTCGTCACGACGTGGATGTTGTGCACGATTTGCTTGCGCACGTACACGGGTGCCCCGTAGTTCTGCAGCGCCTTCTCGACGGCGATGACCGCGCGATCCACGCCCGCGCAATAGCCTCGCGGCGCGGCAAGCAGCACCCGCTTGGCACCCTCGACCGGGGTATCCTTGAGCCTGTTGCGCTGGGCCGGCATGCGCGGCGTTTCTAACGCCGTGACGGTGCCGTTTGAGATGGTACTCACGCCACCAATTCTAGGCGGCACAGCGAGCAGCACCGCGGGAGGACGATGATGGCAGCCGACGAAGCACCATCCACCGCGGATGCACCGTGGCCGGTCGCGCTGCTGTCGAACAAGATCAAGGGCTGGATCGAGCGTCTCGGCACCGCGTGGGTCGAAGGCGAAATCACCCAGTGGGGCGTCTCCGGCGGCAACGTTTACGGCAAACTCAAAGACCTTGAGGTCGACGCGACAGTCTCCTTCAACGTCTGGTCGTCCGTGCGATCCAAGCTCCCGGATGACCTCAAACAGGGCGACCGAGTCGTCGCGCTGGTCAAACCGAACTACTGGGTCAAGGGCGGCAGCCTCAGCATGCAGGTGTTCGAGATGCGGCACGTCGGGCTCGGCGACCTGCTCGAGCGGCTCGAGCGGCTGCGTCAGAAACTCAAAGCCGAAGGCCTGTTCGACGCCAAGAAGCCGCTCCCCTTCCTGCCCGGCTGCATCGGGCTGGTCACCGGAAAAGACAGCGACGCCGAGAAAGACGTGCTGCGCAACGCCCAACTGCGCTGGCCCGCCGTGAAGTTTCGGGTCGTCCACGCCGCGGTGCAGGGCGACCGCGCGGTCGCCGAGGTGATCTCGGCCATCCAGGTGCTCGACGCCGACCCCGAGGTCGAGGTCATCATCGTCGCCCGCGGAGGTGGTGACTTCCAGAACCTGCTGGTGTTCAGCGACGAAGCGCTCGTGCGAGCGGCCGCCGCCTGCCAGACGCCGCTGGTGTCTGCGATCGGGCACGAGGCCGACCGACCCCTGCTCGACGAGGTCGCCGACCTGCGGGCATCCACCCCGACGGATGCCGCGAAGCGAGTGGTCCCCGACGTCGCCGAGGAGCTCGCCCGGGTGCAGCAGGCACGGGCGTCCGCGCGCTTGCGGATCACCCAGCGCCTGACCACGGAACTCGATCGACTTGTCGCTCTGCGCTCCCGGCCGGTGCTCGCGACATCCACCTGGATCGTCGACTCCCGCTCGGAAGACCTCGGCCGCTATGTCACCCGCAGTCGCGATCTGGTCGAACGAGTCATCGAGCGAAGCCACACCCAGATCGGCGAGCTCACGGCACAACTTCGCGCCCTGTCGCCGCAGCGAACGCTCGCGCGCGGCTACGCGATCGCCCAGCTTAGCGATGGTCGGGCGCTTCGCCTCGCCGCCGACGCGCCGGCGGGAACACCCCTCACCCTCACCGTTTCCGATGGTCGAATCTCGGCCACGGTCGACCCCGGATAGGATTCATTCGTGGCTAGCACACCCCCAACGTCCGTCGATGACCTGAGCTATGAGCAGGCGCGAGACGAGCTCATGCAGGTCGTCGCCGAGCTCGAGCAGGGCTCCGTCAGCCTCGAGGAGTCGCTCGCCCTGTGGGAGCGCGGCGAAGCACTCGCCGGTCGGTGCGAGGAGTGGCTCAAGGGCGCGAAGGCGCGGCTCGAGGCGGCACGCTCGGCCGCGACCGACTAGCGATGGCGGCCAAGAACATGGCTACTGAAGAGCCGGCGATTGTCGCCGAACTCGGGCGTCCGGAGACTCCGGAAGAGACCGCAGCGCGCAAGGCCGAGAACTCGCGCAGGCATCGCTCGAGTCAAACCGCCGTCAATCTCGTCATCGCCACACTCGCGTCACTTCTTATCGTGCTCTTCCTCGTCGCGGTGGTCGTGCGACCCACGCCGGAGCCCGCGCCGCCCATCGACTACGCCGCGATCGCGAGCGACGCACAGTCGCAGTCGAGCGAGCCGCTCGTGGTGCCGGTGCTCGACTCGAGCTGGGCCGCGAACAGCGCACGCTTCGACGTGCGCAACGAGGTGCCGACCTGGTACATCGGGTTCGTGACGCCCGGAATCCAGTTCATCGCCCTGAATCAGGGAATCGGCGGCAACCCTTCCTGGCTGTCCACCCTGCTCGATGGCGCACAGCAGACCGACACCGTGACAATCGACGGCGTGCAGTGGGCGGTCTACGACCAGCGCGATCGACGGGATGCCGGCAACTTCGCGTTCGCCATGGCCACAACCAGCGGCGGCAGCACGATAGTACTCAATGGCACAGCCGATGACTCCGAGTTCGGGCTGCTGGCCTCATCCATCGCGTCAGAACTGGAGCACCAATGAGCAAGACACGCCGCACCCCCGGCCAGGTGTGGAACGAGATGCTGCGCGGAAACGAGCGCTTCGTCGCTGGCGAGCCGCAGCATCCGCGTCAGGATGTCGAGCGTCGCCAGGAACTGGCCCTCGCGCAGACCCCGCACGCGGCGCTCTTCGGCTGCAGCGACTCGCGCCTCGCGGCCGAGATCATTTTCGACAAGGGCATCGGCGACCTGTTCGTCGTGCGAAACGCCGGCCAGGTCATCTCCGACTCGGTGCTCGGCTCGCTGGAGTACGCGGTCAGCGTTCTCGACGTTCCGCTCATCGTCGTGCTCGGCCATGACAGCTGTGGTGCCGTGCTCGCGGCGATCGCCGCCGAGGGCGAGGATGCCCCGACCCTGCCGCCGCACATCGGTGGCATCATCGCCAAGATCACCCCGGCCGTGCGCCGCGTCGTGAAGGCGCAGGATGTCACCGACCCGACGGCCGCGGACGATCAGGAGGTCGGCCGCGAACACCTGCGAGACACGATTGCCGAACTGATCGATTCATCCGAACTCATCAGCGACGCGATCGCCGCGGGTACGCTGGCAGTCGTCGGAGCGAACTACCGTCTTCTCGAGGGTCGCGCGGTTCCCGACGTTATCGTCGGTGCGGTCTGACCGCCCGCCACCCCACCACTTCTCCACTGATCGACCAGGCAACCAAAGGATGACACCGGCGTGAGTACCCCCGAGTTCCGTATCGAGCACGACACGATGGGCGAGGTGCGGGTTCCCGTCGACGCCCTCTACGGGGCGCAGACGCAGCGCGCCGTGGAGAACTTCCCGATTTCGGGCACCGGCCTCGAACGGGGACAGATCGTCGCCTTGGCACGCATCAAACGGGCGGCCGCGATCGTCAACGCCGAACTCGGTGTGCTCGATCAGGGCATCGCCGACGCGATTGCCGGTGCCGCCGAACTGCTCATCTCCGGTGAACACCACGACCAGTTCCCGATCGACACCTACCAGACCGGTAGCGGCACCTCGTCGAACATGAACATGAACGAGGTGCTGGCACACCTCGCGACGGGCATTCTTGGCGCCCCGGTGCATCCCAACGACCACGTCAACGCGTCGCAGTCGTCGAACGATGTGTTCCCCACCAGCGTGCACCTCGCTGTGACGGGCGCGCTGATCCACGACCTGATCCCGGCGCTCGACCACCTCGCCGACGCGCTCGACGTGAAGGCGACGCTCTGGAAGGATGCCGTCAAGCCGGGTCGTACCCACCTGATGGATGCGACGCCCGTCACGCTCGGACAGGAGTTCGCCGGGTACGCCCGTCAGATTCGTCTGGGCATCCAGCGGGTACAGTCGGCAATCCCTCGCGTCGCCGAGGTGCCGCTGGGCGGCACCGCCACAGGAACCGGCATCAACACCCCGCTCGGCTTCCCGCAGCGCGTCATCGCCGTTCTCGCCGAGGACTCCGGTCTGCCGATCACCGAGGCGGAAGATCACTTCGAGGCGCAGGGAGCGCGGGATGGGCTGGTCGAGGCATCCGGCGCGCTTCGCGTCATCGCGGTCAGCTTGACGAAGATCTGCAACGACCTGCGCTGGATGGGCTCGGGCCCGAACACGGGGCTCGGCGAGCTGCACATCCCCGACCTTCAGCCAGGATCATCGATCATGCCGGGCAAGGTGAACCCGGTGATTCCGGAGGCGGTGCTGATGGTGTGCGCCAGGGTGATCGGAAACGACGCGACAATCGCGTGGGCCGGTGCGTCGGGAAGCTTCGAGTTGAACGTCGCGATCCCAGTGATGGGAACCTCTCTGCTTGAGTCAATCCGCTTGCTCAGCAACTCGACCATCGCACTCGCCGACAAGACTGTCGCGGGCCTTGAGGCGAATCTGGTGCGGGCGCGGGCGCTGGCCGAGTCGTCGCCGTCGATCGTCACGCCGCTCAACAAGATCATTGGCTACGAGTCGGCGGCGAAGATCGCCAAGCACTCGGTGGCGAAGGGCATCACGGTGCGTGAGGCCGTCATCGATCTCGGCTTCGTGGATCGCGGCGAGATCACTGTCGAGCAGCTGGATGCCGCGCTCGACGTAATGAAGATGACCCACCCGGGTTAGCCTCGGCGAGCTCATACGATGTCGCGCAGGGCAGCCGCGCGCTGAGACCTGATCCGTGGCCGCCGGACAAACCTGAACCCGCGCCGCCGCGCAAGCCTCAGCCTGCGGTGTGGCGCTGTTGCGCGAGGAGTCGGCGTAGGGCTGCGCTCTTGGTGGGTGTGGGTATGGGTTTCCGTTTTGGGTCGACTCTTGCGGGTGGGATGAATCGTGTGCCGCGGTTATCGCGGATGATGTCCCAGCCGTTGTTGTGCACGAGCATGTGGTGATGTCGGCACAGCAGTAGTCCGCGTTTGAGATCTGTTGTGCCGTGGTCTCTGACCCAGTGGTCGATGTGGTGCATTTCGCACCAGTCGGGTGGGCGGTCGCAGTCGCCGAACTGGCATCCGCCGTCCCGGGCGGCGAGAGCAATGCTGTGGCGGGAGGTGAATAGTCGTTGTTCACGTCCGAGGTTCATGGCTTCGCCGTCGTCGTCGAAGCGCACCGGGACAATTCCGGTGGTGCAGGCGTATCGTTCGATCGTGTTGACGCTGACTCGTTCGGTTTGCCCTTCGATGTAGCCGATGCCGCGTCGGGCCCGCAGGTCGGTGTCGGTGACGAGTAGTTTGATCGCTGGACGCTTCGCCCCCAACACCACGGTGGCGTCGGCGGCGGTGCCGATGCGAATCAACTCGACGAACGCGTCGAGCACGAACTGTTCGGTGGTGCGCTCATCCGCAGCTACGGCTTCGGCCCTGGCAGCACGCTGCGGGTCAACAAACCGCGGCCCACCCCTCCGCGGCGAGGTGACCGCGTCGAAGGTGGCGGTCACGATCGCCGCCGACTCCGGATCCAACAACCCCGACAGTCGCGTCATCCCATCCGCCTGCCGGTACAGGTGCAGGAACCTCTTCGACCGCAGAAACTCTTCGCGTTCAGCAACCCGATCCAAATCCAGCTCGAGGCGCAATTCCCGGGCCCGGGCGGCAAGCTTCTCTACCGTCACCATCTGTGCCTCGACCAACAACGCCCCGGCGGCCGCAGTCAACGCCTCGACGGTGACCACTGCGTCGGGTTCACCGAGACCTGCCCGAATCGCCTCCGCCGCCTCGACCGACAGCTCACCGGCCGCGACCGCGTGACCGACCACCCGCAACCACGGCGTCAAATCGCTCTCGACCGGATCCAGCACCGGCGACGCCATCAGCCCACCGACCCGCACCAGCGTGCCTGCCTCCCGCGCACTGATTCCGGTCACCCGTTGCACCAGCTTCTCCGGGGTGCGCGCCCCTAACCGTTGCGCCAGCCCGTCACCACCGAACTCCGGGAGCGAGCGACGCATCACCTCCGCCGCGAACGCCGCCGACGCGGCATCCACCCGCCGGCGAATCTGCGCCACCATCCCCTGCGCCCTGAGCAGCGCCTCATCGCCGAGCACCGCGGCGTCCGGCGGCGCGAACGGCAACGACAGATCCGCCAAGCCCAAGAAGTCGAGACTTGAGACCGACGCAGCGACAGGGTCCGACGCGACCCCACGCACAGCCGACACCGCCGCCGCAGCGGGGAGGTGATCGGCCAACAGGGTCATGAAGCCATCCTCCCAAGATTAGAACTGGTGTTCTAGTGCCGGAGCGACAGTCGTGGAGAACTCGTTGCCCGGGCCGGTATGGAGGAGACGAGCGACCACGAGCAGGGTGCCGTGGATCGGTTTCGATGCGCCCTGGTCGACAGCTACTCAGCCGGTAGCGCCGGCGGGCCAGAGACGACTACGGCGATCCAGAAACCCGCGAGCAGAAACGGCCCGAACGGGATACTCGCACCGCGCCCTCCTCGCATGGCACCGATTGCGGCCACCCCGCCCAACAGAAACGCCACCACCGGCGACACGACCGCTGCGGTTGGTCCCACGAGCCCCGCGGCAAGCCCGAGCACTCCCGCCAGTTTCACGTCGCCCATGCCCATGCCGCCCGCGGCCGCGAAGGCGAGCATGAACACGAAGTACCCGGCGCCGGAGACGAGTGCGACGACGGGGACCTCGCCCGAGACAATCCAGTGCGCGGCACTACCCGCGGTCGCCACCAGATACCCGGGCAACACCAAACGATTCGGCAGCCTGCGCTCGATCGCATCGATCGCGCACAGCGCGGGGGTGACCGCCGCGAGGAAGATGAGGGGCACGGCTCGGGCGTCGAGGCCGGTGGCGACCGCCGCGACGACTGCCAGCACTGCTGCCGCCGGAAACTCCCACCATCCGCGCGCCGCGACCGAACGCGACGACAGGTCGGCTGGCACGGGAGACGATGCGAGGCTCGACATGCGGCAGAGCGTAGCGCCAGGCCTGAAAGGCCCGCCAGAGAAGTGCACAGCGCCTAGTGCACAGCGCCAAGTTCACGGCGCAAAGTTCACGGCGCGAGGTGCACAACCCCTAGCGCATAGCCTCGACCTCGCGGGAACGGCGACCGCGCCGATGGTGCTCCCAGAGAGGCTCTGCACAGCGCGCCCGTCAACCGGCGCGCTCAACCTCACCGGGATGAGCAGCGACCCGGTGACCGGTTGGTCGGTCGCGCAGGCGGTGGCGACGTCGGCCGCGTTGGGCGCGCCAGTCGGCAGTCCGTAGTAGACCGCGATCTGTATCGTCTCCGCCGATTGGATTACGGTTACCGCCCGCGGGATGCACAGCAGGGGTCCTCGAACGTGAACGACGATTGTGGCGTAGTCGAGCGCGCGGTTGCCTACGGCGGGTAGTCCTCCCACGTAGCCGGGGATGTCGCTGTTTCCGAGGAGGCTGAAGTTGTGGAGACGGTCGAAGTACTCGGGAACCTCCGCCGAGACATCCTGGTAGCCGAGGATCGGAGTGTCGACTAGTCCTGTCGCGGGTGCGGTGAGCGCCGAGATGACCCGGTTGACGACGAGCGGGTCGGGCGACCCCCACATCTGTTCAATTCTGGTTGGCGCCGGAGCGCTCTCGGGCTGAACCGTCAGGCCCGACACTGACGTGGCTCCGACAACGACGAGCAGGGCGAGAGCTCCAGCCCCGCTGACCACGCGACGCAACCCGTACGAGGCGCCACCGGGCTCGTGGCGGTATCCGTCGGAGACGCTCCACGCCGCGAGAGCACGCCACTGACTTCTCGGTGCAACTACGCCCCAGAGAAGAATCAGCCCCAGCGTGACCGCCAGGGCAGCAAATACCCAGCTCACCCTACGACCCTACGTTGTCTCGCATCCCCCTCGGTTCAGAAGGCCCAACGCACGGTAACAATTCGACAAATTATCAGCAGATCCGACTACGCGAGTTCGTTTGACTCCAGCATCTCCGTCACGAGCGCGGCAATCGCCGACCGCTCCGACCGGGTGAGGGTGATGTGTCCGAACAACGCGTGCCCCTTCAGGGTTTCGATGACGGATGCCACGCCATCGTGTCGCCCGACCCTCAGGTTGTCCCGCTGGGCGACATCGTGCGTGAGCACCACACGCGAGTTCTGCCCGATCCGCGACAACACGGTCAGCAGAACGTTGCGCTCGAGGGACTGCGCCTCGTCGACGATCACGAAGGCGTCGTGCAACGAGCGGCCACGGATGTGAGTCAGCGGAAGCACCTCGAGAAGTCCGCGTTCGATGACCTCGTCGAGCACGTTCTGCGAGACGACCGAGCCGAGGGTGTCGAACACCGCCTGAGCCCACGGGTTCATCTTCTCTGCGGCATCCCCCGGCAGGAAGCCCAGCTCCTGGCCGCCGACCGCGTACAACGGGCGGAAGACCATGATCTTGCGGTGCTGCTGCTTCTCCAGCACCGCCTCCAGCCCGGCGCAGAGGGCGAGGGCCGACTTGCCGGTTCCTGCCCGGCCACCCAACGAGACGATCCCGATCTCGGGGTCGAGCAACAGGTCGATCGCGAGCCGCTGTTCGGCGCTGCGCCCGTGCAGACCGAAGATGTCGCGATCTCCACGAACCAGCTTCATCTCACCGCGCGCGGCGACGCGGCCCAGGGCCGACCCGCGGTCTGAGTGAATGATCAACCCGGTGTTCACCGGCAGGTCTTGCACCAGACGCGAGTGCAGCTGTTCGTTGTCGTAGAGCTGAGCCATCTGCTCCGACGTCAGGTCGATCTCGGCCTGACCCGTCCAGCCCGAGTCGACGGCGAGTTCGGCGCGATACTCCTCGGCAGCAAGGCCTATGGATGCCGCCTTCACCCGCAACGGCAGGTCTTTGGAGACCACGGTGACGGCGAGCCCCTCGTTGGCGAGGTTGAGGGCGACCGCGAGGATTCGCGAGTCGTTGTCGCCGAGCTGGAGGCCGGAGGGCAACACCGACATGTTCGAGTGGTTCAGTTCGACCCGCAGCGAACCGCCGTCCCCGACAGCGATCGGGAAGTCGAGGCGTTCGTGCTTGACCCGAAGCTCGTCAAGATTGCGAAGCGCTTGCCTGGCGAAGTATCCGATCTCCGGATCGTTGCGCTTGGCCTCGAGTTCGGTGATCACGATGACCGGCAGCACAACGTGATGCTCGGCGAAGCGGAACGCGGCCTTCGGATCCGAGAGGAGAACCGAGGTATCCAGCACATAGGTGCGCTCGGCGACGGCAGTAGACCTGCTGGCCGACCTCCCCGTCTGCTGCGCGTTCTGCTTCTGCTTGGGGTTTGCCAGCTCGGCCACGTGCACTCCATCCCCGAGGCTGGGCCTCGGATCCAGTTGCTAGACGGCCATTGTGGTGTTAGTCACAATTCCTCAGACGAACTTACATGGCCGTCTCGATCAGGCGCCGTGCCTGATGAATTTCACGCTAGGCGCATGTTTCGCGGAGGTCGCTCCGACACACCGCGTGTCACATTGCCGGGAGGTAAATTACTGGCCGAAGCGGCGCTGCCGGCGGGCGAAGTCACGAAGCGCACGAAGGAAGTCAACCTCGCGTAGATCGGGTCCGAGGGCTTCCAGAAAGTAGAGCTCGCTGTGCGCGCTCTGCCACAGCATGAAGTCGCTGATCCGCTGCTCCCCCGAGGTGCGGATGACGAGGTCGGGATCCGGCTGGCCTCCCGTGTAGAGGTGCTCGCTTATCAGTTCGGGGGTGAGCAGTTCGGCGAGCGATTCGAGCGCACCGCCCTGGGACTCGTGACTCTGCACGATGCTGCGCATGGCATCCGCTATCTCGCGACGACCCCCGTACCCGATCGCCAGGTTCACGTGCATGCCGTCGTTGTTTGCCGTTCGGGCCTGCGCGTCTTTGAGCTTGGCGATCAGGCCGGCGGGCAACCCGTCGGTCGATCCGACGTGCTGGATGCGCCACTGCCGAAAGTGCGAGAGCTCCTCGGCGAGGTCTCCGATGATCTCGAAAAGACCGTCGAGTTCCTCCTGGGATCGCCCGGTCAGGTTGTCGGTCGACAGCAGGTACAGCGTGGCGACACTGATGCCCAGGTCGTCGCACCACTGGAGAAACTCGAGCATCTTCTTCGCGCCGGCGCGGTGGCCGTGCGCGGCCGTCTCCAGCTCGCGCAATCTAGCCCAGCGACGGTTGCCGTCGATGATCATCGCGACGTGGTGCGGAAGGTGATCGGCCGACAGGGAACGCCGCAGCCGGTTCTGGTACAGGCCGTAGAGCAGGCCCCGCCCGAGGGGCATCCGTCGCTCTTTCACACGCCTACGCTAGCCCACCGTGCCGCTCGAAGGCTGACCACATACTGCGCGCGTACACTGACGCTATGAGCGCGCACGACATCGAGACCGCCGACCAGACCAGCGATCCGTCGGCCGCGGAACCCGCTGCCGAACTGCCCAACATCCCGGTTCTCGAGGACTCGATCGACTTCACGTCGGCCGAGGTCAAACCCACCTGGCGAGGCTGGATTCACGCGGGAACTTTCCCCGTCGCGATCGTGCTCGGCGCGATTCTCATCGTTTTCGCCGACGGGGTTGCGGCCAAGGTGAGTTCAGCGATCTTCGTCGCGTCGTCGCTCCTGCTGTTCGGTATCTCGGCGCTGTACCACCGGTTCACCTGGAGCGAGCGAGCACGCGTGCTGCTCAAGCGCTTCGATCACTCGAACATCTTCCTGCTCATCGCCGGGTCGTACACGCCGATCACCGTGCTGAGTCTTCCGACCGACAAGGCCGTTCTTCTGCTGTCGCTGGTGTGGGGCGGCGCGCTGCTCGGCATCGGATTCCGCATCTTCTGGATCTCCGCACCCCGGTGGCTCTACGTGCCGATCTACATCCTGCTCGGCTGGGCCGCGATGATGTTTGTGGTCGACTTCTTCCAGGCCAACTGGGTCATGATGACACTCATTTTCGTTGGCGGTCTGTGCTACACCGGGGGTGCCGTGATCTACGGTCTGAAGCGACCGAACCCCTTCCCGGGAAAGTTCGGTTTCCACGAGATCTTCCACACTCTCACCCTGCTGGCGTTCCTGTGCCATTGGACGGGAATCTTCCTCGTGGCGGTCAATCCCCCGGTGCTGGGCTAGCTTTCGAGTCGGAGGCGCCCTTAGGGTCGGATGCCGCGGCAGCACGTTCGGCGGCGAGCTGCTCCTGCACCTCCGCGCGGTAGCGCACCCGCCGGATTCTGCGGGTCATGTCGACCACCAGAAGCACAGTCGCAACCGCGATGAAGAACGTCACGATAAACCCAATGATTCCGGGGGTAACTAAGTCTTCGTTGCCGGTGAACTCGGGAACGGGGGTGGGCGTCACGTCGGTGAGCCAGACTGCAAGGGCAAGCGTCATGATTCGTCCGCGCTCCTCTCGATATGCGAATAGCCTTGAAGTACCGAGCCTAACGGAGCAGCACGTGTCGCCAGAGTCACCGTCAGCACCCGAGTCAGCAGAACTCGCGGCGCGATATGGTCGCACCCCCGCTGCTGCCCGGCGCACACGGGTCGCGGTTGTCACGACTGCCGTCGCTTTCGTCGTCGTTTTCGCGCTCTGGTTGGTGTGGGGTGGGCTGCTCGGTGCTCCGGCCCAGTTCGAGGCCAAGGACACCGCGCACACGATAGTGAGCGACAGCGAGACTCGGGTGACCTGGAGCCTCACGGTCGAACCGGGGACCGCGGCATCCTGCGCGGTGCAAGCACTGAACTCGACGTTCGGCATCGTCGGGTGGGTGGTCGTGGATGTTCCGCCGTCGTCGCAGCGCACCCGCTCACTGACCGAGACGGTGCGCACCACGGAGCTCGCCGTGACCGGGTTGATCTATCGATGTTGGCTCACCTAGGCTGGAGTACTTGCACCCCACCGATTCGCGGTGGACACATCTAAGAACCGGTCCGTCAGGGCCGGTTCGTTCCGTTAGGAGACACTGTGGCTACCGAGAGCACCGTGACGTGGCTGACCCAGGAGGCGTTCGACCGTCTCACCGCCGAGCTCGACCAGCTGGCTGGCGCCGGACGAACGGAAATCGCGAAAAAGATCGAGATGGCCCGTGAAGAGGGCGACCTCAAGGAGAACGGTGGGTACCACGCCGCCAAGGAGGAGCAGGGCAAGATCGAGGCGCGCATCCGCGTGCTTACCGAGCTGCTGCGCCACGCCGTCGTGGGTGAGGCTCCGGAGTCGACCGGAGTGGTCGCGCCGGGCACACTCATCACCGCGACGATCGCGGGAACGCAGCGCACCTTCCTGATCGGGAGCCGCGAGATCGTCGGCGATAGCGACATGGATGTCTACAGCGAGGGCTCTCCGCTGGGAACCGCGATCATCGGGCTGGCGGTCGGCGACGACACGACCTTCACCGCGCCGAACGGCAACTCGATTGCCGTGAAGATCGTCAAGGTCGAGACCTTCGTTCCCTAGTCTCGACAGGCTCGATCACCGGTGATCGAGGGCGTCGAGATCAGAAGTCGATCCGCGGCGCGAAGCCTTCTTCACGCAGCCGCGCCAGCACGAGCTCAGCGTGCTCGGGCCCCCGGGTCTCGATGTGCAACTCGAGTTCGACCTGACTGATGAGTAGCCCGCCCCCGTGCCGCGTGTGCAGCACCTCGATGACGTTCGCGCTGCACTCCGCAACGAGCGCCGAGACGCGCGCCAGCTGGCCGGGACGGTCGGGCAGCGGGATGCGCAGCCGGAGGTAGCGTTCGGATGCCGCAAGCCCGTGGCTGATCACGCGCTCCATGATCATCGGGTCGATGTTGCCGCCACTGAGTACGACCACGGTCGGCCCGGTCGCCGTCACCTGTCCGGACAGGATCGCCGCCACGCCGACCGCGCCGGCGGGCTCGACGACGAGCTTCGCGCGCTCGAGCAGAACGAGCAGCGCCTGCGCCATGTCGTCTTCGCTCACGGTGATGATCTCGTCGACGACTCGTCGCACGATCTCGAAGTTGAGCTCACCCGGCTTGGACACGGCGATGCCGTCGGCGATCGTGGGAAGGATCGTGATTTGGGTCGGCGCGCCCTTCTCGATCGACAGCGGATACGGAGAGGCATTCGCTGCCTGAACACCGATGACGCGCACCGTGCGTCCGTCGAGGGCAGCGCGCTGCTTGATCGCACTCGCGACACCCGAGATGAGGCCGCCGCCACCGATCGGCACGATGATCGTCTCGAGGTCTGGCCGCTGCTCGTAGATCTCTAACCCCAGCGTGCCTTGGCCCGCCACGATGTCTTCGTGATCGAAGGGGTGGATGAAGATCGCACCCGTCGTGCGAGCGAATTCGGCGGCGGCCCGCAGCGGCTCGTCGACGGTGTGCCCGCGCAGCACAATCTCGGCGCCGTAGTCTTTCGTCGCCTGCAGTTTCGGCAGCGGAACGCCGACCGGCATGAAGATGGTGGCTTTGATGCCGAGTTCGCGAGCCGCGAGCGCGACGCCTTGGGCATGGTTACCTGCGGATGCCGCGACGACTCCGCGCGACTTCTCCTCGTCGGTCAGCAGCGACAGCCGGTTGTACGCGCCACGGATCTTGTAGGAGCCGGTGCGCTGGAGGTTCTCGCACTTGAGGTACACCGGGGAGCCCAGAATGTCACCGAGAAAGTGGCTGCTTTCCATCGGTGTGACCCGCACGGCCGAGGAAACACGGTCGCGCGCTGTCTCAAACCCGGCGAGTGTCGGGCCGATGAGTGCGGTTTCAGGCGTCACCGAGAACGTCCTCAGCTGTCGGGTGGGGGTTGGTTCGCCACTCCCCCGCGGCGAGGTACTTGACGACAACGTTCAGCGTAGCGATTACGGGAACGGCGAACAGCGCGCCCGGGATGCCCGCGACGAAACCGCCGGCCGCGACCGCGAAAACGACCGCCACGGGATGAAGTTTCACGGCGGTACCCATAACCAGCGGTTGCAGGATGTGACCCTCGACCTGCTGAACGAGCAGCACGATTCCGAGCATGATCACCGCGGGAATCGGACCGAGGTAGATCAGGGCGACAAACACGGCGAGGGCACCCGTGATGAGTGCACCCACGACGGGGATGAACGAACCGAGGAACACCGCGACGGCGATCGGAACGACGAGCGGGAAGCCCCCGAAGAAGAGCCCGAGAATCCAGGCTCCCAGCCCGATTCCGATGGCGTCCACCGCGGCGACGAAGATCTGAACCTTCACGAATGTCGTGAGGGTGATCCAACCGGCCTGACCCGCGCCATCCACGGCCGTGCGAGCGCGGCGCGGAAAGAGGCGAACGATCCAACTCCACAGCCCCCGGCCGTCGATGAGGATGAAGATCGTTGCGAACAGTGCCAACAGGAATCCCGCGAGCACGTGGCCGGCGGTGGAACCGACGGACAGAACACCGCTGACGAGAGCCTGACTGTCGCGTTGGATTGCCTCCCACGCCAGTGCAAGGTATTGGGTGAGGTCGGCCTGGGTGAGCTGGAAGGGTGAGGTCAGGAGCCAGTTCGTGAAGCTTTCGTATGCCGTGACGGACTGAGCCTGCAGGCCGGGGAGCCCGGCCCGAACC
This sequence comes from uncultured bacterium, assembly GCA_963787305.1. Taxonomy (GTDB): domain Bacteria; phylum Actinomycetota; class Actinomycetes; order Actinomycetales; family Microbacteriaceae; genus Rhodoglobus. Next base: position 91,975 of record CAWBCL010000001.1, read on the forward strand.
TGAAGTACGACGAGAACGATGAGACCCGCGACAAAAGCCAGGGTTGCTACGAGCGAAACGACCACGGCAAGCCACCGCGGCCAACGGTGCTTGATGAGCCAGTTGACCAGCGGCACGAGGAGCGCGCCCACCAGCACAGCGACGAGGAAGGGAACCACGATGTCACGGAACTGAATGACGATGAAAATCAGTACGGCGAGCACGCCAACGACCAAGAGGATGCGCCACGAGTAGGCGGCAGCTATCTTCAGCGCGGGGGGAACGGTCTCATCGGCGTCGACCGCCGGATCCGCTTTTAGTCGTCGCAATGCCACGGGAACAGTCTAGATTGCTGCGCCTCGTGCTACTGGCGCGGTACGGCGCTGACCGGCGCACCGCTGAGAGCGATGTGCACCCCGTCCCCCGGCTGCGGCCGCACCGCCACATCGTGCTGGATCGCCAGCAGCGCGCCATCCGCCAACCGCACCTGAGTTCGTCGCAGCGAGCCGAGGAAGCTCGACGACACCACCGTTGCGGCGACGCCTGACCTCGCGAACGTCACATCCTCCGGCCGCACGAACGCGGTGACCGGTCCGTTTGGCAGGGGGTCGCCCAACAGCTCCAGACTCGCGCCGTACGCTTCGATTCGGCCGTCGATCAGAGTGCCCGCCAGCCGATTGCTAAGCCCGACGAAGTCCGCGACGAAGGCACTGACCGGAGTGTTGTAGAGCTGCTCGGGCGTGCCGATCTGTTCGATAACGCCATCGCGCATGACGGCGACCCGGTCGGCGACGGCGAGCGCCTCCTCCTGGTCATGAGTGACGAAGACCGTCGTGATTCCGAGTTCGGTCTGGATGCGCCTGATCTCGTCACGCAGCTGAACTCGCACCTTGGCGTCGAGTGCGCTCAACGGCTCGTCGAGAAGCAGCACACGAGGGCGGGTCACGAGGGCCCTGGCCAACGCCACGCGCTGCTGCTGCCCGCCCGACAACTGGTGCGCGAAGCGCGCGGCGAACGCGGCGAGGCCGACCATGTCGAGGGCGTCCAGCGCTCGACTGCGGCGCTCCGTCGCCGCTACCCGGCGCATCCGCAGACCGAACTCGACGTTTTCGAGGGCGGTCATGTGCGGGAAGAGCGAGTAGCTCTGAAAGACCATCCCCATGTCGCGCTTGTTTGTTGGAACACCGGCAACGTCGTCGCCGTCAATGAGAATTTGGCCGCCGTCGATGAGCTCGAGTCCGGACAGGGCACGCAGAGCGGTCGTCTTGCCGCAGCCGGACGGTCCGAGCAAGGCGACGAATTCGCCGGGCGCGATCGACAGATCGATCGCGTTGAGAGCGCGGTGCGCCCCAAAGGTCTTGACGACGCCGACGAGTTCGACTCGGGCACCGTCCGATGTCGAGAGCGAGGTCGCGATCGTGGATGCGACGGGGATGCTACTGGTCATGGCGACCTCCAGAACGGCCGAGGGATCCCAGCCTGCCGATGAGAATGAGAAGTACGAACGCGAACAGCAGAGACAGCAACGCGAGGATCACCGCAACCCACGGGTCAGACTGCGAGATCTGCAGAAGTGCGGTTTGCAGATTTCTGCGGTTGAGCAGCGAGGCGATCGTGAACTCGCCGAGCACGACGGCGACGGAAATGAACGCCGCGGCGAGCACACCCCGTCGCAGGTTCGGCAGCAGCACCCGCGTGAGCACCGAGATCCAGCCAGCGCCGAGCGATCGAGCCGCCTCGCTGAGGGTCACCACGGGCACCGCGTCGAGGTTCGCCTGGATCGCTCGATAGGCATACGGGAGCACCGTAATGCCATACGCAAAGGCGAGGGTCCAGATCGACCCGCCGAGAACGCGAACGATAACGCCGTACACGGGCGCGAGCCCAACAACCAGAACGATGGCCGGCACGGTGATGGGGGCGATGCAAATGAATTCGAGCACCCGACGCAGTCTCGGAAACTGGAGGTGCACCAGAATCATTGTCGGCAGCAGCAGCACCAGCACGATCCCTACGGTGACGGCGGCGAGCAGAAACGAGTTGCCGATCGACTGGAACAGGTCGCGGTAGGTGCGCGCGTTCTCGGGCGCGAAAAGGCCGATCCAATGGTCGAGCGTGTACCCGCCTGAGATGCCCTGCCGAAAGGTGAACTCCAGCATCGCGAGGATCGGTATCGCAAAGATGAGCCCGATGACCGTGAGGATGACGCCGCGAACGACCGGGCTGGGCACGGTGCCGAGTCGGCGCTCCGTGCTCATCGCTGCCACCTCGAAGCCCGGGACTGCAGCGCCGAGTAGCCGGACATCACGACGATCATGACCACGATCATCCCGAGCGCCAGTGCGCCCGCCATGTTCTCGCGACCGAGCACCGTCTCGCTGACCAGCGCCCCCCGAATCTGAAGCGGCACGATCTGCGACCCCTGACTGATTAGCGCCGCCGCCGTGGCGTAGGAGGAGAAGGCGTTCGCGAACAGCAGCAGGAGGCTGCCCAAGAAGGATGGCGCGAGCACCGGAATGGCAATGCGCCACCAGTACGTGAGTCGCGTTCCACCCAGCGTGGCGTTCGCTTCGGCCCACTGGGCCTTGAGCCCCTCGAGGGCCGGCATGAAGGTGATGATCATGAGCGGGATCTGAAAGTAGAGGTAGGGCAGCACGAGGCCCGGCACCTGATAGATCCACACGCCGTCGGCGAAGATGTCGATGCCGAGGCGGTCACGCAGGAAGACGGTTATGACACCCTGAACGCCGATCGTGGCGATGAAGGCGAACGCCAGCATCACACCACCGAACTGGGCGAGCACGCTGGAGAGCGAGTTGACGACCGTGCGCACACTGCCCTCGGCCCTGGTGCCGAGCATGGCGTAGCACGCGAGGGCCCCGACGACCGCACCGACCACGGCAGTGAGCGCGGAGATCCAGAACGAGCTGCCGAAGGTCGCGAGCACGTTCGGCTCGAAGATTCCGGCGACATTGGCGAATGTGAAGTCGCCGTCCTCGGTGAAGAACCCGGTCGTCACCGCCAGGCCGGTCGGGATCGCGAGAAAGATCAGCACGTACAGTGCAAAGGGGGTGAGCCCCAGATATTTGGCCAAACCCACGGGGCGACGCCGGGGGGTTGCCCCGGCGTCGCCGCTAGTGAGAACTGGCGCGTGAGCGACAGTCATCGAGTGCTGCTAGCTGATCGCCGCAGCCCACTTCGATGCGAGGATCGCTGCGTTGCCCTCGGCCTGATCCGCCGTGACCGAAACGAGGTCGCCCTCGAGCGGGCCCACGGTGTCCAATGCGGCCGTGTCGACGGTTCCGGCGTCAACCATTGCCGCGAGCGTCACCGGGTATGCGCCGCCGACGATGAACAGGTTCTGCGCGGCGGGGCTGTACAGGAACTCCTGCCAGAGGCGAGCAGCGGCCGGGTGCGGGGCATCCTTGCTGATGGCCTGGTTGTAGAAGCTGGTGTAGACGGGACCGGCGAGCGTGGTCACCTTCCAGCCGTCGACCTGCGCCGCTGCTGCGAGGTTGTTGTAGCTCCAGTCGAAGACGACCTTGGTTTCTCCCGAGGCGATTGTGGCACCCGTGGCGTTCACCGGGATGAAGTTGCCCGCGTCGTTGAGCTTCTCGAAGAACTCGATGCCCGGGGTGAAGTCGTCGAGGGTTCCGCCGGACTGAACCGTCGCGAGGCCAACCGCAGCAAATGCAGCGCCCGCCTGGGTCGGGTCACCGTTGAGGGCGACCGCACCCTTGTACTCGGAGCCGAGCAGGTCATCGAGGCTCGTGGGCTCGGGAACCGAGTTTGAGTCGTAGCCGATCGACATGCTTCCCGTGTAGTCGTTCACCCAGAGACCGGTGGTCTCCTTGTTGGCGTCCGGGATCTCGGCCCAGTTCGTGACCTGGTACGGCGCGAAGTAGTCGAGGCTCGCGAGCGTCACCGCGGTGCCGAGGTCGAAGACGTCGGGTGCGGTGTCCTGGCCCTTGAGGTTGTCGGCGGCGGCGATCTCTTCGGCGCTCGAGATGTCGGGGTCGGCCGAGTTGACGGTGATGCCGTAGGTGTCCTCGAAGAGGGCCTTGATCTCGCCGTAGTTCGCCCAGTTGTCGGGCAGCGCGATGACGTTGAGCTGGCCCTCGGCCTGTGCTGCGGCGACGAGCGCATCCATGCCACCGAAGGCCTCGGCGTTCGTGGCGGTTGCGGCGTCGACGTCGCCGGCGGGGGCGTCGGAGGTGGCGCAGGCGCTGAGGGAAATCGCTACGGCGGCGGCGAGTGCCGTGCCGGCGAGAATGCGCTTACTGAACAAGGGTGTCCTCTTTTCGTGACCGACCGGCGCTCGCGCTGTGTGCGGGCATAGGGAACCGGACTGGCCTGATCGAAACGGTAGGCAGCCATCCCGACGCATCGTTGTCCGGTTGGTTAACGCGAGGCGAATGACGTCTGTCCGTCAGTGCAGATCGCTAGGGTCATCCTGTGCCCGAGTCCCTGTCTGCCGCCCAAGCCCGACGAGTCGCGCTCGCCGCGCAAGGCTTCGGCCGCGTAGGTGCGACACCGGGTACGCGCCAACTCAACCTGCTGCTGGGTCGGCTCGGCGTGCTGCAACTCGACTCGGTCAATGTCTTCGAGCGCAGTCACTACCTTCCGGTGTTCGCGCGGCTGGGCGCATACGACAAGACGGCCCTCGACCGGCTGACGTTCGATCGCCGCAGCTCGTATACCGAATACTGGGCGCACCAGGCTGCGGTCATCCCGATCGAACAACGCCCTCTCTGGCACTGGTCGATGCAGCGCTGGCGCAGCACGACAACCGACTACGGCCGCTGGGGCGCCGAGAACCCCGAGATGCTCGACTTTCTCCGCGCCGAACTGCGAGAAAAGGGAGCGATGACGGCGGGGCAGGTCGAGCACGACGCCAACGTTCGCCGCGGGCCGTGGTGGGGATGGTCCGACGTCAAAACCGGACTCGAGACGCTGTTCATGTGGGGCGAGGTCGCCGTCTCTGGTCGGGCTCGGTTCGAGCGCAGCTACGACCTGGCGGAGCGGCTGATTCCCGCGGAGGTGCTTGGCCGCGACATACCCAAGCACGAAGCGATTCGCGACCTCGTCTCGATCGCGGCGCGCGCTCTCGGGGTCGCGACGGTCGGCGATCTGGCCGACTACTTTCGGCTGCTACAGACGCCGACCAAGCAGGCGGTCACCGAACTCGTGGAGACCGGCGAGCTTCTGCCGGTGACGGTCGAGGGGTGGGATGCCCAGGCCTGGCTGCATCGCGAGGCGCGCGTGCCTCGTCGAGTAGAGACCGCTGCACTTCTCTCACCGTTCGACCCCGTGGTGTGGAACCGGCAGCGAACCCAGCGCATGTTCGGCTTCCACTACCGCATCGAGATCTACACGCCAGAGGCCAAACGGATCTTCGGGTACTACACGCTTCCCATGCTGATCGACGAGCAGTTGGTCGGCCGAATCGACCTCAAGTCGGACCGCCAGGCCGGCGTGCTTCGGGTGCAATCGGCGTGGCGGGAGCCGGGACAGCACGCGGACCTCGCGCGCGTCGCCGATCTGGTGCGCGCGGCAGCGGCGTGGCAGGGGTTAGAGCGCATCGAGGTGATGGGGCGCGGCGACCTCGCGGGCGCGGTCGCCGATGCGATTCGGTGATCGAGCGGTGTCGAGATCTCGACGAACTCGATCACCGGCAAGAAACAAGAAACTAGAAGGTGCGACCGATCTTGCCGAGGCGCTCGACGCGGTCCGCGATCGGCGGGTGAGTCGAGAACAGGCGGGCCATCGCGCCGGGCTTCGAGGGGTCGGAGATCCACATGTGCGCCATGCCGGAGTTCTGTCGACGCATCGGTTGGCCGTACTGACCGAGCTTCGTGAGGGCGCTGGCGAGAGCATCAGGATGCCGCGTCGTAAACGCGCCCGTCGCGTCTGCCAGATACTCCCGCTGACGTGACACCGCCGCCTGCACCACGGCCGCCACCAGCGGAGCAATGATGAAGGCCGCGAGCCCCATGATCAGAACCACGGGGTTGCCGCCGTTGTTGTTGTTGCGACCGCCGAAGAACGACATGCGCAACAGCACGTCGGCGATCATGCCGACAGCCACGACGAGCCCGAAGACGATCATCGACACTCGAATGTCGTAGTTCTGCACGTGACCCATCTCGTGAGCCATGACGCCCTCGAGCTCCGAGTCGTCGAGCAGATCGAGGATGCCGGTGGTCGCAGCTACCGAAGCGTGCTGCGGGTCTCGTCCGGTCGCGAACGCGTTCGGCGCCGGGTCGTTGATGATGTAGACCTTGGGCATCGGCGTACCCGTCGTGATCGACAGGTTCTCGACGATCCGGATACAGCCGCGGGTTATCGGACTTCTGGATCTGGTGCGCACCGCTCAGCGACAGGGCCTGGCTGCTCGCCGCGAAGTACTGGATCACGGCGTAGCCGATCGCGATCACGAGCGTGATGATCACGATCGTGACGTCGCGGTAGATGTACGCCGCGAGCGCGGCAAGACCACCGATGATCAGGATGAACAACAGGATGATGAAGACGGTGTTGCGTTTGTTCTTCGCTATGGCGCGATACATCTAGGGACGACTCCAGTCACAGGTCTCGACAAGCTCGACCACCGGCAGCGAATCAGAACTGTACGCGCGGCGGCTCGGCGATCGACGCGGAGTCGCTGACCTCGAAGAACTCGCGCTCGTGGAACCCGAGTCCGCGAACGAACAGCGTGTTCGGGAACACCTTGATCTTTGTGTTCAGCTCGCGCACGCCACCGTTGTAGAACCGGCGGCTGGCCTGGATCTTGTCTTCGGTGTCGACCAGCTCGCCCTGAAGCTGCAGGTAGTTCTGGCTGGCCTGAAGCTGCGGGTATGCCTCTGCGACCGCGAAGATCGACTTGAGGGCGGCCTGCATGTGGTTCTCGGCGGCCGCGGCATCCGCGGGGCCCTGCGCGCTGAGGGTCTCGGCGCGTGCCTTGGTCACGCTCTCGAATACGCCCTTCTCGTGTGCCGCATATCCCTTGACCGCCTCGATGAGGTTCGGGAATGAGGTCAGCGCGACGCTTGAGCTGAACCGTGATGTCACTCCACGCTTCGTCAACGCGCACGTTGAGCGTGACGAGGGAGTTGTAGGTCGTCCACAGGTAGATGCCGACGATAACAACGAGCAGAACGATGACGCCAATGACTACAAGGAATTCCATACCGGCAACTATAGGCGAGCCCGCCGAGAGCTTGCCGAGGAAATTCTGGGAGCGATTCGACTACCCGCGCGAGCCGAGCACCTTCTGCAGCCAGTGATACGAAGCCTTCGGGGTGCGCGCGAGCGTGTCGAAGTCGACCCGCACGAGTCCGAAGCGCTCGCGAAACCCGGCCGCCCACTCCCAGTTGTCGAGCAGCGTCCAGACGAAGTAGCCGCGCACGTCGACACCCGGCGCCCCCGCCGCGGCCTGAGCAATGTGCTCGGCGAGGTACCGGATGCGCTGCGAGTCATCGACGGCACCGTCGGGCGCCGCGTCATCCGCGAAGCTCGCCCCACCCTCGGTGATGTACACCGGGGGCAACGCGTCGCCGTAGCGCTCGGCGTAGTCGCGCAGGGTGACGCCGAGATAGCTCGGGAGCGATCGGCCAGCCGAAGCCCGTGGTCGGGTACTCGGGCCAGGTCGCGATATGGAACGGGAGCTGGCTCATCCCCTCGCTACTGACCCCGTCCGGCGTGCTGTTGTCGGTCGGCGGACCCGCGGCGATGCGCGTGGGCATGTAGTAGTTGAGTCCGTAAAAGTCGAGCGGTTGGTGGATAGTCTTGAGGTCATCCGAGTCGACTTCGAGCAGGGGCCGAAACAGCTTGCGAGCCAGGAACGGCACCTTCGGGTAGCGCCCGAGCAGCACCGGGTCGGCGTAGATGCGGTTGTGCACCAGATCGAAGACCTCGGCGTAGGTGCGGTTCATCATGGTGTCTTTGGCCGGTTCGACCGGCGAGTGCACGTTGGTGATGCCGATGCCGCCGGCGACGCCTACCGAGCGCAGCGCCTGCACCGCGAGCCCGTGACCGAGCAACTGGTGATGAACGGCCGGCAGCGCGTCAAACAGCAGGGTCGCGCCGGGGGCGTGAACGCCGAGCGCGTAGCCGTTGAGGGTGACGGTGGTCGGTTCGTTGAGCGTGATCCACTTGTCGATGCGATCGCCGAACGCCTCGCCGGCGAGCAGGGCATAGTCGGCGAAACGGGATGCGGTGTCGCGCGTCATCCACCCGCCCTTGTGTTGAAGCGGCTCGGGCATGTCCCAGTGAAACAGCGTCGCCATCGGACGGATGCCCGCCGCCAGCAGTTCATCGAGCAGGCGATCGTAGAACGCGATGCCGGCCTTGTTCGCTCCCCCGGTTCCGCCGGGCTGGATGCGCGGCCACGCCAGCGAGAACCGGTAGCTGTCGACGCCCAACTCGCGCATGAGGGCGACATCTTCGCGGTACCGGTGGTAGTGATCGGTCGCGACCGACGCGTCAGACCCGTCGAGGATGCGACCCGGCTGGGCCATGAACGTGTCCCAGGTCGACGCACCACGGCCGTCTTCACGAACCGCACCCTCGATCTGGAAGGCCGCAGTCGCGACCCCCATCGTGAAACCCTCGGGCAGCAGTGCCGCGAAGCCCTGCGGGTCGTGCAGCCAGTCGTTCGTTTCGGCGCTCACGCCCCCAGCACCCGGGTGAGATAGTCGTTCGCGAACACGCGCTCCGGGTCGAGCCGGTTGCGAACCGCGACGAAGTCGTCGAAGTGCGGGTAGGCGGGCGCCAGGTCGGCGGCGGTTCGGTAGTGCATTTTGCCCCAGTGCGGGCGACCGTCGTGGGCGCGCATGATCGACTCGACGGCGCCGAAGTACTGCCGCTCGTCCTCACGGAAGAAACGGTGCACGGCGATGTAGCCCGTCGCCCGACCGCTCGCGGTCGACAGCCAGAGGTCGTCGGCCGCGGCGGAGCGCACCTCGATGGGGAACGAGATCTTCCAGCCTCGGTCGGCGATGAGCGCGCGCACCTCGGCGACAGCCGACGGGATCGCCTCGACCGGCAGCGCGTACTCCATCTCGCGGAAGCGCACGGTGCGGTTCGACGTGAACACGTCGGGAGAGGCATCCGTGAATTCGCGATTGCCCGAGAGCTTGACCGCCAGCCGGTTGATCGGCGGGATCGTGCCGGGGGCGATGCGACCGAGATTGACAATTCCCCGGTAGAGGCCGTTGGCCATGAACTCGTCGTCGACCCAGCCCGAGAAACGGCCCAGCGGATGCCGCGGCGCATCCCAGGCCAAACGCGTGTTGCTCTTCGTCAGCGCCGTGTCGGTGTGAGGCCACACGTAGAACTCGAAGTGGTCGGTGCGTCGCGATGCGCTCGGACCACTCCGCGAGCACGGTCTCGACCGGCTCCGGCCGCTCGACGGCGTGCAGCAGGAACGCGGGCACACACTCGACGGTCGCGTCGACGATCACGCCGAGCGCACCGAGGCCGAGCACCGCCGCCGGCAGCAGTTCGGCGTTCTCGGTCGCGCTCACGCGCAGCACCTCGCCGGAGGCGGTGACGAGGGTCACAGCGCGCAGCTGGGTGGCGAGGCCACCGAATGCGCTACCGGTGCCGTGGGTTCCCGTCGAGGTGGCGCCGGCGATCGTCTGACGGTCGATGTCACCCATGTTGGTGAGAGCGAGTCCGAGCGGCGCGAGCAGAGCGGGAAGCTGGAACAGGTTGGTGCCGGCACCGAGCGTGACGAGGGTGCCGTCGACCGCGAGCACGCCGTCGATCGCCGACACGTCGAGCTGCACACCGTCGGTCGCGCCGATCGCGGTGAAGCTGTGGCCGGCTCCGATCGGCTTGACGGTGAGTCCGGCCTCGCGGGCGAACGTGACCGTCTCGACAACCTCCTCCACCGAGGTCGCACGCGCGACAAACTTGGGGGTGGCCGCGACCGAGCGGCCCCAGTTGCGCCAGCGACCGCCCGACTCGAGCACCCCCGACCGCACGAGCGGCGAACTAACCGAACTCACAGAAACGCCCTACCTTCGCCGCGATACGTACTCATGGTGTCAACGATACGGTCGCCGTCGACGAGCGCGAACTCGTTCAGGTGCTCGCTCAGCTCGCCCGCCTTGGTGTGGCGCAGCCAGACGCGATCCCCGACGCGCAGGGTCGCGGCCGCTCGGCCCTCGACGGGAGACTGCACCTCGCCGGCGCCCTCGCGGGCGGAGAAACGGAGACCCTCAGGCCAGGTGGGTTGCGGCATCCGGTCAGCGCCGGGCGCGCCGGATGCGATCCAGCCGCCGCCGTGCAGGGTCGCCAGGTCGGGACGCGGCTTGCGCACCACCGAGAGCGCGAATGCCGCGGCCGGCGCCGGCGAGAAGTGACTGTAGCCGTCGAACAGGTGCGGGCCGATCAGTCCGCTGCCCGCTGCAATCTCGGTGACCGAGGGGTCGCTCGCAGTGCGCTCCAGCGAGCCGGTTCCCCCGCCGTTGACGAACTCGAGGTCGGCGAGCTCACGCACCGCCGCGACGGCGGCCCCGCGACGCTCGAGCAGCTCGGCGAACGAGCTGCGCTGCATCCAGTCGATCATGGCCCCGCGCAACGGCCTGCCGGGTGGACGATTCGTCACCCCCGCGATTTGAGCTTCGTACGACATCATGCCGACCAGACGGAAACCGGGGCGAGCCACGATCGCGCGGGCGAGGTTGGCCGCCTGCTCCGCGGTGCGCACCGGGGAACGACGGGCACCGGTGAAGCCGATCGTGCGGGACTGCCACGAGGCGTCCAGATCGATGGCCAGGCGAATCGTCTCGCGTTTGGCTGCGGCCGCGACCGAATCGATGAGGTCGAGCTGCGCGACATCGTCGACCATGAGGGTCACCCGCTCGGCGAGCTTGGCGGATGCCGCGAGCTGCGCGATCGCCGACCGGTCGGCGCTGGGGTAGCCGACGACGACGTCGTCGATGGTCTCGGCCAGCCAGAGTGCCTCAGCGAGCGTGTAGGCGAGCACCCCGAAATAGCCGGGCAGGGCCAGCACCGCGTCGATCACCCCGCGCACTCGTACCGATTTGGATGCCACCCGAATCGACGTTCCGTTCGCCCGGGCGAGCATGTCGTGGGCGTTGTGCGCGAGGGCGGGAACGCTGATCACACCGAAGGGAGTGTCAAGGCCCTCGGTTGCCCGCGACAGGGCGGGCCAGTACTCGGCCGGAGTGAGCCACGGCTGGGTGGTGGGCTTGTCGAGGCGCATGGGTCAATAGTCCCAGACGGAGCTACCGGTTGTCGGCGGCCTCGCCTAGCCTCTCCGCATGGATATCGTGATGATCCCCGGATTCTGGCTCGACGGTGACTCGTGGGCCGAGGTCGCCGAACCGTTGCGCGCTTCAGGGCACACCGTGCACGCGCTGACCCTGCCCGGGCTGCAGTCGCGCGATGCCGATCGGTCTGAGATCTCACTGCGGGACCACGTTGACGCGGTGGTCGCGGTCGTCGACTCGCTGGAACCCGGCGTGGTACTGGTCGGGCACAGCGGTGGTGGTGCGATTGCGTGGGCCGTCGCGGATGCTCGGCCGGATGCCGTGTCCCGCATCGTCTTCGTCGACTCCGGGCCGCTCGGCGACGGCCAAGTGATCAACGACGGCCTGCCGGTCGTGGACGGCGAGATCCCCCTGCCCGACTGGGGAGTTTTCGAGGACGAAGACCTCGTCGATATGGATGACGTGGCGCGCGAGCGCTTCCGCGCCATCGCGATCCCGCAACCGGCGCGTGTCGCCAGCGACAAGCAGGAGCTGGGTGATCCCCGGCGCTACGCGGTACCTGTCACCGTCATCTGCTGCGAGTTCACGACCGACCTGATGCGGCAGTGGATTGCGGGCGGGCACCCGTTCGTCGCCGAACTCGCCGCGATCGCCGACTACGAACTCGTCGATCTGCCGACCGGGCACTGGCCGCAGTTCACGAAGCCGGCGGAGCTGAGCCGCGCGATTCTGGCGGCGGTAGATCGGTAGCGATCACTGTGCCTTGCGCGTGAAGACATGATGCACGACGCCCGACGGCGACGCGATCGTCTCGATGTCGAACCGCTCTTCGAGACCTTCTTGGCCGTCCCACAATCGCACGCCGCGCCCGAGCACGACCGGCACGACCACGATGTGGAGAAAGTCGATCAGGTCGGCATCCAGAAACTCGCGCACGACGGTCGGGCCGCCGCCGAGCCGCACGTCGAGTCCGCCGGCGAGGCTCGTCGCGAGCTCGAGGGCCTCGCGCGGGGCGGCATCCCGGAACAGAAAGGTTGTCTCGCCCAGCGTCAGGTCGGGGCGCTCGTGGTGCGTCAGCACGATGACCGGAGTGTGAAAGGGCGGTTCCTCGCCCCACCATCCGCGCCACGACTCGTCTTCCCACGGTCCCTCCTGCGGGCCGAACTTGCCGCGGCCCATGATCTCGGCGCCGATGCCTACAGTGGTCGCGGCCGCTAGTGCGTCGTCGATGCCGGTGGTTCCGCTGCCGGTCGCCTCGCCGTCGTGCCCAGACATGCTGACGAAGGTGCGAGTAGGGAAGAACCAGCGCATCAGCCGATCGCCAGCGTGGCCGAATGGGGCATCAGGCGCACGGCGCTCGCCTGTTGCAAAGCCGTCAAGCGATACGGCAAGACTGTGCACACGAAGTTTCGTCATGGCAGAAAAATTAGCAGATGTATACAGCGTGCACATAAAATAGTGGCGCCCGACGAATGAGGAGAAGCGCGTTGACCAAGTACCTGATTTCCTTCCCCAGCCCCGCGATGATCATTGCCGACGAAGACTTCGACGATGTCGTCCGCGATTCACACGCGGTGATCGAGGAGGCGAAGGTCGCCGGAGTGTACGTCTTCGGTGGTGGGCTGAATGAGGATGTTGACCCCGTGATGGTCGCTGGCGATGGCGCGGTCGCCGTCGGCACCTACCCGCAGACGAAGGACCTCACCGGCGGCTTCACCGTGCTCGAGGTGCCCACTCGTTCGGAAGCGGAGATGTGGGCCGCCAAGATCGCGGCCGCGTGCCGGTGTGCGCAGGAGTTGCGCGAGTTCCAGTACGACCCGGCCAGCTAGGTTCGGGGTAGAAGTTGACCGCCCCGCCCTGCGGGTCGCCCGACCGTGCCCCGGCAGGGACTCGACGCCCCACCGGCACGGCCGCCACGTCGCGGTGGTCCGCAGGCGCGGTTTCGATACGCAGCGCTAGCGCTGCTACTCAACCACCGGAATCGCGAGGCGACGAGGCGGAACCGGCGCGGCGGGGACCCCGAAGCTCCGAGGTGCCACGCCCGCGAACGCGTGCGCGCTGCGCCAAGGCGCACTGCTCACGCGTGCCCCGGCAGGGACTCGAACCCTGACCTGTGACGATTTTAAGTCGTCTGCCTCTGCCAATTGGGCTACCGGGGCGCCGCTCAAGTCTGGCACGGTCGCTCGGGATGCCGAGTCTGCAGTTGTTGGGGCTCAGCGCGAACCGCTCACCTCACAACTGCAGACTCGCGCCCGGAAGCCGCGCTACGCCTTGGGGCGTGAGGCGAACTCTTCGAAAGCCGCACGCGGGGTGGAGCGGGCTTCGATTGCGAGCGTGTCGCGACGCAGGAAGAAGTTGAGAATCCAGTTGCCGAAGACGCGAATCTTGCGCTCCCACATGGGGATCGCGAGTCCGTGGTATCCGCGGTGCATGAACCACGCGATGAGTCCCGTGATGGCGATGTTGCCCGCCTGGAACACGCCGTGGTACAGCCCGATACCCGCGACCGCGCCCATGTTCTTGTGGAAGTAGTCCTTGGGGTCTTCGTCGCGCAGCACGGCGACGACGTTCTTCGCCATGAGCTTGCCCTGGCGCACAGCGTGCTGGGCGTTCGGAACGCAGAAGCCGCCGACGACCATCCCCGCCGGTGAGGTCGGGTACGGCGCACACGTCGCCGGCACCCCAGGCGCCTTCGACGACGCCGTCGTCGTTGATGACCCGCAGGTCGGCCTGCACGCGAAGGCGCTTGCGCTCCTCAACGGGCAGGTCGGTGTTGCGACAGCATCGGGCTGGCCATGACGCCGGCCGTCCAGACGATCAGGTCTGACTCGAAGGTCTCTCCGGTCGACAGTTCGACCGTGCCGTCGACGGCCGAACTCAGCTGGGTGTCGAGGTGAATCTTGGCGCCACGCTGTCGAGGTTCTTGATGACCCAGAGGCTCGTCTTGAGCGACACCTCGGGCATGATGCGACCCATCGCCTCGATGAGGTGGAAGTGAACGTCGTCGAAGGTGATCGTCGGGTAGAGGCCGATGAGCGACGAGGCGAGGCTGCGCAGCTCGCCGTACGCCTCGATGCCGGCGAAGCCGCCACCGACGACCACGAAGGTGAGCAGACGGTCGCGCTCGGCACCGGCGGGCAGGTTGGATGCCTTGTCGAAGTTGGTGAGCACGCGGTCGCGAACCGCGATCGCCTCCTCGATGTTCTTCATGCCGATCGCCTGGTCGGCGACACCGGGGATCGGGAAGGTGCGCGACACGGAGCCTGCGGTGACGATGATGACGTCGTACTTCTCGTCCCACGCGTCGCCCACGGCGGGCGTGATCGTCGCGGTCTTGGTGGCGTGATTGATGCCGGTGACCTTCGCCGTAACAATACGCGTGCTCTTGAGGTGGCGGCGGTGCGAAACGACCGCGTGACGCGGCTCGATCGAGCCTGCGGCGACCTCCGGAAGGAACGGCTGGTACGTCATGTACGGAAGCGGGTCAACCATGGTGACCTCGGCTTCGCCGCGGGACAACCACTTCTCCAGCTTGCGAGCGGTGTAGAAACCGGCGTAGCCGCCGCCGACGATCAAGATTTTGGGCACGAGTAAAAGCTCCTAGACAGAGAGTGGTGGTCTCTTGGACGAAAGTTCGTCCCTAATCTACCGCGTCCGGCGAGCCGCCCAGAACCGACGGACGCTGAGCACCACCGCGATCGCGGCGATCGACAGGAATACGGCGAACACCGCAAGCGGGATCCCGACGTTCCGCAGCAGGTTGACCGTCGGCAGCAGCGTGCCCAGTGGGTTCTGCGGGGAGGCGATCACGGGGGCAGGCGACGGGGTCGGGATGCCAGGCGGCAACGGCGTCGGAGTGGCCTCCGCCCGGCGGTACAGCGTGATCCACTCCTGAAGGTCGCCCATCGGGTTCGCGTCGACACGGGGAACGGTCGCGCCCACGGCGGCCTGGGCGTCGATGAGTCCGAAACCGTAGATGGGGTCTGGCCCCGGGGCGCCCTCGTCGCGGGCGGTGGCGACGACGCGATTGATGATGTTCGCGGCATCCAACTCGGGATGCGCCGCCATCACGAGCGCGACGATTCCGGCGACGATCGGCGTCGCGCCGCTCGTGCCGTTCCAGATCACGTGCCCGCCGCCGGGCACGACCCCGACGAGGTCTTCGCTGGCGGCGGCGACCGCGATCGTGATCCCCTGCGATGATGCGTCGAAACTCGCGGTGCCGTCGATGTCGACTCCGGCGACGGTCAGCACCCCCGGCATCGTTGCCGGAGCACCCACCTGCGTCGTACCACTGCCCCGGTTTCCCGCGGCGGCAACTACGACAACGTTGTGCTGTTCGGCGTACAGGAACGCGCTCATCCCAGCTCGGCGGCCAGTCGAGAGTGTTGCGGGTCAGGGACATGTTGATCACGTCGGCACCGTGGTCGACGGCCCATCGCACCGCCTGCGCGATCTGATCGTCGGAACTCAGGTTCCCCTCGCCGAAGCCGATCGAAATCGCCAAGATCGAGGCTTTCGGCGCCGACCCGATCACGCCGTTGTTGGTGCCGGTTCCGCGGCCGGCCGCGAGAGCCGCAACCATGGTGCCGTGTTCGCTTCCCACGGAGCCGACCGGGGTCTGACCATTTGACGATCCGATGCCCGAGAAGTCCGTGCCGCCCACGACGACGTTCTGAAGCTCGGGCACGGTTCCGTCGACGCCCGTGTCGATCACCGCGATCGTGATGCCTTCGCCCTGCGTGGTGTTCCAGGCCGCGCGGATGCCGTACTCGTCGAGCCAGTACTCTCCGCTGCGCACCGAATCGGCGTTGGCCGCCGCGCCCCCGAACAGAACGGATGCCGCGACCGCTAGTGCGACCGCAGCAGCACCCCGGCGGGTCACAACTCCGGCACGCACTCGCACACCTCCGGGCTCCAGGCGGCGCGACTCAGCGCGATGTCTCCGATGGGGTTTACGCCCGGGCCAGCGGCGAGCGCGTGCCCGACGAGGGCGTGCAGGCACTTGACGCGGTCGGGCATGCCTCCCGCGGAAATTCCGGCGACCTCATCGACGACACCGATGCTCTCGCGGTCGGCGATGTAGGCCTCGTGAGCCGAACGGTACGCGTCGGCAACCTCGTCGACGAGCAGCGCGGCAAGGCCAGGCATCTCGCCCTCGGCCTCCAGGGTCGACACCGCGGCGGTCGCGGCAGGGTGAGTCAGGTAGTAGAAAGTCGGGAACGGCGTGCCGTCGGAGAGCCGGGGTTTCGTCGAGACCACTGTGGGCGAGCCGCAGACGCAGCGGGCGGCGATCCCGACGACGTCGCGCGCCGGACGGCCCAGCTGGCGCGAGACCGTGGCGATATCGTCCACGGATGGGGCGTCGAACGGCGGGCGAGTCACTGCGCCCCGCCAGTGTCGGGGCCGACGAGTTCGGTGGGTGTGGCATCCGTCAGACCCGCTGTGTACACCGACGACAGCAGAGTCTTCAGCCAGTCGACCCGGGTCGTCTGAATCGCGTCGGAGATCGGCTGTCCATTGGCGGTCGTCACCACGCCCGCGTCCCCGACGACCAGGTAGCTGACATCCCCGGGGAACACGTAGAACAGACGCTCTCGCGCCTGCGCCTCGATGTAGGCGGGATCGCTCCAGCGGGCGACATCCTTGGTCAACTCCTCGACGTTGTTCTGTGACTCGGCTACCTGCGCCTGAAGCTGCTCGATCTGCTGACGCTGTTCGATCAGGATGCGCAGATTGGGTGCCAACACGATGACTGCGAGGATGACGAGGCCCAGCATCAGCACCGTGAAGCCGGAGAACCGGATGGTGCGCAGCCAGTGTTCGGGCGCGGATTCCTCGCGGGAAAGCGCGACGGCAACCCGTTGGGTGCCGCCGCGCTTCACCGTTCGACGCTGCGCCATGTGCTCGATGTTAACCCGACGACCTGACTGGAACGGATCTCGACAAGCTCGATCACCGAACCCGCTCGGTCACCTAGCGGGGAACGGTCAGCCCTTGAATCGCGGGAAGGCCGCGCGACCCGCGTAGACCGCGGCATCCCCCAGCTCTTCCTCGATGCGCAGCAGCTGGTTGTACTTGGCGACGCGGTCGGAGCGAGCCGGCGCACCCGTCTTGATCTGGCCGGCGTCGGTCGCGACCGCGAGGTCGGCGATCGTCGTGTCCTCGGTCTCGCCGGAACGGTGCGAGATGATCGCGGTGTAGCCGGCGCGCTGGGCCATGGCCACGGCATCCATCGTCTCGGTCAGGGTTCCGATCTGGTTGACCTTGACGAGGATCGAGTTGGCGACCTTCTCGTCGATGCCGCGCTTGAGGCGGGTCGGGTTGGTGACGAACAGGTCGTCGCCGACGAGCTGCACCTTGTCGCCGAGCTCGGCCGTGAGGTGGGCGTAGCCGGCCCAGTCGTCTTCGGCCAGCGGGTCTTCGATGGTGGCTAGCGGGTAGTCCTTGACGAGGCCGACCCAGAACTCGGTGAGCTGCTCGCCGGTCAGGGTCTGCTTCTCGAAGGAGTACACGTCGTTGGCGAAGAACTCGGTTGCCGCGACATCCAGGCCGAGCGCGAAGTCTTTACCCGGGCGTGAAGCCGGCCGTCTCGATGGCCTTGACGATGAAGTCGAGGGCCGCACGCGCACCGGGCAGGTCGGGAGCGAAGCCGCCCTCGTCGCCGAGCCCGGTGTTCTGGCCAGCCTTCTTGAGCTCGCCCTTCAGCGCGTGGTACACCTCGGTGCCCCAGCGCAGACCCTCACCGAAGGTCTCGGCGCCGATCGGCAGAACCATGAACTCTTGAATGTCGAGGGCGGTGTCGGCGTGCGCGCCACCGTTGATGATGTTCATCATCGGCACGGGAAGGGTGTGGGCGTTCGGTCCGCCCAGGTAGCGGAACAGCGGAAGGTCGGCCGAGTCGGCCGCGGCCTTTGCTACGGCGAGCGAGACTCCGAGGATCGCGTTGGCGCCGAGCTTCTTCTTGTTGTCGGTGCCGTCGAGCTGCGATCATCTCGGCGTCGATGAGACGCTGGTCGGCGGCGTCGAAGCCTTCGACCGCGGGGCCGAGCACGTCGAGCACGGCTTCGACGGCCTTGAGCACGCCCTTGCCGCCGTAGCGCGCCTTGTCGCCGTCGCGCAGTTCGTACGCTTCGAAGGCTCCGGTCGATGCGCCGGACGGAACGGCGGCGCGAGCAACCACGCCGTCTTCGAGCAGAACCTCGACCTCAACGGTCGGGTTGCCCCGGGAATCAAGAATTTCGCGAGCGCCGACTGCCTCGATCAAAGCCACGGGAGTACTCCTTAGGAAAAATGTGGTGGTGGGGGTTTCGCCCTAAATACTACCGTCGAGCCCCGGCGCCACTTCTCGGGCGTCGAGCCACGCGCGCAACGCGGAATTGAACAGCTCGACATCCTCGATGTTCCACTGGTGGTGCATTCCCGGGGCGATGGCAACCGTGCTGTTCGCGATGCGCCCCCGCACCACGTCTATCGACGTTCGAGTGATGGCGCTGGAGTCTTGCTCCCCCGCAACCACGAGGGTCGGCGCGGTTATCGCCGCCAACACGGTTGCGGGCACTCCTCGACTGATTTCGTTGTAGATGCTCACCGCGGTCTCCCGTCGGATGCCCAGCCCCGTCGACACGAACAGTTCAGCATCCTCCCCCTTGAGACCGTAGCTTGCAGCGAGGGTGGTCCAGAAGCGGCGCTGATTCCAGAACGCCAGCAGCAGCCGCGCGGTGAACAGGTCACGGCGCAGCGGGGGCGCTACCTGGGCGCTGGCGAGGAACAGGCTGGAGACCCGCTCGGGATGTCGGGCCGCAAGGTCGAGCGCAACGCTCGACCCGAGCGAGAGGCCCACGACGTGCGCAGGCCCTCCCGTGGTCGCGATCAGGTCGGCTACTGCGTCGGCGGTGGCCGCGATCGAGACCCATGGCTCATCGTTGCTGGCGCCAAAGCCGGGATAGTCCGGCACCAGTATGTGGTAGTCGGCAAAGGCGGGAACCTGTTGTCCCCACATCCACCCCGCGACATTGCCGCCGTGCAAGAAGACGAGGGTCTCCCCCGGTCCAGCGATCTCGAGGTGCTTCATGGCGCTTCTCCTTCTGAGCCGAGAACGGTCACCGCATTGGCGATAATCGTGTCAAGTTGGGCGGCGAGGACGGACTCGTCCACGCCGTCGTCGAGGCCGGACTGGTGTTGCTCAAGCCCGGTCCAGGCCGTATCGACGAGGGACACACCCGCGGGGGTGAGGTGCACACGGTTGGCCCGCGCGTCGTCGGGGTCCGGCGACGTGATGAGCAGTCCGCGGTCGACGAGGCCGCCGACGCGCTGGGTGATACTTGCCCGCGACACGTCGAGCGCCGCGGCGATCGCCTGCTGGCTGGGCACTCCCAGCAGACGCACCATGAGCAGCACGAGGAACGGCGCATACCGGATGCCGTGCTCGCGCTCGAGATAGCCGTCGGCAATGCGGTCGATCAGCACGGTCGCGCGGTGAAGCTTGAAGGCAGTACTCTGCGCGATCTGGGGGCGGTGGCGTCTCATCCATATTGTTAAGAGCTTAACAATATTCTCGGGGCCGCACAAGATCCCGTTCCGGCAGCACCGTTGCGGAGGACGACACGCCGCCGCGCGGGCCGCGGCCGAGCGCAGCGTGGCGCGTCATCCTCCCCAACGGTTGCGGGTGCGCGGGCTAGCCGATTGGGCGGAACTCCAGCGTCTCGAGCGACGACGCCGCCGTCACGAACGCGACCTGCGTGAATCCGGATGCCTCCAGCTGAGCCATCAACGGTGCGAGGTTGCGCGGCTTGCGTTCCAGGCGCACCCGTCGCCCGCCGGCGATGAGAGCGGACTGGAGCCCGGCGAGTACGGCCGGGGACACGTCAGCGTCGTGCACTAGCGCCGCGGCATCCGCCACCGCGTGCTGCGGAAGTTCGACAAGGTCGACGAGACGCTCGAAGCCCGAGCGAGAAGCCCGCCGCGGGAACGTCGGTGCCAAGAAAGCGGCCGATCATTCCGTCGTAGCGCCCGCCGCCGCCGAGCGAGTACCCCAGCGACGGGTGAGCCACCTCGAAGATCGCGCCCGTGTAGTAGCCCATGCCGCGAACCAGCCACGGGTCGAATTGCACGACCGCGGAGCCCGCGACCTCATTGACGGTCTCGCCGATTGCCGCGAGTTCGGCGACCGCGGCGGCGTCCACTCCCTCCGGCAGAAGCTTGCGGATGGCGGCCTCACCGAACGGCAAGAACTCCATCGTCATCGGGCGACGGAAGAACGACTCGAGCGCGTCGACAGCGGCGGGCGTGTAGCCGCGCTCGCGCAGTTCGGCGACCACGCCGTCCTGCGCGATCTTGTCGAGCTTGTCGACGGTCACGAGCACGCCGTCGAACTCCTCGGGCGCGAAGCCCAGAATCCCGAGGGCGCTGGTCAGAAGTCGACGGTCGTTGACGCGGATGACGCACTCCCCCAGCCCCAGACGCGTCAGGGTCGCGACGGTCGCCGCAATCAGTTCGACCTCCGCCAGAGGTCCGGCCTCACCGATGATGTCGATGTCGCACTGTATGAACTGGCGGTATCGCCCCTTCTGCGGGCGTTCGGCGCGCCAGACCGGGGCGATCTGAATAGACCGGAACACGGTCGGCAGCTCGGCCCGGTGGCTTGCGTAGAAGCGCGCCAGCGGAACGGTGAGATCGAATCGCAGCCCCAGGTCGGCGAGCTCCAGAGGGTCGGATGCCGCGTGCAGGTCGTCGACCGTCAGCGCGCGCTTGAGCACACCGAACGCGAGCTTCTCGTTGTCTCCGCCGAGACCCGCGTGCAGACGCTCACTGTCTTCCATCACGGGGGTCTCGATTTCGTCGAACCCGTGCGCACGGTACGAGTCACGAATCACGGCGAGCACGCGCTCGCGCTGCGCCTTCTCGGCTGGCAGAAAGTCGCGCATGCCGCGCGGGGGATTAACCGGGGAAGCCATGCGTCGATTGTCGCAGTCGCTAGAGCGCCTCGTGCGCGCGAATCTCCGTCTGGAGCTCGCGCAGGGCTCCGCGCAGGGCGCGCTCCGAGTCGAGACCGTTGGCCTTGGCGGATGCCACGATCGCCAACAGGAGCGGGCCCGAGCTCGTCTTCCGTCGTCACGTTCACCGCGCCCGGCTGCGTGGCATCCAGCAACCCGACCTTGTGCGCTCGACCCAGCAGCTTGTCGGCGAGGGCGAGGGCCGGCATCTTCTGCGGGATGCCATCGAGGGCACTCGTGCGGTGCGGCTTCTCGGTCTTCTTGAGGTCGTCCCAGACCGCCATGACGTCGTCCGCCGTTTCGGCAATGGTGTCACCGAACACGTGCGGGTGGCGGCCGATCATCTTCGCGGTCATGTGCGCCGCGACATCCTCGAGGGTGAACTTGCCCGCCTCGGCCGCGATGTCGCTGTGGAAGACGACCTGATAGAGCACGTCCCCGAGTTCTTCAATCAGTTCGTCCGTGTCGCCCGTCTCGATAGCGTCGACCAGTTCGTAGGTCTCCTCGACGAGATACTGAACCAGCGACTCGTGGGTCTGGTCGCGATCCCACGCGCAGCCACCGGGCGCGCGAAGTCGCTCGAGCACGGCGATCAGTTCGTCGAGCTTCGGGTGCGGCGGCGAGGCGGGCTCGGTCATGGGTCAAGTCTGGCACCCGCTATCGCCGAGGCATCACTCGGGCGGGCAACCGAGGGCTTGAATGGTTCGAGCCCAGTAGTTGACCTGTGCTGCGGTGGTCGCCAGAATGACGATCTCCCGTTCGGAAAATGTGTCGCGCAGCGTCTGCCCGAATGCGTCGTCGAAGCGCAGCGGCGTCTCGCTCACTCGACGCGCGTATTCGATCGCGAGCCGTTCTCGCGGGTCGAACACGTCGAGCGGCGCGAGCCCCTGAACAGCTTCGCGCTCGGCGTCGCTCATGAGCGCCTCCCAGCCCTTCGAGTTCATGCCGATGCAGAACGGACAGCTCACAGCAAAAGAGACCGCCATGCGCACCAACTTGAGCGTGCGTTCGGTGAGCTTGCGGTCGCGATGTGCGACAAGGGACTCGAGGATGCCGGAGCCAATCGCCGCCTTCGGATACCAGGTGAGCAATTGGGCGGCGAGCAGCGGGGTTCCGGTGCGGCGTTGTGCGAAACGGAGTCCCCACCGCAACGGGATCGGGATGCGCGGCGGCGGGACGATGTAGGCGCTCATGACTCAAGTCTGCCCCCGCGCAGTTTCGATCCCCACTTCGCGCTACTCACCCGGCGAACTGGCAGACTCGAATCGTGCGAAAAGTCCTTCTTGCCGTGCTCGCGGTCGCGATCCTCGGGGCGTTGCTGCTGTTCTGGTCGCAGCGGGCGCACGCGCCGACGACGTCCGGCTCCGGGACCCCGACCACCGGCATCCCGGCGGGCGCGACCGAGGCAACCGTCGACTATGTCCACGACGGCGACACCATCTTTCTGGGCGACCGCACCAAGGTTCGGCTGTTGGGAATCAACACCCCGGAGATTGGCGACAACGCCGAGTGCTACGGAGACGAGGCGACCGCCACCCTGCGCGACCTTCTGCCCGAAGGGTCACACATCTGGGTACTCGCCGACGTGGAGTCCCTCGACCAGTACGGTCGATCGCTTCTCTTTATCTACACCGATGACGGCACCAATGTGAACATCGAACTCCTAGAACTCGGGGCCGCCGAAGTGGAGCAATACAGCCCGAATCTGTTGTTCAGCGACGAGTTGCATGCAGCCGAGGATGCCGCCCGCTCAGCGAACCTCGGGCTCTGGGGTGCGTGCCGCTAGCAGCGCCAGCTACCTCGTGTGGGGTAGTGAGAGTCACCCCCGCGGAGGGACGACCGTCGCACTGCGCACCCATAGCTTTGCCTTGCCCGCCGGGAAATGCCCAGCGGCGAAAGGAAAGTAAGCCGTGCTCAGCCACCTCTGGGGCAACATCCGACCGCTGTCTACCCAACAGCGATTCCTCTTCATTGTGGGGGTGATCTTGCTCGTCTCCGGTCTGGTCCACGCAACGGTCGCCGTCGGTTCTCTCGTCGCCGGACAGGAGTGGTCCGGACCGGTCTCGTGGCGCAAACCGGTGGTCTTTGCGCTGTCGTTCGGGATGCTCTCCATCACGGCGGCCTGGATTCTGCGATTGCTCCCGACGACCCGCTGGCTGTGGATCCCGACGGTCCTGCTCGGAGCCTTCTCGCTGCTCGAGGTCGGCGTAATCACGCTCCAGAAGTGGCGCGGGGTGCCGTCGCACTTCAATGCGGACACACCGTTCGACGCGGCCATCTTCGGGATCATGGCCTACTCCGTTGGCTTCGTCATTCTCGCCACCGCCATGCTCCTGACCTGGGTAGTGGCGGGTTTTCGCGGCAACGGCGGCGAGAGGCTCGCGGCGATAGTGGGGCTCGTGAGCATCCTCGCGGCCGGATACATCGGCGGCAACATGATCAGCGTCGGTGACGCTCACTACGAGGCGACCGGCAGCGTCCCGTACGAGGTCGTCTTCGGCGCCGACGGCAGCGCGAAGCTTGCGCACTTCATCGGAATGCACCTCATCCAGTTCCTCGCGGTGCTCGCCATCCTTGCGTCCGCTCGCCGGCGACTGGCAATAGTCGCGCTCGGTTCATTGGGTGGTCTCGCCGTGTTTGCGTCGGTTTCCCTCACCGCCTACGCCGGTCAACCGTGGCTCGCTCCGGATCTTGGCGCCGGCGCGCTGGGGGTTGTCGGCCTCGTCGCCTCGGGAACGGCTCTGGTGTTGAGCGCTCGCTCGTTTGTACCGCGGGACGCTATCGCCCCAACTCCAGACCGCGTGCCAGTGGGATGATGTGCTCGTGTCTCGCCGAACCGTTCTGATCCTCGACGTCAGCATCGCCGTCGCCCTAACGGCGGCGATGCTGTCCGAACAGCTTCTGGCTGCTCCCCCGGTTCACGGCGGTCCCGCCGTCACGGTAGCTCTCGCGATCGTGATTGGTGGGAGTCTCGCCTTTCGTCGCAAGTGGCCTCTGCTCAGTTACGCCATCGGCACCGCCGCGCTCATGGCGCAGTCGCTGTGGTTCGGGTCTAGTGCAATCTCGCCCTACGCGAACCTGATCGGCCTGTTCTCGCTCGGCGCTTACGCCCCGCGTCGTCGCGCGCTCTGGGGGCCGGTGATTTTGGCACCTGGAGTACTCGCCTATTTCGCTAACTCGGCGCAGCCCCTGGGCTTACTCACGTTCACCGTCTTCGGGCTGTGGCTCGCCGGCTGGGCCATCGGATACCAGATGGCGCGCGGGCGCGAGCAGGCCGAGCTCGCGCGGGAGGCATCCCGTCGCGAGGCGCTCGCCGACGAGCGTGTGCGCATAGCCCGCGAACTGCACGATGTGGTCGGACACACGGTGAACCTGATGCTGGTGCAGGCCGGCGCGAGCCGACTGATCATGGACAGCGATCCGAGCAATGCCAAGAAGATGCTCGGTGACGTGGAGAACACCGCTCGCCAGGCATTGGGCGAGCTCGACCAGTTGCTGGGGCTGTTGCGCGACGATGCCGATTCGGTCACCCAACCTGGCCTTCTCGAGTTGCCCGCGTTGTGCGAGCGACTGGCCGCCGTGGGACTCGCGGTCGATCTCGACGTTGAGCCGCGTTCTCTGCCGCCCCAGGTCGATGTCGTTGTTTACCGCATCGTGCAAGAGGCGCTCACGAACGCCCTCCGACACGGCAAGGCGTCGACGGCACAGGTGACAGTGCGCGGCACCGAGCGGCTCACAATCGACATCTCCGACAACGGGCGCGGCCCTGCCTCCTACCACCCCGGCCGAGGCCTCCGGGGCATGTCGGAGCGGGTCGCACTGTTTGGCGGGTCGCTGGAACACCGGCGAGACGCGCACGGATTCCACGTACACGCGGAGTTGGTGGTCCCGTGACCATCTCCGTTCTCATCGCCGACGACGACGCCCTACTTCGCCACGGGGTGCGGGTGGTGCTCGACAGCGCTCCCGACATCCGGGTCGTCGGCGAGGCCGGCGACGGCCTCGAAGCGGTCGAGCGCTGCCGGGAGCACACACCCGATGTCGTACTCATGGACGTTCGCATGCCCGGAGTAGACGGCATCGAGGCAACCCGACGCATCACCGCCGAGCACGACGACGTTCGCGTACTGGTGCTCACCACCTTCCGCCACGACGACTACGTCTGGGGTGCCCTGCGGGCCGGTGCTAGCGGATTCCTCCTCAAGCGCACGCAACCGGAGCGCCTCATTGAGGCGGTGCGCACCATCCACAGCGGTGACTCGCTCCTGGATGCCGCGGTCACCCGCGAACTCATCGACCACTTCGTGCTCGACCGCGGCATCGACCTGACCGTCAATGCTGACGAGCGCGCCGCCGTCGACCTCCTGACCGATCGCGAGCAGGAAGTCTTGCGTCTCGTCGCCTTCGGTCGCTCGAACGCCGAGCTCGCGGCCACCCTCGTGATTGCCGAGTCCACCGCGAAGACGCACGTCAAACGCATCCTCGCCAAGATCGGCGCGCGAGATCGAGCCCAGGCGGTCGTGCTGGCCTACCGGTCGGGGCTGGTCACCGCGACGGATCGCCCGAGCTAGGCCTCGGCGAGACCGAGGTCGGCCACCGGGGCATCCGATATGCGGGTTCTCGGCATGGCGATAGCGGCGACCAGCGTGGCGGCGGCGGCCACGAATGCGGCGATGAAGACCGCAGAACCAGCGGCCGTGACGACGGCGGGGTCGCCCGAAGCGGCGCCCGCCCGAACAAAGATCGCGTTGGCGATCGCGCCGAACACCGCCACCCCCACGGCGCTGCCGACGTTACGCGAGAACATGTTGGCGCCGGTCACCACCCCGCGATCGCTCCAGCCGACGCTCGACTGAGCGAGGATCAGGCTCGGCGTCGCGCCGAGACCGAAGCCGAGACCGATCAGGAAACAGGCGGCCGCGACCACAAGAACGGAGGGGGTGAGTGAGAAAGCAGCGAGCACCGCTACCCCCACGATGACGATCACCATTCCGATGAGCATGGTGTTGCGAAAGCCGATCCTCAGATAGAAGCGCCCCGACACGGAGGCGGCGATCGGCCACCCGAGGGTGAGGGTGGCCAACGCGAATCCCGCGAGCAAAGGCGAGACTCCGAGGGATCCCTGAAGGTAGAGCGGCACATACGACACCAGACCGGTCAGAGTCGCCCCGATGCCCACACTAAAGATGGATATCGTCAACAGCAGCCGACGAGAAAACACCCACGGCGGCAGCACGGGTTCCGCCGCGCGACGCTCCACGAAACCAAAGATCAGAAGTGCCAGTCCGCCGACCGAGAACAGAGCGACGCTCGGCGCCGACGCCCACTCCCACGCCTGCCCGCCCTCGAGCACGGCAAGCAACAGGGCGGTCAACGCCACCGTGAGCAATGTTGCCCCTGCGTAGTCGATGCGATGGGATGTTCGCTCGACCTTCTCGTGGAAGTTGCGAATGAGCATCCATGCCGCCAGCAAGCACAGCGGGATGTTGATGAGGAAGATGCCGCGCCACGCGTCGAACTGGGCGAACAGTCCGCCGAGGGTGGGGCCCACAACGGAGGCGATCGCCCACATGGCCGCGAGGTAGCCCTGCGCCTTGGCTCGTTCCGCGACGGTGTAGATGTCGCCCGCGATTGTGATCGAGATCGGCATCACGGCGCCAGCACCGAGGCCCTGAATGACACGGAAGGCGATGAGGGCCGGCATGCTCCATGCGAATGCGCTCAAGATCGAGCCCAGGAGGAACAGGCCGATACCCACGAGGATGATCGGCTTGCGTCCCACCGTGTCGGCGAGCTTCGAATAGATCGGCACGGTCACCGCCTGCGCGAGGAGGTAGACCGAGAACAGCCACGGGAACAGCGGGAAGTCGCCCAAGTCCTCGACTATCGATGGCACCGCCGTCGCCAGCACTGTCGCCTCGATCGCGACCAGGAAAGTCGTGAGCATGAGGGCGATGAGAATCGGACCACGTTCCGACCTGAACCCCACGTCAATCGACACGCGCTTCTCCTCTTAGTCGTGGCACCCGGCCACGAGATGCAACGCTACCGCCGCCTCGCCGCATTCCCGACGTGCGAGCATTGATCATGCTCGATCCCGACTGGGCCTACACGCCGGCCATCATGTGGGTCGCCCTCGCTGGCGTTCTCGCGGCGCTCGTGCTGCGCGCGACGCGCAAGGATCGACGCGAGTATCAGCGCTTCAAGCGGTACCGCACAACGTCGAAACGACAGGCCATGTTCCGGCGCTGGTTACTCGACTCGCTGCTCTGGCTCGGTGGGCTGACCGCCGCCGTGCTGCTGCTGGCCGGCGCACTTGTCGCGCCCGTGTTGCGCGAGTTGCAGTCGTGGCCAGTCATTCGAGACATCCGCGGCTTCGCCGCTCACGAGCCGGGCGCGATTGCCGGGTTCACCGTGGGGGCGATAGTGGCTGTCGTCGTCGTCACCTGGTTCGGGGTCACTGCCGCCCGTAAGGAGCAGTCGATCATGACCGTCGGCGACATCCACGCGATTCTGCCGCGCAACGCGCAGGAACTGCGGTTTGGCGCCCTGATGTCGCTTAACGCCGGCGTCGTCGAGGAACTGCTCTTCCGACTCGGGATGCCCGCCCTCATCTTTGGCGCGACCGGCAGCGCGCTGGCCGCCGCAGTGGGCAGCGTGCTGCTGTTCGGGGCGCTGCACCTGTATCAGGGCGTGCCCGGGATCATCGGCAGCAGCCTAGTCGGGGCGCTCTTTCTGCTCACCTATGCGGTGAGCGGCAGCATCCTGCTCCCGATCGTGCTTCATGTGTTGTTTGACCTGCGCTCGCTCGTGCTCATCCCCGTCGCCGTGTACCGCGTGCACCGTATTGACGGTGTGGCCCACCCGGTGACGACGGCGTTCGGTGCGCCGAAGGCGACACCGACCAAGGAGCCGACCCCGCTCGCGTCAGCCACGGAGCCACCTATGCGGTCGGCTCCGGAGTCGGCTCCGGGCGACTGACCTCGGCACCAAAGATCGCCACGAGCAGCGAGCTCGTCCACTCGATCAATTCGCGGTCTCCCGCCTCGGCGGGGAGGGGAACGAGCACGGCCGCGGCAGCGGCGTGATAGCGCGCTCCGGGGTACATCCGCTGCAGCCGAACTTGGATCGAGTCGGCCAGATCGGCCGGCGCGACACGGAGTTTGTCCCCCATTACCACGACCTCGCCGAGGCCCGCCTTCTGGGCCATCCTTCGCAGCCGCGAGACGGCGACGAGCGAGTGCACCTGATCCGGCGGCTCGCCGTAGCGATCGGTGAGCTCCTCGATCACGCGATCGATCGCGTCATCCGCCGCCGTCGGCGCGCTCGCGGTTGACAGCTTCTGATAGGCCTCAAGACGCAGCCGCTCGCTCTCGATGTATTCCTCGGGTAGGTGCGCGTCGACGGGGAGCTCAAGCCGCAGCTCGGTCTGCCCCTCGGCAACATCGCCGCGGAAGGTGGACACCGCCTCGCCGATCATTCGGAGGTACAGGTCGAAGCCGACTCCGGCAATGTGCCCGGACTGCTCGCCACCGAGCAGATTGCCCGCTCCACGGATCTCCAGGTCTTTGAGGGCGATCTGCATTCCCGCACCCAGCTCGTTGTTGGCGGCGATCGTGTTGAGTCGCTCATGCGCTGTCTCGCTCAGCGGCTTCATCTCGTCGTAGAGGAAGTAGGCGTAGGCACGCTCCCGCCCGCGCCCCACCCGACCGCGCAGCTGGTGAAGCTGGCTGAGGCCGTATTTGTCGGCGCGGTCGATAATCAGGGTGTTCGCGTTGGCGATGTCGAGGCCCGTCTCGATGATGGTCGTCGAGACGAGAACATCAAACTTGCGCTCCCAGAAGTCGACCATGACCTGCTCGAGAACAGACTCGGGAAGCTGCCCGTGCGCGACCGCGATCCTGGCCTCCGGAACGAGCTCGGCAAGCTGCGCGGCGACCCGGTTGATCGAACTGACCCGATTGTGCACGTAGAAAATCTGACCCTCGCGCAGCAGCTCCCGACGAATCGCCGCGCCCACCTGGCGGTCGGAATACGGTCCGACGAACGACAGGATGGGATGCCGGTCCTCCGGGGGCGTCGCGAGCGTCGACATCTCTCGGATGCCCGTGACCGCCATCTCGAGGGTGCGAGGAATCGGGGTCGCCGTCATCGCCAGAATGTCGACGTTGGTCTTGAGCTTCTTCAGCGCGTCCTTGTGCTCGACGCCGAACCGCTGTTCCTCGTCGATGATGACGAGCCCGAGGTCTTTGAACGCGATGCCCTGGCTGAGCAAGCGATGAGTTCCGATGACGACGTCGACCGTGCCATCCGCAAGGCCCGCGATCGTCTCCTTCGCCTCCTTGTCGGTCTGAAACCTGCTCAAGGCCCGAAGGTGCACCGGGAAGCCGGCGAACCGCTCCGCGAACGTCTCCATGTGTTGACGAACGAGCAGGGTCGTCGGAACGATCATCGCGACCTGCTTGCCGTCTTGCACCGCCTTGAACGCGGCGCGCACGGCGACCTCGGTCTTGCCGTAGCCGACGTCGCCGCTCAGCAACCGGTCCATCGGGAATCGGCCGCTCCATGTCGGCCTTCACCTCATCGATCGTCGTCAGCTGGTCGGGCGTCTCAGCAAAGGCAAACGCCTCCTCGAGTTCGCGCTGCCACGGGGTGTCCGGTCCGAAGGCGTGACCCTTGCTCGCCATGCGAGCCGAGTAGAGCTTGACGAGTTCGACGGCGATATCGCGAACCGCCTTGCGCGCCTTCCCCTTCGCCGCGGCCCAATCGCTGCCTCCCATTTTGCTCAGCGACGGCGCCTCGCCGCCGACATAGCGGGTGAGCAGGTCGAGCTGGTCGGTCGGAACGTACAGCTTGTCGCCGGGGTAACCCCGCTTGTTGGGCGCGTACTCGATAACGAGGAACTCGCGCTGAGTCTTGATCGCGTTGCGGCCGCCGGTCGAGACCTCCCGCGTCACGAGTTCGACGAACTTGCCGATGCCGTGGGTGTTGTGCACGACGAAGTCGCCGCTCTTGAGCTGCAGCGGGTCGACGACATTCTTGCGGCGACTGGCGAGCTTCTTGACCTGCCGCGAGTCGTAGCCTGCGGTGCGGCCGTAAAACTCGCCCTCACTGAGCAGCGCTAGCTTGGCGTCCGGCAGCTCGAAGCCGACATCGACGGATGCCTTGAGCAGGTACGCGACGCCGGGTTCGGCGTCCGAGGGAATCGCTTCAACGATTCGGCCGGATGCCTCGTGCTCCCCCAACACGTCGGCGGCGCGTTCGACCAGGCCGGCGCCCTCGGCGACGACCGCGACCGTCCAGCCGTCGCGCACGAGAGCGACGACGTGATCGATCGCCCCGTCCGGCTGGCCAGCGAAACTGGGGACGGCCTTGGCCTCGAGGCGAACGTACTCGTCGGAGTCGCCGTCGTCGGAGTCGCCTTCGGCCCGACCATCGTCGAACCCGCTCATCGTCCACCACGGTCGTCCGCCGGCCGACTCGCGCAGCGTGTTCAGGGTGATGAAATCGCCGGCATCCAGATCAATCGGCGCCTCGGCCCCGGCCGTCGCGGCGTTCCACGCTGCGCTGAGGAACTCGCGGTTGGTTTCGGCGAGCGAGACGGCGCGAGTTGCGACCTTCTCGGGTGCGAGCACCGCGATCGCGGCATCCGTTGGAAGGTAGTGCGTGAGGGGCACCAGACGATCGACGAGCGCGGGGGCGAGAGACTCCATGCCATCGACGGGGATGCCTTCACCAATCTTGGCCAGCATGCCCGCCAAGCTCGGGAACTCGTGCTGCATCTCGCGGGCCCGCTGGCGCACGCTCTCACTCAGAAGTAGTTCGCGGCTTGGCGCCAACTCGGCGCGCTCGATGTCGGTGGGCAGGGACCGCTGGTCGGCGACGGAGAATTCCCGCAGCTGTTCGAGTTCGTCGCCAAAGAATTCGAGCCGCAGCGGATGCTCGTCGGTGGGTGCGAACACGTCAACGATTCCGCCGCGCACGGCAAACTCGCCGCGCCGAGTGACCATATCGACCCGCGAATACGCGAGGTCGACCAGCCGTCGGCTCACATCGGGCAGGTCATAGCCGCGCCCACCCTTGACGAGCTCGATGGGTTCCACGCTCGCGAGGTTGTCGGCGAGAGGCTGCAGAGCGGCGCGCACGCTCGCGACGAGCACGAACGGGGTGGTGCGATCCCATCGGGCGATGGACCGCAGTGCCGCGATGCGCTTGCCCACCGTTTCGGCACTCGGGCTCAACCGTTCGTGCGGGAGCGTCTCCCAGGCCGGAAACTCGACGATGGTTGCGCTGGGCAGAAAGCTGGCGAGAGATCGGCGCAGGGCCTCGGATTCCCGCCCGGTCGCGGTGATAGCCAGAGCGAATCGGGGGCCGCCGGATCGACCAAGAAGTGCCGCGAGTAGGGGTGCGCGTAGGCCGTCGACAAGGGAGAAATCGGCGCTTCGAGAGGCTGAAGCCAGTGCGTTCTCGAACGTTTTGGCGCGCGAAAGGGCCGCGATAAATCCTTCGAGTAGCACCCGTCGAGTCTAGGTGTCGCCGCCGACGGCCGCGCGCTGACCTCAGTCGGCCAATGGCCCCAACGGCGCATCCCCGGTGGACGGCGTCAGCGACGGTTCCTTCAACTCGACGAAGATCGCGTGCGTGGGCGTCGACCCGGTATTGAGGCCGCTGTGGGTCTGGGCGGCAAGCCAACGTGCCTCGTTCGCCTCAAGCTCCACATCCACGCTGCGCTCGCCCATCGTGAGCCGCCGCCGAAACGAACTCAGGGTGACCATGACGCTGTCTGGATGCTCGTGCGGAACCGACTGATGGCCCGGCTCGTCGCGATACTCGAGCACGCGCACGCGGTCGTTCTCGAAGAGCACCTGGTAGAAGCCCGGATTGGTGACGACGGGGTCCATTGACATGATGCGACGGTATTCCTCGCGGCGCGCTCAAACAAGGGGGATGCCCCCTCCCTGCACAATCGCACGAGCCATGTGCGAGATCGATTGTCCACCATGCCCCCCACCGAGGATTACTCCAGCGCTAGGGTGGAGCAACACTTCTGAGCACTCGACAGGTGAAGGTTGGTCAATGACGGCACAAGCGACACTCGAGACAGACGGTGCTGCGACCGGATCCGAGCCGAACGGTACCGTCGTGCTCGACGGGGTGACCCGCCGATTCGGAGAGACAAAAGCGGTCGACAACCTGAGTCTTCGGGTTGAGGCCGGCGAATTCCTCTCGCTGCTCGGTCCGTCCGGCTGCGGCAAGACCACAACCCTGCGGATGCTTGCGGGATTCGAGCATCCGGATGCCGGTGACATCCGCATCTCGGGGTCCAGCGTTCTTGGCGTGCCGCCGTACAAGCGCGACGTCAACACCGTGTTTCAGGCCTACGCCTTGTTCCCGCACATGAGCGTCGCCGAGAACGTGGCATACGGTCTTCAGCAGAAGCGGGTGCCCAGAGCCGAACTTCGGGAGCGGGTCAGCGAAGCGCTAGAGCTCGTGCAGATGCGCTCGTTTGCCGACCGCAGGTCGACCCAGCTCTCCGGTGGTCAGCAGCAGCGCATCGCTCTGGCGCGTGCGCTCGTCAACCGCCCGAGCGTTCTGCTGCTCGATGAGCCGCTCGGCGCGCTCGACCGACAGCTGCGTGAAGAGATGCAGCTCGAACTCAAGCTCCTGCAGTCTCAGCTCGGCATCACGTTCGTCTTTGTCACGCACGATCAGGGCGAGGCGCTCTCGATGAGCGACCGCATTGCCGTCATGCGCGACGGCCGCATCGAGCAACTCGCCGACGCGGACACGATCTACTCTCGCCCCGCGTCCGCCTACGTCGCCGCGTTCATCGGCCAGCAGAACTTTGTGCAAGGCACACTTGGTTCCGACGGCACGTCGGTAGCCACCGATATTGGATCGCTCAGTGCCGCCCGGATCGACCCGAGCATGAAGTCCGGGGATGCCGCACAGGTCGCCATCCGTCCCGAGTTCGTGCACATCACCGCTGCGTCTAGCTCGGCGCCGCAGGGCACCCAGGGCACGAAGGGCAGGCTCATCGGCCTCTCCCATCTCGGCGAATCGATGCAGTATCTCGTGCAGCTCGACGCGGGCCACAGCATCCTCGCCCGCAGGCCCACCGCAGACGCGCCAGCGCTGTCGGTCGGTGACGCCGTGCACGCAACCTGGAAGCCGGAACACGCCCAAGTGTTCCCGGCCGACGGCGCCGAAGAGGCGGCCGGATTCGTTCGACCGCCCGAGGCCAAGCCCACCCGAAACTGATAGCGCACCACCGAAAACCGACGATCGAAACCGAGGAGATGTCCATGACCGCCGAAACCCCCATCCGCATTCTCGCGGACGCCACAGCGTCCCGCATCATTGGACGACAGCTCACCCGTCGCGGCTTCATTAGCGCAACGGTCGCTGCCGGTGCCGTCGGCGCGCTCGCCGCGTGCACCCCCACGAGCACGGGCGGATCCACCTCGGCCTCGGGCGGCCCAGTCGAGAGCAAGCTCTCCATCTACACCTGGGGTGAGTACGACGCCCCCGAAGTGATGGATGCCTTCACGACCGAACTCGGTCCGGCAATCATCATCGACTCATTTAGCTCCAACGAGGAACTCATCTCGAAGCTCGTCGCCGCCAAGGGCACGAGCGGCTACGACATCGTGGTTCCGACCGGTACCTTCATCCCCGCCATGGTCGAGGAGGGGCTGCTGACCAAGCTCAACCGAGACCTCATCCCCAACATCGAGCACATGGATCCGGCCTTCCTTGGCCGCGACTGGGACCCGAACAACGAGTACTCGATCTGCAAGGCGTGGGGCACCACCGGATTCGTCTACGACAAGACGGTCATCACCCGCGAACTCACCACGTGGAACGACTTCCTCGACGCCGCGCAGAACGAGGCCAGTGGCAAGACCAGCGTTCTCGACGACCCGGGAGACATCACGGGCATCTACTTCTGGGCCAACGGGATCGACTGGGACACCACCGACCCCGATCACCTGGATGCCGCGGAAGAGTACCTCGTCAACACGCTCGCACCGCACTTGGCCGCCTTCGACTCCTACCCGGGCGGACAGGCGATCCCGCAGGCGACACTCGCACTCATGCAGGCCTGGAACGGTGACGCCCGCATCGGCATCCTTGAGGGCGGCGAGCCGGAGCGGTGGCAGTGGGTGCTCGGAGCCCCCGACACCGAGATTTGGATGGACAACTGGGCAATCGCGGCAGGCGCTCCCCACCCCGAGGCCGCACACGCCTTCATCAACTACGTGTTGACACCGGAGAACTCGCTCGCCGAACTCGACTACATCGGCTACCACACGGGCGGCACTGGCATCGAGGCCGCGGCGAACGATGCCGGGTTCGAGATGCTCGACCTCGTGTTCTTCACGCCGGAGCAGGTCGCCACGATGAACACCGGCAAGGTCACCGAAGCTCAGGGACGCCTTGTCGACATTTGGAACAAGATGAAGGCCGCCGCTGGTGCGTAGCCCCCGCTTCGCCCTCGCGATTCCCGCGTGGGCGTGGCTCATCATCTTTTTCGTTGTACCCGTCGGGTACGTGATCTGGTTCAGCTTCGGATACAAGCCGGGAATCTTCGGCACCCACGCCAACGATGTGCTGTCTTTCGACCGCTACGTCGAGGCGTTGTCGCCGACGTTCTTCCAGACGTTCCTCAACACGCTGTGGGTGGGGATCGCGGGAACGGCATTGTGCCTACTGATTGCGTTCCCCGTCGCGTATTGGATGGCGGTGAAGGTCTCGCCCAGCAAACGGGGCCTCCTCATCGCTCTAGTCATGATCCCGTTTTGGACGAACTTTCTCGTGCGCACCATCGGATGGCAGGTCATCCTCGCGCCCGAGGGCTGGCTCTCTTCGGCACTCAACTCCATCGGGCTCATCGACGGTCCGCTCGACATCCTCTACACCAGAACGGCGGTCCTGATCGGTGTGGTCTACAACTACCTGCCGCTGATGATCTTGCCGCTGTTCGTCGCGTTCGACCGCGTGGGTGCGCCCCTGCGCGAGGCGAGCAAGGACCTCGGCGCGGGCCCCGTGGGCACGCTGGCGCGAGTCACGATCCCGCTCGCCCGCCCGGGAATCATCGCGGGCGTGCTGCTCGTGTTCATCCCGCTCATGGGTGACTACATCACCGCGACCGTCCTCGGCGGCGCCAAGGGCAACATGGTGGGTCAGTTGGTGGCCAGCCAGTTTCAGACCGCCCAGAACTGGGCGCTCGGCTCCGCGATGGCGGTTCTCCTGATGCTCGTCATCGCGCTCAGCGTCGCCGTCGGCGGTGCGTTGCTCTGGCTCGTGTCGATGCCGTTCCGATCCGCCAACCGCCTCGTGTTGGGAGCCGACTCGTGAGCGGCACGCGCAGACACGGCCTCGCACGAGATGTGGCCCTCTGGGTCTGGGGCGTCATCGTTCTGCTGTTCCTCTTCGCCCCCATTGCCGTCATCGTCGTCTCGTCGTTCAACAGCGGTCGGCTCCTCGTCGCCTGGGATGGCTTCAGCTTCGACCCCTATCGGGCGATCTTCGAGAAGCCGGCGATCCGCGACGCCATCTGGGTGTCGCTGCGCGTCGGGTTGTTCTCCGCGCTGATCGCGACCGCTCTGGGAACTCTCGCCGGCATCGCGCTCGCGCGAAGGCCCGGCAAGTGGGCGGCATGGTTCATCGGTCTGTTGCTGCTGGTCACCGTCACCCCCGAAATCGTCGACGCGGTGTCACTGCTGCCCTGGTTCGTCACACTCGGACAGGATGTCGGGCTCGCCGCCTTCAACGACGGGCTCGTTCGCCTCTCCGTCGGCCACTCGATCTTCTCGACCGCTGTCGTGGCCTACATCGTGCGCGCCCGCCTGATCGGCTTGGACGCAAACCTTGAAGAGGCATCCGCCGACCTCTATGCGCCACCGGTGCCCACCTTCTTCCGGGTCACGCTGCCACTTGCCCTTCCCGCGGTGTTGGCGGGCGGGCTGCTCTCCTTCACGCTGAGCCTGGACAACACGATCGTGTCCGCCTTCGTGCAGGTGTCGGGCTCGACGCCGTGGCCGGTCTACGTGTTGAGCGCGCTGCGCGGCGGGCTGAGGCCCGAAATCGGCGCCGTATCGACAGTCATGCTCCTGCTCACCCTCGTCGCCCTCGGGCTCGTCGCCCTCGTGCTGCGCCGGGCGGGCGACTCGGCGACCGACATCGCCCGCACCATGGCCGGCAGCTGATCGGCCGACGTCACGACACCACCTAGGAGAACCCGATGACCCACGCCGACCTCGTCTTCACCGGCGGACCCGTCTTCACCGCAGACACCGTGCGCTCGAGGGCAAGCTTCGTCGCGGTGACCGGCGACCGGATTGTCGCCGTCGGCTCGAATGCCGGCGACCACATCGGGCCGAAGACTCGAGTCGTCGACCTCGCAGGGCGGATGCTCGTCCCCGGGTTCCAAGACGCGCACGTGCACCCGGTCTGGGGTGGGCTCGACCTCATGCGGTGCGACCTTGCGCCGTACGCCACGTCGGCCGAATACCTCTCGACCATCGCGGACTACGCCGCGGGGCATCCTGACGACGAGTGGGTGCTCGGCGGCGGGTGGAGCATGTCGGCGTTCCCCGGCGGAACGCCGCTGGCGAGCGAGCTTGACCGAGTCGTGCCCGACCGCCCGGCCTTCCTGCCGAACCGTGACGGCCACGGCGCCTGGGTTAACTCGCGAGCGCTCGAGCTTGCCGGCATCACGGCGGACACCCCCGACCCGGCCGACGGCCGGATAGAACGCGACTCCCACGGGGCTCCGAGCGGAACCCTGCACGAGGGCGCGATGGTGCTCGTCAACCGACTGTTGCCAACCGAATCGCAGGAACGCATGCTCGAGGCGCTCCTCCTGGGGCAGCAGTACCTGCACTCCTTCGGAGTCACCGGGTGGCAAGACGCCATTGTGGGAAGCTTCGGCGATGCGGGAGACCCGGCGGAGAGTTACTTCGCCGCCGCGGCATCCGGGGCCCTCACGGGTCGAGTCGTCGGGGCACTGTGGTGGGATCGCGCCCGCGGGCTCGAGCAGATCCCCGACCTGATTGAGCAACGCGAGCGCCTGAGCGCCGGACGGTTCCAGGCCACGAGCATCAAGATCATGCAAGACGGTGTGGCGGAAAACTTCACCGCGTCAATGCTTGAGCCGTACAGCGACGGACACGGACATCCCAGCGACAACTCTGGGATCTCTTTCGTGCCTCCCGAGATACTCAACGAAGCGGCAGCCCAGTTGGATGCCGCGGGGTTCCAGTTGCACTTCCATGCCATCGGGGATCGCGCCGTGCGCGAGTGTCTCGACGCGGTCGAGCACGCCATCGCCCGCAACGGTCGGGGCGACAACCGACACCACATCGCACATCTGCAGGTAGTGCATCCCGAAGACGTCCCGCGCTTTCGCGAACTCGATGTCACCGCGAACATGCAGTCGCTGTGGGCGGCGCTCGAACCGCAGATGGTCGAACTCACGCTGCCGTTCCTTGGGCAGCCCCGGTCGAGCTGGCAGTACCCCTGGGGTGACCTCATGCGCGCGGGCGCCATGCTCGCGGCTGGAAGCGACTGGTCGGTCTCGACACCCGACCCGCTTGCGGCCATCCACGTCGCGGTCAACCGCATCGCGCATCGCGACTGGGCCGAGGGCGAGTACGGACCGTTCCTTCCCGAGCAGCGCATCGACCTCGCGACCGCCATCACGGCGTACACGGCCGGCTCGGCGCGGGTCAATCACCTCGACGAGACCGGGCAGATTCGCGTCGGCGCACTGGCCGACCTCGTGGTGCTCGACCGCGACCCGTTTGCCGGCCCTCTGGAGGACATCGGATCGACGCGCGTCGTCGAAACGTTCGTCGGGGGAAGCTCGGTCTACCGCGTCTGAGACTGTCCCTTGTCAGGTTCGGACGGCCGCCGAAGTCCAGTTGGCGGCCCGCTCAACCTGAAAAGGGAGAACTAGCGAGGGGTATGGAACTTCAGCTGCGCCGCGGTCAGCCCCTCGGTCGCGATCGACTCGACGGCATCCGCCGCGTCGCCAAGCAGGTTGGGCAGCACCTCGCGCTCCGCGCCTACGAAGTCGCGCAGCACGAAGTCGGCGGCCGGCTGGCGCCCGGGTGGTCGCCCGATTCCCAACCGCACCCGCGTGAAGTCGCCGGTGCCGATCGCGGCGATGATGTCGCGCAACCCATTGTGACCACCGTGGCCGCCGCCGAACTTGAGTCGAACGGAGTCGAACTCGATGTCGAGGTCGTCGTGCAGCACGATAAGTCGACTCGGTTCGAGCTTGTAGAAGCGCAATAGCGCGGCGACCGGTGCACCAGACACATTCATGAACGTGTTCGGCTTGGCGAGCACCAGCTTCGGCCCCGCGGCGAAACTACGCCCCTCGGCGACGGCGGAGTTGGTCTTGTGGTTCTTGAACGAACTGGATGCCCGGTCGGCGAGTTCCGAGAGAACCATCTGGCCCACGTTGTGACGATTGCCGGCGTAGCCGGGCCCGGGATTCCCGAGCCCGACTACCAACCAGGTGTCGTTGTCCACGTGGACACGCTTGCCGAAAAGAATTCCGACTACTCCGCGTCCTCGGCGGGTGCTGCGTCGCCGTCGGCGTCGCCCTCTTCGGCGCCTTCGCCCGCTTCGCCCTCGGCGCTCTCCTCAGCGTCATCCTCGCCCAGATCGACGACGGCGGCGGCGGTGATGCCGACGACCAGCGTCTCGGGGTCGGTGATGAGCGTGGCACCGGCGGGTAGCGCAACCTCGCCTGCGAGGATGTGAGCGCCCTCTTCGAGGCCCTCGATCGAAATGATCAGGCTCTCCGGGATGTGCGTGGCCTCGACCTCGAGCGACAGGGTGTTCGAGCCGTGGTTGACGCTCGTGCCGGGAGCGGCTTCGCCCTCGAGGTGCACGGGCACGTCAACGGTGACCTTCTCGCCCTTGCGGACCACGATGAGGTCGATGTGCTCGATGATCTGGCGCACCGGGTCCTTCTGAACGTCCTTGACGAGCGCGAGCTGGGTCTTGCCCTGGATGTCGAGCTCGAGCACCTGGTTCGACTTGCGCAGGATGAGCGCCGTCTCGTGGCCGGGCAGGGTGACGTGCTGCGGCTCCGTACCGTGACCGTAGATGACGGCCGGGATCTTGCCCTGAGCACGGATCTTGCGGGCAACGCCCTTTCCGAAGGTGTCGCGGATCTCCGTGAGGAGGTGGTTGCTGTTGGCCTCGGCCATGATGATTCTCCTTCTGGGCCTACGCCCAGTTCTGGGCCAGAAGCCCCGTAGTGGTCTGTGTGTTCAACTCGAACGCACGGCAGCAGTGCGTGAGGAAAAGCCCGGGGACTCGCCTACCGCGTCGATAACGGATGCCGATGCATCCCTCGCCGAAGTTCAGTGCTGAAGTCTACCAGCGATTTCGTCGACTATGGTGCCCACGTCGGCCGAGGCATCCACGCGAAATCCCGGCTCGTCGCCGCTCAACGACTCAAGCGTCGCGAACTGGGAGTCGAGCAGGCTCGCCGGCATGAAGTGATCGGTCCGCTCGCTGAGCCGCTCGGCCATCAAGCGCCTCGTTCCGTCGAGTTCGATGAACCGGGCGCGCGGCGCCCCATCGCGGATTGCGTCCCGGTAGGTGCGCCGCAACGCCGAGCAAGCAACCACAAGCCCAGTATCGGATGCCGCGTGCAGCACCTGTCCGACTGCCGCGAGCCAGGGCTGCCGGTCGTCGTCGGTCAGCGGCTCGCCCGATGCCATCTTCGCCACGTTGCTGGCTGGATGCAGGTCGTCCGCGTCGACGAATCCCACTCCGAGGCGCTGTGCCAACGCCGATCCAACCGTGGACTTGCCCGCTCCGCTGACACCCATCACCACCACGAGGGGTCGGGGGCTCGTCACAGGGCGCCCTTCGCGGGGTCTCCGATCGGGTGAGGCACGAGGCGTTCAACGGATACCGGACCGGCAAGCAGGCCCGCGATGCTCGCCCCGAACTCGGTGACGGCTGAGCCGGTTCCGTGCGCGTCGAGCAGCTCGGCCGACTCCCACTTCTCGATCATGACGATGGTGCCGTCGGCCTGCTCGTTGATGGCATAGAGCAGACATCCCGCCTCGTCGTGAACGAGCGGGATGAGACGGTTCAGCGCGGCGAGGAGCGGCTCGCGCGCTCCTTCGGCCGGATGAAAGATCGCGGTGACGACGACGGGTTCGGACATGCCCCCCACGATACCGGCGCAACCCGTGCGGAGGATGGCGCGCCGCTGCGAGTACCCGCACGCGTAGTCGCGCGGCGTGCCATCCTCCGCCAGAGCGCAGGTCGCTCAACCGGTAGCCTGTAGTTCGCACGAAATCCAAGGGAGAAGACAGTGACACAGGCAAACATCGGCGTAGTAGGACTCGCGGTTATGGGCTCGAACCTCGCCCGCAACCTCGCCAGCCGAGAGGGCAACACTGTGGCCGTCTACAACCGCACGTGGGCCCGCACCGAGACCCTGATCGACGAGCACCCCGAAGCCGGGTTCGTCGCGTCGAAGACGATTGAGGAGTTCGCGGCATCCCTCGCCAAGCCCCGCACCGCGCTCATCATGGTGCAGGCGGGCAAGGGCACGGATGCCGTCATCGACGAGCTCGTGGCCGTGTTCGAGCCGGGCGACATCATCGTCGACGGCGGCAACGCGCTGTTCACCGACACCATTCGTCGCGAGAAGGCCGTTCGCGAGTCTGGCATCAACTTCGTCGGAGCAGGGATCTCCGGCGGCGAGGAGGGCGCCCTCCTCGGCCCGTCGATCATGCCCGGCGGCTCGGACGAGTCGTGGGTCACCCTCGGCCCGATCCTCAAGTCGATTGCCGCGATCGCCGAGGGTGAGCCGTGCGTGACGCACGTCGGCCACGACGGCGCTGGCCACTTCGTCAAGATGATCCACAACGGCATCGAGTACGCCGACATGCAGCTCATCGCCGAGGCGTACGACCTGATCCGCCAGGGCACCGGCGCGACGCCGGCCGAGATCGCCGGCATCTTCGCCGAGTGGAACACCGGCGAGCTGGAAAGCTACCTGATCGAGATCACCGCAGAGGTGCTCAAGCAGGTGGATGCGAAGACCGGCCAGCCCCTCGTGGACGTGATCCTCGACCAGGCCGGCTCCAAGGGCACCGGCGTCTGGACGGTTCAGTCCGCGCTCGATCTCGGCATCCCCGTGTCTGGCATCGCCGAGGCCGTCTTCGCCCGCGCCCTCTCGTCGAAGC
The DNA here is from genome assembly GCA_963787305.1 of uncultured bacterium. GTDB lineage: Bacteria > Actinomycetota > Actinomycetes > Actinomycetales > Microbacteriaceae > Rhodoglobus. The sequence continues at coordinate 133,426 of CAWBCL010000001.1, forward strand.
CCGCGCAGCGCGCCGCGGCATCCATTCTTCCCGGCCCGACCACGCCACTGACCGTGTCACACAACGCCGCCTTCATCGAAGACGTTCGGCAGGCCCTGTACGCGTCGAAGATCATCGCCTACAGCCAGGGATTCGACGCGATCGTCGCGGGCGCAGAGCAGTACGGCTGGGACATCAAGAAGGGCGACATCGCCAAGATCTGGCGCGGAGGCTGCATCATCCGAGCCCGCTTCCTCAACCGCATCACCGAGGCGTACGCCGAGAAACCGGGCCTGGTTGCGCTCGTCACCGCGCCGTACTTCGCCGAGGCGATCACCGGGGCCCAGGATGCCTGGCGCCGAGTCGTCGCGCACGCGGCGGGCGCCGGCATCCCCAGCCCGGCCTTCTCCAGCTCCTTGGCGTACTACGACGGCCTTCGCGCCAAGCGCCTCCCGGCCGCCTTAGTCCAGGGCCAGCGCGACTTCTTCGGCGCGCACACCTATCAGCGCATCGACGGTCCCGGCACGTTCCACACGCTGTGGTCCGGCGACCGCAGCGAGGTCGAGTCGGCGGGCAGCAGCCACTAGGCCAAGACACGCTCGAGCATGGCCGCCTGGTGGCGGTGCCCGACGGTCTCGAAACCGATCACCACGACTGCGGGTGACAGCGTCACGACGATGAGGCACACTCCGAGCGACACCCCACCCGCGGCGAGCGCTACGGCGAGAACGAGCAGTAGCACCGTCCCGGCGAATAGCACAGAGTGCAGCGGGTTCCACTGGCGAACGAGATACCCGTAGAGCGCGAAGTTCACGACGGAGAAGACCAGCACGGGCACGGCAATCGCGACGATTGCTCCGAGCGTTCCGACCTCGGTCTCTCCCTGGATGACGTAGGCCGCGACGTGTAGTCCGGCGCCGGTCGCGGCGATCGCCGCATAGATCACGATGTGACCGTACCCCCAGACGAACCCTCGGGTGCGGTACCGAGCGAGCACAGCACCGGACGGCAGGATGAAGTAGGTCCACCACAGCCCGAAGGTGATTCCGATTCCTGCGACGACGACGAGCACTGCCTCGCTGCTCCACCCTTGCTGCTCCACCAGCGCCGACACGGAGACCACCGTTCCGAAGACCCCCTCGCCGAGCGCGATGATCGCCAGAAGTCCGTATCGCTCGGCGATGTGGTGCGGATGCCACGGCGTACCACCCTCGCTCCCACCGACCTTGCGCTCGGCGACGACGGGGCCGCCGAGTTCGATCAGGTACAGGATCGGCGCGAGGGCAAAGAATGTCGCTACCGGCGGATTGAGCAGGGTGAGCGCCACCCACCCGACCTGTGCGATGAGGATGAACGTGGCGTAGGTGAGCGCGGTGCGGCGGCGCGCCGGATCTTGTTTTGCGGCGCGCAACCACTGCGCCACCATCGCGATCCGCATGATGACGTACCCCGCTGCAATAACGGTGATGTCGAGGTGCACGCCCTCTTCGAGCGAGTGGAACATCGGTGGGATGCCGAGGGCAAGCACGATCACACCGATCATCTGCACCATCGTCGCCAACCGAAAGAACCAGTCGTCGGTGTCGTAGGCCGAGGCGAACCAGGCGAAATTTATCCACGCCCAGCAGATCGCGAACATCGCAAAGGCGAAGGCGCCGATGCCCACGGCGGTGTGTTGCTCCGCTATCGAGTGGGACAGTTGGCTTGCCGCCTGCCCGAACGCGACAACGAACGCGAGGTCAAAGAGCAGCTCGAGCGGCGTCGCCGAGCGGTGCGGGTCGTGCGGGTTTCGTCCTGACATGCGAATGAGGCGGCTGCTGCGCATGCCCCACATCCTGCCACGACCTCGGTCGGCCGTCAGTCGAGGTGGAACACTTCCGTGAGCTCTTTCCACCACTCGCCTTCGGCGCGGTCTTCAAGGGGGCGCTGGAGTGGCATCATGATGTCCCACCACTGCTGCGTGGTCGGGTCGGCCGCGATTGCCGCCATGTCAGCATCGAAGTCGTCCCCGACGTATTCCATGTAGGAGAACAGCACGTCCCCGTGCCGGTAGATCGAGTAATTCTGCACGTTGCTCGCGGAAAGTCGAGCCAGCACGCCGGGCCACACGTCGGCGTGGTAGCGGTCGTAGACTTCGACGTTCTCGGGTGGGAGCCCGATTACCGAGGCGATTCGTTTCATGGGCTCTCCGGTCGCATTCTGAGGTTGTGGACGCCGCCGTCGACCTCCAGGGCGGTGCCCGTCGTCGACGCAGAGAGGGGGCTCGCGAGGTACACGATCGCGCCCGCGACCTCCTCGGGTGTAACCATTCGCCCGGTCGCCTGACGCGCGTCGAGGGCGGCACGTTCTTTGACCGGGTCGGGAAAGTTGCTGAGCATGCGTTCGACAAAAGGCGTGGAGACCGTTCCCGGACTGACGCAGTTAACGCGGACGCCTTCGCGAACGTGGTCGGTTGCCATGGCGAACGTAAGCGCGAGCACCGCGCCCTTCGACGCCGAGTACGCCGCACGCTGGGGAAGACCATTCAGCGCGGCGATCGAACACACGTTGACGATTGCGGCCGAGTCAGACTTGCGCAGCCACGGCAGGGAGGCAGCGCTGACGCGCGCCATTCCGGTGACGTTGATGTTGAGCACGCGAGCCCACTCGTCGTCGTCATTCTCCTCAACAGTGCCGACCGCGCTGATGCCGGCGTTGTTGATGACGATGTCGATCCTGCCGAAGCGCTCGGCGACCTCGGCGACGGCGCCGTTCACGGATGCACGGGTCGAGACATCCGCCGTGAACCCGCTCAGGCGCTCGTCGAGCCCGTCCACATTCAGGTCGAGCACAGCCACGGTCGCCCCGGCGCTGTGCAGCGCGAGGGCGGTCGCCAGACCGATCCCCGATGCTCCACCGGTAACTACTGCGACTAGTCCGTCGAATTCACTCATGCATCTACCCCGGGGCTGTTGTGTCGTTTCACGCCGATCCTAGGACTCGTACTGCGGCGTGACGCCGCCGGTCTCGGCCGACTCGTATGCCGCCTCGACGAGGGCCATGGTGTGAAACACGTCATCCACGGAGGTGGGTAGTTCTGACACCGAGCCCTCCGCGAATCGCTGAAGCGCCGACATCGAGCCAATGAAAGCGTCGGGGAACCAGGAGCCTTCGAACGGTACCGGCTGCCAGCCTTTGTCCTTCTCGGCGTTCAGAGCAATCTCGAGTTTGTCCTCGCCGCCGCGTGGGTAGTCGAGCATGAGGCCCATCTGTGCGCGGATGGCCCCCTTGGTGCCTTCCCACTTGATGTAGCTGTCTTCGTACTCGCTCCCGAATCCATGGTCGTGGTTGGTGCTGATAACGGCACGAAGCTTGCGGCCGGAGTAGCGCAGCAGAATCGTCGAACGGGTGTTGGGCAGGTCCTTCTCCGGGTGCCCGAGCGTCACCGCACTCACGCGATCCGGGTCTCCGAAGAACGACCGGATCAAGTCCAGGTAGTGCACGCTATGCATGTTGATCTCGACGCGATCCAACTTCAGCACGTGCGGGAAGATCTCCCACGGTGTCTCGATCGACACCCGTACCTCCATGTCGTAGACCTCGCCGATCGCGCCGGCCGCGATGAGGCGGCGCGCCTCAGCCACGTATGGCGCAAAACGCAACTGAGTGTTGACGGCGGCGACGAGCGACTTGCGGTGACACACCTCGAGCAACTCGCGACCCGCTGCCAAGTTCTGACCGAGAGGCTTCTGGATGAGCACTGCAGCGCCATCGGGCAGCGCCTCGAGCGTCTGCTTGTATTGCTCCGGCATGAGGGCGATGTCGTAGACCGCGTTCGCCGGAGCGGCGGCCACGGCGTCCGCGACCGAGGAGTACACCCCGGGGATCCCGTACTCGTCCGCGAGCGCTTGCGCTCGCTCGACGGTCCGGTTGTAGATGCCAACGACTGTGAAGCCCGCCTTGCGATACGCGGGCAGGTGGGCATCCCTGACGATGCCTCCGGCGCCGAGGATGACGATCGGCCGGGGTTCGTTCGGGAGAACGACCGTGTATGCCTCGGCCGGGTGCCGCTCGGGGTATACGCTCACCACGCCTATCCCTTCACCGCGCCGACAGTCTGTCCGCGAATCAGGAAGCGCTGAGCGCCCAGGAACACGAGCAGCAGCGGCAGCATGCTGATGAATGTCGCGAGCGCCAACTGCGGCATGTAGAGCTTCACGTCGAGCCCAGCGGCAACTGTCGCATTGAACAGCGGGCTGGCCCCGATCAGCTCCTGGATTCCGATCGACACTGTCTTGTTGTCCTGACTGGAGGTCAGGAGGGCGAGGGGGAGGAAGAAGTTCGTCCAGTTCGCGACGAACGAGAAGAAGGCCACGAGGGCGATTGCCTGCTTGGAGATGGGCAGCCCGACCCTGAGGAAGATCGAGATTTCTCCGAGTCCGTCGATGCGGGCGGCCTCCACCAACTCGGCGGGCATGGTCGTCATGAAGTGGATGTAGCTGAGATAGACGCCAAAGGGGAAGAATCCCATGATGATCGCGACAGGCCAGAGCTGACCGACGGCGCCGACGGCGTTCACCTCGAGGAACAGCGGAATCACCAGCACGGTGTTGGGCATGACCATCGCGAGCAGGGTAGCGAAAAGCCAGGCCTTGCGAGCGCGGAACCGAAGTCGAGCGAGGGCATAGCCAGCAGGGAGCGCGGCGAGCAGCGCCAGCAGGCCGCCGGTAACCGACACGATCAACGAGTTCATGATCCAGCGCTGGAACAGGCCGCCGTCGCCTGGCCCGAAACCGGTGATCTGGCTCCAGCTAAATACGGCGTTCTCCCACGAGAGTCCGCCGAGGCCGAGGAACCCGTCGGTTCCCGCCGCAACGTTCTCCTGGTTGCGGAATGCCATCGCGATGAAGCCGATGATCGGTATCGCGAACAGCGCGGCGACCACGATCATGACCGTGACGCGGGCGATTCGCCCGGCCGACCAGCGGCGCGACCCGACGATCGTGTAGTTGTGTGTGGAGCTCAAGACTTCTTCTCCTCTTCACCGAAGAGTCCGCTGCGGAAGACGATGATGATTCCGATCGCCAGCGTGATGACTAGCAGGATTATGGACATTGCGGCGGCTGCCGGGAAGTTGCGGTTATCGAACGCGAACGCGTAGCCCAGCTGGGTGGGCGTCCATTGCGCGTTGATCGACCCGGACGACACTTGTCGGAGCAGATATGGCTCGAGGAAGAGTTGGAACCCGTAGGCGAGGTTCATGAGCGCCGCGTAGCCGATCCACGGTCTGATCAGCGGAAGCTTGATCCGCCACGCGAGGTCCCAGGCGTTGGCGCCGTCGATAGCTGCCGCCTCGAAGATTTCGTCGGGGATGCCGTTGAGGCCACCGTTGACGATAACGATCCACGTTCCGACGCCCTGGAAGAACAGCATGGCGGTCAGGATGGCCGGCATGTTCTGCTGCGTCGTTACCTCTTTAAGGTTGTTGAGGTCGAGCCCCTGCCAGAGGAAAGCGATCGGGCGACTGCTGTGGGTTGAGCAGGTAGACCCAGAGAACGAAGTTGGCGATGCCGCCCAGCGCGCCCGGCACGTAGTAGACGAAACGCATGGCGCCGCCGAACCGTCCGGGGCTGGCGTGCACGAGGAGTGCAAGGCCGACGATTCCCAAGATCATGAGCGGCAGCCAGACAATCAGCACGCTGAAGATATTGATGAACGTGTCGAAGAACCGGTAGTCAGTCACCGTTGTGATGAACGCATCCAGCCCGCCGAAGCCCGATTGCGGGTTTACCAGCGTGGGGGCCTTCTGAAGCGCGATGTAGAACGCGTACGCGATCGGGATGGCCGCCGCGACGAGAAAGAGAAGGATGTAGGGCGCGAGCAGAATCCAGGCTCCGCGGCCCTCGATGCGATGTGGTGCGCGTCGCCGTGACTGAGGTCTCGTGGATGGGGCAGGCGCCTCGGCCTTGCTGAGAGTCGATGTGCTCATCACTGCGTCCTTGGAGTTGATGTGGGCTAACACTTACACGGAATGGGGGCGTCGGTCGAGTGACCGACGCCCCCACCCGACTAACTACTTGGCTTCGACGACCGTGTACCCGACCGACTTGGCCTGGTTCACGAGCTTGTCACCGAACGCCTTGAACGCGTCCGCCATGGAACCGCCGGCGATGAGCGTGGGGCTCATCGTCTCGGTCCATACCGAGCCGGTGTCGTACAGCATGTACGAGTACGGCTGCACTGCGGCCGCGGCCGCCTTGAATGCATCCTGCGTCGCCGCAACATCGGCGAAGTAGGCGTCATCCGCGAGCTTGGCGAGCCAGGCGTCCTGGATCGGGCCGTAGCCCGGCAGGCCGGTGCTGAGCTCAACCTGCCACGCCGGGTCCGTCGCGACGAAGGTCGCGAAGGTCAGCGTGTTCTCGAGCTGCTTGCCGGTGATGTGCGAGGAGACGCCCCACAGGCCGCCACCCTCGTTACCCGCGGAGAGCGAGCTGTCGCCGTCCCAGGCCAGAGGTGCAACTGCACTCATCTCGCCGGCCGGGATCTTCCAGGTGTCGCGGAACAGGTAGTTACCCCACCACACGGCTCCGGGGCTCATCACGAGGTTGACACCGGCCGCTGCCGCGTCACCATCGAAGATGCCCTGAGTGGAGAGTGCTCCTCCGTCGTACATCGTGGTCAGCAGGTCCGCCGCGCGAACGCAGTTCGGGTCGCTCATGTTGATGTGCGCCTCGGACTCCGAGATGCGATCGTTTGTCGGGCAGTTCGCTCCCTGAAGGTAGCGGTTGATGCCGTAGGCGTCGCCGAGGAATCCGCTGATCTTGCCGGGGTGCTCCGCGGCGATCTTCACGGCGAGGTCGCCGTATTCCTGCCACGTGGTCGGCAGCGTGTAGCCGTTCGCGTCGAAGAACGCCTTGTTGTACCAGAACACGTCCGGAGCCGCGTCATTGCGAAGGCAACGGATCTTTCCGTCGAAGTCACAGAACGAGAGCACGGCGGGGTCGTATCCGCTAATCACGTCGGGCAGGAGGTCCGTGAGGTCTGCCGCGTAGTTGCTCGTGGAGTTGGTCGCCCACGCGATGTCGTCGTTGGACGGGAAGAAGATCGCGTCGGGCCAGCCGGCACCGGCCGAGTCGAAGTTCGCGAAGGCCTGCTTGACGGTCTGGCCGCCAACGGTGCCGTCGATCTGAACGACGTCGATCTCGATCTCGGGGTGAGCTGCCTGGAATGCCTCGGCAGCGGGAACGCGGGGCGGGTCGACCCAAACGGTGATCTTTCCACCGGAGTCAGTTTGGGTTCCACCGGTGGTAGTACCACCAGCACAACCGGACAGGGCAATCGCGGCGATGGCGATAGTCGCCACTGCCGTCGTTGCCGACAAGAACCTCTTTGTCTTCATTGACACTCCTTGTTGAGATGAGACGTGGGACTTCACGCCGTTGGGTCTGCTGCGTGGTGCACGTTCGCCGCCGCCAGCTGATCAAACGTTATACCGAATCTTCCGATCAAGCAAACGTTTGAGCACAATTCTTGTTGACGTCGGTGTACGTGCTTCGATCGTACTATAGATCGGATGAATATCCGAGATCGAAGTCGAATCTACCCATTTTGATCCCTAAATGAGGCATTCTGACATCGAGTGATTGGACTATTTGGCGGAATGTGCGATCGCGGCATCTATGCGCGCGGACGGGATTCCGTAGAAGGTCGCCGCGTTTCCCCCGAGCATTTGCGCGCGCTCCGCCTCGGCATATTCGGCGAAGAGCTCGGCCAGGCCGTCCCAGACCCGGTCGTACCCTCCAGCAAGAATCGATACCGGCCAGTCGCCCCCGTACATCACACGATCCGTGCCGAATGTCGATACGACGTGGTCGAAGTGCGGGCGGATCGCGTCGACGGTCCAGGCCGCGGGGTCGGGAGTCGCCGAGTAGAGCCCGCTGAGCTTCGAGAACACGCGGGGGTTGGCCGCGGCATCCTGAATCAGCTGCCACCAGGGCACACGCGACTCGAGGCCAATGGGCGGCTTCGAAGAGTGATCGATGACGATATCGAGCTGGGGATGCCGCTCCCCAATGATGGGCAGAATCTCGAGGTGGCGCGGCAGCACCGCTACCAAATCGAATGCCACCCCGGCTCGCTCCAGAATGCCCAGCCCCTCGTCGACCTCGGGGCGCAGGAGCCAGTCGGGATCGGGCTGATTGTGGATGAGGTTGCGAATCCCCACGATGAGTTCGTTCGTGCGCAACCGCTCGAGCGCGGATGCCGCGACATCCGGCTGATCGAGGGGAACCCACCCCACGATCGCCACGACCTCGGGATGAGCCGCGGCGGCGTCAATCATGATCTGGGTGTCCTCGGCGTTGTCGGCGGACTGCACCAGAACCGTGGCGTCAACGCCGGCCCTAGTGAAAGACGGCAGCACCTCGTCCATGCCGATGGCGCGGTTGATCGGCGCGAGTTCTGGGCCGAGCCAGTCGTACTCGGCGAGAGCCGGATCCCAGACGTGCTGGTGAGAGTCGATAACTGGACCTGCCATGGTTCGCTCCATTCGTGTGTTGCTAAAGGACTTTGTGCTTGTCCCAGACGGCCCGCAGGGAGTCCCCGGCGAGAAGTTCGGTCAGTACCGTCGATTCTCGCCCGGCGCGCTCGCGAGCGAGTGCGAGTACTCGCTCTTCGTGAGCCCGGGGTATCACAACGACTCCGTCATCATCGGCCATGACCAGGTCTCCCGGACAAATCGAAACCCCGCCCACGGTGACCTCGACGTCGGTCGCCGTGACTTGCATGCGTCCGCGGTAGTCGATCGGACGTCGGGAACGACTGAAGGCGGGAAAGCCGAGGCCAATGATCTTGTCAGTGTCCCGGAGGTTGCCGTCGGTGACGACGCCGGCGGCACGGGCGCCGATGGCGGCCGCGCTGAACAGCTCGCCCCAGAATCCGGATGCGTTACTCGAGTCCGTCGAGATGATGACCACCTGCCCGGCCGAGACACCGTCGATGAAGTCGATCGCCGCCGCGTATGGATCGTCAGGATCGACGACCTCGCTCGGCTCGAATCGCATGGTCGTGGCACGGCCGAGACAGCGCAGGCCGGCCGTGACCGGCGCGAGACGATCCTCGAGCACCTGATGACGCAGGCCAGCGGCGTCCATCGAGTCGCTAAGGATCGCGGTGGTCAGACGCTCGTCACCGGGAAGGAATACGAAGGCGGGCTCAGCGGATGACATGTCCACCCCCGGCGACGAACGGGAACTCGGCCTCGAGTTCCGGTGTCAGTTGCACTCCCAGCCCGACCGTGTCTGGAGCGTGCACCATGCCGTCCTCGAACCGCACCGGCTTAACCAGCAGCGCGTCACGCAGAGGGTTGGGAAGTGTGCAGTACTCGAACAACTCGACCTGCGGCTCGGCGAGAACCGTCGCGAGGTTCGCGCTGAAAGTCACACCACTGCCCCAGACGTGCGGTACGCAATCGATGCCGGCATCCGCGGCGAGCTTCGCGACTTGCGCGAAGGATCGCGGTCCGCCGACGAAGGTGACGTCGGGCTGCGCGAGGTCGACCGCGCCCGCGCCGATGAGCTCGGCAAACTCGCGCACGGTCCCGTTGGACTCGACACCGGAGACCGGCACGTCGAGGGCGGCCCGCACTCTCGCGTATCCGGCAATGTCGTCGGCGTGGCACGGCTCTTCGTACCAGCGTGCGCCGTGATGTGCGGCGCGAGCCCCCACGCGGATGGCGTCGTCGACGTCCCAGGGATCCGAGGCGCATCCCTGCACTGCGTCGAGAACAAAACGAAGACCATCGGGCAGGCGAGGCACGACGTGATCGAGGAGGGCGATGGTGGTCTCGGGATCGCGCATGGCGCGGAACTTCACCGTGCGGAATCCTGCGGCGAACTGGTCGTCCGCCCAGGCACTGATCTGCTCAAATGTCGTGCCGAGGCCGCCGCTGGCGTACGCCTCGATGCGCTCGCGCTTCGCTCCACCCAGAAGTGCAGTCGCCGAGACGGCGGCGCGCTTGGCCACGGCATCGAGGCACGCGGTCTCGATCGCGCCCGCGACACCGTTGAGGATGCCGCCGCGCGACCAGAAGGCGGTGTAGGCGCGCAGGTGGTCGCCGACCTCGAGCGGGTGGCCGAATTGATGTCCCGACAGGTAGGGGGCGAACGCGTCGACGATACCGGGGACCGCGACCGCCGCCATGATGCCGGCACCCGCCTCGCCGATGCCCGTGGTCCCGTCGGTCAGGGTCACCTCGACGAGCGCGGCATCCCACGACCAGATCGTGCCGCCGACCCAGGTAAGTTCGTCGCCAGGGGCGTACCGCGACGAGAGGAGCACAGCCCGCACGGAGTCAACCTCGAAGATCGTGGTCGGGGTCTCATTCACTGTCATCGTTGCCGCTGTCCTCTTCGTCGAGTCTCGTTTTCATCTGATCTTTAGTCCCAACAATAGGGATATTCGGGTGTTTTTGGCAACTTTTCAGAGATTGATCTGATCATTTTTTGGCAATTCCCGTATTCGCCTCGAAAACTCGACCCTAGAATTGCGGAATGAGCATCGACGAGTACGAATCAGCAACTGATCGACTGCCCGGCGCGATCGGCCGCTCGCAGACGGACGTCGTACTCCAAGGCGTCAAGCAGATGATCACCAGCGGTCAGATCGGCCCGGGCTCGCGACTGCCCATCGAGAAGGATCTCGCCGAGTCGCTGGGGGTGTCGCGCGGATCCCTGCGTGAGGGTGTGCGCGCCCTGTGCATCATGGGCGTACTCGAGACGCGCCAAGGCGACGGAACCTATGTGACATCCCTCGACTCGAACCTATTGCTGGCCCCCATGGAGTTCATGGTCGACTTGCACCTGCCCGAGCACCGCTCCGACCTGCACGCCGTCCGCCGCGTGCTGGAGTCCGAGGCCGCGGCCCGCGCCGCCCTCTACATCAGCGACGAACAGCTCGCCGAGGCAGCCGAAATCTTAGCCGACGCCGGCCCGCTCGTGGCTGCCGTTGACGGCCCCGACCCGGTGGACCACGACGGCATCATGGACGCCGACATCGCCTTCCATCGGGTCATCGCCACGGCCGCCGACAATTCGGCCCTCGCCGCGCTCACCGATGCTCTCGCGAGCCGCACGATTCGCGCACGACTGTGGCTCGGCCTGCACCGCAAGGGCCAGGTGCAAACCGCGCACGCCGAGCACCTCGCGATCCTCAATGCGCTCAAGCTACGGCAGCCCGACCGGGCCCGGCTCCTGATGAGCTACCACCTGCTGACCGTCGAAGACACGATCCAGGATCAGCCGGAGATCGAAGACCAGTAGCTGCCGTTCGGGAAGCTGAACTCGTCCACGGACGCTTGGAACATCTCGGCGCTGTACCCGGGCAGGGTCGGCAACCGGTATGCCCCATTCTCGACGATGCACGGGTCGACGAAGTGTTCGTGAAGATGGTCGACGAACTCGGTGACGCGACCTTCGAGGCTGCCCGACACCGCGACGTAGTCGAAGATCGACAGGTGCTGAACCAGCTCGCAGAGACCAACGCCGCCAGCGTGCGGGCAGACCGGAACGCCGAACTTCTTCGCCATGAAGTACACAGCAAGAATCTCGTTAACGCTGCCCAGCCGGGCCGAATCCAGCTGGCAGAAGTCGATTGCCTCGGCCTGGAACATCTGCTTGAAGAGCACGCGGTTCATTCCGTGCTCGCCTGTCGCCACCCCGATCGGTGACACCGCCGTGCGGATTGCCGCGTGACCGAGCACGTCGTCGGGGCTGGTCGGCTCCTCGATCCAGAGAGGCTTGAACTGAGCAAGTTTGCCGACCCACTCGATGGCCTCCGGGACATCCCAGACCTGGTTCGCGTCGATCATCAGGTTGGCGTCCCACCCGATGACCTCGCGGGCGATCGCGAGACGGCGGATGTCGTCGTCGACATTCGAGCCGACCTTGAGCTTGACGTGCCGGTATCCCTCGTCGACGGCCTCCTGAAGAAGTCGGCGGAGCTTTTCGTCGCTGTAGCCGAGCCATCCGGCGCTCGTCGTGTAGCAGGGGTAGCCGCTCTCGGTGAGCTCGGCGACGCGCTCGGCGCGAGTCGGCGCGAGTTCACTCAGCAGGGCGATGGCTTCGTCACGGGTCAGAGCGTCGGAGAGGTAGCGCATGTCAGCGGCGTCCACGAGCTGCTCGGGGGTCATGTCGGTCAACAGCTTCCACAGCGGCTTGCCCGCAACGCGTGCCGCGAGATCCCACATCGCGTTCATGACGGCGGCGAGCGCGAGGTGCACCACACCCTTCTCCGGCCCGAGCCAGCGCAACTGTGAGTCGCCTTGAAGCTCGCGGTAGACGGCTCCGAGGTCAGCGACCGACTCCTCGACGGACTTGCCGACGAGCGGCAGCCCGCGCTGACGGGATGCCTCGACACACAGGTCGTTGCCGCGACCGATCGTGAACGTGAACCCGTAGCCCTTGACCGCTGGGTCATCGGTGTGGATGACGACATAGGCGGCCGAGTAGTCACCGTCTTTGTTCATCGCGTCTGAGCCATCCATGCTCAGCGACGTCGGGAACCGTATGTCGTGCGCGGTGACTGCGGTAATGGTTGTCATGGTGTCTCGTCTCAGGCTTGATCGATGGAAGAGGTGTCTGGCAGGAATCCCGCGGTGTGCAGGTCCGACCACAGTTCTGGGGGAATCGTCGCCGCGTATCGGTCGATATTGCTCGTGACCTGGGCGGCGTCGCGCGCCCCCACGACGACCGACGCGACCGCTGGATGCAGGAACGCAAAACCCATGGCCGCCTCGGGCAGGCTCACACCGTGCACCTCGCAGATGTCGGCGATCGCGATTGCCCGGTCAACCAACGCGGCAGGGGCCGTTTCGTAGTTGAAGTTGGCTGACTTGGTCGGTCGATCCTTCGCGAGGATGCCCGAGTTGTAGACGCCCGCGACCACCACGGCGACCGCGCGCTCTAGGGCCAGCGGAAGTAGATCGTCGAACGCGCTGTGGTCGAGCAAGGTGTAGCGGCCGGCGACCATGACCTGATCGACGTCGGCGCGTCGGATGAGTTCCGCGAGAGGCGCTGCGTGATTCATTCCGGCACCGATGGCCTTGATCGCCCCTTGGTCGCGAAGCTCAATGAGCGCGTCGATAGCTTCGGTGGATGCCTGCTCGAAGTGGTCGTCAGGGTCGTGCAGGTAGAGCACGTCGATGCGATCGAGTCCGGTTCTTTCCAGGGTCGCCTCGAAGGAACGAAGGATGCCGTCGCGGCTGAAGTCCCACACCCGCCGGGTTGCCGCGGGAACCGCAAAGCCCTGGTCGTCCTGTCGGTCGGCGTTCTCCGGGCTGGGCTCGAGAATTCGACCGACCTTAGACGAGACGACGAACTCGTCGCGAGGACGCGAACTAAGCAGGGCCCCGAGCCGGCGCTCCGAAAGGCCAAGGCCGTAGTGCGGGGCGGTGTCGAAGTAGCGGATCCCCGCATCCCACGCCGCGTCGACCGCGCCCGCCACCTCGTCGTCGGTGGTTTCCCGATACAGGTTGCCGAACTGGGCAGCGCCGAGCCCGAGTTCGCTGAGCTCTAGCCCGCGCCGCGTTGCGCGATACCGCATGGGGTTCCTTTCGACCGACCACCCCAGCATAGCTAAACATTAGATGTATTCGGAAATACTGCGGTCGAAAGCGGTGCATTCCGGTCGAAATGGCGCTATAGGTCGGTTCTATTGGACGGCGGGGCGGTAGAGTCGCGCTCCACGAGCTGCGGTTTCGGGTCGCGGATGACGCGGTCGGAGGTCGTTGCGTCGACGATCCGGTCGAAGATGGCGGCCATCGACTCCCGGCCAAGCTCGTAGAGCGGCATTCGCACGGTGGTCAGCGGCGGCCAGGTGTTCTCGGCCGTCCACACGTCGTGGATCGCCACCACCGAGAGGTCCTGCGGAATCCGCAGCTCCAGCTCCCGGGCCTCGCGCAGCAGTCCGATTGCCGCGTTAACATTCGCGACGACGACGGCCGTCGGCCTGTCGGGAAGCGACGCAACTGCCCGAAGCGCCGCTCGGCCCTGCTTGGGCTCGTACCCGAGCTGGGTGATGTACCCGTCGGGCACCGTGTGACCGGCATCCTTCATCGCCGCGAGAAATCCGAGCCTCCGACGCTGGGCCGTATCTGTCGTGGGTAGGCCGTTGAGCAGTGCGATGCGGGTGTGACCGAGCGCGAGCAGATGTTCCGTCGCGACGCGCGCTCCGAGTTCGTCATCGAGCGCGACCGAGCCGACGCCGCCGTGGTGGGTCGAGTTGATGAGCACAGCAGGAACACGTCCGCTCAACAGCACCGTCAGGTCCTCGGGCCGCATGTTGTCGCCGATCTGCACCAGCACGCCGTCGACCCTGCCCTCCCCCACGAGTTGCGGAATCCACTCTTCGCCCTCAGGCATCCCCTCCGTGCGGGCGAGGAGCACCATGTAGCCGCGGCGCAGTGCTTCCTCCTCGACTCCGTGCATGAGCTCCGTGAAAATCGCGTTCGTCAGATCAGGAACGACGAGCGCGACGACATTGGTGCGCGAAGACTTGAGGGCACGAGCCGCAAAGTTGGGACGGTAGTCGAGTTGCGCCGCCGCATCGTGGATGCGCTGCCTGGTTTCCGGCCGAACGCGCGCGCTGGGTGCGTTGCTCAACACCCGGGACACCGCGGAAATGGAGACGCCAGCGAGTGCCGCGACTTCGCTCAGCGTGGCCATGCGCCCAGTGTATTGCGGGGCTTGCGTGGCATCGCTACGCTGCGCTGCGTTTCTTCACCTGATAAAGGTGGGTGAGAACCATGACGGTCTCCGCCCGCTGGTTGGTCACGGTGACGAGTTCGTGAAGATACCCGAACTGTTCGGGCCGCTTCGGGTGATCCGCCTTCTCGCTGATCTCGGCGGTGACCGTGATCGTGTCGCCGATGAAGACCGGCTTGATGAAGCGGATGCGATCGTAGCCGTAGCTCATCGACTGCGGGTTGATGTCGCCCGCAGTCATCCCGACCGCCACCGAGAGAATGAGGGTTCCGTGCGCAATCCGTTGTCCCATCGGCTGAGTCGCGGTCCACTCGGCATCCATGTGGTGCGGAAAGAAGTCCCCGGTCTGGCCAGCGTGCAGCACGATGTCGGTCTCTGTGATCGTTCGACCGACCGAGGTGCGGGTCTCGCCAACCTCGTAGTCCTCGTACCAACGGTCTTCGGTAAGCATCAGTTCTCCTTGAGGTGAAACGCGGCGGCGGCGTTGAGCCGCTCGATGAGCGAGGCGTCAGAGATCTCTCCGCGCAGCGCGGCGGTCACCAGTGGCGATACCTCGTCTTGCAGGTCGATGTAACCGGTCTTGCGCGGGCGAACGTACGCCCCCTCGAGAGTCGCGCGGGTGCCACGGAAGAAGTCGAGACAGTCGGCATTGGTTCGGTCGCTGTCCCACGCCACCGCGTTGCCGGGCTGACCACCACCGTCGTAGTAGACGCCTTCCTGCACGGTCGCGGAATCGAGCCAGAACGCGTGCCTGATTGCCTCATCGAGGTGCTCGGTTCGTGCCGATACGGCGATTCCGGCACCGCCCAGAAGCGAGCCCGAAACCCCCTCGCGCCCCGCGGGAATGTCGATGTACCGCAGTCGGTGCTGCCGAAAACCCACCCGCGAGTAGTTCGTGTACCCGAACAGCAGCGGCGAGTAGGCGAACGTGTCGCCGCTGGCGAGAGCGTCGGCCGCCTCTATCGGGTTCCAGTCGAGGTTGTCGGCCGGAACCAGTGCGGTCAGCTCGTGCATGAAGTCGAGGGCGAACGCCGCGGCCTCTGAGTCGAGAAACACCCCGGGCTGGGTCATGGCGGGAGTGCCGTTGTTGGCTGCGATGGTGATGAGGCTCGAAAACGAATCAATGGGCTTGGCGGGCCAGAGCACCCGTCCCGCGCGCGCGAGTTCAAGCACCTCGGGCCAGGTGCGGGGTGGCTGCGCCAAGAGGTCGGGACGGTAGGCGGCGACTTGCGCCGCGGCATCCGTCGCCAGACCGTACTGATGGCCGTTGTGGCTGTACGACCAGTGTGACTTGCCCACCGACTGGCCGGCGACGACCGCAAGCTCATCGTCGAACCCCTGGCCGTCCAGTTGGGCGAAGAGCCCGTGTTCGGCGGCCAGTGGGATGTGCGGGTGGTCGATGACCAGCAGGTCAAACTCCTCGACGAGCTTCTCGATCGGATGATCGGCGAAGGCCTGGAGTGAACGGAACTCCCAGCGAACCTCCACCTCGGGGCGCACCGTGCGGTAGGCGGCGGCAGCAGCCACGACGCTGCCGTAGCCGCGCTCATGCTCCCACGTCATCCCGCGCAGGATCGTCGTCACTGGGTAACCCCCGTCAGTGGGAACTCGGCCCTTACCGCGGCGTTGTGTTGCCCCAGCAACGGCGCGGCCCGGTCACTGCGCAACGGCTGGCCGTCGATTCGAAGCGGCCCACGCGTGACGATGAGGCTCACCGGATCGCCGCCCGAGTTGGTCTCGGTGCGGGTGACGGACTGGGTCATGTCGATCGCGGCGAACCCGTCGTGAGCGACGAGTTCCTCGAGGGTCAGCACCGGTGCACACCAGACGTCGGCGGCGTCGAGAATTTCGAGCCAGCGGTCGGTGGTGCCGGTCGCCAAACGGGTTGCGAGCACGGTTTCGATGTGCTCCTGCTCGTCCCACCAGGTCTGCGGGTCGGTCATCGCCGCGAGTTCGGGCAGGTCGAGCAGTTCCCCGATCTTGGTCACGGGGTTCATCGCGAGCGCCAGATACCCGTCCGCGGTGGGATAGGTGCCGTACGGCGCTGAGAGAAACGCGTTGGCCGAGTGTTCGCCGTTGCGCTGCACCGTGACCGTTGAGTCGTTGAGATGGGTCGTGAGCAACTCGAACTGAAGGTCGAGCATCGCCTCGAGGAGGCTGGTCTGAACGAGACCGCCTTCACCGGTTCGGAATCGGCGCACGAGAAGCGCCGTGACCCCCTGCGCGATGTGGCAGCTCATGAGGTGATCGGCAATGGAGAGGCCGACCGGTACTGGTCCGTCGTTGCGTGATCCGTTCAGCCAGGGCAAACCCGAGATGGACTGGGCGAGCAGGTCTTGTCCCGGGCGGTTCACCCACGGACCCGAGTCGCCGTACCCGGTCGCGCTCGCATAAACGATCGCGGGGTTGATAGCGCGAACCGATTCGTAGTCGAGACCGATGCGCTCCATTACTCCCGGGCGAAAGTTCTGAACGATGACATCGGCGCTCGCCACCAGGTGGCGCACGTACGCGAGATCCTCGGGCTGCTTGAGGTCGGCGGTGATCGATTCCTTGTTGCGGTTCATGGCGTGGAACGACATGGTGTCGCCGTCAGCGACGCGGCCGGCGAAGGCGAGAGTACGGCCGATGTCGCCGCCCTGAGGGCGTTCGATCTTGATGACCCGGGCACCGAGGTCGGCGAGCCGCATGGCCGCGACCGGCCCCGCCAGAAACTGGCTGAAGTCGAGCACAAGGATTCCGTCTAGCGGACGGACGATCTCGGCAGTCATCGTGCCTCACATTTCTGGTTGCATGCCGCTACGATTGTCTTCGGTGATCAATCGTTTGCCCAATCGTACCGATCTGATCGCTCCCGGCGCAATCGCAGCGGCTATGGTTGCCTCAGACGAGGCGCAGACCGGTCGCGAAGCCCGCGAGGGTCCGGGCGTGACGACTGACGAAACAGGCGAAATTGATTAGATGTATCTATTCAATTCGTGCCAGACTAGACCCTGAACGGGTGTATTTCTCTTAATTGATCATGTCAATAAGCCACATTCGGTGATCGAGAGACCGCCAGTTGTCGCACGGGCCTCGTCCACGACACCCACAAGTACCACCCGGAAAGAATGGAGAAAGTCAGTGCTGACTGCCCAATACGTCGGAAATCGCACGATCACGGCCACCGAGGCCGAGGCGGCCGCTCCGGCGCCGGGAGAGGTGCAAATCGAGGTCGCGTACACGGGTCTGTGCGGCACCGACATGCACATTCTCCACGGCAACATGGATGCCCGAGTCAGCACCCCCCTCGTGTTCGGTCACGAGATGAGCGGCACAATTGCCGCCCTCGGCGACAACGTCAGTGGCTGGGCAGTCGGCGATGCCGTCACTGTAATGCCGCTCGACTGGGACGGCACGTGTCCCGCCTGTCTCGCGGGCAACGAACACATTTGCCAAAACCTGAACTTTATCGGCATCGACTCCCCCGGATCGCTTCAGCAACTGTGGAACGTGCCCGCCGATGTTCTCGTCGCGCTGCCCGAGTCACTGCGGCTCGATCACGCCGCGCTCGTCGAACCGGTTGCTGTCGCGGTGCACGATGTTCGCCGCGCAAACATCCAGACCGGCGAGAAGGCCGTCGTCATCGGCGGCGGACCGATCGGCGTGCTCATCGCCACCGTCGCTCGCAACTTCGGCGCCGACGTCGCCGTCATCGAGCTCGATCCGAACCGACGGTCTCAGATCGAGGCGCTCGGATTCACAACCATCGACCCGCGGGAAACCAATCAGGTCGAATGGGTCGAGGAATGGACCTCGGGCGCGGGGGCCGACGTTGTGTTCGAAGTATCGGGTGCCGCCCAGGCAGTGCTCGGGGCGACCGACCTCGCTAAGGTGCGCGGAACCCTCGTCGTCGTCGCCATCCATCCGGTGCCGCGCGAGATCAACCTGCAGCGCGTATTCTGGCGCGAGCTCACGATCCTCGGCGCGCGCGTCTACCAGCGCACCGACTTCGAGAAGGCCGTCGAGCTTCTCGACACCGGGGTCATCCCGGCCGAACTTCTGATCACTAAGATCGTCGACCTGAGCCAGACTCAGGAGGCCTTTGCCGACCTCGAGGGTGGCCGCGCGATGAAGATTCTCGTCGACGTACGGGGCGGAAAGTGACCGGGATGTTTGACCTCACGGGAACCACCGCCGTCGTCACCGGAGCCCGTCGCGGCATCGGGTTCGCCATGGCCGAGGCCCTCGCGTCGGCCGGGGCCGACATCATCGGCGTGAGCGCCTCTCTGGAATTCACAGGCAGCGCAATCGAGGCCGCCGTGCAGTCGCACGGACGAACCTTCACAGCGATCCAGACCGATTTCGCGGATCGAGACGCCGTCGTCGAACTCGGCGCGCGATTAGCGGCACTGCCGATCGACATCCTCGTGAACAATGCCGGCACCATCGAACGGGCCCCCGCCGCCGAGCACCCGCTCGAGCTCTGGGACCGGGTGCTCGAGGTAAACCTCTCGAGCCAGTTCGTACTCAGTCAGGCCGTCGGACGAGGCATGATCGACCGCGGCCGCGGCAAGATCATCTTCACCGCATCGCTGCTGAGCTTCCAAGGGGGCATCAACGTGCCCGGCTACACCGCGGCGAAGTCCGGCATTGCCGGACTCACCAAAGCCCTCGCCAACGAGTGGGCCAGCAAGGGCGTTACCGTCAACGCGATCGCCCCCGGGTACATCGCCACCGACAACACGCAGGCGCTGCAGGACGACCCGGACCGCTCGGCCGGCATCCTCGCTCGAATCCCCGCCGGACGATGGGGAGACGCAACCGATCTCGCCGGTGCAACCGTATTTCTCGCGTCCCGGGCATCGGACTACGTGTCCGGTATCGTGCTCCCTGTGGACGGTGGATGGCTCGGGCGATGACTGAGACAATCGGGCGCCTGTCGGCGGCGCGCATCGTTCCTGTGGTGGTGATCGATGACGCCGGACAGGCGCCCGATCTTGTCGCGGCACTCGCAGCGGGAGGCATTCACAGCGCCGAGTTGACGCTGCGCACACCCGCGGGCCTCGCCGCGCTGGCGGCCGTCGCTGGCACCGCCGGTTTCACCATCGGCGCCGGGACCGTACTCACACCCGAGCAGGTGGATGCCTGCGCCGACGCCGGCGCCGAGTTCATCGTCAGCCCGGGTTTCGATCCCGACGTGGTCGCGCGCGCGCAGGAGCTGGGGCTCGCTGTTCTGCCCGGCATCGCAACCGCCACCGAACTCCAGCGAGCCCTTCGGGCCGGTCTCAGCGCCGTCAAGTTCTTCCCGGCCGACCGCCTCGGTGGTCTGGCGACGATCGCGGCGTTGGCCGCACCATTCCCGGGAGTTCGGTTCATGCCAAGCGGCGGGGTGGGCGAGTCGAACGCGCGCGAGTACCTCGCGCATCCGTCGATCTTCGCCATCGGCGGAAGCTGGATGGTGCGCCGCGAGGTGATCGCCGCTGGCGACTTCGAGGCCGTGCGCGCCGCGAGCGCCGCCGCCATGGAGCTGATCTCGGCATGACGGGCCGCGTCGTCACCCTCGGCGAGACGATGGGGCTGTTCCGCGCGACCGGACTGGGATCACTCGCGCAGGTCAGCGACTTCCACCTGGGCATCGGCGGCGCGGAGAGCAACGTCGCTGTGGCGCTCGCGCGCCTCGGCGCATCCGTCACCTGGCTCGGTCGGGTCGGTCTCGACGGTCTCGGCGACCGAATCATTCGCGAACTGCGAGGCGAGGGCATCGATGTTCGGGCCATCCGGGACGAGCAAGCGCCGACCGGCATGATGATCAAGGAGCAGCGCACCAGCACGGCGACTCGAGTGCTCTACTACCGCGCGGGCAGCGCGGGTAGCCGCATCAACCCGGCCGACGTTGCTCTCGCCGACATCTCCTCCGCCGCCCTGCTGCACGTGAGCGGAATCACCCCAGCACTCTCCGCGAGCGCGGTCGAGGCGATCCACGCAGCCGTCGACGAGGCGGTCACCGCGGGCATCCCCGTGTCGTTCGACGTCAATCATCGCTCCTCGCTCTGGGGCGATCGCGACCCCGCTCCGGTCTACCGTTCACTCGCCGCACAAGCGACGATCGTGTTTGCTGGCGACGACGAAGCTCGAATTCTCGTTCCGGATGCCGCGACCACGGAGGACCTCGCGGCTGGCATCGCCGCGCTCGGCCCCGCCGAGGTGGTCATCAAGCTCGGGGCCGCAGGATGCTTCGCACTCGTCGATGGCGTAGCGCACCGGCGTGCTGCCGTCGCCATCACTCCGGTTGACACGGTCGGGGCGGGCGACGCGTTCGTCGCCGGCTACCTCGCGGAGCGACTGCTCGGCCTGCCGGTCGACGACCGTCTCGCCACCGCCGTCGCCACCGGTGCGTTTGCCTGCCTCAACCCGGGCGACTGGGAGGGCTTCCCGCGTCGGGACGAACTGACCCTTCTCGGAGCGGCCGAGCCCGTCACGCGCTAGCGCCACGACCTCACAATCCGAGGTGCGACAATGGCGTGGCGATGGATGACTACGACGAGGAACCCGAGCTAGCCGGCTACCAGCCGCACGGCGACAAGCCCCTGCGCGGTCCGCGTCTGATCTGGACCATGCGCATTGTTGTCGTTCTCGGGCTCGTGGGGCTCGTCGTTCCCGGAATACTCGTCACAGCGGGTACCGCCAATCGCACGGCCCAACGCACCTGCGCCGTCTACACCAGCTATTTCGCACCAGACTCCGTCAGCTTCTCCAGCCGCTTCGAGCTCTTCAGCCCAGCGGGAATCGGCTGGAATTGCTACGCGAAGGCGTTCGGCGGCAAAGAGGTGCTCGTGGCATCCCTCGGACTCATCCCCGGTGGCGCGAAGCTGCCGAGCGCACCCGCGGAGCGCTCCTAACGCGCGCGACGTCGAGCTCGCAGCACAAGCAGCGCTCCACCGAGTAGCGACGCCGCGCACCCCACCACCGCGGGTGCCGCCGCTGACGCCCCCGTCTCCGCCAGTGCCGCCGGGGTCGGCTCCGGTAGCGGCAGGGTCGGCAGTTCTTGTCCGGGACAGGCGGAGTCGGGCAACGCCGTCAGCGAGAAGACACCGACCGCTCCCGTTTCGGCGGCAATCTGCCCCGACCTGGCGAAGTTGGTGACGGATGCGTCGGCACCCCAGAGCGCGTACGACCACTCCCACGGCTCGGAGTCAATATTCTCAACCTCCGAGAACCAAAAGCCGCCAGCGGAGTCGATCGCCATTCCCACGATCGAGGGCAGCGCTCCCCCGCTCGCGACCGAGACATCGGCAACTGCGGTGAGGGCTCCCGTCGCCGTGTCCACGCGGTACACGACCCGGTCGTCGCGCACGTAGAGTTCGCCGTCGATCGGGTTCAGGGTAAGGCCCATGACGGGACCCCCGGAGATTGCCGGGCCCGCAACAAGGCTCGCGTCGCTCAGGTCGATCGTGAACAGCCTGTCACCCGCGAGCGCCCAGGCGACGCCACTGGAGTCGATGGCGACCGAGCTGATCTTGGGCCGGAACGGCAGCCCGCCGACGAGGGTGCTCCGGCCGGTGATCAGGTCGGTTCGTATGAGGGCACGGGAGTCATCCGGGTCGCGCGCGACGGTGTAGGTGAGGCAGGATCCGGCAACCCGGTCCCAGCCGCTCGCGAACGCGCAAAAATAGCGGAAAGAGGAGTCCATCGAGCCGAGCGAGTTCGCCGACCCATCGGCACCGTCGAGTCTGAGCACATCGAGGTAGGTGTCGGCTCGGCTCCAGTCGCACGAGATTCCAAACAACTGGTTCCCGGCAGGGAGCGCAACAGGGGAGGCCGTGGCCGACGACGCCCCCGCGCCCCACGCAACCCCGGCGACGGCTATCGCCGCAATCAGAACGAGCCGGATGCGGCGGGCGGCGGGCCCAGCCGCGGCAGGCCCAGCGGCGGCGCGCGCGGGAAATTGTGGCAGAACAAACATCGGGCACTCCTCGGGTAGACGGACGATCTACCTGCAAGACCCGAAAATTCGTGATCCGTTACGCGTCGAGAAGCGACTCGCGCACCTTGCGGCGCAGCACCTTCCCGATGAGCGACTTCGGCAGTTCGGGCACTTCGACGACGCGCCTCGGTACCTTGTACGCCGCGAGTGTCTCGCGTGCGAAGTCACGAATCGACTCCTGGTCGAGGGTCGCGCCCGGCGCAAGCACGATGGCGGCGACGACATCCTCTCCGCTGTGCTCGCTCGGCATGCCAATGACGGCTACATCGGCGACGGCAGGATGCCCGCGGAGCACCTCTTCGACCTCGCTGGGCGCGACGTTGAATCCGCCCGTGATGATGAGTTCCTTGATCCGATCGACGATCGTCACGAAACCGTCGGTGTCCATCGAGACGATGTCGCCGGTGCGGAACCAGGCGGCACCCCCGTCGGACGCCTCGACGAAGACCTTCTCGGTCTCCTCTGGCTTGTGCCAGTACCCGGAGAACACTTGGGGGCCACGCACAATGAGCTCGCCCTGTTCGCCCGCAGGCCGATCGACCGTCGGGTTCTCGGGGTCGACAATGCGAAGCTCCGTGTTGGGCAACGGGAGGCCGACCGTTCCCGCTCGGCGGGTCGGGCCGACCGGATTGGCCATCAGCACGGGGGAGGTCTCGCTGAGGCCGTAGCCCTCCACGAGGTATCCGCCGGTCAGTTCTTCCCACGGCTCGACGACCGCGGCCGACAGCGGCATCGCGCCAGAGATCGCAATCGTGATGCCCTTGAGCGAGACGCCTTTCTCCTTGGCCGCCGCGGTGAGCCGTTCGTAGATCGGGGGCACTGCGGGCAGGAAGGTCGCGGGATGCCGCTTAATCACGGGCAGCACGAGGTCGGGGTCGAACCTCGGGAACAGCACGAGGCGCGAGCCCATGCTCATCGCGAAGGTGAGGCACAGCGTGAGCCCGTAGGCGTGGAACATGGGCAGCACCGCGTAGACCACTGAGGTTCCGCGCTGAATGTCGGGAACCCACGCCCTCGCCTGCGCCGAGTTGACGAGCAGGTTGAGGTGGGTGAGGGTCGCGCCCTTCGGGTATCCGGTCGTTCCGCTCGTGTACTGAATGAGGGCGACGTCATCGACGGCCGGCCTGAGGATGCGGGGCTCGATGGGTGCAGACTCGAGCAGCGTCTTCCACTCGATGGTTCCGCGAACCTTGGTGGTCAGCGCGGCGCGCGACTCGCGGGC
Source organism: uncultured bacterium (assembly GCA_963787305.1). GTDB lineage: Bacteria > Actinomycetota > Actinomycetes > Actinomycetales > Microbacteriaceae > Rhodoglobus. The sequence continues at coordinate 157,331 of CAWBCL010000001.1, forward strand.
CTTGGCGATTGGCAGACGCAGCAGCGCGCGAGTTGTGAACGGCATCGCCGTGGTGAGGTTGACCGAGATGATCCTCTCGACAGCGACATCCGGTGGGAAATCCTGTATCGACTCGACCGTCTTGTCCCAAGCGATCACGACGCGGGCGCCGTGATCCTCGAACTGGTGGCGAAGCTCGCGCGGCGTGTACAGCGGGTTGTGTTCGACGACGATCGCGCCGAGGCGCAGCACCGCGTAGAACGCGACGATGTGCTGCGGGCAGTTGGGCAGCACGAGCGCGACCGGGTCGCCCTTCTGCACACCGAGCAAGCGGAGCCCCTCGGCGGCGCGATCGATCTGCGCGCCCATCTCGGCGTAGGTGGTGGTCTTACCGAAGAACTCGAGGGCGACGTTTGGCCCAAATTCCTCGATGGATGCCGCGACCAGGTCGTACAGCGAACCGGTCGGCAGGTCCAGCTCGGCCGGCACCCCCTCGGCGTACGACGCGATCCAGGGTCGGGGCGGGTTGTACGCGGTCACGCAGCACCGTCGAACATGCTCGTGACCGAGCCGTCGTCGAAGACCTCGTGGATCGCGCGGGCGAGCAGCGGGGCGATCGGCAGAATGGTCAGGGTCGGGAACCGCTTCTCCTCCGGGATCGGAAGAGTGTCGGTGACGACGACCGAGTCGATCGATGCGCTCTGCAGCATCTCGGTCGCCGGGTCGGAGAACACCGCGTGGGTCGCGGCGACGACGACCTTGGTGGCGCCGGCCGCCTTGAGGGCATCCGCCGCTTTGACGATCGTTCGACCGGTGTCGATCATGTCGTCGACGATGAGGCACACGCGACCGTCGACCTCACCGACGATCTCGTGCACGGAGACCTGGTTGGGCACGAGCGGATCGCGACGCTTGTGGATGATCGCCAGCGGTGCCCCCAGCTTGTCGCTCCAGATGTCGGCGACCCGCACCCGGCCCATGTCGGGGCTGACGACGGTCAGCGTCGACGGGATCGAGCTGCTTCTGGAAGTGAGCCAGCAGCACGGGCATTGCGAACAGGTGGTCGACCGGGCCGTCGAAGAAGCCCTGGATCTGCGCGGCGTGCAGGTCGACGCTCATGATGCGGTCGGCGCCGGCCGCCTTGTACAGGTCGGCGACGAGTCGGGCGGAGATCGGCTCGCGGCCGCGGCCCTTCTTGTCTTGCCTGGCGTACGGGATAGAACGGCGAGACCACGGTGATGCGCTTGGCCGACGCGCGCTTGAGGGCATCCACCATGATGAGTTGCTCCATGAGCCACTCGTTGATCGGGTAGGTGTGCGACTGGATCACGAACGCGTCGCACCCGCGCACGCTCTCGTCGTAGCGCGCGTAGATCTCGCCGTTGGCGAAGGTGCGAGCGTCGGTGTGAACGAGGTCCGCGCCGAGTTCCTCGGCGACGTCGATCGCCAGCTGGGGATGCGCCCGCCGGTCACGATCACCAACCTCTTCTGGCCGCTGATCTTGATCTCGGACACGCTTCCTGCTTTCTGTTTCGCTACGCCCTGAGTAGTCGATTCTACCGACGCGCGCTTACGGGTTGTGTTGACTCTTGGATGCCGCCTCCGCGGCCTCGGCGGCAGCGGTGCCCGCGCGATGCTCGGCCACCCAGCCCTCCATGTTTCGTTGCGGCGCGACCGTGATCGCGAGCGACCCGGGCGGTACGTCTTTGCGCACCACGGTGCCCGCTCCGGTGTACGCCCCGTCGCCGATCGTCACGGGGGCGACGAAGACGTTGTGCGATCCGGTGCGCACGTGCGAGCCGACGATCGTCGCGCTCTTGTTCACGCCGTCGTAGTTCGCGGTTATCGTTCCGGCGCCGACGTTGGACTTCTCGCCGACTGTCGTGTCGCCGAGGTAGCTGAGGTGCGGCACCTTGCTGCCGGCCCCGATCGTCGAGTTCTTCGTCTCGACGAACGTGCCGATCTTGCCGTCGGCACCGAGGTAGGTACCGGGGCGGAGGTAGGCGAACGGGCCGACACGGTGGCGTTCTCGCCGATCACGGCGAGGGTCGCGTCGGTTCGTGTGACGGTCGCGCCCGCGCCGATCTCGCAGTCGGTCAGGGTCGTGTCTGGGCCGATCGTGGCCGCGGCCTGCACGAGGGTCGCACCCTTGAGCTGGGTGCCGGGTTTCAGGAGCACGTCTTCGGCGAGGGTGACGTCGGCGTCGATCCAGGTCGTCGCAGGGTCTTCGACGGTCACGCCGGCGAGCTGCCAGCGACGCACGATCAGCTCGTTCATGCGGCGGGATGCCTCGGCGAGCTGCACCCGGTCGTTGACCCCGGCGACCCGCCAGCCGTCGGACACCGGCAGCGCCGACACCGCGGCACCGGCAGCGCGCAGCAGGCCGACCACGTCGGTGAGGTACTTCTCGCCCTGAGCGTTCTTGCTGCCGACGAGGGCGAGTTGTTCGCGCAGCGGGCCGACGCTGAAGACGTAGGTGCCCGAGTTGATCTCGGTGATCGCGAGTTCGTCGTCGGTGGCATCCGCCTGCTCGACGATGCGGTCGACGTCGCCGGCGGAGCCTCGCACGATGCGTCCGTAGCCGGTCGAGTCGGCGAGAATCGCGGACAGCACGGTTGCGGCGGCGGAAGCCGAGCGATGGGTGTCGACGAGGGATCGCAGGGTCGCGGCATCCAGCAGGGGAACATCGCCGCAGACCACGACGACGTCGCCCGCGAAGTCGGCCGGGAGGGCCGCGATGGCCACCTCGACCGCGCGACCGGTTCCCGGAATCTCGTCTTGGTCGACGATCGTGGCGTTCGGCATGAGTTCGACGATCGTCGACACGACGGTGTCGCGCTCGTGACGCACGACGGCGATCACGTGGCCGGGTCGAGTTCGCCCGCTGTCGCGAGCACGTGCCCGATGAGGGAACGACCGGCCAGCGAGTGCAGCACCTTGGGTCGCGCCGAACGCATGCGAGTGCCCTGGCCTGCGGCGAGCACGATCACGGCAAGAGTGAGATCGGTCATGAGGCTATTCTGCCCTCTCCGGTGATGGGGGGCTCTCGTCGCGCGGAGCGTCGCAGCCTGACGAGCTGCGACACGAGTGTCGCGGTGATCGGGTCGGGTACCACCGTGCGCAGGTCGCGATCGGAGCCGTCGAGGCTCGAACCAGTCGAGGCGACGCGCCGCATCGCTGATCAGTGGAGTCGAGACGCTCACTCTGCGTGACGACTGGCTCGCATGCTCGTGTGCGCTCGCGAGTACTCGTAGATCAGCGTTACGGCGTGCTCGGTTGTTGCGCACGTCGGCTGCGACAGACCCGGCCGAGCGAATAGTCGATATCGAGTCGCGCTTCAGGAACGCTCGACCAGGCGACGCGGCTCACGTGGCGACCCACGGCACGAGTCTCAGACTGCGACGCGTGCGGATGCTCACGACACGATTCGCGGACAAGGTCATGTACCGCACTTCCTCGCTGAGCCGACATCCGAACGCAGTGAGCGAGTAACCGAGCCTGAGCGAACGGCGAGATTCGACTCGAGTACGGCACCGATCCGGCGGATCGGTGAGTCGAGCCTGTCGAGATTCGCTCCGCCTCCAGGACTCGAACCTAGACCTAACAGCTCCAAAGGCTGTCGTGCTGCCATTACACCAAGGCGGAAAGTGCCGTGCGGCACACGTCAAGTCTGCCAGACGCGGATAATGGTCGGATGCCCACACACGACGAAGTCGATCGCATCGTCGATGCGTGGTCGCGGGAGCGCCCCGACCTCGACTTCAGCCCCCTGCAAGTGCTCTCGCGGGTGGGCAGGCTCGCACGCCATCTCGAGCGTGCCCGACGAACAGCCTTCGAGGCATCCGACCTCGAACTCTGGGAGTTCGACGTGTTGTCGGCCCTGCGCCGGGCCGGTGCGCCTTATCGGTCGAGCCCGAAGGCGCTGCTTCAGCAGACCCTTGTGTCGAGCGGCACCATGACCAATCGAATCGATCGGCTGGTGACGCGCCAGCTGGTCGAACGGCGCACCGACCCGAACGACGGCCGCGGCATACTCGTCGTGATGACGCCCGGAGGGCGGGAACGAGTGGATGCCGCGATCCGCACGCTGCTGGTCGCCGAATCGGAGCTGCTCGAGCGGTTGAGCGCCCCCGATCAGGAACGACTCAGCGCGCTGCTGCGCAAACTCAGTCTGGACTTCGACTAGTGGACCGCGCGGGACCCGGGCTCGCCGTCGCCTTCATGGCCATCGTCGGCGCATGGGGTCTGAACTTCGTTGTGCCGTGGGTGCCCGCGCTGACGGTGTGCGTGGTTCTCGGAATCGGTTTCGCGGCCGTGCCGTGGCCGGACAGCATCCGTGACGCCGTGCAGCCGGGCCTGAGCGTCGCCGCCCGTCAGCTTCTGCGGTTCGGCATCGTGCTGCTCGGCTTTCAGCTGAGTCTCGGTCAGATCGCCGCGCTTGGGCCGCTTGTTCTGGTGCTGATTGTCGCAATCGTTGCTCTCAGCTTCGCAATTACCCTGGCACTCGGGCGGGCCCTGCGTCTTCCGGGCAACCAGCCGATTCTCATCGCGGCCGGCTTCTCGATCTGCGGCGTCTCCGCGATTGGAGCGATGAGCGCCGTGACCAGGTCCGACGAGAAGGAAGCCGCGACCCCGATCGCTCTCGTGACGCTGTGCGGCACGCTCGCGATAGCGGTGCTGCCGCTGCTCGCGATCCCGCTCGGCCTGACTCCCGCTCAGTTCGGTATGTGGACGGGCGCGAGCGTGCACGACGTCGGACAGGTCGTGGCGACGGCTCAGATCGCCGGCGCGACGGCGCTCGCCGTCGCCGTCGTCGTAAAGCTGACTCGAGTGGCGCTGTTGGCGCCGCTCGTCGCGATCACCGGCCTTGCGCTGCGCCGCACCGACGGGTCGCGCCCGCCGCTCGTCCCGCTGTTTCTGCTCGGGTTTCTCGCGGCCGTCGTCGCCCGGTCGTTCCTGCCGCTGCCCGCCGACTTTGTCACCGCGGCATCCGACATTCAGTTTCTGATGCTCGGGATGGCACTGTTCGGTCTCGGTGCCGCCATTCGAGTGCCCACGCTGTTCCGCACGGGCTCACGCGCGCTCGCCGTGGCAGGGCTGTCGTGGTTTGCGGTTGCGGCGCTCTCACTCGCCGCGGTGTGGATCGCGACCGCGTCGGGCGCGTCGATCCTCGGCTAGCCGCGCCGTCGTTCGCGCGCCCGGTCGATCAGGCGCAGCACGATGTGTGCGGGAACCAGGGCGATCCAGAAGTAGATTGCCCACTCTCCGCTGACCAACAACGCGATCGGAATCGACAGCCAGAAGACGGCGGGAGTCGCGAGCTGCCGACGGCGGTTGTAGCGGTAGAGCTCGAGATCGACCTGCTTCTCGACCAGAGCGTGCTGCCACGCCCACGACCAGAGCGCGTACTGAAGAACGCTGAGCAAACCGACCACGAAGGCGTACAGCACGACGGCCGCAGGCTCCTCGCCGTACTGGCTGAGCAGGCTGGTGGGGAACGGCACGAATGCAACGACGAAGAGCAACGCGAGGTCGATCGCCATGAGCCGATCGTCGTGCGCGGTGATGACGCGGAACTTGCGGTGATGGGCCATCCAGTTGATCGACACGATCGCGAACGACAGGGCGTATGCGAAGAAGTCGGGCACCTCGTCCACGATGATGGCCGGGTGGCCCTAACCCGGAGCCGTCGAGCGGCACCTTGAGGTCGATCACGAGAAGGGTGAGGGCGATCGCGAAGACCGCATCGCTAAAGAACACGAGCCGTTCGGTGTTGCTGCCGTCGACGAAGATCTTTCGGTAGCGAGAACGCACGTCGGTCATGGCGACCACCCTAGCTAGATTGGTGCCATGCCCGTCGCAGAGGATCTCATCGCGCCCCAACGCGAACGCGTGCTCAATCCCGTACTCGACGGGCTCGGGTCGCAGTCGACTGAACATCCGCCCGCCGGCGCGGCCTTCTACCTGCGCTGCCGGTGCTCAACTGGCTTGGCATGTTCGCCCGCCCCCTGCTCAAGGTTCCCCGGCTCGGCTGGATCACCGCCGACCCGTTGACCGCGCGCGCCGTGCTCAACGACCCGGAGCACTTCACGCTGCTGAGCGAAGGCGGCGTCGGACACCTGTGGGCACAGATCCTTGGGCCCTGGTCTACGACCTATTTGACGGGCCCGGGCACTACGACCTGCGCACCCGCAGTCGCGAGTCGTTCACGGAGAAGACCAGCGCCGCGTTCGTCGAGCGCGCGTGGGGGCCTCGGCTCGCCCAGGCCCGGTGCCGAGCTCGAGGGCGGCGGCGAGGTTGACCTTGCCGACCTGTCGCGCATCCTCGTCGGGCAGATGGTCGTGACGCTGCTCGGGATGC
>CAWBCL010000002.1:0-558123 GCA_963787305.1 uncultured bacterium
GACTGCAGATTCGATTGTATCTAACTCATCCGGTGGAATTGCATCGTCGCTATCCTGTTCCTGGATCGCAGCGTCAACCTCTTCAGAAGCCAAACCAGTTTGTTTTTCAGGAACTACGTGCGCAACCTCTGCTTCCGTTGAATCTGCGACAGTAACCTGTGATTCTTCGATGTCTGTTACAGGAGAATCATCATACTCTGCAGAACCTTCTAGTTCTGATTCCATGACTTCAATAGTGACTTCAGCTGAAGCATCTTCGGTCGTATCATCGTTCAACTCGTCAGAGTCGGGGTCAGATCCAAACAATTTTTCGAGGAGCATGTAAAAGCTTGTGTTCGAAGACTGCACATACTGCTTGAGTCGACTTTCTTCATAAAGAAGGCTGATATTTCCTTGAACGTCTGACCAAGTTTGATTGATGATCGAAATGTACTCAGAGGTAACAGCAGTATTGATAGTCGATTCGAAATTCTTCGTGCTTTCGTTGTAATACTTCGTTAAGTTGGACCGAAGATTAGTAAATGAAAGTTCAATTTCTGCCACTTTGTTGTTAAATAATTCAATTTTTTCTTCTCCAATTGTAGACGATACTGTTGTTCCAATTTCATCAACATAGTAAGACCAATTGAGTCCCTGTATGTGAGAGTTAACGTCAGACCATTTGTTATGAATATAATCCAAATTTACCTTCCCAAGTGATGCTTGTAACGAGCTGGTGAAGTTGGAGGGAACTTCAGTTGGAATTTTTTCCTTCAAGTGAAGGATACTGGTCTCTACCCTGTCCCACGTTGAGTTGGACAATTCCATAAACATTTCTAATGCGATAGTTGCATTCATCGTCCGTTCGAAATCGGCATAATACTTGGTAAGGTTGATACTGTGATGTAAATCGATGGTAGAATTCCATGCATCGTGTAAATTTTCTTGGTATGTATAGATCTTTTCCAGTAAATGTGTTTGCCATTGTTCCAAATGATGGAGGATATCTTCGACACTACGCTGAAGATGTTCCTGACCATGGCTGTATGCGGATAGTACTTTGTCTTCCAAGTCGACATACTGTTGAGTCAAATTCAAATCTTCTGTACCACTAACTTCTTTCATCAACTCTTTCATATGATTCGTTTGTAACGTTCCGTTCTGTACATGACCTACAACATTTTCCAGTTTTCCTAAATGATGCACGCACTCAGCAACGACAAACATGGCAGGACGCGCTGCAGGCACAAGGCATCCAGACGGGTATTCACTATCCGATACCAGTGCATTTGCTTCCCGCCTATGATGACCTAGGGTACAAGGCTGGCGACTTCCCTCAATCGGAGAAGGCGGCCAACGAGGTCCTCTCGCTGCCAATGTTCCCGGAGCTTACGGTGGGTCAGTGCGAAGCAGTGAGCGCGCACCAGAATCAACGAGGGGCGCAAACTGCTCGACCAGCGGCCGCTGCGTATGCTCGACAAATACGTATCTAAAGTGCTCCTTGCCGTCGACCTTCTTCGATTCAGCTCCGACCCAAAATGTCTCGGCGTGCTTGAACGCGAGTGCTTTCCTTAGGTTCTCAATCGGCCAGACAGCGACCTCAGGTGCCGCCGTCCGATCGGAAATTTCTGCAATTACCTCGCGATCAGAGTCGTTCACCAATCGGAGCCCCTGAGTATTGAACTTCGTCGACCGGACTTCGCAATAGAGACGCTGCTCGCCGTCAACCTCATACCCGAAGGTATTTAGGATTTCTCTCGAGCTTTTGAGCGCACTCTGGCTCCAGTCGGGTGTTTTCGCGAAGAGATTCCTCCGCTTCATGGCATGGCCGGAAGTTTTCGGATTCACTCGGTATGCCTTGAGTTCAATACCAAAGAAGTCCGGCGCCTTGCTCGAGTTTGCCGTGATCCCAAGAGCGGACTCGAGGACCCTCCCTACCATCGTGTCGCCGAACCCTGGCGCAGGCAAGAAGCCCTCGGCACATATGTCAAGGAGGGCAGCCGTGAGGTCGTCCACTACAAGCGTCTTTGTAGCGAATGCAACAGCGAGAGTATCGGAGAGTTCGTTGCTCACTTGCGCCAAATTGTCCAGCTCAGTGCTTGAGAGGTTGGCAGCCCAAAGGACTCCGCCGATGCTTGTCAAGATCAAAATGTCTCCCGCAACGGCGTGCGCCTTCAAGCCGTAAACCCAGATTCGCGGGTCACCGCCCTTTGTCTCAGGCCTGTACAGAGAAACCGTCGTGGAGACGATTTGGCCATCCGGTTGCACGAACCGCGCGTTCAAGAGGACCTTGTTGTCAGTGCCCTGAGCTTGTGAGCCGTACTCGTGAATCTCCGTCTTGGAAAAGAAGTGGCGGACCGATTCAGTCGCGTCCATGATCGACTTACCGAGTCCAGTCTGCGTAAGTTCCAGATACGCGGTCGGCAAATTTAACGACGAGAACGTACTAGCTCTGTTGATCTCCGCCGGTGTCAGCAGTCGCATTGTTGTCCCCCAAAACTTGAGCAATCATCCGACCTACAGCGTACGCAAGGAACGGAGACACCGCATTGCCGACCTGAGAATACTGGGGTACCTCAAATCGGCGACGAAGAGAGCCGGTTGTCTCCTTCCCCTTAAACTCAAAGTCGTCCGGGAATCCCTGAAAGCGAGCCATCTCCCGAACAGTGAATATTCTCGGTTCACTTGGATGCACATAGTCATCGGGGAGGGTCACCACTGTTCGAGCCGGCAATTCCCAGGCCAGCGCCTTCTGCGAGTGCTTCCGTGTCTTCAGCCGTTTCATCAGAGCGAGCATGCCGTCAGAATCTATTGCCAGCAAGGCCCCGTCGGGCGACTTCGCTGGGTAGGCTGCCTTCTCCAGCTTGTCGCGCACTACCTCAACAGCCAGATCGTCACCTTTCGCAAGGTCCGCGATTAGGCGCGGAGACAAGTCGTTGTCCCTCAGCCATTGATACAGCCGGAATCGTTCACGGGTATCTGGCGCGTGGTTCCGCGGTTGTTGGTTGGCAACACCCTTGGTCCGACTCTTGGGGAGCCCCCACGTCTCCCGGCGTGCGATCGTCTGCTTGAAGCGCCTTGCCCGAGCCGAGTGACTGGGGGGAAGTACGGCTTGAAGATCGCCGATCGCGTCGCCTACCGTGGGTGATTCGTCGCGCTTGACTGTTGGAATCGGAGCCAGTGCAGGCACTGGCCCCTCAAGAACATCCAAGAACTTCGACGCCCACAGGCTGTCGCTGCTCTCAATTCCGCGCTCTAGCGCGATATCAGCCCGGAGCCCGATGATCATTAACCTCGGACGCGCCTGCGGCGCTCCATAGTGAAGGGCATTGACTGCAACCCCCTGCACTACGTAGCCAGCGCCCTCCTCCGTAAGGGCCTGTTGCAACTGCACGAAAGGCGCCTCTTCGTCGCGAGCAAACTTGCGATTCATGCCAACGACGTTCTCGATCACGACGACCTTCGGGTTGGTCCGTCGAACGAACTCGAGATACTCCCAAGGGAGTGTATTGCGAACGTCATCTGGGTTCCGCCGACCGGCTAGTGAAAATCCCTGACAAGGCGGCCCACCTACGACAACGTCTATCTCAGTTCTGAGCAACTCAGCCATACCTGCGTCGTTGTCGAGCACGTCACGCAGGGTCGAAACAACTACGCGCTTCGAAAGTTGCGTATCGATATCGCTCTCTACGTAGGCCTTCCACTGAGTGTCCGAGATCCGGTCGTCGATGAAGTTAGCGTAGAACGTATGGGCGGCCATGTCTGACTTCTCGACAGCGAGTTGAAGCTTGCCGCCGGAGCGCTCGATGCCAAGTGAGAGGCCACCGCATCCGGCGAACAGATCTACGTAGTTGTACACGGGTCCTCAATGTTCTTGGCAATCCGCGCGAATAGCGCCCGATTGAGAGTATCGCGCGCCCGGCTGACAACCGGGACGGCGCCCGGTCTAAGCCCCCCGAACTCGGGCTACTGACATCCGCCTCCACCCGCCATGCTCGATAGATGAGCGATCTTCGAGAGCGGGTTCCTGGGCATTCGCTCATTGACGAGCTTCTGAACCAGTGGGACCTCGGCACGATCCACATCGACGCGCAGACAAACGGCGTCGTAATCGACGAGGATGCCGAGGGCTGGTACCGGGGCGTCATCGGCGAGCGCCAAGTCGCCGCCCAACTCTCCCAGCTCGGTCAGGGGTGGACGGTGCTGCATTCCGTTCCAGTCGGGCGAGGCACCAGCGACATCGACCACGTCGTGATTGGGCCTCCCGGGGTGTTCACGATTAACACCAAGTTCAGCCCGGGTAAGGATGTCTGGGTCGCCGGCCGCGGCATGTACGTCGGCGGCACGAAACAGCACTACGTCACCAACGCGCTGCACGAGGCGCGGCGCGCATCCACTTATCTGTCGCAACGGTGCGGACTCACCGTGCCCGTCATCGGCGTGATCGCGTTCGTCGAACCGGCACGGATGACCCACAAGGCGCCGCCCGGCGGGGACGCCCACGACCCCGAGATCCGTGTCGTGCGGCACACCGAGCTGCTCAACGTGCTCCGAACGCGCGCCGAGTTCAGCGACGAGCAGGTGCTCCGGATCGCATCCGCGGCCGTGCAGCCGCAGACTTGGCACGAGACACCGTCGCCGTCCACGGCCGGGTCGCACATCGTGCGCGAGTTTGAGGCACTCGAGGAGGCTGTCGGACCTCGGCTGTCTATGCCGCGCGGGCAGGTGCGGGTTGCCCGTGCGCAGTCGCAACGCCCGGCACGTTCATACACTTCTGCCCGGCCGAAATCCTCGCGAGGGCGTTCGACGTCTAGCCGGTCGCGGCGGCCGCGGCGATCGATTGGGGAGCGCCTCCTCACGGACGTCGTGCTGCCAGGTGGATTCCTTCTGCTGGTCTGGTTCGTGTTACACACAGATCCTGAACGCGTGGATCGCTGGGCGCTAACCCGCACCCAGCAGTCATCGCCGAGCGGGTCTCGATACGCCGCTTCGCGGCTACTCGACCGGCGGGCGTCATTCGCCCCCAAAGGGTCCACACAAGGCCCGTTTGGTACCATGGAGGTCTTAGGTACCAACCCAAGGAGTGATTTCCCATGGCTGCCACAGCCAGCAAGACCCACGTCAGCGGCGATACCGATCAGGCACTTGCGGAGGCTTCACGCCTCCTGCAGCGCCCCAAGACGGAGATCGTCGACGAGGCCGTACTCGCGTATATCGAGGCACAGCGCAGCGATATCAACGCGGAGATTCGTGAAGGATTGGCGCGTTACGCGTCGTAACGCAGTAGCAAGGGATAGGGCCCGACCGTTGTGGTCGGGCCCTTCCTTTTGGCGCCTGGGTCTCGATACGCGGCTTCGCCGCTACTCGACCACGGCGGAGCGCGCTACGGCTGCATGTGGTCGCGCCAGCTGCCGCTCTCGATCACGGGATGCTTCTTCGCCATCGCCTTGTCGTAGAGCACACCCGGCACCACGCGACCGTCTTCGAGCTCGACCGCGCCGCGGTACAGACCCGCCGGCTCGTTCTCGATGACCCGCAGCAGCACGTCGATCGGCAGCGTGTACAGCTCGCCCGACACGGCGACGCCATCCTTCTCCACCTCGTACATGCCGGGGTGAGCGCCACCGATGTCGTGCATCCGATACTTCGGTGCCGTCTTCATCTCGGCGACGAACTCGGCGCCCTGAAGGTTGCCGTGCAGACCGAGGCCACGCATGAGCGTTCCGTTGACGAACAGCAGGTCATCCTGAAGCACGACCTCCTTGTCGTTGCGTCCGGCCCAGCCGAAGCCGAGCAGCAGCAGCGCGAGGAACGCGTAGCCGAGCGAGACACCCGGCGAGGCGTTGATGCCGACCGCACCCGCGTTGATGAGGCCGAAGAACGACAGCACCGCGCAGATGCCCGATGTCACCGCCGCGGCGTACATCCGTCGATCGATGACGAACACCGTGATCGCACCGAGCAGCACGCCCGCGAGAACGGCGCCCGAGCCGAACAGAGCTGAGCCCCTGGTAGATCACACCGTTGCCCGCGAGCTTGTCGAAGCCGACCTCCGCCGCGTTGGTTCCGGCCGCACCGAGCGAGTTGTCGATGAGACCGGATGCCCACTGCGCCAAGCTCGGCAGCATCGCGATGATGATCGCCGGCGCGTACCGCAGCGCACTCACGTTGGTCGCCTGCGCACCGATCACCAGACCGATGAACAGCAGGATCGGCACCAGCGCCTGCATCGGGAATATCCCGAGGAACAAGCCGACGAGACCGCTGAAACAGACCAGCGCCACGACGATGCCGGTGACCAGCGAGTAGCCGATGCGGCCACCGACCTTCTTCCAGCCCGGGTGACCGATGTAGACGGCCGGGGGGAACGGCGAACCGAGGAACGAACCGATGATCGCGCCCAGGCCGTCGGCGGTCAGAACCGCGCGGGCCGAGTAGCGGTCACCGGCGGCGGCCGCCGACTCGACGTTGGTCATGGCTTCGGTGAAGTTGTAGATACCGAGCGGGATGGCCGTCGCCAGCAGCGGCGCGATGTCCTGCAGGCCGGCGAGAACCTCGCCACCGGGAATCGGGAAGTAGATACCGATCGTCGAGATCGACTCAGCGACAGCGCTGGGCTTCAGGATGTCCGACCACCCGAGCAGCACCGCGATCCACGCGATCGCCGTGCCCGCGATGACGGCCACGAGTCCGACGGGAGCGCCGAACGGCATCTTCCGGAAGCCGAGCCAGCCGACGAGGATGAACCCGAAGGTCACGAACGCGATCCACGGCGCCTCCCACATCTGGGCGGCCGGGCTCATCGAGATGAACGTGATCGAGATACCGGCCAGGGCACCGAGCATCGCGGCGCGCGGCGTCCACTTGCGGATCCACGGCCCGAAGATCGCACCCAGCAGGATGATCAGCTCCGACGATGAACGCCCACGCGAGTCCCGCATGCCACGCCTTGAGCGGGTCGCCCGACTGCAGGAACACCGGCAGCATGACGACGAGCACCACGATGAACATGTGCGGCACGCTCGGCCCGTAGGGCAGCGCCGCGACATCCGTTCGGTTCTCGCGCCTGGCAAGTCGCCTGGCGAGAATCGCGTACCAGATGTTGCCCAGCGGCAGTGCGATACCGAGGGCGGGAAGGATGCGACCGAAGACGACATTGTCTGGCATCTGGATGACCGCCAGACAGAGCCCGGACAGCACGATCACATTGAGCAGGACGTTGGTACCGAGCCCGAACAGCCCGTTCCAGTCGCCCTTGACCCACCACTTGATCTGCACCGGTGCAGAGGTGGTGGTCGCGGTGGAGTTGCTACTCATTTCTTTGCTCCAATCTCGGGGGTTGCCGAATCGACTGCGTCTAGGAGACTCGTCGACGTTCCGACCCAGCCGACGATTCCGCCCTGGGCCTTGAACATGTTGAGCGCCGAGTCGTAGAACTCTTGGAAGTACGAGCCGGTGCAGTCGGACAGGATGAGGCACTCGAAGCCGCGATCGTTGGCCTCGCGTGCCGTGGATTGAACGCACACCTCGGTGGTGACGCCCGTGATGATCAACTGCTCGATCCCCTTGGCGCGCAGGATCGTTTCCATGTCGGTTCCGTAGAACGCGCCCTTGCCCGGCTTGTCGAGCACGACCTCGCCCTCGATGGGGGCGAGCTCCGGGATGATCTCGTGCCCGGCCGAGCCGCGGGTCAGCAGGCGACCCATCGGTCCGTCGTCACCGATGCGCAGGGTCGGGTTGCCGCGATCGCGCTTGGCCGGGAACAGGTCGGCGAGGTCTTCGCGGTGACCCTCGCGGGTGTGGATGACCATCCACCCCTTCGCGCGGAACATGTCGAGCACGGCTCGCGTCGGCTTGATCGAGCCGCGCAGGGTCGAGACGTCGTTGCCGAGGGACTCCCCGAAGCCGCCCTTCTCCATGAAGTCGCGCTGAAAGTCGATGCAGACCAGCGCGACCTCGTGCCGGGTCGAACGTGAACTCGTAGGGTTCTGCCGGCACCGAGACGGTGCCTGTCGTGTCGCTCATGCTGTGACCTCCTGTTGGGCTCTAGTCAGCCGTTCTTCGTGACGATGGTTCCCGCGGTGCCGGCGAGGGCATCCGGAAGCTTGGAGATCGAGGTGATGATGGCGCGCGCGCCACCCGCCTCGATGAAGTCGATAGCGGATGCCACCTTCGGGCCCATCGATCCCGCGGGAAACTGTCCGGCGGCGAGGTGGCCGCGCAGCTCGTCGAGACCGACGGTACGCAGCGGCGCGTTGGGTGGGTTCGACCGAAGTCCACGTATACCTCGTCGACCCCGGTGACGAGCACGAGGGTGCCGACCCCAATCTGACCGGCGAGCAGCGCCGATGCCCGATCCTTGTCGATGACCGCGTCGACCGGATGCCAGCCCGCCGTCGTCGCGCACCACCGGGATGCCGCCGCCGCCGGCCGCGATCACGACCGCGCCGCTGTCGACGAGCGTGCGAATCTGGCTGGACTCGATGATCGTCTTCGGGATCGGGCTCGCGACCACGCGACGGTAGGTGTTCTCCCCCATCTCGGTGACCACCCAGCCCTTCTCGGCGACGCGCAGCCGCGCAACCTCGGCGGTGAGCTGACCGCCGATCGGCTTGGTCGGCTTCTCGAAGGCCGGGTCGTCGGCGTCGACCTCGGCGTGGGTGAGCACGGCGACCGCGCGGGTCTCGAGCCCGCGCGCGTCGAGCGCGGAGTCGATCTGCGACCGCGAGCATGTGACCGATGCCGCCCTGCGAGTCGGCGACCGCGAGCCAGAGCGGCAGCGCGGGCAGGCCCTCGACCATGGCGTCCGGCGCGACGAGTTCGCCGCGGCGCAGGATGTAGCCGACCTGGGGTCCGTTGCCGTGCGTGACGACGGTGGTCCAGCCGTCGAGCACGAGGCGGCGACCGATTCGGCGAAGGTGGCGGCCCGCTCGAGCTGGCGGTCGACCGAGCCGGGTTCGCCGTCGAGCACGAGGGCGTTGCCGCCGATCGCGATGAGGACGGTGCTGACGGTCGTGCTTCGTCATGTCGCTCGCCCTCTGCTCGGCCAGGAACGCGCGCCGCCTTGAGGAAGACCTCGCTCGGCGCCGTCACGATTCCGGCGCCGATCTGGCCGACGCCCGCCTCCTTGTGCGCGATGCCCGTGTTGATGAGCGGCAGAACGCCCGGTGTCGAGCACCTTCGAGCACGTCGATGCCCGACGGGGTGCCCGCGAAGTTCAGCGGCGGCAGCGGGTAGGCGGGGTGCGGGCCGAGGGTGATGCGGCGCATCGAGCGCGTCGCATCCAGCGCGTCGTTCGGGGTGCCGCCGACGAACTGGGTGATCGCCGGGGATGCCGCCATCGCGAAGCCGCCGAGGCCGAGGGTCTCGGTGATGGCCGAGTCCCCGAGGTCGGGGTTGGCGTCCTCGGGTCCGTAGCCGGGGAAGAACAGGCCGTCCGCCGGGCCGACCGGAGTCGTGAACCACTCCTCGCCGCTGCCGGCGACCCGAAGACCGAACTCCACGCCGTTGCGCGCCATCGCGGTCACGAGGGTGGAGTTCTCGACGCCGATCGCGGCATCCAGAGCCAGCTTGGCCGCGGCCATCGACATGTTCAGCGCGAAGTGATCGTTGCCGGCGAGGAAGGCGAGCACCGCGACACTGTCGGCGTTCGGCTCCAGCTCGGCGATCGTCGGGGCGAGGCGCCTGGCCAGCAGCGAGGTCGCCGCGACGTTGCGGTTGTGGCCCTCGTCGCCCATCGACAGCGCCTGCCCGATGAGGGAGGTGACGTCGATCGATCCGTAGCACCTCCAGCGCGCGGTCGAGCACGGGGCCGAGCACGTCGCGCATCCAGGTGAGGCGAGTCGATCACCTCGGAGTCGTATGCGCCGAACCGCAGCACCTTGCCGAGCCCCTCGTTGAGGCTCGCGAACGCCTGCCGGCCGTCTTCGAGATCGGTCGCGACCAGCACCGGCATGGATGGCGCAATGACTCCCGCCATCGGGCCGACCGCACCGTGGTGGTGACAGGGCGCGACGGCGATCTCGCCGGAGTCGAGCATCCGTAGCGCGTCGTCGGCGTTGTCGGCCCAGCCCTCGAACAGCGTCGCGCCGATCAGCGCGCCGCGCATCGGGCCGCACATGCGCTCGACCTCGATCGGCGGGCCGGCGTGCAGCAGCGTGCGACCCTCGGCGATGCCGGGCATCACCTCGCGAGCGGGGCGGATGCGAGTCAGCTGCGGCTTCACCGCGTGCACCTTCGCGATCGCGACGGCGTTGGCCGCGTCGGTGGTCTCGTTGTCGAGGGTCAGCGCGAGGCGCGCGACATCGGCGTCGCCGAACGCCGGCGGACGCCAGTCGAGCTGCGTCACCTGGGCCGCGGGCACGCCCTCGACGATGAGCGGGAGGCCCGCGTTGATGACGCTGAGTTCGTCGGTCAGAATGCTCATGCCGCACCTCCCCCGGCGGCGAGGCGTGCCGCCGCCGCGTTGGTCTCGGCGAGCACGACGCCGGCCTTGGTCAGGATGCCGCGCTGCCGCGCCAACCCCTGCGGATCGCCCTCGGTGCCGCACACCGAGCCAACGACGAGAAGCTGTCGCCCGTCCGCCTCGGCCGCGGCCCGCGCCTGCGCCACCGCCGTCGCGACGGGTGTGCCGGGGTCGGCGTTGGCACCGTAGCCGAGCACGAGGTCGAGCAGGATCGTGCCGACCGTGGCATCCGCCCCCGCCGCCGCGATCTTCTCGGCGCGAGACTCTGGATCGATCATCGGATGCGGCTTGCCCGCCGTGTACTCGTCGTCGCCGAGGTCGATGATCTCGGCGGTGATGCCGGCGCGCTTGAGGATGATCTTGGACTCGGACGCGAGCGTGCCGCCGGTGTAGAGGCCGAGGATGCGACCGGGCGGGGCCGCGACCGGCTCCGGTTCGGTGACCGTGAACGGGTGACCGGCGAGCTCGGCCGCGGCGAGCGCGCCGCCCTCGAGGGTGCCGCGCACGAGCACGCCGTCGGCAGTCGCGAGTCGTCCTGACCGAGGAAGCACGCGACGACGGGCGTGCCGTCGGCGGCGATGCCGGCGAGCCGGGTCAGCAGTGCGTCGGCGACCTCCGGTGCCGGGGGCTTCGAGACCATCATGATGACCGACGTGTCCGGGTCGTCGACGAGGAAGTCGAGGGCGAGGTTCGCCATGAGCCCGCCCACGTCGGCCGACAGGTCGCGACCGCCGACGCCGATCAGTTGCGAGACCCCGGCGCCCGCGGCGTCGAGCAGGCGGGACACCTCCTGCGCGCCCGTGCCCGACGCGGCGACGATGCCCACCGATCCCTTCGCGACCACGTTCGCGAAGCCGAGCGGCAGGCCGTCGATGATCGCGGTGCCGCAGTCCGGGCCCATCATGAGCAGCCGCTTCTCGACGGCGAGGGTCTTGAGCCGCACCTCGTCGTCGACCGACACGTTGTCGGAGAAGCAGAGCACGTGCATCCCGTCGCGCAGCGCCTGCTCGGCGACGACCGGCGCGTAGGTTCCGGCGATCGAGATCGTGACCAGGTTGGCGGGGCGCTCGGCCTGGGTCGCGGCGGCGAGCCCCTCGCGAATCGTGCCGGGGCGGACCTCCTCCGAGGCGGACCCACCATCCACCGCGGTGAGGCCCGCCTCGGCGGCATCGAGCGCGGCATCCACCGTCTCGGCGTCGCTGCCGCGAACCACGAAGACGAGATCGTCGGGTGCCGCGGTCAGACCGTCGGGCAGCATGCCGGACTCGGCGAGAATCCCGAGGTTGGAGGGAGTCGCCATGACGGCCCCGACTCGCACGACACCGTCTCGCTTCTCCGTCGTCGACGCGATCGCCATGAGGGCGACCGAGTCGCGGTAGAAGTGCGGAAGCACTCGGGAGGAGAGAACCGTGTCGCTCATGCGGCACCCTTCGTCGACTGGGCGAGGTCCGCTCGCAGGGTTGCGGTCATGCCGATCAGCAGGTCCACCCCGGAGGATGCGCCCCACGTGCTCGCGGTCGCGATGATCGTGCGGGCGGGCATCCCGTCGACGAAGCCGTCGAGGAGGTGGTGCACGTGTTCGGCGAAGCGACCGGATGCCGCGGCCGCAAGATAGTGGCGCGAGGTGGTCGTGGTTTCCGCAAGCCGCGGGGCCACCGTTGCCGAAAGTGCGGATGCGGCATCCGCTCGGCCCAGCACCGCGAGTGCGGCAAGGCTCCCGACCACCATGTCGTCGCCGGTCGGAGTCGTGCCGGGTCCGGCACCGATCAGGTCGGCGACCACCGGGCCGGGGGTCGAGCGCGAGGGATGCCGCGGCGAGATCGGCGGCCCGCGAGCGCACGCGTTCTAGGCCGCCATCAAATGCGGTGCAGGTTGTGGGGAGCACCCCCGACGAGAGCGCCGCGGAGACGGCGAGGATCGCGTCGGCGTCGATGTGTCTCGGTGCGAGTCGCAGGTCGACCGGCACCAGCTCGCGGCACGACGCCCACTCGCTCAGGTCGACTGAGCTGCCCACGCCGGCCGTCGCAAGTTCTCCGCGCACGCGGGCGAAGGCCACCGGGCTCGGGATGCTCACGCCCCCGGGCGTGACCCCACCCCGGACGTCTGTGATGGTGAGTAGCCCCGGCGCATCCGCGGTGGCGCCGATCGGGCGCAGCACCACCGCGGATTGTCCAAGATGGACGATTTGCTGAGCGCGGGCTGCGAAGCGCTCATCGAGGCTCGCGTCGATGCGCACCCGAACGGGTGCCGCAATCGTTGCCACCATCGCCATACTCAGGAATAGTAGGGCCAGTGGTCTCGGTCTGGCTCGGTCCGGATCGGACGACAAACTTGGGCCTTATTGTCCTAAAGAGACAAAGGAGCTGACGTGAGCACGATTACCCTGCGCGAAGTGCTCACCCTGCCCGTGCTGCGTGGCACTTTCGTCGTCGCGGGTCGGGGTGGACTCGAACGCGCCGTCACCGGCGTGAACGTCATGGAAGTTCCCGACATCGAGTCGTTCGTCAAAGGCGGCGAGTTGCTGCTCACGACGGCGTATCCGCTGCGCGAGCATCCCGAAGATCTGGGCGCGCTCGTGCGCACCCTCGCACGACTCGGGCTCGCCGGTCTCGCGGTCAAGACCGGGCGCTACCTCGAGAAGCTGCCCGACGAGGCGCTCGCCATTGCCAACGAACTCGACTTTCCTGTGATGCTGGTTGCGGAGCACACCTCGTTCAACGAGGTGATCGGCGCGGTGCTCGCCGTCGTGCTCACCGAGTACGGCGCGGAGCCGGCCGGAGCGGAGGCGATCCGGGAGCGCCTCACCGGAGTAGCCCTCGCCGGCGGCGGGCTCGTCGAGATCGCCAGAACTCTCGCCGGGGCGCTCGGGCGACACGTCGGCATCCTCGACCCAGACGGCGAGCTGTTGGGCGCCGGCGGTGACGAGTCCGACGGGTCGGAGGGCGACGAGACCTGGTCGTTCCCGATCACGGTCGGCGGCACCGAACGCGGGCGCATCGTCATGCACGGCGAACACGAACCGACGCTCGGCCAGCGCCGACTCATCCGCCAGGCCTGCTTCGCGGCCGGGATGCACATCGCCCAGGCCGTCGCGAGCCTCGAACTCGACCGCCAGATGCGCGTGCTGTTTCTCGAAGAACTGCTCGCCGGCAAGCCCATCGACGAGTCACTCGTACGGGAAAGGTCCCGCCTGTTCGGCTGGGACTTCGGCTCCGACCACGTCGTCGTTCTCGCCCGCATGAGCCACGAACTTGCGGATGCCGCGATCGCCCGCGCCGCGGAGGCCGGGCTCGAGCGGGGTGCCGTCGCGTGGGCGCGCGGGCAAGAGGCGGTCGCGATCGTGCCCGCGGCATCCATCCCGGCGGATGCCACACCCTGGACCGCCACCGAGCACTGGCGCGAGACGCTCTCCCGCCTCGGCGGCGGTCACGTCAGCGTTGCCACCGGCAGCGTCGCCGAGTCGATGTCACAGCTCGCGGCGTCGCACACCGCCGCCCGGTCGGCCCTCTCGATCGCACAAGCCACCGGGCGCCCGAACGTGCGCTTCGACCTGCTTGCCTTGGAACGAGTCATTCTCGCGGTGCCCGAAGACCTGCTCGGCGAACTCGTCGAACAGGAACTCGGCCCGCTGATCGCCGCCGACGCCGCGACCGGCTCGGAGCTGTGCGAGACGCTCGAGATGTTCCTCGGCACCGGCAACGCCGCGGACGCCGCCCGACGGCTGTTCATCCACTACAACACGATGAAGCACCGGATGTCGCGCATCACCGACCTCATCGGCGTCGACCTGCACGACCCGCGTGCCCGCCTCAAGCTCGCGTTCGCGCTTCAGGTGCGCAAGTTGGTGGCGCTGCCGGAATGATCATGGCTTCTAGTTAGCTGGCACGATCGGGTCGCGATGATCGTTGACGGAAGCGAGCGTGATGGGGCGCGCATGAGCTGATCCAGCGAACGCGGGAAACTCGCTCGGTACCAACGACTGCACTCGAGGCCTCGGCCTGTTTCGCGCGACCCACAGGTCGTGAGCCGTCTGCATGTTGAGCCAAACTTCGGCTGATGTGCCAAGCAGTTCGCTGAGGCGCAGAGCCATGTCTGCGCTGATGGCCGCATGTCCATTCCGGATGCGGGACAACGTAGCCCTTGTAATTCCCATGCGTCGGGCGGCCTCAGCGAGGCTCACGCCGTTGAGGTAGTCATCAAGTAGCTCACCAGGGTGGGCTGGGTTATACATGTCGGCCATGCTCTTGTCTTCTTTCAGTGATAGTCCAGGTAGTCCAGAAGGTGCACGTCGTTGCCTTCGAACAAGAAGGTCAACCGCCAGTTTGCGCTGACCCAGATCGCATGGTGACCGCCAAGCCCACCGGCGTCGCTCCTGCCCGCCAGTCGGTGCAGACGCCATGCGGTCGGGATGTCGGCTAGCAATCCAGCCCCGTTCAGAACCGTCAACTGCTTCTGCAGGCGATCTGCATGAGCGGGCTGGATGCCCGCCTTGCTGCCGTTCTCGAAGAAGCGCTCAAGGCCTTTGTGCCGGAACGACCGGATCATTCGCGAAACCGTATGGAGTTGCTATACGTATAGCTTGAGTATACGCCACAAACATTCGGAGCCAAGAGCATTCGGGCAGCATTACAGGCCCGTTGGGCGTCCGTTCGGCTTGTCCACACACATCGAGATCGGTACGGAGTTGTCAACCGATCCACCGCTGAGACTGACAGCGCTACACGTGTGCCCGGAGGCTGATGCCGTGAAAGATGTGATCCAAGCCCGATCGACAGCCGAGCTCTTGGTCGAGCTTCTCCATTCGCCAGGATTCATCGCCCCCAACAGCGTCGTCTGCGTGGCACTCGTCGGGAAGAATGCCGTAGCTGCGTTTCGCGTCGACCTTCCCCGCCGAAAGCTCGCCACCGACTATCGCGCTTGCGCTTCGTCGATCGTGGGCAAGCTAACATTGACGGTCGGGGTAGACGGTGTATTGATGTTGATTCGCACCGACGAGACGTTCGCCGCCAACGAGGGCGTGCCTTGGCTAGACCTCAGCCGCTTCCTCGCCACGAGGTTGCGGCAGCAAGAGTTCCGCGTTCCCGCCTTCCGCTGTCTCGCCGCCGACGCATGGGCGAACTACTTCGACATGGATTCCCCGCGCGAGGGTCGACCGTTCAGCGAGATTCCGCGGGGCCCGCTAATCAGCGAGCCTCAAAGAGAATAGGCGGGGTTTCGGAGCTACTTCTTACCCTGCGCCGCAACCGCCGCGGCACCGGCGGCCGCGGCATCCGGGTCGAGGTACGAGGCCGGGGCCGGTCGGCGCGAACGCGTCATCCAACTCGTAAACCAGCGGGATGCCCGTCGGAATGTTGAGCTCGGCGATGGCGTCGTCGCTGATGCCGTCGAGGTGCTTGACGAGCGCGCGCAGCGAGTTGCCGTGCGCGGTCACCAGCACGGTCTTGCCGGCGGCGAGGTCGACGGTGATGTCGCTGAACCAGTACGGCAGCATCCGATCGATGACGATCTTGAGGCTCTCGGTGCGGGGCACCTCGCCGTCGATTCCGACGTAGCGCTCGTCGTGCACCTGGCTGTACTCGGCGTCATCCTCGAGCACCGGCGGCGGGGTGTCGAAGCTGCGGCGCCACGTCTGGAACAGCTCCGGCCCGTACTTCTCGAGCGTCTCCGCCTTGTCGAGACCCTGAAGCGCGCCGTAGTGGCGCTCGTTGAGACGCCAGCTGCGCTTCACCGGCAGCCACGCGCGGTCGGCTTCCTCGAGCGCGAGGTTCGCGGTCTGGATGGCGCGGGTCAGCAGGCTCGTGTACAGCACGTCGGGCTTGAGGCCGGATGCCGCGAGCAGCTCCCCCGCGCGCTTCGCCTCCACGACGCCCTGCTCGCTGAGCCGCACGTCGACCCATCCGGTGAACAGGTTCTTCTGGTTCCAGTCGGACTGGCCGTGGCGGAGCAGGATCAGGGTGTGCGTCATGGGGTTAAGCGTAGCCCGGCGCCGGTGCTACATCGTGGCGACCACTCGCTCCATCGAGTCGAAGAACTGGTTGTAGCCGTCGATGGTGGCCTGCACCTGAGCGTCGTCGAAGTCGCCACGGTCCTGAACGATCGACACCTCGGTGCCGCCGTCGACTGCCGTGAACGTCGCAACTATGGGGATGCCGGCCGGCCGGCTCGGGTCATCCGACAGAGTGAAGCCGAGACGGTTGGGGCGGTCGACCTCGGTGTACTCGCCGGTCCAGTCGATGCGCGTGCCATCCGGAATCAGCATGACCGCGGCGAGCGTGCCACCGACCCGCACGTCGAGCGTGACGGTATCGAGCGGAACCTCGACGGCCTCGGAGCCAAACCAGACGGCGAAGTGTTCGGGCTTGGTCCAGGCATCCCACACCAACTCGGGCGGGGCCGCGAGCGTGCGAGTAATGGTGAAGGTGTCAGTCATTGTTGTGTCCTTTCGTGGGGCTGTCGTTCTGAAGCTGGGTGAGGAGAGTGTCGAGCGCACCGAGACTGTCTGCCCAGAACCGCTCGTAGTCGCCGAACCAGGCGGATGCCACGGCGAGCGGCCGGGCATCCAACTGGGCCGGACGGTACTGGGCGTCCTTGCCTCGGCTCACGAGCCCCGCGGTCTCGAGCACTCGCAGGTGCTTTGAGATTGCGGCGAAGGTGAGGTCGAAGGGCTCGGCAAGCTGCCCGACCGTTGCCGCGCCGGTCGACAGGCGACTCAGCATTGCGCGCCGGGTCGGGTCGGCGAGTGCCGCGAAGGTGCGGCTGAGCTGGTCGGTGGGCATGGGGTCCTCGTCATGGCGTATTCAACTGATTGGTTGAATATACCAGATCGGAGCGCGATGGTCGAGCTTGTCGAGACCCTGGTGGCACTGCCGGGTCTCGACGAGCTCGACCACCGTGGTCTCGTTGCCTCGCCTCCGGCGGCTACTCAACCGACATAGATGCCGTCGCTAGCGCATCTGCCGCCAGGGCCGCTGCATCGTGATCGCGAATCTGCGCAGCCAGCGCTTCGGCCGCATTTCGATAGCGTGCGCTGCCCAGCACACGTTCGGCAGCGGCCCGAATCTCGGCGCCACTCGCGCCCTTCTTCAGCGCGATCCCGGCACCCCACTCCTCGATGACGCGGGCAATGGTCGGCTGGTCGAACGTCGACGACATCGGGAGCACCAGCATGGGCACGCCGTGGGCGAGGGCAAGCATCGTCGTCGCGTGACCGCCGTGACCGATCAGGAGGGATGCCCGAGGCATCAGCTCGGCGTGCGGAACGAACTCGTGCACCTCGGCATTGGGCGGCACAGTGAGCGACGCCGGATCCACGGCGGGCCCGGTCGTGACGACCACCCTCACCGGCACCGAGGACATACCGTCGAGAATCGACTGGAGCGCCTCGCGCTGACCGGCGATGTAAGTCGTGCTGAGGCTGACGAGCACGACGGGCGGATGCTCGGCGGGCGAAACCGCGCCAGTCACCATCGGTCCAGTCCAGACCGCGTGGGAGGGCCCGGGCGACGCCGAGTCGAGAGAGTCGAGTGTCGCGACAATCACGCGGTCGGCCCCGGCATACAGCCGACGCGGATTCAGCCCCCTGAGCCGCGCGATGAGGGCCAGCGGTCCTCGGTTGAGCGTGGCATCCATGACGCTGAGAAAGGTGTGGACGAGCACCGAGTACGGCAGTCCAACCCGGGCGGCGCCGGCCATGGCGCCCAGAAGCAGACCGTCGATCACCGCGAAGTCCACCGGTTCCGCGGCGACGGCGGCAGCGACATCCTCACCCATGCCCTTGTCGGTGAACACCGCGGCGAACGCCAGCGGGGCGGTCGGTCCGGATCTCGCCTCCAGTACCGACCACTCTCGCGCTCTGGCAAACGAGTCGAACCGGAATCCGTGCTCCTCGACGCTGGCGCGCTGGCGCTCGTGGCCGAGAAAACGCACCGTGTCGCCGCGACTGCTCAGCTCAGCGGCAATCGCGAGCGCGGGCGGCACGTTACCGCCGCCGTCCCAGGTGACGAACAGAACGTGTGACATGTCTCTACCTTTCTTTGGCGGGCGGCACGATCGCTGTCACGAGCATCCGCACCCGTTTGGCGGTGTCAGCCACGGTGAGCCCAATGTCTCGGCGCAGAATCGTCCAGGTGTAGATGTCTGTCGCGACCACGAGCAGGTCGACGGATGCCGCGAGCCGATCCGCGTCGACCAACTCGAGTTGCGGCGCGAACGTGGCCATCACCCACTCGCGGTGCACGAGCCGACCCTGTTCGACGATGTCGTGGATTCGCGGGTCGGAGTGTTCCTGGCCGAGCATCCGCAGCACCCAATCGGCACGCCGCTCGTAGTGCGCGTGCACAGCGGCGATGGCCGCGTCAATGTCGCCGGCCGGCGAGGACCGCTCGTCGGCGATCTCCCGGGTCGCGAACTCGATTACCGCATCGAACAGCGCCTCGCGGGTGCCGAAGTGTCGAAGCACCGTCTTGACCGTCGTGCCCGCACGGTCGGCGACATCGGCCAGAACGATCTCGGCGCTGAGCCGCTCGGCGCTGAGGGCGAAAGCGGCACCGAGAATCGCATTGCGCGTCTGCACCATCGCGGCGGCGCGCGTGGTGTTGTCGTAGGTGCGGGTGGGCGTCGTATTCATGTCTGTTGCAGTTAACCGCAATATGCGGCGAGGGTCAAGAGCGCGGTTGGGTCGATACGCCGCATCCGACGGCAACTCCTCCGGCCGGGTCTCGACAAGCTCGACCACCGTGACGCGAGACAATGGACCCATGCCCATCGGCCAAGTGACCCGCGGAACCACCGGGACCAACCGGCTGCGCCGCATCGACCGGTGGATCGCGCAGCTGCCAGCGCTGCGTCGGGCCGAGGTCCCCCTCGTCGTGGACCTCGGGTACGGGGCATCCGCGACCACGACCCTCGAACTGCATCAGCGGCTCGCGCGGGTGCGACCCGACGTGCAGGTACTCGGGCTGGAGATCGAGCCATCGCGGGTGGCGGTGGCCGCGGCATCCGCTCGACCGGGGGTGCGGTTCGCGCTGGGAGGGTTCGAGGTTCCGGGCGAACGGCCCGTCGTGATTCGCGCGCTCAACGTGCTGCGGCAGTACGACGAGGGCGAGGTTCTGGATGCCTGGCACCTGATGACCTCGCGGCTTCAGCCCGGCGGCGTGCTCGTCGAAGGCACCTGCAATGAGGTCGGTCGCGTGGCGTCGTGGGTGGATGTCACGGCCGACGGCCCCATGTCGCTAACCATCTCGCTGCGGCTGGCGTCGCTCGAGGAGCCGTCGATCGTCGCGGAGCGGCTGCCCAAGGTTCTGATTCACCGCAACGTGCCCGGCGAGCGGGTGCACGAGCTGCTCGCCGACCTCGATCGCTGGTGGGCGGTTCACTCGGGGCTCGGAGTGTACGGGCCGTCGCAGCGCTGGGTCGCCGTCGTCGAGTCGCTGCGGGATGCCGGCTGGCCGGTGCTCGGCGGACGCTCGCGGTGGCGGCTCGGCGAGCTGACTGTCGCCTGGGCGGCGGTGCAGCCGCAGGGGTTCGAGTGGTGAGGTGCGGCAATCGACCCCTCCCGGGCCCGTCGAAGGGCGGATTGCCGCACCTCGGCTCTCGGCTCCGTTACAACTGGGGCAGGGCCGCGCGGGCCTCGTCGATGGGCATCCCGGAACCGACCAAAATGTCGACCGCGAGCGGACGCAGCATCAGCACAATCGCGGAATCGGTGATCCCAGCGTCGGGCATCATCCGGGCCGGGTCCAGACGGCGGGCAACGTCGGCCATGAGCGAACGGGATGCGCCGGCCAATTGCGGGTCATCCAACTCCTCGCCCAGCAGCCGGATGCCCGTCGCAAACTGTCCGATCAACTCGGCTAGCGCGGGCCGACGAACGCCGTCGCGCACCAAGAACTCGACCCGTCGAGCGACCGAGCGCAGGTGACGCGCGGTGAGGTCGGCGGCGGACAGAACACGCACATCCCGCTGCAGCTCGGGAAGTCGCGGGCGCAGAAACGGGGAGATCCGGGAGACGGCGAGAGCGGTGTCCAGCGAGGTCGTCCACGAATCGACCAGTGGTTGGGTGGCCCGCAACCGGGACAGAGCCAACTCGCCCGCGGCCGTGTCCGCGGTGGCGAGCGAATCGACCAGCGAGTCAAGGGCCTGGTCGATCGTCGACAACAGGGCACGGCGATCGCGAGTGGCGGTCGCGCGCGGGTTGCGCGGGATCAACGCAGTGACCGCCAAGGCAATCGCCCCTCCGACGGCGGCATCGAAGGTGCGCCCGAAGTCGCCGCCCTCCGTCGTCGGAAGCAGAACGACGATCGCCGACGGCACGGCGGCCGCAATCGCAAACGACGGGTTCGACGACACCGCACGCCCCACGATGAGCACCACCAGCAGCACGACCGCGAGCTGCCAGACTCCCTTGCCGAAGACAATCGCGAGCGCGTCACTCACCGCGACTCCAATCACCACCCCCGTCACCGTCTCGGCAACGCGGCGCGGCCGGGCATCCCGAGTCAGACCCAGCGACGTGATCGACACGGTCACCGCCATGACAGGCACCGGATGCCCCAACCCCCAGCGCGCGATCGAGTACGCGGCGACCACAGCGGCAACAATCTGGATGATCGCGGGCAGCGAGTCCCACACGCGACGAGATGCGACCCGCACGTCGAGACGCCGCCGAACCTGCCGTTCGAGTCTGCGCAACGCCGCCGAATCGGACATATCGGCCACTATCGGGTGACGGCGCCGAGGCGGGGAATGCGAGGCACGTTTGCGGATGCGCCGGCATCCGGCGGCACGATAACCTCCTGGGCTGCGGCGATTATGGTGCCGTCCGCGGCCCGAACCGCAAGCTCCGTCGCAGGGTCGACGCTGCGCTTGATCACGGCGAGCGCTATCGGCCCCAGCTCGTAGTGCAGGGCGGTCGAGGTCACGCGGCCGACGGACTTGGGTTCGGCGTGCCCGGCGCGTCTCGGCCAGTCTCGGCCGTCTCGCCCGTCGCCGTCTCGGCCGTCGCAGTCTCGGCGGGCGCAGGCAGCAGCACGTCGTCGCCGGCGACCGGGTGCACGCCCTCGGAACCGTCCAGGTGCAGCATCACCAGACGGCGCGGCGGATGCCCCAGATTGTGCACTTTCGCGACCGTCTCCTGACCGCGGTAGCAGCCCTTGTTCAGGTGCACGGCGGAGCGCAGCCAGTCCAGTTCGTGCGGGATCGACTTGTCGTCGGCCTCGCTCGACAGCCGCGGGCGCCACGCGGCAATCCGCAGCGCTTCGAGGGCGAGAGTTCCCGCAGCGGTCAGGGCCGACAGATCCGCGGTCGGCTCGACGAGCACCTCGCGATAGGTCCACGCGGAGGCCGGGTGCGGCGACACTCGCGCGTACTGGTGTCCGCCGGCCGCGACTTCGGCCCACGGATCGGACCACACCAGCGGCACACCGTTCGGCGCGGCAGCGGGGATGCCAGCGGGGATGACGCCGGCCGTGGCATCCGCCAGCGTTCCGATGGTGGCGAAATCGGCGGAGCGATCGGCGATCTCCACGCGCAGCATGAAACGCATGCGGTCGAGCCAGGCGGCAGGGGTGCGCCCTCCGCGGCATCCACCAACAACCAGGTCGTCTCGCCGTCGTCGATCACGCGCATCGCGTGCTCGAGGTGGCCGGTCGGGTCGAGCAGGAGAGTCTCGGCCGATTCGCCCGGTTGCGAGCTTCGTGAGGGACTGCGAGGTGAGCGAATCCAGCCAGGTGAGGCGATCGGGGCCGGTGACCGTGATGACGGACCGGTCGGCCAGCAACACGACGGCCTGACCCGCGGCGAGCGCCTTCTGCTCGCCCAGCGGGTTGCCGTAGTGCTCGGGCGGCGAGCCGACGGCGCCGGAGCGTGCGGCAAACTGGGCGGCGATCGCAGAAACTGGCTCAGTCGACACGGGCCAACCTCCCCGACGCGTGGGTGGCGAGCTGCTGACCGAGGGCGGCGATGTCCCACGCCCAGAGCAGGTGCGAGTCGACGAGTCCATACAACCGGGTGGCAGCGGTGTACTCCTTCGCTCGGGCGGTGCGCACGACGGCGTCGGTGGCCAGGTCGATTCGGGCATCCTTCACCTGACCCAGATACAACTCGCTCACGCCGTTGGGGTGCACGATCGATACCTCGATATCGAACCCGCCCGCCGCATTGCGCAGGGTTTCGACCGCCGATGCGGTCGTGAATGGTCGCGGCCCGATGCCGGTCAGCATTCCCGGGCCCGGGTCGCCGTCGGCGGCGGGACGGCTCAGGCGCCAGTAGCCGGTCTCCGTCACGTGCGGGGTGAGGGCGTCATCGAGCAGCCACGTATAGGAGTTGTAGTTGAGGTGCGGCAGCCCATCGTGCGTGAAGCTGAGCCGGTGCCCAAACTCGACGGTCTGGGTCTCGCCGGCGACGTCGTAGTGCACGACACCGGTGCCCTCCCACACGCCGATCAACCAGGTGAGGGGAGCGAGTTCCGCCGGAGCGTCGGCGTTGAGTGAGATCACGGTCGGGGCGGTCGCCCGCGGCTAGCGCTGTCCGCGAAACAGGTTGTAGAGCACGACCACGGAGACAAAGCCGATTGAGAGCGTGGCCAGCAGCAGCAGGCCAACGAAGAAGAGCTCAAGGGCGAGAAGCATGGGTCAATACTATCAACCGGCGAGAGCGAAGATCCCCGAGGCAACCGCGAGCACGACTACCGAACCGCCAATGCTCGCCATCGCGCGCACGACGAAACCCTCTTTGCGCTGGATGCCCAGCTGAATGAAGAACGTCGCGATTACGGCACCGGCCAACGCGATCGCCAACCACGTCACCGCTGTGCCAGGAGCACTCGTCACGGCGATGACTACGGCCGCCGCCAGCGACGCAACCCACACCGGGAGCACGCTGAACAGTTGCCACGTCATACCTCGATTCTAGGCGGCACCCTAGAATGTGTCCTACGCACTTTGGAGGACGATTGGCGCAGCTGTTGATCCTTACCTCTGCGGTCGACACTGACGTCTTTCCCGCATTGGGGCTCCTGAGCCACACGACGAAGCAGATTCCCGCCTCACCTGCTTCGCTCGTTTCCGCGCCCACTTGCGATCTGATCTTTGTGGATGCCAGGGCCGACCTCGCGAGCGCCAAGTCACTGTGCAAGATCCTGACCACCACCGGGGTGAACGTTCCGCTCATCCTGATCCTTACCGAGGGTGGGCTGACCGCGGTGTCAGCCGACTGGGGCGTCGACGACGTCATCCTCTCCACAGCGGGGCCCGCCGAAGCGGATGCCCGCATTCGCCTCGCACTCGGACGGCAGGCTCAAGACCCGGTCAGCACGAAGATCCACGCCTCGGGTGTCGTGATCGATGAGGCGAGCTACTCGGCGAAGGTGAAGGGCAAACCGCTCGACCTCACCTACAAGGAATTTGAGCTGCTGCGCTTCCTGGCGACGCATCCCAGCCGGGTGTTCACTCGCGAGCAGTTGCTCAGTGAGGTGTGGGGCTACGACTACTTCGGCGGCACCCGCACCGTCGACGTGCACGTGCGGCGGCTGCGCGCCAAGCTCGGCGACCTCGAGTCGCTCATCGGCACGGTGCGCAACGTCGGTTACCGCTTCAATGTGTACGACGACGAGCCCGAGCCATCCGACGTCCCGGTCGCCTCCTAACTGTCCAGGTGCCCCCACCCGTCCCTCCCGCGGCCGGATTTGGGGCGGATGCGGGCGGTTCGACGAAGTAAGACGCTGTTCACTTGGGGGTGGCAGTATGAACGGATGGATACTCCCGAGACGCTCGCTGATGCGGGTGCCGCCACCGATTCGCTCGACGAGTACGACCTCGACGAGTCGTCGAGCATCGACGACGGCACCTTGCCCCCGGACCGGTATCTCGATCGCGAGCTGAGCTGGCTGGCGTTCAACCAGCGCGTGCTCGAGCTTGCCGAAGACGACAACGTCCCCCTGCTGGAGCGGGCGAACTTCTTGGCGATCTTTGCGAGCAACCTCGACGAGTTCTTCATGGTGCGCGTCGCGGGCCTCAAGCGCCGCATCGTCACCGGACTTGCGGTGCCGACCAATGTGGGAACTCCGCCCGCCGAGGTGTTGGCTCTCGTCAGTGCGAAGGCGCACGAGTTGCAGGAACGGCACGCGAAGGTCTTCAGCGAGACACTCAAGCCGGCACTCGACGACGCGAGCATCCACATCGAGACGTGGGCCGACCTGGGCGAGGTGGACCGGGAGCGCATCGACGAGATCTTCTCTACCCAGATCTTCCCGGTTCTGATGCCGCTGGCGGTGGACCCGGCGCATCCGTTCCCCTACATTTCGGGGCTGAGCCTCAACCTCTCCATTCGGGTGCGCAACCCGAAGACGGAGAAGGAAGAGTTCGCGCGACTGAAGGTTCCGTCGAATCTGCCGCGATTCATCCAGCTTCCGGATGACGGCACGGGCCGCCTGCGCTACATCCCTCTCGAAGACCTCATCTCCAATCACCTGGGCGACCTGTTCCCCGGCATGGAGATCATTGCCCACCACGAGTTCCGGGTCACCCGCAACGAGGACGTCGAGGTCGACGAGGACGAATCAGAGAACCTCATCCAGGCCTTGGAGAAGCAGATTCTCTCTCGGCGCTTCGGCCCGCCGATCCGGCTCGAGATCACCGACGACATGGATCCGGTGACCCTCAGCCTGCTGGTGCGAGAACTCGCAGTGACCGAGCAGGAGGTGTACCGACTGCCGGCCCCTCTCGACCTCGGCGGGCTCTTCCAGCTGACCCGCCTCGACCGGCCGGCCCTGCGTTACCCGCGCCACGTTCCGACGACAAGCGTCAACCTGCTGCCGTTCGAACCGAACTCGAAACCGAACATTTTCGCCTCGATCGCGCGCGAAGACGTTCTCGTGCACCACCCCTACGAGTCGTTCTCAACGAGCGTTCAGGCCTTCCTCGAGCAGGCGGCGAGCGATCCGGACGTACTCGCCATCAAGCAGACCCTGTACCGAACCAGCGGTGACAGCCCCATCGTCGAGGCGCTCATCGCCGCGGCCGAGGCCGGCAAAGCGGTTCTTGCCCTCGTCGAGATCAAGGCGCGCTTCGACGAGACCGCGAACATCTCCTGGGCGCGCAAGCTGGAGAAGGCCGGCGTTCACGTCGTGTACGGCCTCGTCGGCCTGAAGACCCACTGCAAGCTCGCGCTCGTCGTGCGCCAGGAGGGTGGCGTGCTTCGCCACTACAGCCACATCGGGACGGGCAACTACAACCCGAAGACCAGCCGCCTCTACGAAGACCTCGGCTTCTTCACCGCCGACGATCAGGTCGGCAAAGACCTCACCCGCCTGTTCAACGAGCTTTCCGGGTATGCGATCGAGAAGAAGTTCAAGCGGCTGCTGGTGGCTCCGCTCCATCTGCGCAACGGGCTGTTGAAGCGAATCCGCACGGAAGCGAAGAACGCGGCACAGGGCCTGCCCAGCGGCATCCGCATCAAACTGAACTCGATCGTCGACGAGGCGATCATCGACGCGCTGTACCGCGCGAGCAACGCCGGCGTGCCCGTCGACCTGGTGGTGCGCGGCATCTGCGGGCTCAAGCCCGGTCAACCGGGCCTCAGCGAGAACATCCGGGTGCGGTCGGTTCTGGGTCGATACCTCGAGCACTCGCGCATCTTCTCGTTCGTCAACAACGGCGACCCCCAGGTGTTCATCGGCAGTTCCGACATGATGCATCGCAACCTCGACCGCCGGGTCGAAGCCTTGGTTCGCCTCACCAGTGAGGAACACCTCGGTCAGATCGATGCGCTGTTCGACCTATCGATGTCGGATGCCACGTCGTCATGGTGGCTCGAATCTGACGGCACGTGGACGCGCCACAGCACCTCCGACGACGGCAGACCGCTCGCCGACCTGCAGAATGTAGTGATGAGGCAGATCTCCCGACGCAAACGTGGCGGAGTTCTGCGGTGAGGGTCGCCTAGTGAGTTCAGTTTCGTCCCAGGGTCCCGTTCTCGCCGCAGGCGCCGTCTGTTGGCGGCTCGTCGGTGGGGTAGCCAAGGTGTTGGTAGTGCACCGCGACACCCGAGCCGATGTCTCCCTTCCCAAGGGCAAGATTGACCCGGGCGAAATGCTTCCGCAGACCGCGGTGCGGGAAATCGCGGAAGAGACCGGACTGGCCGTCACGCTGGGTGCTCCGCTGGGAACCGTCGAGTACACACTGCCGGGCGGGCGCGACAAGGTCGTGCACTACTGGGCGGCGGAGGTCGACGACCACGCGCTCGAGCTCGCGAAGTTCACCCCGAATGCCGAGATTGCCTCGCTCGAGTGGCTACCGCTCGAGAAGGTACGCAAGAAGCTCAGCTACCCGCACGACGTCGAGGTGATCGACCGGTTCGCCGAGTTGCTCATCACCGGCCGGGCGCGCACCTTCGCGATCGTCGCCGTGCGCCACGGCAAGGCGGTTCCGCCGCAGACGTGGGATGGCCCGGACTCGACCCGACCACTCATGCAGCGCGGCTGCGATCAAGCCGAACTGATCGCCGGGGCCATCGCGGCGTTCGGCCCGACGAAGATCATCACCAGCACGGCCGCCCGTTGCCGCGCCACCGTCGAGCCGCTCTCCCGCGTGACCGGCATAGAAGCCAAAGCCATCGCGGGCATCAGTCAGGATGCCTACGAAAGCGGCCACGACACCGTCGCTGCGATCGTTCGCAAGCGCCTCAAGCGGCAGGCCAGCGTCGTGCTGTGCAGCCACGGGCCCGTGCTCCCTCTCATCGTCGGAGAGGTTGCGGCGCAGACCAAGTCGGCAATCGACTCCGAACTGCGTCGAGCCGTGTCGCTCGGCACGGGCGACTTCACGGTGCTTCACGTCTCGCGCGATCATCCGTTGACCGGCATTGTGGCCGCGGAGACGCACAGCCCGCACTGACAGCCCTGAACGCACTTGGTGCGCAGGCCGTTCGGTCGTCGTTCACTATCCGTTTACCTTGCGGGGCGATCGTGGTTAACCGTGCGACCTACGTTTGGTCCTTGGGTCGCACTGGCCCACACCAAAAGTAATCACACATCCGAAGGGCATAACGTGAACTTCAAGCGCCTTGGCACCATCGGTGCCATTGCAGTTGTCGGCACCATCCTCCTCTCCTCTTGCGCTGCCAACGAGGCACCCGCTGAGCCGACCGAAAGCGCGCTGTCCGGCACGCTGGTTGGCGCCGGCGCATCGTCGCAGGGTTCGGCACAGGAAGCGTGGATCGCCGCATTCCAGACCGCCAACCCCGACGTCAACATCACTTACGACCCCACCGGCTCGGGCGCCGGCCGCGAGACCTTCATCGGTGGCGGCTCGGACTTCGCCGGAACCGACTCGGCTCTCAAGCAGGAGGAAATCGACGGCGGATTCGCAGCGTGCGTTCCCGACACCGGTTACATCCAGGTTCCCGCCTACATCTCCCCGATCGCCGTGATCTTCAACGTCGAGGGTGTTGACACGCTCAACCTCGACGCGCTGACCCTCGCGAAGATCTTCAAGGGCGACATCACCAGCTGGAATGACCCGGCCATCGCCGCTCTCAACGAGGGCGTGACCTTCCCGTCAGCAGCCATCACGGCCGTTCACCGCTCGGACGACTCGGGTACGACGAAGAACTTCACCGACTACCTGTTCCAGAACGCACCTGATGTCTGGACCGAGAAGCCGGCCGACCCGTTCCCGTACGCGACCGGTGAGGCAGCTCAGGGCACCTCGGGTGTTGTTGACGCTGTTACCAACGGCACCAACACGATCGGCTACGCCGACGCATCGAAGGCCGGAGACCTCGGCACCGTGGCTCTCAAGGTGGGCGACGAGTTCGTTCCCTACAGCGCCGAGGCCGCCGCGGCAGTCGTCACGGGCTCGCCCGCCGGTGACACCGCAGGCGCGACCGACCTGTCGATCAAGCTGGACCGCACCACGACCGACCCGAGCCACTACCCGCTCGTTCTGGTGAGCTACATCATCGCCTGCAACGAGTACGTGAAGGCTGATGTCGCGCCGCTGGTCGCCGGCGTACATCGGCTACATCACGAGCGCCGAGGGCCAGGCCGAAGCAGCCGCTTCCGCTGGCGCAGCACCGATGTCGGCCGAGCTGTCTGACAAGGTTGCCGCAATTCTCGCGTCGATCAAGTAACTGTTTCAGTAACCACATCAAGTAACTGTCGGGCTGCGACTCCTGTGCACATTGCACGCCGGGTCGCAGCCCGACAGACTTGAAGCATTCCCCCCAGTTCGCTCCACCCGAACGTTCCCGTTCGATCGCGCAGGAAGTCAGGAATGACGACAGCAGCCCCGTCGCCCAGAGCCAAGCTCCGTCCCGCCGACCGAATCTTCTCCGGCGCAACGGTCATCGCCGGCAGCCTCATTCTCGCCGCCCTCGCGGCGGTCGCAATCTTTCTCCTCGCTCAGAGCATCCCCGCCCTCGTCGTAGACCCGGCCGAACTCAAGGGTTCGCCGTCGAGCTTCTGGGAGTACGTTGCTCCGCTCGCGTTCGGTACCGTCTGGTCGGCGTTTCTCGCCCTGCTCATGGCGCTCCCGATCTCGCTCGGCATCGCGCTGTTCATCTCGCACTATGCGCCGCGTCGGGTCGCCCAGACTCTCGGCTACATCATCGACCTGCTCGCGGCAGTACCGTCGGTCGTCTTCGGCCTCTGGGGCATCAAGATTCTCGCCCCCGCTGTCGTGCCGCTCTACACGTGGCTGGTCGACAACATGGGCTGGTTCCCGCTGTTCACCCCGCCCGTGTCCGGTACCGGCCGCACCATCCTCACGGTCGCGATCGTGCTCGCGGTCATGATCATCCCGATCATCACTGCCATCACGCGGGAGGTCTTCCTGCAGACCCCGGTCCTACACGAGGAGGCCGCGCTCGCCCTCGGCGCGACGCGGTGGGAGATGATTCAGATGGCGGTGCTGCCCTTCGGCCGCCCCGGAATCATTTCGGCCGCCATGCTCGGACTCGGCCGCGCGCTCGGCGAGACTATGGTCGTCGCCATGGTGCTCTCCCCGGCGGTGCTGATCAGCTTCGTGCTCACCGGATCTCAGAACTCCCCGACTATCGCCGGAAACATCGCACTGAACTTTCCCGAGGCCTACGGAGTTAACGTCAACGCGCTCATCGCGACCGGGCTCATCCTCTTCGTCATCACCCTGATCATCAACTCCATCGCGCGATTCGTCATCAACCGCCGCAAGGCATTCTCGGGAGCCAACTGATGACCGCCACGACCGCCACGACCGCGGGAATCGTCAACTCGCTCACCTCGGGTCGACTGCCGAAGTGGGCGCCGTGGGCGCTACTCGTCGGCAGCTGGGTCGCGATGGGACTGCTGTTCGGCCTCATCGCCGCCGGGAGCAGCACCGAGTTCAACCTCGTGCTTGCCATCTTCGTCGGCACGGTGCTGTTCGACATCCTGATCTTCGTCGTCGCGTACCTCGTCGAGGGCATGCGCCAGGCGAAGAACCGTCTCGTCACCTCGCTCGTGACCACCGCGTTCATCATCGCGCTGCTTCCCCTCGTCTCGCTGCTCGGAACCGTGCTCGTGAACGGGCTGGCGCGCTTCGACCTGACCTACTTCAGCAACTCGATGCGCAACGTCGTCGGTGAGGGCGGCGGCGCTCTGCATGCCATCGTCGGAACGCTAGAGATCACCGGAATGGCCGCGGTCGATCTCCATCCCGGTCGGCCTGCTGACCGCCATCTATCTCGTCGAGTACGGAACCGGACCCTCGGCCCGGGCGATCACGTTCTTCGTCGACGTGATGACGGGCATCCCGTCGATCGTCGCCGGACTGTTCGCGTTCGCGTTCTTCGCGCTCATCACGGGCGACCCGGGCATCCGGTTCGGGTTCGGTGGCGCGGTCGCGCTCTCGCTGCTGATGATCCCCGTGGTGGTTCGCTCGAGCGAGGAGATGCTCAAGCTGGTGCCGAACGAGCTGCGCGAGGCATCCTACGCACTGGGTGTTCCGAAGTGGCTGACCATTCTGAAGATCGTCATCCCCACCTCGATCGCGGGTATCACGACCGGTGTGACGCTCGCCATCGCCCGCGTCATCGGCGAGACCGCGCCGCTGCTGATCATCGCCGGCTACACGACGAACATGAACTACGACCTGTTCAGCGACCGGATGATGTCGCTTCCGGTGTTCGTCTACAACCAGTACGCGAACCCCGGCTCCGACGTGCAGCCCTACCTGGATCGCGCGTGGGCCGGCGCGCTCACCCTCATCCTCATCGTCATGGCGCTCAACCTGATTGCTCGCCTCATCGCCCGCATCTTCTCCCCCAAGCTCGGCCGCTAGGCCGGGAGTCAGACAGCAAAGGAAACCCGTGTCAAAGCGCATCGAGGTCAACGACCTGAACGTGTACTACGGCAAGTTCAAGGCCGTGGAAGGCGTCACGCTCAAGATCGAACCGCGCACGGTCACCGCGTTCATCGGCCCCAGCGGATGCGGCAAGTCGACCTTCCTGCGCACGCTCAACCGCATGCACGAGGTCATCCCCGGCGCTCGCGTCGAGGGTGAAGTGCTCATCGACGGCAACAATCTCTACGGACCGGGCGTCGACCCCGTGCTGGTGCGCCGCCAGGTCGGCATGGTCTTTCAGCGACCCAACCCGTTCCCGACCATGTCGATTCGCGACAACGTGCTCGCCGGCGTCAAGCTCAACAACACTCGGATGTCCAAGGCCGATCAGGACGAGCTCGTCGAGAAGAGCCTGCAGGGCGCCAACCTGTGGAACGAGGTGAAGGATCGCCTCGCGCTGCCCGGCTCCGGACTCTCCGGTGGCCAGCAGCAGCGACTGTGCATCGCGCGCGCCATCGCGGTGTCGCCCGAGGTCATCCTGATGGACGAGCCGTGCTCGGCCCTCGACCCGATCTCGACGCTCGCCATCGAGGACCTCATCGAGGAACTCAAGCAGGAGTACACGATCGTGATCGTGACCCACAACATGCAGCAGGCATCCCGTGTCTCCGACCGCACCGCGTTCTTCAACATCGCGGGCACCGGCCAGCCGGGCAAGCTCATCGAATACGACGACACCGTGACGATGTTCTCGAAGCCGAGCGTGCAGGCGACCGAAGACTACGTCTCCGGCAAGTTCGGTTGATCTAACGGTCGCTGGATGTGACCACGATCGTGCCGTGAACGTCGCAAGCGGCGGACAGAGTGTTCGTGATCGTGCCGAACTGCGTGAGGTTGCGGTGCAACAACTCGACCCGACGCGGCGGCTCGTCGGTGACGAGCCGAATCTCGTAGACGAGTTCGGTGAACTTCGGCGGCACATCCTGCCGATGTGCCGTGACGCCGATCTCGGCGCTCTCGTAGTCGAAGGGCATCATGGCGCGGGCGCGCTCGAGGCCCTTGAGGAGGCATCCCACGAGGGCGGCGGCGAGAAGCTCGGCAGGGCCGGGGAGACCGGATGGCTGCTCCGGCGCCCACGCCGACTCGATGGGGATCACCTGATTGCCGGCCGTGATGCTCGACCGGCGTTCGCGGGTGGTGGATCCCGATACGGAGTAGCTCGTGGGTGTCTCTGGCATGCACCCACTCTGGCCGCCGCGTGACGGGATGACCAGAGTCGGAAGTCCCGCGGGAACTACGCGCTCGCGATCACGATCACCGGGTCGGTCGTCGGCACATCCGAGCCGCCGCGCGGTTCGACGGTGACGCCGACGGTGTCGCCCGCGGCCATCGAGCCTTCGAGCACGCGCCAGGTGTTGCCCGCGGAGTCGATCGTGAAGGTTCCGGCGGGCCTCGCGCCGGCGGAGTCGATGTACCAGAGCTCGTACACGTGGGTCGCCGGGAGCGGCTCGAGGCCGTCGACGATCAGCGCCGAACTGGCGAGCTGCCCCGACCAGACGAGGGTCGCGGTTCCGCCGCCGTCGAGCGTGATCACTTTGCGCTGCGAGTCGTCGGCCGCGTTGATCGCCGCCAGCTGGCCGGCCTGGGCGTCGAGGTAGTTGTTCGTGGTGATCGTGGTGGTGATCACTCCGCCGCCGACGATCAGCAGCACGGATGCCGCGGCAGCAGCCAACGCCGCAACCGGGCGCGTGAACCAGCGCGCGGTGGCCCGACGCTCCACCGCACCCGGCACAGCCGCCGGCGTCGATGCGGGCGTCTGTGCGGGCTCGACAGGTAGCTGCGGCGTCGACGCGAGCTGCGCCATGATGCTCGCCTTGAGCGACGCGGGTGGCGCCTCGGGGTGACACTGCCAGACCCAGCAACACAGCGGTGTCGGTGAGCTCGGTGACCTCGTTGCGGGTCTGCTCGTTGCCGGCCATGTGGGCTTCGAGCTGCTCGCGCTCGGCGGCGCTCAGGGCGTTCAGGGCGTAGGCGCCGGAGAGTTGCGCCGCGTCATCCGCCGGCTTGTTATTCGGGCTCATGACGTCACCCCCAGTCTCGTCGCGCAGACGGATCAGGCCGTCGCGCAGTCGGGTCTTCACGGTTCCGATCGGCACGCTCAGCAGCTCGGCCACTTCGCTGTGACTGTAGCCCCCGTAGTACGCGAGGGAGACGGCCTGGCGTTGCAGTTCAGTCAAACGGCTCATGGCCTTGGTCACCCTTTCGTGCTCGATTCGTACTTCGATGGTTTCTGCGACTGTGTCGTAGTCGGGGTTGTAATCGCGGATGCCGATTTTGGTATCCCGGTTACGTGACGATTGTGAGGCTCGCACCCTGTCTACCGCCCTGCGGTGGGCCATGGTGAGAATCCAGGTTGTCGCTTGCCCTTTGTTCGGATCAAACCGCGTAGCGGATTGCCAAACTTCGAGGAAAACTTCTTGAGTAACTTCTTCGGACTGGGCCTGATCGCGCAGCACTCGTTTGATGAGTCCGAACACGCGGGGCGAGATCTGGTCGTACAGTTCGCTGAACGCCCGCTGGTCGCCGGTGGCGACCCGTTCGAGTAGATCCTGTTGGCTCGGAACAGCGACTGTGTCGTTCTCGTGGGCCATGGTCTCAAGCATCTCACGTCCTTCTGGAGGCTCATTGGTCGAGTGGGGATGCAGAGCTGGGGCCGGCGGGATCAGGCCGCCAGCCCCAGCCATCCAGTGATTGTCTACTGGATGCCCTTGTTGGCGGCGATGCCACCGGCGAGTGCGGTGGCGGTCATCTGCATGTGGTGTGCCGACTCCTGCAGCGTCATCTGCATGTGGTGCGCCGACTCCTGCACGAGCGCGAAGTACGACGGGTCACCGGCGATGTTCGCGTCGATTGCCGCGAGCAGCGTCGTGGCGTGGCCCTCGAGCTCGGCCTGCACGGCGGCTGCCGGCAGCTCGGGCACGACGGAGTTGATCAGTTCACCGAACGCGACGGCGTAGCCACCGAGGTCGGAGACGGCCTTGTCGATCTTGGCCTGATCGTTCGTCACCTTGCCGAGCGTGTAGTCGACGAAGAACGGGATGTGTGAACGCCACGAGTCGAGGAACGGCTGCTCGGCGTCGGGGTAGACCGATCCGATCAGCTTCGACACGGCAACCGAGTTGGCGTCGAGGGCATCGAGCGCACCGACGGTTTCGGGGGCGGTCAAGTCGCCACCGTCCTGAAGCGCCTGGTCGATTGCCGCTGCCGCGAGGTAGACGTGGTCGTACAGTGCGGCCTGGATAGCGGCACGCAGGCCGGATCCGTCGCTGTTCACGGTGTCTTCGACCATGGTGCTCATGGTGTCGTCTTCAGGTGCGGCGGTGGTCGCTGCTGAGCATCCGGTGAGGGCGAGTGCCGTCGCGAGGCCGAGGCCGGCGAACATGGTTACTTTGCGCATTGTCTTCTCCTATTGGTGTGTCGTGCAGTGTGATTAGTGCAGTTCCCAGGTGCACAAGGTTCGGTCTGTGGGTCCGCCTTACGGCAGGACGATCACCTCGGAGTTCATGGTGAGGTGCGGCTGGCAGTAGTACTTGAAGGTGCCGGCCTCGGTGAAGGTGTACTCGAAGGTGTCACCGTCTTTGCCTTTCGGCGAGAGGCTGTGGTCGAACAGTCCGTCGGGTGTCTGATACCCGCGCAGGCCGGTCTTGGCGTCGACATCGCCCCAGTCACCGGATGTGACGGTGTGGGTGATGGTCTCGCCGTTCACCCAGGTGACGGTGTCGCCGACGTGCACGGTGATGCTCGACGGCATGAACTTGAGGCTCAGTGTGACGACGGTGTTCTCGGCGGCCTGGACGACCTCG
The DNA here is from genome assembly GCA_963787305.1 of uncultured bacterium. GTDB lineage: Bacteria > Actinomycetota > Actinomycetes > Actinomycetales > Microbacteriaceae > Rhodoglobus. The sequence continues at coordinate 34,602 of CAWBCL010000002.1, forward strand.
GGTTCTGCCGGCTGGCCCGTGGCGCTGCTCTCGGAAGGCAGCACCTGGGATGGTACGGAACCTGTGCATCCCGAGAGAGCAAGGACCAGTACCGGCAGAACGAGAACACCCGCGAGGGTGATCGTGGATGTCTTTGGTGTTGCGTGACATGCAACTGGTTCGGCACCCCACGCGAACCGGTTTGGTCTGGATGTCGGGCAAAAGTAATGCCGGGCCGCAGAACGCCTCTCGGCGCGAGGCCGCTCGAAGCGGCTATTAGTGGAGCCCGGGGTTACTGCGGCCCGGCGGAACTATTTTAGTCCAGATTCCCTGAGCGAAAGAGGCGGGCGGCCGCCGAGAACTCGTCCGCGGTGAGCGAGAGCCGGGATGCCCGAGTGGTCAACTCGGTGGCTCGCTCGGGGTTGATGGGGTCCGAGTCATCCGCGATGCTGGTGCACCCGGCGCTGAGGATGCGACAGAACGCGCCCGCCCGATCGAGGGCGACGGCGAAGTCGCCGCGGAACAGTCCGCGCAGGATCTGGTCGGCGAGTTCGGTGATCTCGTCGGGGCCGGTGGGCATGGGCGCGCCGGCGACGGCCACGTCGATGGTCGCGAGCACCTCGGTGCCGCGCTGGAAGTAGAGGCTGGTGCCGGTGGCATCCTGCCGGATGAGCACGCGCAGCAGGTAGATGCGCCACAGCGCGCCGGGCAGGCTGCGCGGGCTGGAGCGCGCCCACAGCTCGGCGAGCGCGTCGATGCCGTGCGCGTCGGTGTAGGCGACGAGGCGTTCGAGCACGACCGGGTCGTCGTTTTCGCGGGCGCGCGCGATGAGCGCGTGCGCGGTGTCGTGGGCGACCCGCATGATCTGCGCTGGGTCTTCGCCGCCCTCGAACTCGTCGAACTTGTCGCCGGAGTACTGGGTGGGCTTGTGGAAATTTTCGGCCATCAAGTCAACGGTACGCTTTACCTGTAGGGCCTGTAGCTCAGTTGGTAGAGCATCGGACTTTTAATCCGCGGGTCGCGGGTTCGAGCCCCGCCGGGCCCACGAATCGCTGTCGCCCATCTGGGCGGCGGCGATTTGTCGTCCTGGCGTAGAAGAACCACGCTGGGGTCCCCATCGCGCCGGTTCCGACGCGTCGCCACGGGATGCCCGCACTCACGCTCAACCGGCGACGTGGCGGCCGAGCCGATGGGGCGTCGAGCCCCGCCGGGCCCACGCTCTGGTAGCGTGCTGCCACGATCTGGCGACAGGAGTGCGCGATGACATCCACAACAGACAACTCGACGGCCGCGGCATCCGGTCGGCCGCCCGTGGTTGACCTCGAGACCTGGCAGGCCGCCCGCGACGAATTGCTCGTGCGTGAGAAAGCTCACACCCGCGCCGGCGATGCCATCGCGGCTGCCCGGCGCCGACTGCCGATGGTGGCGGTCGACGGCACGACCGAGGTCGTCGGGCCCGACGGTCCGGTGCCGTTCATCGACCTGTTCCAGGGCCGCGACGAACTCATCGTCTACAAGCACATGTGGTACGACGGCGCACCCCATCAGGGCCAGTGCGAGGGCTGCACCACGACGGCCTGGCACATCAAGGATGCCGTCTACCTCAACGCCCGCGGAGTCTCCTTCGCCGTGCTCACCACGGGCAACCTGGGAGGACCTCGACCCGTACCTGAAGTTCATGGGATACACCGAGCCCTGGTACTCGGTGCGCGACGTTCCCAAGCCGATCGGCGGCAACATGGGGCGCATCACCAGCTTTCTGCGCGACGGCGAGGATGTCTTCCTCACCTACTACACGACCGGTCGCGGCACCGAGGTGATCAACGGGTCGATGGCCATGCTCGACATGACCGTGCGTGGGCGCGGCGAGGCGTGGGAGGACAACCCCGACGGTTGGCCGGAGGGCAACCACGCGTGCTGGTACTGGCGCTCCGACGCCGACGGGAACGCGAACGGGGGGCCGACAGTCGTCCGGTTCCGCAGTGGACTCGGCCCGGCGCCGCCGGTCACGGAGTTGGGGCGGCTCGGGCCGCACGGTAGGGGCGGGGGTTGATTTCGATACGCGCGGCCTACGGACCTCAGTCGAGAACGGAATCCACGACCTGCCACGGCACAATCTCCACCTGCAGGAATCGACCCACAACAGCTGGGTCGGTGGTCGTCGCCAAGCGGGTGATCTCACCCGTCGAAACGCCACGCATAGCGTCTGGCCCGCTCCCGGCCGTTCGGGCAGAGGCCCCGCAGCGACCAGATAGCCAGCCCGGCTCAATCGGCGTGAAACCTCGGTGGCCGGAACCAGTCCGCCTCGAAGACGGGGTCGCGGGGTCGCGGCCAGCCCCGGCGTGTGGATCAACATGTGCCAGTCCACGGATGCCATAGCGCGATCAATTGACCGATTCCCGCTAGCGCCGAAGTGAAGTTAGGCGTGGACTGGGAACATGAGCTACCGAGGATCGCCCACTCATGAGCGGTGAGACCATCGTCGCTCTTCTCGTGTTCCTCTTCCCACTGGCCTACAGCCCGGGCCCGGGCAACACGTTCTTCGCCGCGATCGGTTCGTCGAAGGGGCTGAAGGCTGCGATCCCCGCGCTCACCGGCTACCACGTCGCTACCTTCGTCGTGACCGCGCTCATCGGCGTCGGCATGGGCGTGACGATCCTCGAGAACCCCGTGGTCGCAAAGGTGCTGAGCGCGGTGGGGAGCCTGTACATCCTCTGGCTCGCATTCACGTTCATCCGGGCGGCCCACGCGAAGTCGTCGGCGAGCGCGGATGCCCCGCACATCGAACCGCGCATCGGGTTCTGGTCGGGAGCGATCGTGCTGCTACTCAATCCCAAGGCGTACTACATCATCGCCGCGATGTTCACGGTGTTCCTGCGCCCTCCGGTCAACGATGACGTCGTCACCGTGCTGGTGATCACGGCCATATTCACGCTGAACAACCTGATCGCCTTCATCGCGTGGGCCGCGGGCGGTCGCGCCCTGACGATGCTGTTCCGCAGTGAGCGCGCGAAACGGATCATCGACTACCTGTTCGCCGCGACCCTTATCGGCGTTGCGGTGTGGATGTCGCTTCCGCTGTTCATGTAGCTGCGCGACGGGGCTTGGTTTCGATACGCGCCTCGCGCTTCTCAACCGGCCGCAGGCGTGCTCTTCGCACGCACGTGCATCCGCTCGCCCTGCTTGCCGAACATGCTCAGGATCTCGACCGGGCCTGCGCCGGATGCCCCGAACCAGTGTGGGTTCTTGGTATCGAACTCGGCCGCCTCGCCCGCGCCCATGACAATGTCGTGCTCGCCGAGAACGAGGCGTAGCCGACCGGAGAGCACGTAGATCCACTCGTAGCCGCCGTGCGTGCGGAGGGTCGGCTCGCGGTCAGTCGCGGGGATCGTCATCTTGTAGGCCTGGGGCTCGCCGTGGTGCTGCGACAGCGGAGTGAGCACGCGGCCGTCGGATCGCGTCGACTTCTGAAGCACGCGCGGGTCCTCGATGCGCGGCGACGTGACGATCTCGTCGAGGGGCACCGCGAGCGCGGCCACGATCGGCAACAGCAGTTCGAGGCTCGGCTTGCGCTGCCCGGACTCCAGGCGCGACAGCGTGCTCTTCGAGATGCCTGTTGACTTCGACAGTTCTTCTAGGGTCACGTCCTTCTTCTGACGCGCCTGCCTCAGCCGTGGCGCGATCTGGCTCAGCTCGGTGTCGACCCGCTGCGATGTGCTCACGAGCCCATGAAAACAGCTCGTCCCGGTTTTGGCAACAGATTTCCCACCGAGTGTCGAGTTGGTGGTTGTCTTCTTGCGGAGGTGGTCACCATGACCCAGCAGAACGAGACGAACCAGCACCCGCAGCACGACGTGATCATCGTCGGCGGAGGCGCCGCGGCCCTCAGCGCCGCCCTCGTGCTCGCCCGCGCGCAAGCCCGCGTTCTCGTCATCGACGGCGGGCAACCCCGCAACGCGCCCGCCGAGCACATGCACGGCTTCCTCTCGCGCGACGGGATGCCCCCGGCCGACTTCCTCGCGACCGGTCGCCGTGAGGTGGTCGGCTACGGCGGCATCATCCGGTCCGCGCAGGTCGCAATGATCGACCGCGCGCCCGTCGGCACCTTCACCGCGACACTGGACGACGGCAGCATCGAGACCGCGCGAGCCCTCCTCATCGCCACGGGCCTGACCGACGAACTGCCCGACATCCCCGGAGTGCGCGAGCGCTGGGGATCGACCGTGCACCACTGCCCCTACTGCCACGGCTTCGAGGTGAGCGGACAGAACATCGCCGTGATCGGCTCACCCGCCACCCCGATGTCGCTCAAGCAGGCCGGCCTGCTGCGCCGCTACAGCGACCGGGTGAGCTTCGTGACCAACGGCATCCCGCTCGACCCCGCGCACCGGAACCGCCTCGAAGCGTTCGGCGTTCGCGTCATCGACGGAACGGTCGATCGTCTCGTCGGCGCCGCCGGCTCGCTCGACGGCATCGCCCTCACCGACGGAACGACCGTCGACTGCGAGGCGGCGTTCATTGCGCCCCGGCCACGCCCCAACGATGCGCTACTGGTGAGCCTGGGATGCGCCGTCGACCCCGTCACTGGACTGGTCGTAGCGACCGCTACCGGCGACACCAGCGTCCCGGGCGTCTGGGCCGCGGGCAACGTCGTCACCCCCACCGCCCAGGTCATCACCGCCGCCGGGGCGGGCAGCGCCGCAGCTCTCGCCATCAACGGCTGGCTGCTCGAACACGACCTCGATGCCGCAGTCGCGGCTCGACCCTGACCGGCACGCCCGGTCCCACCCCTACAGAGAGAAACCAACCATGTCACAAACCACCGAGTCACCCGCCCCAATCGCCCCGCCGCGCCCTCCGTCGATCCACGCGCGCGCCATCATCACCTGGATCGCAATCTTTCCGTTGGTCACCCTCGGGTTCTATGCCATCGCGCCGTTCGCGTCCGACTGGGGTCCCGTGCTCCGAGCCCTCGTGCTGTCGGTCGTGGTCGTGCCCGTCGCGGTCTACCTCGTCGTGCCGCAGCTCATGAAGGCGTACGGAAAGCTCCGCGCAATCAAGCGGTAACGACGGGCGACCGGCATCCCTAGGATGAGCACATGGCGATGCCGGTCTTGGCTACGAAACTCTTCGTTCCGCCACCCCGTGCGTCTGCGGTCCCCCGCGCACGGCTCGTCGAACAGCTGCACGAAGGGCTGCGCGCCGGGCGCGCGCTCGCCCTCGTTTCCGCCCCGGCTGGCTTCGGCAAGACCTCCCTCGTCAGCGAGTGGGTCGCACAGGCCCAGCATCGCGATCCGCAGTTGGGCGTCGCATGGCTCTCGCTCGACGAGGCCGACAACGATTCGCCCCGCTTCGTCGGCTATTTGCTTGCGGCACTCAACCGCGCAGACCCCAGCCTCGACGCCGAATCGATCGACCCCACCCAGCCACCCGCCGAGGCGATCGCGGCTCTGATCAACCGCGCCGTGGAGGGCAGCCGCGAACTCATTGTGGTTCTCGACGACTTCCACCTGATCGAAGAGCCCTCAATTCGGGATGCCGTCGCAGTACTCATCGATAACCTCCCGCCCCGAATTCACCTGACGATCGCCAGCCGGTCCGACCCGCTGCTGCCCTTGGCTCGCCTGCGAGCCCGCGGCGAACTCACCGAACTCCGTGCCGCCGACCTCCGCTTCTCCCCCGAGGAGGTCGCCGAGTTCCTCGCGCAGTCGACCGGGCTCACCCTGTCGAGCGCGGATGTCGCGGCGCTCGAATCCCGCACGGAGGGGTGGATCGCCGGCCTGCAACTCGCGGCGCTCTCGATGCGCGATCGGGCGGACATCCCCGGCTTCATCTCCGCCTTCACCGGTAGCAACCGCTTCGTCATCGACTACCTGATCGAGGAGGTGCTGCACCAGGCGCCCCTCGACGTGCGCGAGTTTCTCTGCCAGACCGCGATCCTCGACCGGATGAACGGACCCGTCTGCGACGCGGTGACCGGGCAAAGCGGCGGTGCCCAGATGCTGGAGTCCCTCGAGCGGGCGAACGTGTTCATCGTTCCTCTGGATGACCGCCGGGAGTGGTACCGCTACCACCACCTGTTTGCCGACGTGCTGCGATCCCGTCTCACTGCGCACGGGGCCGATCACGCCGCCGCGCTGCACGAGCGCGCGAGCGAGTGGTTCGAGGCCAACGGGTCGCTCGACGAGGCTGTGGGTCACGCGTTCGCCGCGAACGACATCCCTCGGGCGGCGCGGCTCATCGAGGCATCCATCCCCGAGGTGCGTCGAAGCCGTCAGGACGCGCCACTGATTCGCAGGCTCGGCATGCTTCCCCCGGAGACGGTGCGGCGGATGCCCGTGCTGAGCATGTTCCTCGGGTGGGCGTCGCTCGTCTCCGGTGACATCGACGCCGTCGAGCCGTGGTTGGACAATGCCGAGCGCTTACTCGCCCTCACGAACGACGATGGCACCCCGGCCCACGAGTCGTTGGACGGCGAGACGCTGCGCAGCGTGCCCGTGACGGTTGCCCTGTACCGGGCCGCCGTGGCTCAGGCGCGGGGCGACCTGCCCGCGATGGCGACGTTCGCTCGGCGCGCCCTCGAACTGACCGTGCCTGACGACCACCTGGGCCGTGGAGCAGCGGCCGGGATGCTCGGACTGGCCGAGGCGGCTCGCGGAGAACTCGAGGCGGGAGTTACGGCATTCGCCGAAGCGCGGATCAACCTCCGGCTCGCCGGCAACTACACCGACGCGCTCACGACGACGCTCGTCGTCGCAGACATGCTCGTGCCGCTGGGCAGGCCGACCGAGGCGAGATCCGCGTTGGAGGCGGCACTGGCCACCGCGATCGATGAGGGTCGCGGGGCGTCACCGGCGGCCGACCTGCACTCCGGTGTCGCGCAGATTCTCGTCGACCTCGGTGACGTTGAGGGCGCGGCGCGGCACCTTGCGGCGGCGGAGTCGTTGGGTGAGGCCGGCTTCTCGCACGAGCACCGCTACCGCTGGTACACCGCCATGGCCGGGGTGGCTCGCGCCGAGGGGCGGCTCGTCGATGCACTCGAGCTGCTGGACTCGGCCGCCGGCCTGTACCGGCGTGGGTTCTTCCCCGACATTCGCCCGATCCCGGCGCAGCGCGCTCGCGTCTGGATCGAACAGGGACGACTCGACGCGGCCCAGGAGTGGGCGAATACGGAGGGGCTCGCGAGCACCGACGAGCCGAGCTTCCTGCGCGAGTACGACCACGCCACTCTCGCGATGCTGCTCATTGCACAGGGACGTGATGAGGCATCCGAGCTTCTCGATCGTCTGCTCATTGCTGCGCAGTCGGCAGGCCGTGCCGGCACTGTGGCCGAGGTGCAGCGCCTGCGGGAGTTGGCGCAGTCGCCAAACCGGATGGGACAGACAGCTGTCCCCGGCACCACCCCCAAAGTTGTGCTCAGCGATCGCGAGTTGCAGGTGCTGCGCCTGCTCGCGAGCGAACTCAGCGGCCCCGACATCGCACGCGAGCTGTACATCTCGATCAACACGATGCGCACGCACACGAAACACATCTTCGAGAAACTCGACGTGACAAGTCGCACTGCGGCCGTTCGACGGGCGACCTCCGCTGGGCTGATCTAGCGGGTCCACAGAAACAATCACCACGTCAGTCACCACGTGTGGTGATGCCGGGTCACCATGCCGATCCATAGATTCGGCACGTGCTCAGGCAAACGGCCGGGGCCATCTCACTAACGCAGGAGCCCCACATGACTATCACCCCGTCCGCCCTGACCCGCGTGGCCGCCGTAGCCGCCGCGCTGGCCGGTGCCATCTACATCACCATCCAGTTCATTCACCCGGCCGACGTCGTCGCCTCGTTGTCGACCCAGATGTGGGTCACGGTGCACATTCTGAGCCTCGGCATGGCGGTGCTCGCCATCATCGGTGTCGCTGGCCTCTACCTGCGCCAGGTACGCGAGTTCGGCGTTCTCGGCCTCATCGGGTACGGGATGTTCGGACTCTTCTTCATCCTGCAGGCCGCCTTCAATTTCTCCGAGGCCTTCATCGCTCCGCTCATCGCCATTGACGCCCCTCAGCTCGCCGTCGACATCGTCGGACTGTTTGGTCGCTACCCGGCCGTGAACGATCTCGGCCCGCTTGCCGCGTTCCCCCTCGTGGGCAGCGTGCTCTACGTGGGCGGCGCCCTACTGTTCGGCATCGCCACCGTGCGGGCCCGTGTGCTGTCTCGCGGTGCAGGCATCCTGATGATCGCCGCCGCGGTAGTCACACCCGTCGCCGGCGCGCTGCTCCCCCACGCGCTCGAGCGCATGGCCGCCATCCCGATGGGCCTCGCGCTGATCTGGCTGGGCGTCTCCCTCTGGGCCGACCACCGGAAGACCGCCGCCAACTAGGCACGCACCATGCCCGCACCACAAACCACCGGTCCCGCCGATTCGGCGTGGTACGAGATTCGCCTGAAGGGTCAACTCGATCCGCGGTGGAGCGAGTGGTTCGAGGGCTTCACCCTCACCAACACCACGGCCGACTCCATAACCATCCTCACCGGCCTCGTCACCGATCAGTCCGCCTTACACGGCCTGCTCAGACGAGTCCGCGACCTCGGTGTGACGTTGATCTCGGTCAACGTCACACCGCCACCCAGCTTCACCGATTCGAACGAAAGGAACACCCCATCATGACCACCCAGACCGCCGTCAGACCGACCCGCACGGCTCCCCGAGGCCAGTGGCTCGCGCCCGTCGGGCTCATCCTCCTGACTCTCATCCCGATCCTGGCCGGAGCGGCCCGGCTGACCGAACTCACCGGCGGCCCCGTCGTCACCGAGGCGAACGCTCGCTTCGTCACGTCCCCGTTGCCCGTGATTACGCACATCATCAGCGCCACCGTCTTCAGCCTGGTCGGCGCATTCCAGTTCGTTCCGGCGCTGCGGCGCCGGGGTGGGTGGCACCGGCTCGCCGGTCGCGTGCTCATCCCGGCCGGCCTGCTCGTCGCGCTGTCTGGCATGTGGATGGGCGCGTTCTCCGCGCATCCGGCCGGCGACGGCCCCGCCCTTGTCGTGCTGCGCCTGATCTTCGGTGCGGCCATGGCGGCGAGCATCCTGCTCGGCATCCGAGCGATCACCCGTCGCGACTTCTCGAGCCACGGTGCGTGGATGACGCGGGCCTACGCCCTCGGAGTGGCCGCCGGCACCCAGGCCATCGTGCTGATACCGCAGTCGATCATCTTCGGCGGCACCGAGCAGGTCTCCCGTGCGGTCGCCATGGGGGCCGCCTGGGTCATCAACCTCTCGGTGGCGGAGCTCGTCATTCGGCGTCGACGCCGCCCGCGCTCGCGGGCACAGTCGCAGCAGCAGGCACAGGCACAGGCACAGGCACAGAAGCCGACGATGCTCGCCGCCGTGTACCGCCGCTTCGGCGGTCCCGACGTCGTACGCGTAGAAAACGTCGCGAAGCCGACGCCGCGACCCAACGAAGTGCTCGTGCGAGTGCACGCGAGCACGGTGAGCGCGGCGGATCACCGCACGCGCGCTCGCGACATCCCTCGCGGTCTTGGCGTCTTGGCCGGCATCGCGATCGGCTTCGTGCGTCCGCGACGCAGGGTTCTCGGAATGGATGTCTCGGGCGTCGTCGAGTCCGTCGGGTCGCGGGTCACCACCTTCGCCCCCGGCGACGAGGTGATCGCCATGCTCGGCGCATCGTTCGGCGGGCACGCGGAGTATGTCTGCGTCGCTCAGGATGCCGCGATAGCACCCAAACCGTCGAGGCTGAGTTTCGACGAGGCTGCCAGCATCGTCTTCGGCGGGATCACCGCTCTCGAGTTTCTGAATCGGGCATCGATCGCGCCCGAGAACCGTGTGCTCATCAATGGCGCATCGGGGGCAGTCGGAACCGCCGCGGTACAACTCGCCAAGCGACTGGGCGCACACGTCACCGGGGTGACCAGCGGCGCGAACCGCGACCTCGTTCTGGGGTTGGGCGCCGACGAGGTCATCGACTACACCGTGACCGACTTCACGTCGACGGGTGCACGCTACGACGTGATCGTCGACTGCGTCGGCAACGCGGGATTCGATCGGGTCGCGGCATCCATCAACCCGGGCGGATCGCTACTGCTCGTGGCGGCGGATCTCGGCACCATCCTGAGCGCGGGCAGGCAGTCGAAGGCGAGCGGGATCCACGTGTCGGCAGCAGAAGTCGCATACACCGGCACGGCGATGAGCTCCCTCTCGCGCCTGGCGGAGTCCGGGCTGTTGCGCCCCGTCATCGATCGCGCCTACGCCCTCGAATCCGTCGTCAATGCCCACCGGTTCGTGGACTCGGGCCACAAACGCGGCGCCGTCGTTCTTCAGGTCGTGGACCAGTGAGCGCCGCGGCATCCGTCTCACCGGTGATCGTGACCGGCGAACTCGACTCGAAGCTCTCCCGCTGGCTCTGGCTAGTGAAGATGTTTCTCGCCATCCCCCACTTCGTGGTGTTGGCCGTACTGTGGGCGGCGTTCATCGTCGTCACCATTGTGGCGGGTGTCGCCATCCTGATTACCGGCCGCTACCCTCGCGACCTGTGGCAGTTCACCACGGGCATACTGAGGTGGAGTTGGCGGGTCGGGTTCTACGTGTTCTCGATGATCGGCACCGACAGCTATCCGCCGTTCACGCTGCGGCGGGTCGACTTCCCTGCGCAACTCGACGTGGAATACCCGGAGCGACTCTCGCGCCGACTTGTCCTCGTCAAGTGGCTGCTGGCCGTGCCGCACCTCGTCGTCATCGGACTGTTGTTCGGGGACATCATGCTCTACCCCTGGGATGTCTTCGCGGACTGGCAGGTGGCCGGGCATCCTGTCGGCGGCTACTCGGTCTTCAACCTTCTGGTCGTCATTGCCGGGTTCTTCCTGCTGATCACCGGCACGTACCCGCAGCCCATGTACGGGCTGCTTATGGGGATCAATCGGTGGTTCTTTCGTGTCGTGGTCTACATCTCGTTCATGCGCGATGAGTACCCACCCTTCCGGTTGGATGTCGGCGCGACCGAGCGTGCCGAACTGAAAGCGGGGTAGACAACGAAAGCGGGGCGGCCCACCACCTGTGCCGCCCCGCTGGTCGTGTTGGTTAGACCCGTCGCGAGCCCCGGGTTACGAGGCCGAAGATGAGCAGCACGATCACTGACCCACCGATCGCGAGCAGCCAAGTCTCGATGGAGAAGAATCCTTCGAGTCCGATGCCGAAGATCGCGCTTCCGATGAAGCCGCCCAACAGGGCACCGACAACACCAAGGATCAGCGTCATGATCCAGCCCCCGCCCTGCGTTCCCGGAAGGATTGCCTTCGCGATTGCGCCGGCGACGAGCCCAAGAATGATCCAGCCGATGATTGACATGACGACCTCCCAGTCGATCATTTCCGCACCCCGGGTCTCGGGGCCGTCACACACTCAATCACGCGACTTCTCGCAGCGGCACCCCCTTGATTGACGCGACCCGGCATGCTATTTAGCGCGCACGCAGTGCCGCGCCCGGGTGCTTACAGCCCGAAGAACTGTCGCACAATCCCCCGTTTACTCGACTGCTCGATCACTAGCATCTGGGGTTACCATCGATGACGGTACGCACAGCTGAGAGGGATGCGAAGCATGGGAAAGCTGATCTACGGATCCCAGGATGCCGAGTTCGAGTTCGAAGACCGACTCCTCGCGCATCTCAGAGTCGTCATCGTCACGAAGCTGCGGCGTCGCGAGAGCTTCACGTTCACGTGGGACTATCCCACCTCGAACGGAAGTGGCCGGATGTCGCTCTGGATGGACGCATCGATCCCTCTGCAGTTTCGTTTCTACGGCGGCCGCGAGCCCGCGTTGAACCGAGCCTGGATCGAGGCACTTTCGGCCGTCGCCGCCAGCACTGTCGGTCTCGTGCCGCTGCCCGAGCCCCAACCCGCCGAACAGAACGGGTCGTAGCTAGGCTCGAGCGACCCGCACGGTATTCCTACCCGACGCCTTCGCGGCGTAGAGCTGTTTGTCGGCGCGCCGAATGAGTTCCTCAACGACGAGCGGCGTTGCTGACGCGTTCAGCGCCCCGCCCACGCTCGCCGTCACCGTCGTGTCCTTCTTGAGCGCTTCGACCGACGCACGCAGTCGCTCCCCGATCCTCGCCAACTCCGTCGAGCCGGGAACGACCGTGAACAACGCGAACTCTTCGCCCCCCAGCCGAACCAGCAGGTCTCCTTGCCGCGACGTGTCGCGGATCGCGTCAGCCACCGATCGCAACACCCTGTCGCCGACGTCATGGCCGAGCTCGTCGTTGACGCGCTTGAAGTTGTCGAGGTCGACTATCAGGCAACCGAGACGCTGCTTGCTCCGGTCGGCAATCGCCCCGAGCAGCGCGATTCCCACGGGCATCCCGCGCCGGTTCGTGAGCCCAGTGAGTGGGTCGCGCAACGAGTCAGCGACGGCGGCGGCGGTGACGGATGTCGCGGCTCGCCGAAACCCGAACACCGCGACGAGAGCGATCACGGCGACCGAGATGAACACTCCAGACGCAATCCACGGCTGGGTGGATCGCAGGATGAGCGAAGCGGTGCCAAAGGCGACCGCGATCGACGACAAGACAAGAGCAGGTGTCATCACGTCGTAGGCGGCGATGGCAACGGCGAAACCAAGAAACACGAAGCCGCTCAGCGTGCCTCTGGGGGCGGGCTGGATGGTCATGGTCAGGATGAGCACCGCGACCATGACGGTCGCGAGGTATCCGCGGATGAGCAGCGGGCTCACCGCGATGGGGCTGAAGAGCCCGATGGCGAAAGTCAGACACAGAGCCGAGAGAACGTAGCCGAAGGCACCCACCCACCCGGGCTCGAAACTGCCGAGGAACGCCGCGGCGAAGAACCCGACCGCGAGGAAGATCGAGATCAGCGGCACGACGACATGCTGACCTACGGTCGATCCGATCTTCGTTAGCGGCACTGCACAAACTCCTCCTGAGAGGCGCCGGTCGGGTGATCGGCTGCACCCATTATTGCGTGCACGCTCGTGCCCAGTGTGGGGGCTTGATTGTCGATCAGACGGCGAGTATGTCAGGCACCGATGCGGCCGGCACCGGCCGGGAGAACAGGAATCCCTGCCCGTACGTGCACCCGTGCTCCACCAAAACGGAAAGTTGCGCCTGAGTTTCTATCCCCTCGGCGATCACGTGCATTCCGGCGGAGCCCGCCAACGCAAGGATCCCATCGAGCAGGTCTTGAGCCAAGGCATCCGATTCGATGCCGTTGATGAGACTCCTGTCGATCTTGATGCCGTCGGCATCGAGTGAACTCACGCGCTCCACAGTCGATGCTCCCGCTCCGAAGTCGTCGACAAGCACCTTGATCTCTTCGCGCCGCAGCGCCTGAAGGTTGGCTCGCACCGCGGGTCCACGCAGATCAAAATCGCTCTCGATGACCTCAACCTGGAGGTCTTGGCAGCGGTGCGCGAAGTCGTCGCAGAGCGTTACCAGCGCCTCGCTGTACTCCGGCTGTTGCAACTCGTACCCGGACACGTTGATGCTGAGGAAGAGGTCGCGACCGGCCTCGCGGGCCGCCTTGTGCCATTCGGATGCCTCGGCCATCGCGCGACGCGCCACCCACACGCCGAGGTCGGCCACGGCGCCGATCCGCTCGAACTCGCCGATGAATACCCCGGGTGCTAGCTCGCCGTCGACCGGGTGCATCCAGCGCACGAGCGCCTCGAGTCCAACCGTTCGGCGGCTCGCGAGTTCGACGATCGGTTGGTAGGCGAGAAAGAACTCGTCGGACGCGAGTGCGGTTGCGACGTGCTGCCGAGAAAGTTGCATGCCACCCAGATTCGTTCACGGGCGGATCGTGCCCTAGCCGCATGCTCGCAGGGATGCCACGGCAAATCAAGTCCCTAGCGAGCGGGACTTTGCGTGATGAAGCTGGGAAGTCAACCCCCGGAAATCCGAGCCCGGTCGTGGCAGCGTAGAAGTGCAAGTTGCCGTTCATCCGATCACGAAGGAGAGACACATGGGTATCGACGACAAGATCAAGAACGCGAGCGAAGACGCGGTCGGCCACATCAAGGAAGGCGTGGGTGCGGCGACCGACAATCCCGACCTCGAGCGCGAAGGTAAGGCCGATCAGGCGGATGCTGCCGTGGGCCGCGCCGCAGAGAAGGTCAAGGACGGCGTCGACGACGTAGCAGACAGGCTGCGGTAGCCCTATCGCAGCGCCCGGGCGGTGTCAGCCCAGAAGCGACACCGCCCGGGCGATCACCAGCACCAGAAGCACGTAGGCGCCAACCGCTTCGAGACCGACCAGGATCTTCGAGCGGTTGGTCAACGGCACGGCATCCGGCGGACTGAACGCCATCGCGTTAGACAGCGAGAAGTACAGATAGTCGATGAAGTTCGCGGTCCACCCGGAGCGACGCGACGATCCCATCGCGACCTCGTCCACGGAATCGAAGTCCTCGTCTTGGGGAAAGCGGAAGTCTGCCTCGGGCAGCTCCGGCCGCTTCGTTTGGGTGCGCGCGACTGGCCCGCCTCGGTCAAGCTGCCAGAAGATCAGCGCGAAGACGATGACGTTGACCGTCCAGACCTGCACCGCCGAGAGCAGCAGGTTCGGGGCATCCGAGGGGTGTCCCGGCTGAGTCAACCGAACGATGAGAGCGATCAGATCGCCCTCGTTCGCCAGCGCGAGGATGCCCGTCAGCGCCAGCGCCAACGGCCGAGACCACGGCTTCTGGTGCTTCGCCTCGAGCGGATTCGCGGCGAGCGCGGGGATCAGCGTGAGCACGGCAACCGCCGCCACGACGAGCCGTACCCACATCGGAAAGCTGCTGGGCAGCACCAGGTACAGGCAGAGCGCGACGACAATCGCCGCGGTCGCGGGCCAGCGGCTCTCCGCCCTCCGTTCCTTCTCCACGGCTTGGGCCACGGGTCTACCCTTTCTGCTTCATCGCCAGAGCCCGTGCGGCCGTGGCTGCGATCTCGGCGCCCTCGGGCACCCTGGCGCGGCACGCACTGTCTCGAGTAGTCAGTGCGTTCCTCCCTCTCGACATCGGCGAGCTAGGAGTCGAGCCGGTGTCGACCGTGCGACCTTCGGTGCGTGCCGTGTTCGAGCCCTGGCTCCGCGACCGAGGCGGGAGCCCCGTCACGGTCGGTGACGTTGGCGACATGATCGATCGCCGTGACCGGGGGTGCCGGCGCGTCCACGATTGCGGGCGACTCGTCATGAGGTTCAACCGTTAGGTGGGGTTGGCTCAACGGGGGGAACTGCGGTGACTGGGAAAACTGGTACATCACTATGGTTCCTCTCTAGCTGGCGTGAACAACGCGTGGGGTAGATGCGGGCTCGTCGACGAGCACGGGAAACCGTGACTGCACGAGCATGCCGTTGACGAGGAGCCGGGCGGTAAGACAGCGGCGACCCCGAATGCGCGACACCAGCGTTGCCGGGATCGCACAGGTGAGTTCGCGGCCAGACACCAACACGGCGCCGGCGCCGAGCTGGTGCCGTCGCCGGCGGTACGGATCCCACACGTGAGCGTCAACGACGAGCCCTCGCTCAATGCGGACGTTCAGGCCCGCGCCGGAGTCGTCGTCTGGACCCACCTCGAAACTGCAGGTGTCACAGAGCGCAAGGGTCGGCCCGTCAAGCACGATCCGTACGTCTGTGCGGGGCAGGTAGCGCACCTCGACACTGTGGATGAGTGGCATCCGTCCCCTCCGATCGATGCGGTCGCGACAGCACTTCTCGCGATGCATCTGACGCTAAGCGCGGGACCGATCACACAGAAAGGGGTTGCATCCTCAGGTTGGGTGGGCTACACCCACGCCCCCTGGCTAGGCGCTGAAGCCGAGCAACCGCGAGATCACCATGAGCTGCACCTCGGTCGTGCCCTCACCGATCTCGAGCACCTTCGAGTCGCGGTAGTGGCGCGCGACGGGGGTCTCGTTGAGGTAGCCGTAGCCGCCGAAGATCTGGGTGGCATCCCGCGCGTTGTCCATGGCGGCCTCGCTGCCGATCATCTTCGCGATGGAAGCCTCCATCTTGAAGGGCTTGCCGTTGACGATCTTGATCGCGGCGTCCATGTAGGCGAGGCGAGCGGCGTGCACCCGCGCCTGCATCCGAGCGATCTTGAAAGCGATGTGCTGGTTCGATCCGATCGCGCGGCCGAACACATTGCGGCTGGCCGCGTACTTCATCGACTCTTCGAGGCAGCCTTGCGCCGCCCCCGTGCACAGAGCCGCGAAGGCGACCCGACCCTCGTCGAGCGACTCCAGGAAGTTCGCGTAGCCGCGGCCCCGCTCGCCCAGCAGGTTCGCCTCGGGCACCCGCACGTCGGTGAGGGTCAGCGGGTGCGTGTCGGAGGTGTGCCACCCAACCTTGTCGTAGGCCGGCTCGGCGACGAAGCCGGGCGTCGAGACGGGAACGAGAATCGCCGAGAGCTCCTTCTTGGTGGAGCCGTCGGCGCGCGTGCTGGTGCCGGTCACCGCGGTGATCGTCACCAGCTTGGTGATCTCGCTACCCGAGTTGGTGATGAACTGCTTCGTGCCATTGATGACCCACTCGCCGTCGACCAGTTCGGCGGTGGTCTTCGTGCCCGCGGCATCCGACCCCGCGTCTGCCTCGGTCAGCCCGAAGCCGGCGAGGGCGCGCCCCGCGGCGAGCATCGGAAGCCACTCGTGCTTCTGCGCTTCGGTTCCCGACCGCAGGATGGGCACCATGCCGAGCCCGACGCCGGCCTCAAGCGTGACAGCGATGCTCTGGTCGGCCCGTGCCAGCTGCTCGACCGCGAGGCAGAGGGCGAGATAGTCCTTGCCCTGGCCGCCGTACTCCTCAGGGATCGGCAGCCCGAACAGACCCATGTCGCCCATCTGTCGGATGATGTCGTACGGCAGCTCACGCTTCGTGTCGTACTCGTAGGCAGCCGGGGCGACGACGGAGTCGGCAAAGTCCCGCACCTCGTCGCGCAGTCGCGCGTGGAACTCGGGAAGTTCAAGCCCGGTCAGGTCTTGGACGGTGGGTGAGGCCGAAACGGTCATCGCGGCATCCTTTCTGCTGGGTGGTCGGTGTGTGGTCTGGAGTCGGGCTAGAGGGCGAAGGCGCTGGCCGGGTTGGCGAGCAGGCGCCCGACGTCGGACAAGAATCGCGAGCCCTGTTCGCCGTCGAGCACGCGGTGATCGAACGACAGGCTGAGGGTCACGACGCTGCGCAACGCAACCTCGTTTTGCCACTCCCACGGCCGGCGGGCGACTGCCCCGACCGCAAGAATCGCCGCTTCACCGTTGTTGATGATCGGAGTGCCGGCGTCGACGCCGAAGACTCCGACATTGGTGATCGTGAAGGTGCCTCCGGTGAGATCGGCGGGGCGCGTCTGGCCCGCCTTTGCCGTCGTTGTGAGCGCGGTGAGCGCGGATGCCAGCCCGGCCAGGTCGAGCGAGTGCGCGTCATGGATCACCGGCACGAGGAGACCCCTCGGGGTCGCCGCCGCGATACCCAACCCGAGGGCCGAGAACCGCGTGATGGTCTGATCCGCGTCGTTCCACCGGGAGTTCACCTCGGGCGTTCTCGCGATCGACGCGCTCACCGCTTTTGCGACGGCGGCGAGGAAAGTCAGTCGCACGTCGCGGAACGCGGCCGTTGCGCGCAGCTCGTCGAGCAGGTCGACGGTGCGGGTCACGTCGACCGTCAGGAAAACGGTCACGTGCGGCGCGGTGAACGCGCTGTGCGTCACCGCCTCCGCGGTCAATTTTCGGATGCCCGCTACGGGCGTCGTCGTCGCAGGGCCGGTGGCGACGTGAGGGCGCTCGGGAGCCCCCGCCGCCGACCCGGCGAGAAGCGCTTCGATATCGGCGCGGGTGATTACGCCGCCGTCGCCGGTTCCGTGAACTGCGGCCAGGTCGACGCCCAGCTGGCTGGCCAGGGCGCGAACGGGCGGGGCCGCCTTGGCCGCCGTTGACGCTGGGGCCGAAAGCGGTGCCGACGGCACGGGCGCCGGGGGCGGCGTGGGTGTCTCGGCCGACGCCGGGAGCACGCGCTCTCGGCGAGCAGGTCGACCGGTCGCCTCCGCACCGGCGCCGTAGCCGACGAGGTTGGGGGGCGCGACGTCGGGGCCGTCGTCCACGACGGGCTGTTCGGTGGGGGCTGCGCTCGTTGGGGCACTGGAATCCCCCGCGTCGACCTCGAACGACACGATCGTCTGACCGACATCGACGGTTGTCCCCGCCGGAACGTGCAGACGGCGCACGGTTCCCGCGTGCGGCGACGGCAGCTCGACCATGGCCTTGGCGGTCTCGACGTCGGCGATCACCTGGTTAAGCGTGACCACGTCGCCCTCCGCGACGTGCCACGCGACGATCTCCGACTCGGTGAGCCCCTCGCCGAGATCGGGCAGCGCGAAATCCTTGATGGTCATGACAGCCCACTCAGTGAGTTGCGACGGTCGAGCACGCGGTCGACGCCGTCGAGGATGCGGTCGAGATCGGGAATGTGGTGCTTCTCGAGCTTCGGGGCCGGGAAGGGGATGTCGAATCCGGTGACCCGCACGGGCGCGTGCTCGAGAGAGTAGAAGCAGCGCTCGGTGATGCCCGTCGCGATCTCGGCACCGAGTCCGCTCGACTCCGCCGCCTCGTGCACGATCACGAGACGACCCGTCTTGGTGACCGACCGGGAGACGGTGTCGAAGTCGATCGGGGAGAGCGAGCGCAGGTCGATGACTTCGATCGAGATGCCGTCGGCTTGCGCCGCCTGGGCGGCGGCCGCGGCAACCGAGACCATCCCGCCGTAGGCGACGATCGTCACATCCCGACCCTCAGAGACCACTCGAGCGGAATCCATCGACCGTTGGCCCTCGCCGATTCGCTCCAACTCGACGTCGCCCTTGAGGTGATATCGGCGCTTCGGCTCGAAGAACAGCACGGGGTCGTCGCTGGCGATCGCCTCTTGGATGACCGTGTAGGCGTCTTGCGGGTTTGAGACACTCACGACCCGCAACCCGGAGGTGTGCGTGAAGTAGGCCTCGGGGGAGTCGGAGTGGTGCTCGACGGCTCCTATGCCGCCGCCAAACGGCACGCGAATCGTGATCGGAACCTTCACGGCGCCCGCGGTGCGCGAGTGCAGCCGGGCAACCTGGCTGACGATCTGGTCGAACGCCGGGTAGATGAATCCGTCGAACTGGATCTCACACACCGGGCGGTAGCCGGCGTAGGCCAGGCCGATAGCGGTGCCGAGGATTGCCGACTCGGCGAGCGGGGTGTCCATGACGCGGCGTTCGCCGAACTGCTCCTGGAGCCCCTCGGTGATGCGGTAGACGCCGCCGAGCTTGCCGACGTCTTCGCCCATGATGATGACCTTGTCGTCGCGCTCCATCGACGTGCGCAGCCCGGCGTTGATGGCAGCGCCTAGCGTCATCCGTGACGACGTCATGACGACACCTTCTCGGTCGAGGCCCCGTCGAACATCGCCAGATACCGCTCGTAGTGGTCGCGCTGTCGGTCGATGCCGCTGTGCGGTTCCGCGTAGACGTGCGCGAAGAGAAGGGCGGGGTCGGGGTCGGGCATGGCGAGACATCCGGCCCGCAAATCGGCTGCGATGCGATCGGCCCGCGCGGCGATCTCGGCGACGGCCGCATCATCGAGGGCACCAGTCGAACGCAGGTAGGCCTCGAGTCTCGCGATCGGGTCGCGCTCGCGCCAGGCCGCGACCTCGGCCGCCTCCCGGTAGCGGGTGGGATCGTCGGCGGTGGTGTGCGGACCCATGCGATAGGTCACCGCCTCGATGAATGTGGGGCCTTCGCCGCGGCGGGCACGATCGAGGGCTTCGCGCGTCACCGCCATTACGGCGAGCACGTCGTTGCCATCGACCCGAATTCCCGGCATCCCAAACCCGGCGGCTCGATCGACAAGCTCGTGCTTGCTCTGCAGGCGCACCGGCTCGGAGATCGCCCACTGGTTGTTCTGGCAGAAGAACACGACGGGCGCCGAGAATGTCGCGGCAAACACCAGCGCCTCGCTCACGTCGCCCTCGCTCGTTGCGCCGTCGCCGAAGTAGGCGACGGCTGCGGCATCCGACCCGTCGTTCTGCATGCCCAAGGCGTAGCCGGTGGCGTGCAGGGTTTGGGCACCGATGATTACCTGTGGCGTGGCCATGCCGAACTCGAAGGGGTTCCAGCCGGACTGGGCGGTGCCGCGCCAGACGCGCAGCAGGTCGATCACGGGGATGCCGCGGCAGTACGCGACCGCATTCTCGCGGTAACTCGTGAAGACGAAGTCCTTCTCGTCGAGGGTGCGAGCGGAACCGACCTGAGCGGCCTCCTGCCCGAGCAGCGGCGGCCAGAGGGCGAGTTCACCCTGGCGTTGCAGGGCCGTCGCCTCGGTGTCGATGCGGCGCACGATGACCATGTCGTCGTAGAGGGAGCGAAGGTGCGCGTCGTCGACGTCGGAGACCCAGCGCTCGAATTCGGGATGCTCGGCGCGCTCGCCGTTCGGGGCGATCAGTTGCACGAACTGCGCTGCCTGATCGATCTCTTGGCCTGATGCTGTGACTTGTGGTCGTGGCATGTCGTCCCCATCCATCGATTTGGACCGCCGGGCGTCGTTGCCCAGACTGTTCTTCAATGGTAGAAACCGGGCCGCAATAGGCGCAATAGATCGGATCTGAGATTGCGCATTTTGTTGACTTTGGGACTAGACGCGCCACGCCAACGGGCATATCGTTGCGCATTATGCGTACCCTCGACGCCACCGATCTCGGCCTGCTGATCGCGCTCGCCGCCAGCCCGCGGGCCACAACGGTTGCCCTCTCCGAGCAACTACAGCTGAGCCGCAACACCGTGCAGGCCCGACTGGCGAGCTTGGAGGCATCCGGAGCTTTCCTGTCGTTCGAGCGTTGCATCGATCAGGTCGCGCTCGGCTACCCACTCACGGCCTTCACGACCATCCACGCGAAGCAGCAGCAACTGGCCACGATCGCGCACGACCTGCACGGGATTCCGCAGGTGGTTCAGGCACACGGACTCAGCGGCCCGAGCGACATTCTGGTTCGCATCGTCTGCAAGTCGGCCGAGGAGCTGTTCGATGTCAACGCGCGGCTGCTCGCGATCGACGGGGTCGAACGCACCGAGACGGCGCTCGCCATCAGCGAGCTGGTGCCCTACCGAATCGCCCCGCTCATCGCCGAGGCGAGGCGCGCGCTCTAGCCGCGACGTGCGGTCGATCGCGGCGAGGATGCTGCGTGCCTGCCGCAACAGCGGCTCGTCGATCATCCTGCCCTCGAAGGTGAAAACCCCCGGTGTTGCCGCGGCGAGCTTGAGCACGGCGGCGGCCCACATCACGTCGTCGGACGAGGGCACGAAGGCCGCCCGAATGACCGCGACCTGGGCGGGGTGGATGCACATCGAGCCGGCGAATCCGGATGCCGCTGCGTCGTCCGCCTCGGCGCGCAGGCCGGCCGAGTCGGCGATGTTCAGGTGCACGGTGTCGAAGGCCGGCTTTGCCCGCGCTGCCCGCGGCGATCAGCACGCGGGAGCGGGCGTACCGGGCGACGTCCCGGTAGCCGCCGTCGGCGCCTGCGACTCGAGCTGCCACCGAGTGCCGCCACGAGGTCTTCGGCACCCCAGGTCAGGGCGACAACGTTCGGATGCTCGGCGAGCGCCTCGCGCGTTCTGCACCCCGCGCGGGCTCTCGCACAGGGCGATCACCTCGAACCCGTCGAGGGCGGACACCTCGTCGACCGTCTCCGCCTTCGGGAGCATGACCCGGGTGTAGCCGGTGCGCCGCAGGGCGAGCGATGTCGTCGGCGAAGAACGCCGTGCCGACCGGGTTGACGCGCACGATGGTGGTCGCCGGGTCGAGGGCGGATGCCAGAAGCGATCGGCGCGCGTCGTCCTTGTTGTCGGCACCGACGGCATCCTCGAGGTCGAGGATCACCGAGTCGCCGGCCGCGGCCGCCTTCGCGTAGCGGTCGGGACGGTCGGCCGGGCAGAACAGCAGTGACGGGCCGAGGATCACGCGGTCTCCTCGACCGGTCGGCACAGCATGAGCACCGAGCGCATGCGCTCGCGCGACGACGTCGCCGTGCTGGTTGAGAGCGGTGTGTTCGAGTTGCACGATGCCCTTGCCCCGGCCGGCTCGAACTGAGCCGCTTCGACACGAGGCGGGTCTCGCTCGTCATGGTGTCGCCCGCCATGAGCGGGTGCGGAAACGACACGTCGGTGAAACCGAGGTTCGCCACGATGGTGCCCTGGGTGAGCTGCGTCACGGATGACGCCGACCATCGTCGCGAGGGTGAACATGCTGTTGATCAGCCGCTCGCCGAACTCGGTGTGACTCGACCACTCGGCGTCGAGGTGCAGCGCCTGCGTGTTCATGGTCAGGGTCGTGAAGAGCACGTTGTCGGTCTCGGTGACCGTGCGGCCCGGGCTGTGCACGTAGACGACGTCCTCCTCGAACTCCTCGAAGTAGAGTCCACGCTGAACGATTCGTTTCTCGGTCATGGGCTGGACTCCTCGGCGGTCTCGGTTTGAGCTGGGTCGTTTCGACGGCATTTGCTTCGGCGATTTCGTGTCGGCATCGATCGTCGCGACGACCTGATCGGCGGCGACCTGTGTCCCCAGTTCTACCCCCAACCGCACCGTTCCCGCGTGCGGGGCGCGCAGCACGTGCTCCATTTTCATCGCCTCGATGCTCAGCACGGGGTCACCGGCCTCGACCCGAGACCCGTCGGCGGCAAACACCGCCACGACGGCGCCGGGCATGGGGGAACGCAGCGTCGGGGTCTCGACGCCCGTCGAACCGGCGGCCCGCTCGAACCCGCGATCGGTCAGCGACCACGCGACACCGCCCTGCTCGAGGTGCAGCGTGCTCCCCTGAACCGCGTACCGAAACCGCGTGGTGACCCCGTCGGTGGTGACGCGAGCGGACGCGACCGATCCGAGTGCCGCGGCAGTGTCGAGCACGACACTCGCGGGCGAGCCGGGCTGGTCGTCGTGGGCGAGGGTCGCGGCATCCGGCATGCCCGTCACGCGCACGGTCGTCGTCGCATCGCCGCAGCCGAGGCGGTAGACGGATGCCGCGGCCGAGCCGATCCGCCAGCCACTCGGTCGACGCCACGACGACGCCCCGGCGCTCTCGGCGGCGAGCGCGTGCAGCACGAGCGCCGCGGCCGACCAGACCCGGGCATCCGGCGCCCGGAAGGCCAGCCCGTCGAGCCGACGCGCGATCAGGTCGGTGTCGAGGTCGCCCGCGATCACGTCGGGGTCGTCGATCAACAGCTGAAGAAACTCGACGTTGGTCGTGACCCCGAGGGTCACCGTGTCGGCGAGGGCGTGCCGCAGCCGACGCAGCGCGGTCGCCCGACTCGGCCCCCACGCGATTACCTTGGCAAGCATCGGGTCGTAGTCACTCGACACGACGAGGCCGTCGACCAGAGCGCTGTCGACTCGAATGCCGTCGCCCTCGGGCTGAACAAGCCCGAGCACCCGACCGCCGGTCGGGCAGGAAGCCCCGCTGCGGGTCTTCCGCGTACACCCGCGCCTCGATGGCGTGCCCGGTGAGCTCGACCTCGGACTGGTCGAAGTCGAGCAGCTCGCCCGCGGCGATGCGCAGCTGCCACTCGACGAGGTCGACTCCGGTGACGAGCTCGGTGACCGGGTGCTCCACCTGAAGGCGCGTGTTCATCTCCATGAAGAAGAACTCGTCCGGGGCGTCGGCCGAGACGATGAACTCGACGGTTCCCGCCCCGAGGTAGCCGACACTGAGCGCGGTGTCGACTGCGGCCCTGCCGATGCGCTCTCGAGTCGCGGCATCGAGCAGAGGCGACGGCGCCTCCTCGATGACCTTCTGGTGACGGCGCTGAAGCGAGCACTCGCGCTCGCCGAGGTGAACCGTCGCGCCGCTCGAATCGGCGAGCACCTGAACCTCGATGTGTCGCGGGTGCTCGACGAAGCGCTCGATGAACAGCGTGTCGTCGCCGAAGGATGACGCCGCCTCGCGCCGGGCCGCTGCTACCGCCGAGGCCAGCTCTGCCTCCTGCGCGCACGAGGTGCATCCCCTTGCCACCGCCCCCGGCGGAGGGCTTGATGAGCACGGGGAATCCGATGTCGAGGGTCGCCGCGATGAGCTGCTCGTCGCTGAGCCCCGGCTCGGCGAGGCCGGGCACGACGGGAACTCCCCGTTTCGTCACCTGGGCCTTCGCCCGGATCTTGTCGCCCATCGTCGTCAGCGCATCGACGCTCGGCCCGATGAAGACGATCCCGGCCTCGGCACAGGCCGTGGCGAACGCCGCGTTCTCGGCGAGGAATCCGTAGCCCGGGTGGATGGCCTGCGCGCCCTCGGCGAGGGCGGCCGCCACGATCTTCTCGACGTTGAGGTAGCTGTCGGATGCCGCCGCGGTCCCGAGGCGCACCGCGACATCCGCGAGGCCGACGTGGCGGGCGCCCGCATCTGCGTCGCTGTAGACGGCGACCGAACGGATGCCGAGCGAGCGCAGAGTGTCGATGACGCGGCAGGCGATTTCGCCGCGGTTGGCGACCAGAACGGTGTGGAACATGGTGCCGTCGGACACAGTGCTGTGGGACATGGCCGTCACATCCTGAAGACGCCGTAGGAGACGTCGTCCATCGGGGCTCGGGAGCAGACCTCGAGGGCTAGGCTCACGACCATGCGGGTGTCGGCGGGGTCGATGATGCCGTCATCCCAGAGTCGCGCGGTGGCGTAGTACGGGTTGCCCTGCTGTTCGTACTGCTCGAGCACCGGGGCCTTGAAGTCGGCCTCGTCGGCGTCAGACCAGTGGTCGCCGGCATCCTCGAGTTGGGTGCGGCGAACGGTCGCCAGAACGGATGCCGCCTGCGGGCCACCCATCACGGAGATGCGGCTCGCGGGCCACGACCACAGGAACCGCGGCGAGTACGCCCGGCCCGCTCATCGAGTAGTTGCCCGCGCCGAACGAGCCGCCGACGATCACGGTGAGCTTCGGCACGCGAGCGCACGCGACGGCGGTGACCATCTTCGCGCCGTGCTTGGCGATGCCGCCCATCTCGTATTCCTTGCCGACCATGAAGCCGGTGATGTTCTGCAGGAACAGCAGGGGAATCTTGCGCTTGTCGCACAGCTCGATGAAGTGCGCGCCCTTGAGCGCCGACTCGCTGAACAGCACCCCGTTGTTGGCGATGATGCCGACCGGATGCCCGTCAACCTTCGCGAAGCCCGTCACCAGCGTGGCGCCGAAGTCCTTCTTGAACTCGTGGAACTCGCTGCGCGTCGACGATGCGGGCGATGATCTCGCGAGCGTCGTAGGGAACCTGGAGCGCGGTGGGCACCACCCCGTACAGCTGGTCGGGATCGACGGCCGGGGCGACCGGCTCGCTGACGGCCCACGCGCGATCGCGCGGCGGAGGCAGCTGAGCGACGATGTCACGCACGATCTCGAGCGCGTGCTCGTCGTTGTCGGCGAGATGGTCGGCGACCCCGGAGTACTTGGTGTGCGTGACGCCGCCACCGAGCTCTTCGGCCGTGACGACCTCGCCGGTGGCCGCGCGCACGAGCGGCGGGCCGCCGAGGAAGATCGTGCCCTGATTGCGCACGATGACCGTCTCGTCACTCATCGCGGGAACGTAGGCTCCGCCCGCGGTGCTCGACCCGAGAACGGCCGCGATCTGCGCGATGCCGCGGGACGACATCCGCGCCTGGTTGTAGAAGATGCGCCCGAAGTGCTCCCGGTCGGCGAACACCTCGTCCTGCCGGGGCAGGAACGCGCCGCCGGAGTCGACGAGATAGACGCACGGCAGTTCGTTCTCGCTCGCGATCTCCTGCGCCCTGAGGTGCTTCTTCACGGTCATCGGAAAGTAGGTGCCGCCCTTGACTGTCGCGTCGTTGCTGACGATCATCACCTGACGGCCGTGAATCGTTCCGATGCCCGCGATGACCCCCGCGGCCGGTGCTTCGTCGCCATACATGCCGTTCGCCGCGAGCGGGGCGATCTCGAGGAAGGCGCTTCCGCGGTCGATGAGGTGATCGATGCGCTCGCGAGGCAACAGCTTGCCGCGATCGGTGTGACGCTTGCGGGATGACTCGGACCCGCCGAGCGCCGTGGCCGCAAGCTTGTCGCGCAGTTCGGCGACGACGGCTCGCTGCGCCGCCTCGTTGGCGCGGAACTCCTCGCTGGCCGGACGGGCCTGACTCGTGAGCGTGTGCATCGACGGACTCGTTTCGGTTATCGACTACTAACAGAAATCAGGTTAGCGAGCGTTAACTGAAATGTCGAGTCTTCGGTACAGTTGATGCATGGCTGAGACCTGGCGGGCGGCGGCGAAAGCGCACCGGCGCGAGCGCTACCTCGACGCGGCCGGACACCTGTTCGCTCAGCGCGGCTACCACGCCGTCTCGATCGACGACCTCGGCACGGCGGTCGGGGTGAGCGGTCCGGCTCTGTACCGGCACTTCGCCAACAAAGAGTCGATGCTCATCGAACTGCTCACGATCGCGAGCGAGAAACTGCTCGCCGGCTATGAGGCGACCGTCGCCCGGGGCGACGACGACGATACGACCCTGCGCAACCTCATCGAATTCCACGCCGACTTCGCGATCAAAGAGCGCGACATCATCCGCATTCAAGATCGAGAACTAGCGAACCTCCCGCCCGCCGCCAACCGTCGTGTGCGCCAGTTGCAGCGCACCTACCTCGCGGGCTGGCAGCAGATCGCGGCGCGGCTACGACCCGACCTCGCGGAAGCCGACCTCGAGGTACGCATGCATGCCCTGTTCGGCATACTCAACTCGACGCCATACAACGCCCGGCTGGATGCCGCGACCGACGTGCGCGCGGTGCTCGCGGATGCGGCTCTGGGCGCGCTACTCGGGCGACCCGTCACCACTCCCGAACGCTGACACCTAGCCACTCGCCCAGATCGGCGATCTCGGCTCGCACCGCCTCGTCTTCCTCGGCGTCGAAGGGCAGAAACTCGTGCAGGGCGTTGACCGTGAGTACCTCGCGGTCGCGGTCCACCTCGGCGTCGAGCATCCCGACGAAGCGATCGCCCATCAGGATCGGATGCGCGAAGTAACCGTACTTGCGCTGCGGCTTGGGTTTGAACTGCTCGAGAACGTACTCGAACTCAAAGATCTCCTTGAGGCGCGGGCGGTCGAACAGCATGCCGTCGTACGGATTGAGGAAGGCAATCCGGCCGCCGTCGTCGTGATCGAGCGCCGCGATCGCCTCCGGGTCGACGCGATACTTGCGGTTGCTGCCCTCGATGACTGCGGGCTCCCCGGCATCGCCCACCGGCGTCCACGGTGACTTCTGTTTCGCGATTCCCGCCGCCTGAAGTCTGCGCTCATTGAGCAGTTGCTCGGCCTCGTCGTCGCCGTACTCGGGCAGGTTCTGCGGGTACACGCGCTCCGCGACATCCCATCGTCGATGGCGGCCGTGTCGGCCGACCACCGCGACTTCGCCCTGCCGCTGCAAGAAGTCGAGCATGTGCACGACCTGATTGCTGCCGTACCAGCCGTCCGGCGGGCGAGTCACCTCGGCGGTGTCGGGGATGTCGCTGGCCAGCAGCGGACCCTCGGCGCGAACCCGCGCGAGCACTTCGGTGCGGAACCGGTCGTTCGCCTCGAGCCACTCCCGGGTGCTCGCCCGGCGCGGCCAGTGACGCATAGCCGGGAGCATGAGCGGCAGGAGGCTCACCGGGCGAAATGCGCCGTCGAACTCGAAGAGGTGTCGGTCCAGCTCGACGGCCTTCGAAAGCTGCGGGGGCTCGTAGCTCGCGCCGATCCGCGACCAGAGAATGGTGTGCTCGGCGGGCGCGATCGTCGCGGTCGGGTCAATCTTGATCGCGCCGAGTTGCTCCGCGACTCCGACGACATCGCCGGGGCGGTTCGCGTCGAGCAGTTGCGCCCGCACCGCGATGCGGCGGGCCTGATCGAGGGTGAGCCGGTGGGTCACGGGTCAACGTTAGCTGGACGGGGTGGGCGGGCAGCTACGACAGCGTGCTCACTCGGGAATGCGCTCCTCTTCTCCGCAGAAAATCTGTGGATACGGGTTATCCCCATTCCATTAGAACATGTGTTCTAATGTGGGAGAATTGGGTCATGGCCTCCCCGACCGACACCCTCCTCGCAGCCGTCGCGCTGCTCGATGGTGCGTCGGCGGCTTATGCGGATTTGGATGACGCGGCTCTGCTTGAGACCCAGAACGTCTTGGGGCGGCTGTCGCGGGTTGTCGCCCGTCACGGTGTGGCTGTGGCGGGGGAAGTGACCCGCCGGTCGGCCCCGGAGGCCGGGCACGCCGGGCTCGCGCAGGCGTCGGGTCACCGCACCCCGCAAGCACTGATCCAGGCGGCCACCGGAATCTCGGCGTCGGAGGCGGCCCAGCTGGTTGCCGTGGGTTCGTTGCCAGCCGAGTCGCCGCTGGCGGTGGGGGTTTCTGCGGGAGACATCTCCGTTCCGGCGGCGGATGCGATTCGGCGCGGGCTCGGCAGTCCCGATGCCGGCACTTCAGCCGAAACCTTGGATGCCGTGGCCACCGACCTCGTGTCCCGCGCGCCGGGATTCACCCCGGAGCAGCTGTACCGTGCCGCGGCCGATGCCCGAAACCGGATCGACGTGGAAGGTGTTGCGCGTCGCGAACGGGAACGGCGTGACGCCCGATACTTCCGGGTCAAGCAGCGGGAGGACGGCACCGTCACCGGGTCGTTCCTCCTCGACCAGGAAGACGGTGCACTACTCGTCTCCGCGATTGCTACCGTGTTGTCGCCACGTCGTGGTGGCCCCCGGTT
Organism: uncultured bacterium; assembly: GCA_963787305.1. Taxonomy (GTDB): domain Bacteria; phylum Actinomycetota; class Actinomycetes; order Actinomycetales; family Microbacteriaceae; genus Rhodoglobus. Next base: position 63,321 of record CAWBCL010000002.1, read on the forward strand.
CGTCGATGAATTGGCCGAGCAGGCTGCCGATGCTGTGCGTGACGACCCCCGCACCAATGACCAGCTCGCCGCTGATGCGTTCGCTGACATGATCCGCCTCGCCGTCAACGCCGACTCAGGCACCTTGTTCGGCACGCGTCGACCCGCCTTGCACGTTCTCGTCACCGCGGAAGAGCTCGCCAGCGGACTCGGATTTGGCCACCTCGAGGGCGCACCCGAAGCCGTGTCCATCGCCACCGCCCGCCGCATCGGCTGCGCCGACGGCCTCATCGGAGTGCTCTTCACCGCCCACGGACAACCGTTGGACGTGGGCCGAGCACAACGCATGTTCACCGAACGACAACGCATCGCCCTCGCCGCCCGAGACGGTGGGTGCCGGTTCCCCGGCTGCGGGCGACCACCCAGCTACTGCGAAGCACACCACATCGACCACTGGCTCCGAGATTTCGGCCGCACCGACGTCAGCCGCGGAATGCTCCTCTGCAAACACCACCACATGCTCACCCACAACAACGGCTGGAACATCATCGACGACCCCGACGTCGGCTACGCCATCGTGCCGCCGCCGACCATCGACCCTGCGCAGAGACCGAGACCCATGCCCAGCAAGAACCCCATCATGAACACGCTGACAACTGCGAACGCGCGCTGACCGATGCGAATCGGCCGAGGGCGAGTCTCAGCCTGGTATCGAGCGGTCGTCGGCCGCGCCAAGTACGGTCGAGGCATGGGTGACGCTTCGGGATGCACGGCTCGCGAGCCCGCCGGAACACGGTGTCGCGCACCCGTCGTAGACGGCGCACCAATCTCGCTGTGCTCGGGACACCTGCTCGTCGCGCACGACTGGATCGCTCGCGAAGTTGGCGCGACCGACGTCTTGCCGTCGCCGTGTCTCGCGTGCGGCTCGCGCACGGGCATCCAGTACCCGTCCGGGTGGATTTGCGCCCTGTGCGAGTGGCGGGTCGGGGTGCTGCCCGACGGGGAGGCCGAACCGCCGCGAGTCGACGTCGTGTACTACATCCGCTGGCGCGACCGCATCAAGATCGGCACGAGCGGCAACCCCCGGCTGCGGCTCGCGAGCCTGCCGCACGACGAGGTGCTGGCGTTTGAGCGCGGCGGCCGCACGCTCGAACAGCGCCGGCATGCCCAGTTCGCCGACCAGCGGTTTCCCGGCAGCGAATGGTTTCGTGTCAGCGACGCGTTGCTCGCCCATGTCGCGGAGGCGCGCGTCGACGACCCGTGGGCACAGTATGACTTGTGGGTGAGTCGGCAGATTGCGCTGCGGGGGTGAGGGGCGGCCCACGTGAGAGGCCAGCACCAGCCAGCTAGAGGGTCGTGCCGAACCAGAGGCCGAGCAGATAGGTGACGGCGGCAGCGCCGAGGCCGATCGCCAACTGGCGTAGCGCCCGCTTCAGCGGTGATGCCCCCGACAACAAGCCAACGACCGCACCGGTCGCCAGCAGCGCGAGCCCGACGAGCACAGCCGCGATCACGACGGCAAGCAGCCCGCTGGCGCCGAACAGGTACGGCAGCACCGGGATGAGCGCGCCCGACGCGAAGAACGCGAAACTGGAGATCGCGGCAGCTCGCGCCGTGCCGACCGTGTCCGGGGTCTCTTCGGGGTCGGCCGGGTGCACGACGTCGTCGAGGTGCTGGGATGCGAGCACTTGCGCGGCGCGGGCCTCCGCGGCATCCTTCGTCATGCCTCGCGCTCGGTACACGAGCGCGAGTTCGTTAGCGTTCACGTCGAGATGCCGCAGCGCCGTCTGAGCCTCGGCGTCTGGGCGTGCCGCCGCGATCAGCTCCCGCTGTGACCGCACCGACACGTACTCGCCCGCGCCCATGGAGAGTGCACCGGCGAGCAGTCCCGCGAGACCCGTGAACAGCACGACCGACGGCGCCACCCCGGTCGCACCGATACCGAGCACAAGCGCGAGGTTCGACACGAGACCGTCGTTGGCGCCGAACACGGCGGCCCTGAACGTTCCCGAGATGCGCAACCGCCCGCGGATCGCGAGTCCGCGCACAACCTCACCGTGGATGCGCTCGTCGGCGGCCATCGCATCCGTGGCATCCACGTCGGTCTCGTACGGGGAACGTGCCTCAGCACGCTGGGCGAGAGCGAGCACGAACACCGAGCCGAACCGTCGAGCCATGAACCCGAGGATGCTCGTGCGCAGGTCGCTGCGGCGCTCCGGTCCGACGTCGTCGCCGAGCAGGTCAATCCAGTGCTGGGCGTGCCGCCCCTCCGCCTCGGCCAGCGCGAGAAGAATTTCACGATCCTCGCCGGTGCGCCGCGACGCCAGATCCCGATAGACCGACGCCTCGGCGCGCTCGGCGGCGAGGTGCCGTCGCCAACGCCGCAGGTCGCGGCCGGTCGCGGCACTCATCGGGCGTACTGGATGCCCCAGGACGCGCTCCAGCGCTCGCCCGGCTCCAGCCAACGCAGACCGTCTCCCGAGTTGAGCGCGTTCGCGGGGGCCGTCATCGGCTCGATCGCGACAGCCAGACTCGTCCCGGGGAAGTCGCGGGTCGTGAACACCTGTACATAGCCGTGCTGGTGATCCTGAACGAGTCGCACCTCGCGACCATCGGGAGCCGTGAGCCGGGCGGCGACACCGTCAACCGTGTCCACGCCACCCCACGCATCGTCGAGGTACAGGTCGCCGAGCCGACGGCCGGCCCTGAGGTCGAAGTCGGTTCCGTCGACCGGAAACTCGCCGCGCGGGTTGAGCCGATCATCCACCTCGAAATGCGTGGTGGCGTTGACCGTGAGAACCAGATCTTCGGGGTCCACATCGCCGATGGTGAGGAACGGGTGCGTGCCGATCGCGACGGGAGCCTTGACCGCGGACAGGTTGGTCACCGTATGAGTCACGGCGAGCTCGTCTTCGAGCAGCTCGTAGCGCACCGTCGTGTCGAGGTGGAACGGATAGCCGTGCTGCGGGAACACCGTGGCTCCGAGGGTGACCGAGGCTTCTGCCCGCTCGACGAGCACGTAACCGGTGCTGCGCAGCAGCCCATGGATCGCGTTGTTCCGGGCCGGTTCGGTGATATCCAACTGCTGCGGCTCACCGTTCAGATTCCACAGGCCGTCTTCCACCCGGTTCGGCCACGGGACCAAAACAATTCCGCACCCGCTCGGCGGCATCGAATCCTCGGCGTAGGGCTGGGTCAGATTCACCCCGTCGACTACATACTCGCGAAGCGACGCCGCGACTTGGGTAATCACGGCGTGCGATCCTCCGCGGGTAATGCGGTGCTGGTCGCCGGTCGGTGCGGGGGTCGTGGTCATTCGTCCACCCTATCCGCGCGTACGATTCCTAGCCCCGCGGCGGCAAGCGGGCCGAGCTGATCCGATTCCCCCGCGGTCACGAGCGTGTCGACGACGGCCAGCGGAGCCACCAGGGCGAGATCGGCACGGCCCAGCTTTGTGGCATCCGCGACGACGATTGTGCGGGCCGACCGTGCGATGACCCGAGACTTGATCTCGGCGTCGGGCAGGTTGAGGTTGGTGACACCGTGAACCGGATGGATGCCGTTGCAGCCGATAAACGCGATGTCCAGTCGCAGCGAATCGAGCATGGGCGCCGCGAACGGATTGACCAGCGAATGTTGCAGCGGACGCAGCGTGCCCCCCGTCACGATCACCGTGAACCTCGGGACCGCCGCCTCGAGCGCGAGTGCGATCGTCAGGCCGCTCGTGACGACGACCACGTCGTGGAGGTCCCGCCGCTGCACGAGCGCGGCCGCGAGCGCCATCGCGGTACTGCCGGCGTCGACGTAGATGCTGTCGCCGCTAGTGACGAGCGCCGCGGCCGCCCGACCGATGGTGGCTTTGGCCGCGGCATCCCGATCGAGACCGGCCTCGAGGGGCGACTCCCGCAGCGCGGTCACCGGCATCGCTCCGCCGTGCACGCGGGTGAGTGCGCCGCGACGCTCGAGCTCGCTCAGGTCGCCGCGCACCGTGACATCGCTGACCCCGAGCTCCTCTGCGGCGTCGGTCACCCGCACGAATCCGCGGGCGTCGACGAGTCGGGCGAGTTGCTGCCTGCGTGCCTCTGTCATGCTTTCGCTTTCTTTCGAGTACGAAACCTTGTCTTTCGATATCGTAATACTCATGGGCTCCCACAACACCCGCATTCCACTGACCGCCGGAATCACCAAGATCGAGACGACCCTCGCCGACGGTCGTGACCTCGTCTACTACGACGATCCCGGATCCACGCTGCCGACCGAGCGTGCCGCCGATGCCCGCGCGCTCGACCCGCGCCCCGCGACAGCCACCATGCGTCAAGACCCGCTCACCGGCGAATGGATCTCGATCGCGGCATCCCGGCAGAACCGCGTCTTTCTGCCGCCCGCCGACCAAGACCCGCTCGCTCCCGCCACCGCGACCAACCCGTCCGAAGTGCCCAGCAACTACGACGTTGCCGTCTTCGAGAACCGGTCTCCGTCTTTCGGCCCCGAACTGGGCACCGTCGAACTCGACGGTGTCGGACTCGGCCGCACCGCCCCCAGCTTCGGCCGCTGCGAGGTGGTGTGTTTCAGTCCCGAGCACGAAGGCTCATTCGGATCCCAGACCCAGACTCGCGCGCGCACCGTCATCGAGGCGTGGGCCGACCGCACCGCGTACCTCAGTTCGTTGCCCGGCGTCGCCCAGGTGTTCCCCTTCGAGAACCGGGGCGAAGCGATCGGGGTCACCCTGCACCATCCGCACGGCCAGATCTACAGCTACCCCTACGTGACCCCGCGCACCACGCGACTCATCGAGTCGATCGGGATGCACGGACCGACGCTGTTCGAAGACATTCTGTCGTTCGAGCGCGCCTCCGAGCGCGTGGTGCTGAGCGGGGAGCACTTCACGGCGTACGTTCCGTTTGCCGCCCGCTGGCCCATCGAGGTGCACATGCTGCCCCACCGTCACATCCCCGACTTTGCGGCGACCAGCGAAGCCGAGCGCGACGAGCTCGCGGACATCTACCTTCGGCTGCTGCGCGGAATTGACGCACTGTACGAGACTCCGACGCCGTACATCGCGGCCTGGCATCAGGCGCCGGTGACCGAATCGCGCGACGACATCCGTCTGATGTTGCAGGTGACCAGCCCGCGTCGAGCAGAATCTAAACTCAAGTACCTCGCCGGATCCGAGGCGGCGATGGGCGCCTGGATTGGCGACATCCCGCCCGAGCAATCCGCGGCGTTCATCAGAGAGGGCATAGCCAAGGCATGAGCGACATCAGAGACGAGGTCGTCGTCGGCTTCGAGGAGGTCTACGGCACGCCGCCCGCCGGCATTTGGTCGGCACCGGGACGCGTCAACCTCATCGGAGAGCACACCGACTACAACCTCGGGTTTGTGCTGCCGTTCGCCATCAATCGCCGCACCGTCGTCGCTCTCGGGCTTCGGGACGACGGGATGATCGGGGTCGCGAGCGCCTACGCCGACGAGGTCGCGGAGATCGCCATCGCCGACCTCTCGCCGGAACGCCTGCGCGGCTGGGCCGCCTACCCGCTCGGCGTCGCCTGGGCTCTCGGCCAGCACGGGGCCGACCTGTCGGGCGTGCCGGGAGTGAATCTCTACGTCGAGTCGACTGTGCCCGTCGGCGCTGGGCTCTCGTCGTCCGCCGCGATCGAGAGCGCCGTCGCGGTCGCCCTCAACGAGGTCTGGCAACTCGGCATGGACCGCAAGACGCTCGCCAAGGTGGGCCAACTCGCCGAGAACAAAGCCGTCGGCGCACCCACGGGCATCATGGACCAGTCGGCATCCCTGCTCGGCAAACAGGACCACGCCGTGTTCCTCGACTGCCGCAGCCTCGAGTCCCACCTCGTGCAGCTTGGCTTCTCGGAGGCCGGTCTCGAACTGCTCATCATCGACACCGGGGTGAAGCACTCCCACGCCACCGGTGGGTACGGCGACCGCAGGCGGTCGTGCGAGGCCGGCGCAAAAGCGCTCGAAGTGTCCTCGCTGCGCGAGCTCGGCGTCGCCGACCTGCCCCGCGCCCGCAACCTGCTCGACGACGAGACGTTCCGTCGGGTGCGTCACGTCATCACCGAAAACCAGCGCGTGCTCGACACGGTCGACCGGTTGCGCAGCGAAGGTCCGCTCGCGATCGGCGACCTCTTGGATGCCTCGCACGTCTCCATGCGCGACGACTTCGAGATCAGCGTGCCCGAACTCGACCTCGCCGTCGAAACCGCGCAAGCCAATGGTGCCATCGGGGCGCGCATGACCGGCGGCGGGTTCGGCGGAGCAGCGATCGCGCTGGTTCCGTCGTCCGGGGTCTCCCGCATCCAAGTCGCCATCGACGGCGCTTTTGCCGAGCACGGTTTCTCGCAGCCGACCATGTTTACCGTGACCGCCGCAAACGGGGCGTCCCGCGACTGAGAGAGCGCTCCCAGACACGGTAGTGTCGCTCTGACAAAAGGGGGGACGATATGGGCCGGATCACGCACTGGTTTGGCACCCTCTACCTCGCCGCATTCGCTCGACTGTCCCCGAATTCGTGGCGACCCCTGCCCCGACCGGATGACTCCGCGACTGTCGCCCGCGGGGCCGGCCATGATCCCGACCGCGTGCTGCTCCTCGGCCGGGGAAGCGCGATCGGCTGGGGTGTCGTGAGCCACGAACTCGCCCTCGCCGGCCACCTCGCCCGAGCGACGTCGCTGCTGACCGGTCGAGGCATCGACGTCGAGGTCATTGCGGATCCGGAGATGAGCGTTCGGGCAGCGGCCCGCGCCCTCACTCCGGCGGTAATTTCGCGATTCGACGCGATAGTTCTCACCCTGGGAACTCGGGAGGCGTTCGAGTTTCTTCCCGTCAAGGTCTGGACGCGCCAACTCACCCACCTGCTCGACCTCGTGGAGACCGGGCGCGCCGCCGCACCCGCCATCGTGATCGTCGGGGCCGAGGAGCGACCGCCGGTGCCGATGCCCCGGGCCATCACCGGTCCCGCCATCGCGAGGGCGCGGGCGATCAACGCGGCATCCCGTGCCATCGCCGCGACGCGAAACCGCACCAGGTATGTGGACTCGGCCATGGAACCGGAGAACCCCCAGCGGGTCGGACTTCTCGAAGACGACTTCGTCGCCGTCTATGCGAGGAGCGCCCAAGCCGTCGCGCCCGCCCTGGCCGGACTACTCGAGGCCAGCCCCGCTCGCCTGCCGCACCCGGTCGACGAGGCCGCCCGCCACACCGCCGTCGCCTACCTCCGTCGGCACTTGGAGGCGCCGACCGAGCGCATTTCGGTACTGCTCACCACCCTCCAAAACGTGCTCGATGTGCGCAGTGTTGACCTCTTCTTCGTCGACAGCGACGAAGTACGGCTGATTGCGGCGACCTCACCGTCGGTCGAGAACAGGCCCCGAAAGAGCACGCTCAGCAACGACGTTTTGGAGCACCGCGGGGGCTTCCAGATTGCCGATCTCAGCGCGGACGCTCGGTTCAGACATCAGCCCTACGTGACGGGCGAACCCCATCTGCGTTTCTACGCCGGGCACCCGGTTGAGTCCCCGGACGGACACCGAGTCGCCGTGTTGTCAGTCGTCGATACGCGAGCCCGCGAGTTGTCGCCCTCCGAGGCCGCGACGCTGCGGCACGGCGCAATCCGTGTCGGAGAGCTGCTGTTCGAGGGGTACCGCGGACGAGCTTAGGGGCGACCCATCCCGCGGTATTCCCAGCCGGCCGCACGCCACGCCGCGGCGTCGAGGCAGTTGCGGCCGTCGATGATGATCTTGTGTGCCACGACCGCACCAACGGCGACCGGGTCCAGCTCGCGGAATGCCTTCCACTCGGTCACAACGACCACGACATCGGCGCCGGTGAGCGCGGTCATAATGTCCGGCTCGTAGTTGAGCTGCGGATGCAGGCGACGCGAGGTCGGGATCGCCTGCGGGTCGGTCGCGACCACGTCGGCGCCTCGGCCCTTGAGTCCAACCGCCACGTCGAGCGCGGGCGAATCACGCACGTCGTCCGAGTCCGGCTTAAACGCGAGACCCAGAACGGCGACGCGCTTGCCGAATGGCGCGTCATCGAGCGACTCGACCACCATCTCCACGGCGCGCTGACGACGACGCAAGTTGATCGAGTCGACTTCCTTGAGGAAGTTAAGCGAGTCACCCCTGCCCAACTCCTCGGCGCGTGCCGCGAAAGCACGGATGTCTTTCGGGAGACATCCCCCACCGAATCCGACTCCGGCGTTGAGAAAGCGGCGGCCAATGCGAGCGTCGTGGCCGATGGCATCCGCCAATTGCGTCACGTCGGCCCCGGCAACCTCGGCGATCTCCGCCATGGCGTTGATGAACGAAATCTTCGTCGCCAGAAACGCGTTTGCCGCGACCTTGACGAGTTCAGCCGTCGCGAAGTCGGTGACTATGAGTGGGGTGTCGACAGCGAGAGCGGTCGCGAAGACCTCACTGAGCACCGCGGTCGCCCGGTCACCGGCTTCGCCGTCGCCCACCCCAAACACGATGCGGTCGGGGGTCAGGGTGTCTGCCACCGCGAATCCCTCGCGCAAGAACTCGGGGTTCCAGGCAAGAAACGATCCAGGGGCCCCCGCGGTCACCAACTCGGACAACCGCTGAGCCGTGCCGACCGGCACCGTCGACTTGCCGACCACGACATCGCCCGGCGCGAGGTGCGGGATGAGAGCGGTCACGGCGGCGTCAACAAACGTCAGGTCCGCGGCGTTCTCGCCCTTGCGCTGCGGCGTTCCGACCGCGACGAAGTGCGCGACTGACCCCGCCACCTGGGACATATCCGTGGTGAACCGAAGCCGACCCGTCCGCTGAAGACCGGTGAGCAACGTGTCGAGGCCCGGCTCGAAGAAGGGAGCCTCGCCGCGAGCGAGCGAGTCGATCTTTGCGGCATCCACGTCGACCGCGACCACCTCGTGGCCCAACTCGGCCATGCTCGCCGCGTGCACCGCGCCCAGGTAGCCGCATCCGATAACCGACAGTCTCATGCGGTCGAACCTACTGGAAACAGGTTAACGCGAGGCGTCTAAACGTTCGGCGGCGTCGACAACGTTCTTGAGCAGCATCGCTCGGGTCATCGGACCGACCCCGCCGGGCACCGGACTGAGGAAGCCCGCCACCTCGGCCACGGCCGGGTCGACGTCGCCCATGAGGCGGGCCTTGCCGGTCTCTTCATTGACCACGCGCGTGATCCCCACGTCGAGAACAGCGGCGCCCGGTTTGACCCACTCGGGTTTGATGAGACCGGCGACTCCCACCGCTGCGACGAGAATGTCGGCCCGGCGCACGTAGGACTCCAGGTCTTGCGTGCGGGAGTGGGTTAGCGTCACGGTCGCGTCGATACCCTTGCGGGTGAGCAGCAGCCCCAGCGGTCGACCGACGGTCAGCCCGCGCCCGACGACCACCACGTGCTTGCCCGCGATGGGTACCCCGTAGCGCTGGAGAATTTCCACGATCCCCGCCGGAGTGCAGGGCAGCGGTGACGTGATCTCGCCGCCGACGCCGAGCACGAGTCGACCGAGGTTGGTCGGGTGCAGGCCGTCGGCGTCCTTGTCCGGATCCATGAGTTCGAGCATCGCGTTCTCGTCGATCCCGGCCGGCAGGGGTAGTTGGATGATGTAGCCGGTCGCCGCCGGATTGGTGTTGAGCTCGATGATCGCGGCCATGACATCCTCCTCGGATGCCTCGGCCGGCAGGTCGACCCGGATCGACTCGATGCCGACCTCGGCGCAGTCGCGGTGCTTGCCCGCGACGTACGAGAGCGAGCCCGGGTCTTCGCCGACCAGCAGCGTGCCGAGACCGGGGACGATGCCGCGGGCTTTGAGCGCGGCGATACGGCCCGCGAGCTCGGACTTGATGGCCGAGGCGGTGGCGACGCCGTCGAGTTTCGTGGCGGTCATTCGAGCGCTCCGGTGGTCGAGCGGAGTCGAGACCGGATCTCGACAAGCTCGATCACCGCGACAGGACTCACTCCCAGTGCCCTGGGCTGGTCAGCCCCGGGTACAGCGGGAAGCCGTCGGTCAGGGTGAGCACTCGAGCACGCAGCGCCGCGACATCCGGGTTGGGCAGCAGGGCGAGAGCAATGATGTCGGCCACCTCGGTGAATTCGGCGTCCCCGAAACCGCGGGTGGCGAGCGCCGGCGTTCCGATCCGCACGCCCGACGGGGTCATCGGCGGGCGTGGGTCGTTGGGCACCGCGTTGCGGTTCACCGTGATTCCGACCGAGTGCAGGATGTCTTCGGCGTCCTGCCCGTGGATCTCCGACTTGCGCAGGTCAACGAGCACGAGGTGCACATCGGTTCCGCCGGTCAGCACGTCGATGCCCGCAGCCTTGGAGTCGGCCGCGGTGAGGCGCTCGGCGAGAATCTGCGCACCGCGGATGGTGCGCTCCTGGCGCTCCTTGAACTCCGGCTCGCCCGCGAGCTTGAACGCCGTGGCCTTCGCCGCGATGACGTGCATGAGCGGCCCGCCTTGCTGGCCCGGGAACACGTTCGAGTTCAGCTTCTTCTGCAGCTCGAGGTCGTTGGTGAGGATGAATCCGGAGCGCGGCCCGCCGATGGTCTTGTGCACAGTCGAGCTGGTCACGTGAGCGTGCGGCACCGGTGACGGGTGCAGGCCCGCGGCAACGAGACCGGCGAAGTGCGCCATGTCGACCCAGAGCATCGCACCGACCTCGTCGGCGATCGCGCGGAACGCGGCGAAGTCGAGCTGGCGCGGGTAGGCGCTCCAGCCGGCGATCAGCACGTGCGGCTTGACCTCGAGGGCGCGCTCGCGCACGACATCCATATCGATGAGGTTGGTGGTGGGGTCGACTCCGTAGGCGTTGGCCTCGTAGAGCTTGCCGGAGAAGTTGAGCTTCATCCCGTGGGTGAGGTGGCCGCCCTGATCGAGGGCGAGACCGAGAATGCGGTCGCCGGGGCTGGCGATCGCCGACAGTACCGCCGCGTTGGCGGATGCCCCGGAGTGCGGCTGAACGTTTGCGTACGCCGAGCCGAAGAGCGACTTGGCGCGCGCGATCGCGAGCGACTCGGCGACATCCACAAACTCGCAGCCGCCGTAGTACCGGCGACCGGGGTAGCCCTCGGCGTACTTGTTGGTGAGCACGGAGCCCTGCGCCTCGAGCACCGCGCGGGGCACGAAGTTCTCGCTGGCGATCATCTCGAGGGTGCCGCGCTGGCGGCCGAGTTCCTGCTCGAGGGCTGCCGCGATCTCGGGATCGACTTCGGAGAGCGGCGAATTGAAGGATGACACGGGATGGGCTCCTCAACGACTAAGAACGGATAGGACTAACGGTATCCGGTAGGCCCAGGCGAACGGCCCACAGTTGAAGAAGTCGCTCCCCGATGGTTGCCCATCCGAACGCCAGTTGCGACGGGTTCAGTCTACCGACTCGACGGCGCCGTCCCGCTCCCCCGTCGACAACTCCTGCAATTCTCGGGGCGGCCCGGGTTCCGCCCCGGAAACTCGCGGGCCGGCCGACACACCAACCGCGGATTGCAGGAGTTATCGTGAGGGGCGGTGGCAATTAGTTAGGAGTCCTGACATACTGCCGGGATGACGATTTCAGTAGTTCCCCGGCCGGCTCGCGTCGAGCAAACGCACGGCAGCTTTGGCCTGGCCGGCGCCACCGTGAGCGGCCCGCTCGCCGATTATGCGGGGGAGGTGCTCGGGATCGAACCCGTCGCGAGCGGCGGCACCGTTGAACTTGCCGTCGACACGGCGATGTCGCCCGGCGCACACCGAATCACCATCACAGCCCACACGGTGCGAGTCGAAGCGGATGCCACGGCCGGCCTGTTCGCCGGGATCCAGACGTTGCGCCAGCTCGCGGCATCCGCAACACCGGGCACGCTGCCCTGCGTAACGATCGAGGATCACCCCCGCTTCGAGTACCGCGGGGCCATGCTCGACGTCGTGCGGCACTTCTTCTCCGTCGCCGACGTCAAGCGCTACATCGACGACATCGCCCTGCTCAAGCTCAACGTGCTGCACCTGCACCTCACCGACGATCAGGGCTGGCGGCTCGAGATTCTGTCCCGTCCCGAGCTCACCCGGCTCGGCGCGACGACGCAGGTGGGCGGCACCGACGGCACCGACCGAACCGACCGCCTGTTCTACACGCAGGAGGAGTACCGCGAGATCGTCGAGCACGCGGCATCCCGCTTCGTCACCATCGTGCCGGAGATCGACCTGCCCGGGCACACCAACGCGGCCATCGTCGCCTACCCCGAACTCGGCGAGACGGCCGCCGAGCCGTACGAGGGGATCGAGGTGGGGTTCTCGTCGCTCGCAATCGGCCGGGAGCAGACCTATTCCTTCGTCGAGGACGTGCTGCGCGAGGTTGCCGCCCTCACCCCTGGGCCCTACCTGCACCTCGGTGGAGACGAGTCGCTGGCCACCACCGAAGCCGACTTCCTGACCTTCATCGCTCGCGCCACCGGCATCGCCGCGCGCTTCGGCAAGACGTTGATCGGCTGGCACGAGATGGGGCGCAGCCTGGAGCTGCCCGCCGGAACGGTCGGCCAGTACTGGAGCTTCACGACACCCCAGGAGGGCGCTGCCGAACACACGCTGTCGTTCGTGAAGCAGGGCGGCACAGTGATCCTGTCGCCCGCCGACGTCGCCTACCTCGACATCAAGTACGACGACGCCAGCGAGCTCGGTCTGGTGTGGGCCGACGGCCCGACAAGCCTGCAGGCGAGCTACGGCTGGGAGCCGGCCGCGATCATCCCCGGTCTCGACGAGGACCGGATTCTCGGAGTCGAGGCTCCCGTGTGGACGGAGACGATCACGACCCTCGCGCAGCTCGAGTTCATGGCGTTCCCGAGGCTCGCGGCGATCGCCGAGATCGCCTGGTCACCCCGGACCGATCGCTCCTTCGACGAGTTCGCCCCGCGATTGGCAGCGCTGGCCAGGCTCTGGGATACCACCGCCACCACGTATTTCCGGGCCCCGGGTGTCGACTGGCCGCAGCCAACTAGCTGAGGTTCGACTTAGCTGAGGTCCGACCGCCGACGCAGTCGAGCGTCACCCACGAGGAAGACCACCACCGCGACCACCGTCAGGGCAACATCGACGAACGGAAGCACGCCGATGCCGAAGTTGTCGAGAAGCACGGCACCCACAAGAGCGCCGACGCCAATCCCAACGTTGAACGACGTGGTGAGGTAGGCCGCGGCGATGTCGCGAATTCGACGGGATGCGGCGCGCAGCAGTCGCGCCTGAAGCAGCGAGGGCAGCGCGCCAAACCCGATGCTCCACAGCACGATCGCCGGGAACACGATCCACGGCACTCCGTACAGGAACCCGATCGTGGTGACCGTCGCGATGATGGTCGCCAAGAGCAGGGTGAGCAGTCCCCGGGGGTACCGGTCCCCGAAGGTGCCGGCGAGCAGGAGGCCGATGATGCCGGCGCTTCCATAGAGGAACAGAACGAGAGGGATTAGCCCCACGGGAACACCGACCGGCCCCAGGAGGAACGGCGTGATGTAGGTCGAGAACAGATTGTGCGCGGTGAGGACCAAGATCACGACGATGCAGATGAGGACGACCTCGGGCATCGACTTGTCTTTGCGCGACGGCAGCACGATCTCGCCGGTGACGAGCGGCTCGATGTGTTGCACCGGCGGCAGGAGCTTCACAGCGACGGCCATGAGAACGAGCATCGCCACAGCGAGAACGACGAACGCCGCCCGCCAGCCGATCGCGTGACCGATAGCGGTGCCGACGGGCACACCCAGAACGAACGCGGCGGTGCCGCCCCCCGAGGTGATCGCCACAGCGCGGCCCAGCATGTTCTTGGGCACGAGGTGGCCAGAGTAAGCGCCGACCACCGCCCAAAAAAGCCCGTGGGCGAGGCCACCGAGCACGCGCGCAAGCATCAAGAAGGTGTAGGTCGGTGCGATCGCGGCGAGCACGTTCGCGAGGATGAACACCAGCAACACGACGAGCAACAGCGGCTTGCGCTGGAACCGGCGCGTGAGGGCGGCCATCGGGGTGGTCGACACAACGACCGTTCCCGCGAAGATGGAGATCAACAGGCCGACCTGCGCCTGCGACACGTCGAGTTCGCTGGCGATCTCGGGCAGCAGGCCGGTAGGCAGAAACTCACTGGTCACGGTGAGGAAGATCAGTGCGCTGAGGGTGAAGAGTCCCACCCAGGGAAATGGTGTGGATGTTCGCTGCGCGTCCATGAGGACGGAGCTCCGTTCGATGAATGTGGTGCGTTCGCCGACCGCGGGATGACGCTCGTTGACGCGGCATCCAGCCGATTCTAGCGCAGCGACCAGCCTTGACTCCCGAGGGTGGAGTCCCGCGCGATGTGTTCGATGAGGGGGCGGACAAGCCGCACCTGAGCTCGTTCGTCGACGGTCACGCAGCGATGGTCCTCGACGACCCGGCGGCCATCCACGAACACGTCGGACACCGCGCGAGGGGATGCCCCGTAGACCAGCTGCCCGACCGGGTCGTGTATCACGGCGACCTCGACCGAGTCCTGGTACAGCACGACGTCTGCTCGCTTACCGGGCTCGAGGGAGCCGACGAGCGAGTCCAGCCCGAGGGCGCGGGCGCCACCGATTGTCGCCATCTCCAGTACCGTTGCCGCGTCGATGACGGCGGGATTGATCGCGTGCACTTTCTGCAGCAGGGCCGCCATCTTGACGGCCTCCAGCATGTTCTGGCTGTCGTTGGATGCCGCGCCGTCGGTCCCGATTCCCACGGCGATGCCGGCAGCGCGCAACGCACCGATCGGAGCGACGCCCGACCCGAGGATCATGTTCGCGATGGGGTTGTGGGCCACCGCGGTACCGCGGTCGGCGAGCAGCGCGATGTCGGCCTCGGTCACCCAGACCGCGTGGCCCGCGATCAACGGAACGCCGAGCATCCCCAGCGCGTCGGCGTGCTCGGCGGTGCGTCGGCCCCAGCGTTCGGCGGAAGACTCCAACTCTTCGCGCGTCTCGTGCAGGTGGGTGTGCACCGCCCAGCCGCGCGCGTGGCACTCGGCCGTGCCCGCCTCGAGCAGAGCGTCGCTCTGGCCGAGAAGCGTGCCGACGCCGTAACGGAACGAGACCAGTTCGCTCGCTGCCGCCGCGGACTCGAGGGCGTACTGCTCCTCGAGAATCCGGTCAACAGTCGCCCAGGGCGGCGTTCCCGGCCCGCCTGGCAGGTCCTCGGCACCGAACGAGACCACACCACGAAGCCCGGATGCCTCCAGCCCGGCAACGACGCCGACGCTCGCGTGCTCGTGCGGATTGCCGTGGACGAACATGTCGTTGACTGTCGTGACGCCGCTGAGCAGCAGTTCGATGGAGCGCAGCGCCGTGCCCTCTCGGGCATCCTCGATCGTGAGCACCTCGCCGAGCGGGCCGACGATGTGCTCGCCCCACTGGGCTAGGCGTAGTTCGGATCCCATGCCGGTGGCGAGCGCCTCCGAGAGGTGCGTGTGGGTGTTGACGAAACCGGGGGCGACGATCCCGGTGCCGTCGCCGACGACGGTCGCGTCCGGGGCCGTCGCGCTGAGGTCGGCCCAGGCGCCCACGGCCAGGATCGCTCCGTCGCGCACGTGCACTGCGGCATCCCGAAGCACGCCCAGCGGGCCGCTCGTGATCACCCATTCGCCGCGAACGAGAAACTCGCCGCGGCCCACTGCTGTCACCGAGTCTCCGCAAGGCGGGCCGTGAAACCGTCAACGTCGGTTATGGTCTCTTTCCAGCCCAATGCCTCACCCAAGCGGGTCAGTTGCGGGGGCTCGACCCGGGCGTCGGCGAGAACGTCCGTCTCGCGGAACACCGTTCTCGGGTCGCCGTCGGCGACGATCCGACCGCGCGCCATCACGACCACGCGGTCGAACACCTCGGCGCAGAAGTCCATGTCGTGGGTGATCGCGACGACCGTGCGGCCCTCGTCGGTGAGCTCCTCGACGATCTTCTGGATGGTCGCGACGCCGCGAGCATCCTGACCCGTCGTCGGCTCGTCGAGAACGACCACGGGGGTGTCCATCGCCAGCACGGATGCCAGAGCCACCCGCTTCCGCTCCGAAAGCGAGATGTGATACGGGTGCGTGTCCGCCTCGCCTGCAAGGCCGACGCGCTCGAGCGACTTCTCAACCAGCTCGGCCACGCGCTCCGGCGAGAACCCGAGGTTGCGCGGTCCGAACGATACGTCACCCGCGACGGTGCGGGCGAACAACTGCTCGTCGGGATTCTGGAACACGTACCCAACCCGGGCCGCCAGGTCGGCAATGTCTCGACCCGTTGTCACCCAGTCGCCGATCTCGACCTCACCCTCGGTGGGCTGGAAGATGCCGTTGAAGTGCCGCACGAGCGTCGTCTTGCCCGCACCGTTTTGTCCGACGATACCCAGTCGCGCGCCCGAGCCGACCTCGAGGTCGACGCCGTCGAGCGCCTGCACCCCCGAAGGGTAGGCGAAACGCAGCCCGCGCACGGAGATCTTCACTGGGTGGCTCCTTTGCCAAAGTAGGCGACGGCCTCGGCGAGCGAGACGGGCAGTTCGGCTGACGCCGGAACAAGGCCTGCGGATGCCGCGGCGCGAGCCGCCGCCGTGAAGCGGGTCGACCCGACTCCCCAGTCGGCGAGACGCTCATCCGCGAGCACGTCCCGCGGCGCGCCGGACAGCACGATCCGCCCCTCGGCGAGCACCCCGAGGGTGTCGGCGTGGTCGCGGAGTAGCTCCAGCTTGTGCTCAAACAGCACGACCGTGGTGCCCTGACTGGCCACCCGATCGATCACGTCGAACACGAGGCGGGTGCCGCCGGGGTCGAGCTGCGAGGTGGGTTCATCCATCACCAGAATCGACGGCGTCATCACCATGATCGAGGCGATGGCAACGAGCTGCTGCTGCCCGCCCGAGAGGGCGTAGGGAGACCTCGTGCGCAGCTCGCCCAGACCGAACTGTTCGATGACGGCGTTGACTCGCTCGATCATGTCGGCACGGCTGGTGCCAATGTTCTCGAGTCCGAAGGCGATCTCTTCTTCGACCGTGAATCGGGCGCCCGTGATTTGGTTGAACGGGTTTTGCGTGACGAGGCCGACCTTGGTGACGACGTCCAGCAGCGTCGCGTTGGGGACGTCGATTCCCGCCACGGTGACCGAACCCTCGAGGTCGCCCCCCTCGGCATGCGGGATGAAGCCGGAGATCGTCTTCGCCAGAGTGGTCTTGCCCGCTCCGGATGCACCGACCACCCCGAAGACGCTTCCCTCCGCGATCGATAGGTCGAGGTCGTCGAGAACCGCGCGCTCGCTGTCGGGGTAGATGTAGGTGACACCGGCAAGTTCGATCATGAGAACACTCCGACGAAGGCGAGCACGACGAGCGCGGCCGCGGCGATAACCATCACCCAGCGCGCCACTTGCTGCGCGCGGGAATCGGGGATGACCGAGTACGACACGCGCGATCTGGTCGAACCGAAGGCCCGAGCCTCCATGGCGGTCGACCGCTCCTCCACATCGACGAAGACCCCGAGTACCAGCGGGGTGATCAGGGGAAGCAGCACGGCGACCCTTCGGAAGATGCTGCCCTTGGTGCGCAAACCCCGGGAGCGTTGCGCGAGAAGAATTGATTCGGCCCTAGTTCGGAAGGCCGGGATGATTTGCAGGGTCGAGCTGATGACGTAGCTGATCTTGGGCGGCATCCCGCGTTCCGTCAGCGCGGTGAGCAACGCCCCCGGGTGCGTGGTGAGCAGCAACAGCAGCGTCGCCGTCACCAGCACGGCGGTTCTGGCCCCGATCGCGATGGCCAGAAGTAGACCCTCGAGACTGAACTGGAACGGGCCCCACTCGAACAGGATCGTCTCCCGCCCGGGGTAGAAGAACCCCTGAGCGATCACGAGCACGAGGATGAGGGGCCCGACCAGAATCGAGGCGATCACGAGGAGCCTGCCGCCGACTGAGGAGAAGGCGGCGACAGGCACCACGACCAACACCAGGATCGTCACGGATGCCCACCACTGGGGCAGCGCGAACACCACAAGCAGCACCGACAGCACGCCGACGAGCTTTGTTACCGGGTTGAGCCGGTGTAACGGTGATGGACGATCGAGGTAGAAGGTCGACATTCGAGAGTTACTTGAGCTTCTTGTTCTTCATGCCGGGCAGCACGTTGTACTGGCGCACGAACGGGAAGCGCTGGGTGAAGCGGCTCGGAAGCGCCAACAGGATCAGCATCACGACCGTGAAGGTGATGAGCTTGTCGAGCGGGTCAGACAGCAGACCCTGCAGCGTGGTCGAACCGAGCAGCGAGTTGCCCATCGCCTGGAACGCCGTGACGAGGGCGCCGGTGCCACCGCCCGTCGCTCCACCGAAGATGAACGCGGCGATCGGGGCCGAAACGAGAGCCGCAACCACACCGGTCACCGCGCCCGCGATGGGCGGCAGGTAGTAGGTGCGGAAGACACCGAAGCGAGCCGCATAGCCCGCCATGACACCGATGACAATCGCGGTGATCGCGAACGGAAGCGCGAGCGGGCTGAGGGTGAGGCCCCAGATCACTGCGGCAAACGCGCCGGTCACGGCTCCCGCCGCCGGCCCCGCGACGACGGCGACCAGCACGGTACCGATCGAGTCGAAGTAGAACGGCAACCCGAGAGCCGCCGTCAGCTGTCCGACGACGATGTTGATCGCGATGGCGACCGGAATCAACACGAGGGTGTTCGTGGGCAGGCGGTGGATGGTTCCCACCCCGATGAGTACCGATCCGATCAGGTAACCGGCCAGCGCGATGAGAGCGTTCGGGCCGAGGCCCGCCGCGATATCGGTCGGCTGTCCGATGATGAGGAACAGATAGGTCGCAACGATGATCGCTGCGCCCACGAGGATGAAGATGGTGTTTCTCGTCTTGTTCGGTTGTTCTGCAGTCGTATTCACAGTTTCTCCTTTGAGTGAGTGTCGCCGCTTTCGGGGGGACCCGCGCCGCGGCCAGCGCCTTGACTTCAGGGGGCGAACCGCGCGGCGAAGCCGCCCAATCGCTCGATGAAGTGGTCAAAGAATGCGGCGGGATCGGTGTCGACCGCGATTGCCGCGTTGGGCTCACGGCCCCACATGCCACGCCAGTCCGCGATCGTCGTCCCGCGGCTCAGCGTTCCGCCCAACTCGACATCGACCGTGGCCAGCCTGTAGGTCGCGAACTCCGGATGAATCGCGAGCGCCGCCGCAAACGGGTCGTGCACGTGCGCGAGAAAACCCTGATCGTGATCCCGGTGGAACTCCATGTAGAAGCGCACGGCATCGGAGACGTACCTGATGACGGGATTCGAGGCGGTCGACAGCGTGCCGTCCGGCTGGTCGGCGGAGATGATCTCGGCCGGCGAGCTGCCCGCAATCTCGGCCAGGCGGGCGACGTGGTGCGGGTGCAACTCGATGCGCTCCGTGATGTCGAGGGCGGCCACGATCGGCGCGCGTTCGGGCGGGAGGCCCGAAAATGCGTCGAACACGAGCTTCGCGGCATCCGGATCGACAGCGACGTTCCACTCGCTCGTCGGCGTCGTGTTGCCGGGGTAGTTGAACGCGCCACCCATGATCACGAGACGCTTGAGCAGTCGGGGAAGCTCGGGCTCCAGCCGGACGGCGAGCGCGAGATTCGTTAGCGGTCCCGTCACGAGACCGATAACTTCACCCGGGTTGCTTCGCACGGCGTCGATCCAAACCTCGGTCGCGTGGCGCGACGAGATTTCGCGACCGGCCGATGGCAGCTCCGCATAGCCGATTCCCTGCGGACCGTGGGTCTCCTCCGTGGTCATCAGCGGAGCCAGCAGCGGCACCTCCGACCCGAGGGCGACCTCGATGTCGGGAGCGTCACACAGCCCCAACCAGTTGAGGTTGTTGAGAGCAACCGCGCGAGCCGGAACGTTGCCGGCCGTGCAGGTGATTGCGAGAATCTCGGCCTCGGGGCTGGCCAAGAGGTAGAGCAAAGCGAGCGAATCGTCGATGCCGGTATCGACATCGAGGATGATTTTCTGGGGCACGCGAGTCACTTTCCGGATATCAGGATTGCCGTGGACGTGCCATCACCCTAGCGAGGGGACAGCGAGCGCCGCGGCGGGGACCTAAGTTTCTCCGCACCAGCGCCACGATCAGCGCTGGTGCCGTCCAGATGTTTCCGGCGGGTCGCTGCGATCGGCCATGCTCTGCATGATGCCTCCCGCTGAATTTGGTCGTGGTGCCTGTCGTGCCCATTCTGGCATCACTGGGCGGTCGGGTGGCAAGTATGACTCGCCGCGGCGTTGCCTCTACGCTGGGCAGGTGACCGAGACAGCGACCCACTGGATCCTCACGCTGGTGTGCGACGACCGACCGGGCATCGTGCACGCGATCAGCGGAGCGATCGTCCAGGCATCCGGCAACATCACGGAGTCGCACCAGTTCTCCAGCGCCGACACCGGACGCTTCTTCATGCGCCTTCAGGTCGAGTCCGCGGTGACCCGCGAGTACTTTGAAGCGGCGCTTGCCCCGGTGACCGAACGTTACGACATGACCTGGGAGTTGGATGTCGTCGGCCGGCCGCTTCGCACCCTCGTACTCGTCTCCAAGGCCGGGCACTGCCTGGGCGACCTGCTGTACCGCCAGCGCGCCGGGCAGCTGACGATCGAGCTGCCACTCGTGCTGAGCAACCACCCCGATCTCGCGGGCCTCGCCGAGTTCTACGACGTTCCGTTCGAGTCCCACCCGGTCACCTCGGCGGGCCAGAAGCTCGCGTTCGAGGATCGCGTGCTCGAGGTCGTCGAACAGTACGACATCGAGCTCGTCGTGCTCGCCCGGTACATGCAGGTGCTCTCGCCGGAGCTGTGTGAGGCGCTCAACGGCCGGATCATCAACATCCATCACTCGTTCCTGCCCGGCTTCAAGGGCGCCAATCCTTACAAGCAGGCGCACGCGCGCGGGGTGAAGCTCATCGGGGCGACCGCCCACTTCGTCACGAGCGACCTCGACGAGGGCCCGATCATCGAACAGAACGTGGTGCGGGTCGATCACTCACGAACGCCACAAGAGCTGGTCGCCATCGGCCAGGACGAAGAGTCAACGACCCTGACTCAGGCCGTGAAGTGGTTCGCGCAGAATCGTGTTCTGCTCGACGGTGCGCGTACGATCATTTTTCAATGACAACGGTCATCCACTCGGCTCGGAAACTCGACGCGCACGGCGAGGTCGACAGTTTCTGGATGCTCTTCGACGGCGACACGATCGTCTCGACCGGCAACGGTGCACACCCGGATGCCTCGACCGTCGTCGACGCGGCCGGCGCGTGGCTCGTTCCCGGCTTCATCGACCTCCACGGTCACGGCGGCGGCGGATTCTCCTTCGACGACGGCCCCGAGGCGATCCTGTCGGCGCTCGCAATACACCGTTCCCGCGGCACGACCCGCTCGGTAATCAGCTTGGTCGCCAATCCGCTTGCCGCTCTGCGCACATCGCTCGCCTCGATCGCCGACCTGGTCGCGGATGACCCCCTGATTCTCGGCTCCCATCTCGAGGGGCCGTATCTTGCCGAGAAGCGGCGCGGCGCCCACAACCCCGAATTCCTCAGGGAGCCCAGCACCTCCGAGGTCGATGAACTGCTCGGTGCCGCGCGCGGCACGCTTCTCCAGATGACGATCGCCCCCGAGCTGCCCAACGCCCTCGAGGTCGTCGACGTGCTGGTCGAGGCGGGGGTCGCCGTCGCGATCGGTCACACCGAGGTCGACTACGAGGGTGCGCGGGCGGCGTTTGACCGCGGCGCGAGAATCCTGACGCACGCGTTCAACGCGATGCCGGGCATCCACCACCGCACTCCCGGCCCGATCGTCGCCGCGTTCGAGGACGAGCGGGTCACCCTCGAGCTGATCATGGACGGCAAGCACGTGCATCCCCGCGTCGTCCACCTCGCGTTCGGGGCCGCGCCCGGCCGTATTGCCTTTGTGACGGACGCGATGGCGGCCGCCGGCTACACCGACGGGGACTACAGCCTGGGAACGCTCACCGTCGCTGTGCGGGACGGCCTTGCGATGCTGCGCGGCACGACGACCATCGCCGGCTCGACAGTCACCCACGACTCGGCGCTGCGCCAGTCGATGCGTGACGTCAAGATTCCGCCGACCGAGGCTATCGCCGCCCTCACCCTCACCCCGGCCCGAGCACTGGGGCTCGATCACAAGCACGGACTGCTCGCCCCCGGATTCGTCGCCGATGCGGTGCTCTTCGACCACGAGTGGCGCGTGCAGAAGGTGTGGGGCAACGGAGCCGTCGTCGTCTGACAGGCGTCGCTTATCGACTGGGGCTGCCCCGCACGCAACAACGCCGGCCAGCGGCCACCGAAGTGGCGCGCCGACCGGCGTCGTAGGAGATTCTGCTACTTCGTGAGTGCGGTCACGTAGTCCTGGTTGTCGTCCATCCAGGTCTGAACTATCGACTCGTAGTCGCTCGCGTCTGCACCACTGTTGTAGAGCACGTTCTCGAGCGAGTAGAGCAGCTCGGAGTCCATCTTGAACCCGTTGATCCAACCGGTCAGGTCGGCGTAGTCATCGCTGAATCCGGCGCGAGCGATCGTGTGGATCGACTCGGCGCTTCCGAGGGTGCCCAGCGGGTCCTCGAGGTCGCGAATCGGGAACTCGTCGTATGCCCAGTGCGGACGCCACAGGGTCACGGCGATGTTCTCGCCGTTGTCCAGGGCGGCCTTCAGCTCGGCCAGCATGGCCGGCGTCGACGAGGTCAGGAACTCCATGCCGTCGAGGCCGTAGCCCGGGATGACCTGCTCTTCGGTTGCCTTGGTCAGACCTGCACCCGGCTCGATGCCGACGATACGGTTGCCGAACGCGTCAGCGTTTGCAGCAAGCTCGTCGAGGGACTGGATCGGGGAGTCCTCGTTGACCGCAATGGTCAGCGCTGCCTCTTCGTTCCATGCGCCGAGGTCGACGAGCTTGTCGCCGTACTCGTCCATGTAGCTCTGGTGAGTCAGCGGGAGCCAACCGTCGAACGCAACGTCGTAGTCAGCGGTGCTGAGTCCGGCGAAAACGGGACCGGCGTCCGCGTACTCGAGCGTGACGTTGTAGCCCTTTTCTTCGAGAACGAGCTTCCACAGAATGGATGCCGCTTCGCCCTCGGGCCAGCCGTTGAACACACCAATGGTGAGGTCGGCCTTGTCCGTCATCGACGGGTTCTCGACGACCGGGGTGGTGTCGGCGGCGCAGGCGCTGAGGCCGAGAGCGGCAACGGCACCAATAGCCAGTGTTGTGAGTAGTTTCTTGTTCATATACTTCCTTTCGGCGCGCGCGATGTTTCCGCGCCCGCCATTGGGGTTGTGTGTGATCCGTCGCGCAAAGCCGGTGGTTACCGACTTAGGCGACGGGCACCTTGCCGGCCGACACGGAGTCGGCAGGGTCTGTGGTGGCCGCGGGTGCGGCCTTGGGCGTGCGGGACCAGCGACGTCGGCCATGGCCGAGAGCTGCGGTGAGACGGTCGAGCACGATGGCCAGGATCACCACGGCGAGTCCCGCCTCGAAGCCCAGCCCGATGTCGATGCGGCTGAGCGCCTGCACGATGTCGGCGCCCAAGCCACCCGCGCCGACCATGCTGGCGATGACAACCATCGACAGCGAGAGCATGATGACCTGGTTCACCCCGGCCATGATCGTCGGCAGTGCGAGCGGAAGTTGGATCTGAGTGAGGATGCGACGAGGCGACGAGCCGAACGCGTGTCCGGCCTCAACAACCTCCTTATCGACCCCTCGAATGCCCAACTCGGTCAGACGCACACCCGGGGCCATCGCGAACGCAATGGTGGCGATGATGCCGGGCACGACTCCGATGCGGAACAGGATGAGGGCGGGAATCAGGTACACGAAGGCGGGCATGGTCTGCAAGAAGTCCAGTACCGGCTTGACGATCTTCGATACGGTGTCAGATCGCGCGGCCCAGATGCCCAGAGGCACGCTGATCACGACGGCGATGAAAGCCGCGACCAGAGTGAGCGCGAGGGTGTCCATCGCGTTCGCCCACTGGTCGACGAGCTGGATGACCGCGAGTCCCGCGAGCACGCCGAGGCCGAAGCGCCAACCCTTGATGTACACGGATAGCGCGACGATCAGGATGATGATCACCCAGAATGGCGGTGTCGCCAGCGCCCAATCGACCGCTTCGTAGAAGCCCTTGAAGACGACGCGGATGACATCGAAAACGACACTGAAGTACTCGGTGATGAAGTCGACGAATACCTCAACCCAGTCGCCGATCGGCAGACGAAAATCAATCATCGTACGGCTCCTTCGGTGGTCGGTTCTGCGTCTGTGAGTTCCTCGCCGGCGGGTGCCGATTCGAGGAGGGTCTGGGTGATCACGTTGACCGGGATCGTTGCCGGGGGCTCCAACGCGGGAAGCTCGCCGGTTGATGTGTCGACGTTTCCGATGCTCGCGAGCAGCGTGACTCTCGGGATCACGCCAAGCAGGCGATCCTTTTCGTCGACGACCGCGATGGGCATGTCGCTGCCGACGGAGAGGTCATACAGCTCGGCGAGGGGCACGTCCGCGGTCGTCTTGGCCACGTCCGACTCGATCACCGTGGAGAGTTCGGTGACTCCCGCCTTGACCTGGCGCATGACATCCTGGTCCCGAACCACGCCGAGCAGAACCTTGCCCCGGCCGACGACGAACGCCGCCGAGGTCTGCAGGTCGCGCATCTGGCGCAGCGCCGCTCGCGGACCTGCCGCGTGCGACACGACGGCGCGAACCGGCTCCATCGCGCTTGACGCCGTGAGCACTCGCGCCCGATCGACGTCTTGCACGAACTGGGCGACGTAGTCGTTCGCGGGGTCGGTGAGGATGTCCTCCGGAGTTCCGATCTGCACGATACGTCCGTCGCGCATGACGGCGATCCGATCCCCGAGGAACATCGCCTCGTTGAGGTCGTGCGTGATGAAGATGATCGTCTTGCCGAGATCGGCGTGCAGTTCGATGAGCTGCTCCTGCATCTCGCGGCGGATCAGCGGATCGAGCGCGGAGAACGCCTCGTCCATGAGCATGATGTCGGTCTCGGCGGCGAGCGCCCGAGCCAGACCAACACGCTGCTGCATCCCGCCGGAGAGCTGAGAGGGCAGCTTGTCGGCCCACCCGTCGAGCCCGACGACCTTGAGCACGCGTGATGCGCGCTCGATGCGTTCTGCTCGAGGCACACCCTGCACTTCAAGCGCGTATGCCGCGTTGTCGAGCACGGTACGGTGCGGCAGGAGCGCGAAGTGCTGGAAGACCATTGAGATCTTCTTGCGGCGCACGTCGCGAAGCTGGCGGGCCGGAACCCCGGAGATGTCCGTTCCTGCGACCGTCACCGTTCCCGAGGTCGGCTCGAGCAGCCCATTGAGCATGCGGATGAGCGTGGACTTGCCGGAGCCGCTCAGCCCCATCACGACGAAGATCTCGCCGGCTTTCACGTCGAACGATGCATCGATGACCGCGGCGGTCGCGCCGTGCTCGGCGACGCTATCGCGAGTGGCACCCGCTTCGAGGCTCTTCACGGCTTCTGCCGTGCGTCGCCCGAACACTTTGTACAGCTTGTGCGCCTTGACGGCGATGACATCGGTTTCGGTCACAGTGTCTCCGCACGCAGTCGTGCCGGATCACGGCGTGGCTGCGTGTACATAACGGTCCGGGTTAGCAGCGACTGTCACACGACTACACGACAACCCTTTGGGGCGGCAGTCTGGCGAAGCGCGAGGGACCATGGGGCCAGCCTCGATCGATACCAACCGTACGTTCACTGTCGTCGTCCGTCAGGAGGAGTTCAGGAAAGCGCGGCCTAAGCTTTCGGTTCCCCCACCGTAGCAACCTGCACGCGACAGCCCGAGGTGTGATACGGCCGAGCCAGACTGCATGTATAAATGCTGGTCAGAAGGTATTTCCGCGCGACGGCCCCGAGAATCGGGAAAGCGGCTTCGTTGTCGTTTCGTTACCGTGGCGTGACGCAACGCTCAGGTTGGACCCGCGTTTCGCTGACCGCTTCCGACTAGAGGCGCTCCCAATCGAGCCGTTGCTCCCATGCCGACCGGTAGTAGTCGGCATGCTCGAGTCGGGACGCTGCCGCCTCGTCGACGATCACCGTCACCCTGGGGTGCAACTGCACGAGCGACCCCGGCAGGGATGCCGTCAGCGGTCCCTCAACGGCGCCCGCGAGCACCTCGGCCTTCGCCTCGCCGAACGCGAGCAGCACCAGATGGCGGGCGCGCATAATCGTGCCGAGCCCCTGCGTAATGCAGTGCGTGGGAACGTCGTCGAGCGACGGAAAGAACCGCGCGTTGTCGCGCCTGGTCTGCTCGGTGAGGGTCTTCACCCTGGTGAGAGACGCAAATGAAGACCCCGGCTCGTTGAAACCAATGTGACCGGTTCGACCGATGCCCAGCACCTGAAGATCGACACCGCCCACGGCATCGATTGCGGCCTCGTATGCGGCACCGGCAGACTCGAGCGGTCCCTCGTCGGCAGGAACCCGAACCAGCGCAGGGGTGAGGCCGAGCGGCTCCACGACCTCGCGAGTGATCACCGATCGGTAGCTTTCCGGATGCCCCGGCTCGAGCCCCACGTACTCGTCCAGCGCGAAACCTCGCACCCGCGAGAGGTCGAGGCCCCGGGCCGCCAGGGCGCGCCATGTCGTGAGCGGGGTCGATCCCGTCGCTAGACCCAACACGGCGTCAGGCCTGCGCGAGACGAGATTCTCGATGGCATCCGCCGCGACTTCGCCCGCGGCATCCGCCGACTCGACTATGACGACTTCCGCCACCTAGGCCACCCCCACAAGTGCGGCGCCGACCGCGGCCGCCGGGAAGTCGGCGGGGAGGATGGCGACACGAGAGCTCAACTCTATCGACGCGAGCAGCGGCGCCGTGAGCTCCCACCGGGCGAGCACCGCGATGACGTCGTCGAGCAACGGATCGCCGAGTGTCGACAGTCCGCCACCCAGCACCACGCTGTCGACGTCAACCGTGAGTACGAGCATCCGCACCGCGGCGGCAACGTTGTCGACAAACCGCTGCTTCACGTCGAGCGCCCGAGAGTCGCCCGCGGCGGCCGCCGCGAACAGGGCGCTGGCCGGTCGGCCGTCCGACGTGGGCCAGAGCCGGGCCAGCGACGAACCGGAGGCGACCAGCTCTAGGCAGCCGCGCTGGCCGCAGGGGCACTGCTCGCCGTGAGGATCCACTGGTACGTGGCCGATTTCACCGGCAGCCCCCCTGGATCCGCGCCACAGCAGCCCGCCGAGCACGAGTCCAGCGGCGAGGCCCGTGCCGAGGTTGAGGTAGGCCATGGAGTGCGACGGGTCGCGCTCCATGAGGTGGAACGCGCCCACCGCCGCGGCGTTGACGTCGTTCTCGACTCGCACCGGGCGACCCCAGATGCGTGCAAGGTCACCGCCGAGGTCGAGGTCGTCGAGCCCGAGATTGACGGCGTGCGCCACCCGGCCCGCGCTGTCGACCGGCCCGGGGATTCCGACGCCGATCGAGGCGAATTCGAGTGTCGCGACACCGCACAGATCGCTCAGTCGCGCGACAGCCGAGGTCGCGCTGTCGAGAACGGCGGCCGCACCAAAGCCGGTGGGCACCCGGAGGCGCTCGACGACGGTGCCGTCGA
This sequence comes from uncultured bacterium, assembly GCA_963787305.1. Classification (GTDB taxonomy): domain Bacteria; phylum Actinomycetota; class Actinomycetes; order Actinomycetales; family Microbacteriaceae; genus Rhodoglobus. The sequence continues at coordinate 90,891 of CAWBCL010000002.1, forward strand.
CATCGATCGCGACGGCATCGGTCTTCGTGCCGCCGATGTCGATGCCCACGAGAAGGTGGGGCACGGTCATCCCTTCACCGCCCCCGCGACCAGCCCGGACGTGAGCCTGCCCTGCACAATGAGGAAGAAAATGATCACCGGTACGGCGACGAGCGTGGATGCCGCCATCACCTGACCCCAATCGGTCTCCCGGGTGGCGCTGGCCTGCACGAACCCGCGCAACCACAGCGGCAGCGTCTGGGCCGCCTCCGAGGGAAGCAGCACGAGCGCGACTGTGAACTCGTTCCACGCCTGCAGGAACGCGTAGACCCCGGATGCCACCAGCCCCGGCGCGAGCAGCGGGAAGGTGATCCGCATGAAGGCACCGAACCGGCTCAGGCCGTCGACCATGGCTGCCTCCTCGAGGTCGGCCGGGACGCCTGCGACGAAACCGCGCAGCATCCAAATCGTGAACGGCACCACGGCGGCGATATAAATGATGCTCACACCGACCACGGAGTCGAGCAGCCCGACGCTCGAGACCATCTTGTACTGGGCGATGAACAGGCCTTCCGCCGGAAGCATCTGCACGATGAGTACGGCGATGACGAAACTGCGGCGTCCCCGGAAGCGGAAGCGACTGATGGCCACGGCCGCGACAAAGGCGAACAGGAGGCAGAAGAACACCACCGTCAGAGTGATCGCGACGCTCATGCCGAGCGCCGAGAAGAACGACCCGTCGGCTAGCGCTCCCCCGAAGTTGCTCAGGGTCGCTCGCGTGGGGAAGAAGGTCGGGATGAAGGACTGCAAGACGATGTTCGGCAGGAAGGCCGAGTTGACCATCCAATAGACCGGGAAGACCCAGAACAGGGCGACGACGATGGCCAGCACCGAGTACAGCGCGCGGCGAACTGTGGCGGTCACGCTTCGTCCTCCTTCAGCAGGCTGCGAATGTAGAACCAGCTCAGGGCGATGGTGATCCCGAGCACGAGGATCGAGACGGCCGACGCCATCCCGAAGTCCTGCGAGCTGGTGCCGAGCTTGTAGATGTAGGTGCCGAGCAGGTCGTAGTCGCCGGACTTGGACCCGGCGTCTTGAAGCATGGTGATCTGGGTGAATACGCGCAGGTCCCAGATGAGTTGAAGCAGAAGCACGATCGCGATGACCGGGCGGATGAGCGGGGCGATGATGTGCCGGAACCGCTGGAACCCGGTCGCGCCGTCGAGTTGGGCGGCCTCGAGAACCTCGTCGGAAACCTGGGTTAGCCCCGCGTAGATCGAGAACGCGACAAACGGCACGCTCATCCAGATCACGATGATGCTGGCGACGGCGAAGAAGGTGAGGGGCGTCGAGAGCCAGTCGAACCGGTTCATGTCGACGCCCGGAATCATGTCGAGCAGGTAGTTCACTACCCCGCGGCGGCGATCGAACAGCCAGATCCAGACGGTCATCGCCGCGACCACCGGCATCGACCAGGCCAGCAGAAGCGCCACCTGAAGGATGAGCCGAGCGGTTTTGGTCACGACCGTCATGAGCAGCGCGAGCAGGGTTCCCACCGCGAGCGTGACGAACGCGGTGATGAACATGAAGACGAGGGATCGCGCCACAACCGACCAGAGCACCGGATTCGTCGCGAGGGTCACAAAGTTGTCGAGCCCGACAAACGGGGCCGGCTTGCCGAACTGTTGGGCGAGTCCGTATTCCTGAAGCGAGGTGACGACCTGCCAGACGAGCGGGTAACCCATGCCGAGTAGGAGGATCACGACGGCGGGGATGATGAGTAGGTGCGGTATGCGGGCTCCGGTGCGCATGGGGATCCTCCTTTCGCTGTGAGTTCGGGTGTGGGCGTGGTGTCGGTGGTCGAGCGGGTCGAGACCTCCTGGCGAGGGTCTCGACTCCGCTCGACCACCGAGTCGTACTATCCGTTGATGAGTGCGTCGATCTTGGCGTCGTACTCCGCGGCGAGCGCGGCGATGTCTCCTCCGCCGTTGACCTTGCCGAAGAACTCCTCGAGCAGCCCCGAACCCTCGACCGCGGCCCAGCCGGGAGCGGCAGGGGTCAGCTTCGAGTCGGCAGCCGATGCCACGAGGGCCTTGGCGAACTGGTCGTCACCGAGCGAGTCGGCGTAGTCCAGGTTTGCCGGTCCCAGACCGTTGGCCCCGAGCATGTTCTGGTAGTCGGCGCTGAAGATGATCTTCATCAGCTCACGCGACGCCGACTGGTTCTTGCTGGCGGCCGAGATCGCGATGTTGGAACCACCGGCGAACACGGGAGCCGCGCCTCCGTTGGCCCCGGGCAGAACGAACACACCGAAGGTGTCGTCGTTCCAGGTCGCGATCGTCTTCGTGTCGTCGGCCGGGTCGGGCGTCAGGTCACCGATCGACCAGTGCGCCCATCCGGGTGCGATGATCGTGGCCGCCTCGGGCGCGCCCGTGGCTTCGTTGTTGTTGATGTTCACCCACGGGGTGCTGTCCGCCTCGGTGACCGGGGCGAGCGAGGCATCCGTGTATAGCGCCTGAAGCTGTTCGAGACCCTTGATCGTGTTCGGGTCGCTCAGCGTCGACTTCCAGGTGTCGCCGTCTTTGGCAGCAAGATCTCCGCCGTTGGCGAAGATCCACGAGATTCCGTTGCGCCAGTCCTCGCCACCGATGTAGAAGCCAGACTGGGTCGAGGTCGTGAGCTTGGCGGCCGAATCACTGAACTCGCTCAGCGTCGTCGGCACATCGAGCCCAGCCGCAGCCCACATGTCCTTGCGATAGAACATGTAGCGCGATCCGAAGTAGTACGGCATCGCATAGTTCGCGCCGTCGACCTTGCCGACCTCCACGAAGGACTGCAGCAGGGAATCGCCGCCGAGCTCGTCGTACATATCGCTGATGTCGCTGAAAGCGCCCACGGTCGTGAAGGTGGGCGACCAGGTGTTGCCGATCTCCACCACGTCCGGGGTATTCTCGGCATCAGGTAGTGCTGTGGTGAGCTTCGAAAGGGCATCGCCCCAGCCCTGCTCCTCGATAGTGAGGGTGCCCCCGGTTGCTGCTGCGTACTCTGTCTTAAGGTAGTCGCGCAGGGCATCCGGGGTGTCACCGCCCATGAGCCACAGGGTGATGTCCGTGCCGCCCTCGTCTGCCGGCGGCGTTGCCGAGCATCCAGCGAGAACGAGGAGTGCGGCGGTTGCTGCGGCAACCAGTCCGATCTTTCGCTTCAACATGTGTCTTTCCTTCTTAGGTTGCTGACTGCGGTGCGCCCGGGTGGGAACTCCGCTGGTGCGGGTGGAAGGGTCAGGAGACCCCGAGTTGCGCGGAGAGCACCATGACGGCTGCGCCGCGCATGACGATGTCCTCTCCGAGCGTCGTCATCCGCAACGTCAGATCGCCGTGGAACTCGGCCATCGTTCGATTGCGGAGCGTGTCGATGGTCGCCTGGGCCAGCGCGCCATCAAGCAGTTCGGTCGGTCCGCTCAGCACGACCTCGGCGAGGTTGAGCGCTCCGACAACGGGGGCGAGGGCAATGCCCAAGCGCTGCCCCGCCTCCTGAAGAATCTGGGTTCGGTTCTGGGGGGATGCCGCGATCGCCCGTTCGAGCCTCGGCACCGCGAGCCACGTCTCGAGACAGCCGCGCTTACCGCACGCGCACTCGTCGCCGCCGTCGGTGCCGACGACCACGTGGCCGATCTCGCCGGCGGCGAAGCGGCTGCCGAACAGCGGGGTGCCGTCGAGCAGCAGGCCGGCGCCGACACCGTGGCCGACCTTGATGATCATCATGTCGCTGTCGGCGTCGCCGAAGCTGTGCTCGGCGAGGGCTGCGACGTTGGCATCGTTGGCGACCACAACGGGCAGCCCGAAGCGCTGGGTCAGAATCGTCTGCAGCTCCACACCCGCCCAACCGAGGTTGGGGGCGCTCAACACGACGCCGGCGAGGTCAACGATTCCGGGTGATCCGACACCGATGCCGAGCACCGGCAGGGTGGCGGCGGCGACGAGCGACTCGGTCAGGGAGATGACGAGGGCCGTGGCATCCGCTCCCGTAGCCCCCGCGAGCGGGAGTTCGACGCGGTGCAGAATCTGGCCGTCGAGGTCGAGCACGGCACCGCGCAGTCTTTCGTAGCCTGACAGGTCGATACCGACGATGGAGAACGCGCTGCGGTTGAGGTCGAGGAGGGTTGCCGGCTTGCCGGGTCGAGCGTCTTCGCGCTGGCCCTGTTCGACGAGGAGTCCGTCGCCGATGAGCTCCGCGACGAGGTCCGAGACGGTGACGCGGGTCAGCCCGGTCTCGCGAGCGATGTCTGCTCGCGACTGCCCACCTGCCCGGTACAGGGTCTGAAGCACGAGAGAGCGGTTGTGTCCGCGCGCGTGTTCTGGCAGCACTTTCGTTGTCGGCCGAAGCGCTCGTCCCGTGCTGAACCCCGTTGTCATGTTTGTTAGTACACCTTACGAACAAACTATTCGCAAGCCCCAACCCTCAGATTTATCGATCCGTTATCTGGCACCTCGACCCATCGGCGCCACTGCGGGCTCCGAATACCGTCGGACGCCACCAAAAGCGAGCAGGGAGCATCCTGCACAATTTCCGCCCGGTGCGGCATGCTGGTGCACACGGTCCACTTGCCACCGATCAGGGAGATCCCACGATGACCACGCTTCGCACTACCGCAACCGTCGCCACGCTCGCCGGCCTCACCCTCGCCGGGGCTCTCGCGGGATGCAGCGCCACCGGCACCGACCCGGGCGCGGGCACTGGGTCGACCGTGACTGGCCCGTACGCCGACGGCACCTACAGCGCCACCGGCTCCTATCAGGCCCCGTCGGGCACCGAGAGCGTCGAAGTCACCGTCACCCTCAAAGGCGACGTGATCACCGACGTCACCGTGATCGGAGACGCGACGGACCCTCAGGCGAAGCAGCACCAGGGCGAGTTCATCGGAGGAATCGCGGGGGTCGTCGTCGGCAAAGACATCGACTCGATTCAGGTCGATAAGGTCGGCGGCTCATCGCTGACCAGCGGCGGCTTCAACAAGGCGATCGAGGAGATCAAAACTGACGCGGTCGCATAGCCTCACCTTCGAAGCGATCGGCACCGGCTGGCAGATCGACACGGCCGAGGCGATCACGACTCGAGCTGCGGGCGGCGATCGCCGCGCGCATCGATCGGTTCGACAAGACCTGGTCGAGGTTTCGGGACGACTCGCTGGTGGCCCGCATCGCGGCGGCCGCGGGCAGCTACTCGTTCCCCGATGAAGCCGGCGCGCTGTTCGACCTGTACCGCGGACTCTACGAGGCGACGGATGCCGCGGTCAGCCCCCTCGTCGGCGGCGCACTAGAGCGGCTCGGCTACGACCGTGCATACTCCCTGAGACCGAGTGGACCGCCCACCCCCGTGCCGCCGTGGGATGAGGCCGTCGCGTGGGACGGATCGGTGCTCACCACGCTCCGACCCGTGCTGCTCGACGTGGGCGCCGCGGGAAAGGGACTCTTGGTGGACATCGTGAGCGAGCTACTCATCGCTGACGGTCACACCGAGGCGATCGTCGACGGCAGTGGGGACATCCGCTCGATCGGACCCGATCCGATACGGGTGGCGCTCGAGCATCCCCTCGACACCACTAAGGCGATCGGCGTAGCGAACGTGCGCGACGGAGCGATCTGCTCGTCGGCCACCAATCGCCGAAGCTGGGGCGACGGCCTGCATCATGTTCTCGACGCGACGACCGGGTTGCCCACGGCGAACGTCATCGCGACCTGGGCGATCGCGGCCACCGCGCTCGAGGCCGACGGCATTTCTACCGCGCTGTTCTTCGCCGATCCCGCCCGATTGGCGCAGCGCTACGAATTCACCTACGTGCGCATGTTTTCGACCGGGCGGGTAGAGTTCTCGCCACACCTCGACGGGGAGATCTTCACATGAAGCAATGGCTCGATCGGGTCACGGGTGCCGTGACGATGTACAAGCTCGTAATCATCGTGTTGGCGGCAATCGGGGTGATTGCTCTCGCCCTGTCGCTGTTCGCGGTGGGCAGCTACTCGCCACTTGCCCTTCTCGCCTCGGCCGCCGTCGCGATCCTCGCGACGATGGCAACCAGTCTGGCTCTCGCGAAGCTGATGCGCACGACGCCGCACCTCGACTCTGCCCTCATCACGTCGCTCCTGATCTTCTTCATCATGATGCCCACCGTCGAGCCGCTCGGGCTCGTCGGAATCGCGATAGCGGGAGCGCTTGCCAACGTCTCCAAGTACCTGCTCGCGGTGCGCGGTCGCCACGTTCTCAACCCGGCAGCCGTGGGCGTGTTCGTTGTCACGCTTATTGCCTTCACGGGATTCACCGGGTTCGGTTTTGCTGTGTGGTGGCTCGGCAGCTCCACCTACCTGGTCCCCGTCGCGATCGGTGCCCTCGCCGTGCTGTACCGAACGCAGCGGCTCACGATCGGGCTCATCTTCATCGGCCTGACCGCGCTCGGCTCCGTGATCTATTTTCTCGCGATTGGCGAAAGCGCCGTGTCGGCCCTTCAATTCGTGTTCCTGTCCTCGCCCGTCGTGTTCTTTGCCGGCTTCATGTTCAGCGAGCCTCTGACGCTGCCCCCGCGCCGGTGGCAGCAGATTGTCGAGGCCGTGGTCGTGGCGGCCCTGTTCAGCGTTCCGTTCTCGTTCGGCCCGATCACCCGCACGCCGCAGTTCGCTCTGCTGGTGGGAAACCTCATCGGCTTCGCGTTCGGGCAGCGCCGCGGCATCCGTCTGCACTACCTCGGTAAGACCCAGATCGGCCCCACCACCTGGGAGCTCGCCTTCCAGCCCGCGCGAGCGGTGCGCTTTCTGCCCGGGCAGTACATGGAGCTGACCCTGCCGCACCGCAAGGCGGACTTCCGCGGCAGTCGGCGATACTTCAGCATCTCGTCCGCGCCGAGCGCCGACGGGCCAATCACCTTCGCGCTCACCAAACCGAGCAAGTCGTCGAGCTTCAAGAACGCCTTGCTCGAACTCGAGCCCGGCGCGACCGTGCGCGGAACCAGCGTCGGCGGCGACTTCGCCCTGCCGCGGGATCTCAGCGAACCTCTCCTGCTCGTCGCCGGCGGCATCGGTATCACGCCGTTCGCGAGTCAAGTCGCCCACGCCACCGAGCGTGGCGAGACGCGCGACCTCGTTGTCGTCTATGCGACCAGCGCGGCCGGCGACCTGCCGTATGGCGACCTGCTCGCCGCGTCCGGCGCGCGCGTGGTGCTCTTCGCACCCGAGAAGCCGGCGACAATGCCGGCCGGTTGGGAGTACGCGGGATCGGGTCGCATCACGGGCGAGCGGCTCCTCGCCGCGGTTCCGGATGCCGCGGCCCGACGCGCCTACGTCTCGGGTCCCCCGGCTCTCGTCAACGACCTTCGCCGCGCGCTCAAATCACAGGGCGCGAAGCGGGTGCACTCGGACTACTTCTCGGGCTACTGACCCCGCGACCCGGGCTCAGCGCCCGCAGCGCCCCGAGAATCGTCACGAGATCGACGACCTCTTGGAGTCCTGCGCCCACGACGGCCGGGATGACGCCGAACGCGGCCACGATCATGAGCGCGACACTAATCGCGATCCCGACGAGGATGCTCTGCAGCGCGATCGCGACGGTGCGCTTGCCGATCGCCACCGCGTCCGCAACTCGGCTGAGGTCGTCGACGAGAATCACCACGTCTGCCGACTCGCTCGCCGCGGTCGATCCCCGGGCGCCGAGCGCGATACCGACGTCGGCGGCGGCGAGAACGGGGGCATCGTTGACCCCGTCACCGACCATGACGACCGGCCGAGGCGATGCCGAACGGATGAGCCGCACCTTGTCTTCGGGCAGGCACTCGGCGTGAACGCGGGTGATGCCCAGCGCATCCGCGATTGGCCGGGCGGTCTCTTCTACGTCGCCCGTGATGAGCATCGTCTCGCGCACCCCGAGCCGGGCGAGCTCGGCGAGGGTGACGGCCGACTCCTCCCGCACCTCGTCGCGCAATACGATGACCCCCGCGAACGCCCCGTCGACGCCGACATAGACGGTCGCCTCGCCGCTTGCCGCGGTGTGGCGCTCGAGTCCGGTCACCCGTTCGGCGACAAAGGCTGGCTTCCCGACGACGACCGCGTGGGAGTCGATCGTCGCCTCGACGCCGTTGGTCGCCACCTCGCGGGCGCCCACGGCCTCACGCAGCACGATCCCCCGGGTCATCGCCGCGTCCTGAAGCGACCGAGCGAGAACGTGGGACGAATACCGCTCGGCGGAGGCGACGTAGCCCAGCAGGTCGCGCTCGCTCATGCCCGACACCGGGAGCACCGCCACGACCGCCGGGGTGCCGTGGGTGAGGGTTCCCGTCTTGTCGAATGCGACGGTGCGGGCTCGGGCCAACACCTCGAGTGACGCCGCACCCTTCATGACAATTCCCGACTTGGCGGCCCGGCTCATCCCCGACATGAATGCGACCGGGGCCGCGAGCAGGAGCGGACAGGGCGTTGCCACGACGAGTACCTCGGCGAACCGGATCGACTCGCCGGACACCGCCCAGGCGATGCCCGCGATGACGAAGGCCACCGCGGTGAACGGCAGCGCGTACCGGTCCGCGAGCCGCACCATCGGGGCTTTGGATTCGGATGCTTCCCGCACGAGTTCGATGATGCGCTGGTACTGGCTGTCTTTCGCGAGGGCGCTCGCGCGCACGTCGACGGCCGCCGCACCATTGACCGATCCGCTGAGCAACTCGTCGCCCTCGGCCTTGTCGACCGGCAAGCTTTCCCCGGTCAGTGACGACTCGTCGACGGATGCCGCGGCGCTGACGAGCACACAGTCCACCGGCACGATCTCCGACGGCCGCACGAGCAGTCGATCTCCCACGAGCACCGCGCCGACCGCAACGTCTTCGAGTTCGCCGTTCGCCCGGTAGCGATGGGCTCGCTGCGGCGCCCGATCGAGGAGCGCTCGCAGTTCGCGCTTGGCGCGACCGGCCGCATAGTCCTCGAGGGCTTCTCCGCCGGCGAGCATGAGAACGATGATGAGGCTCGCCCAGTATTCGCCAACGACGACGGTGGCGACAATCGCTGTCACCGCGAGAATGTCGAGCCCCACCTCGCCCTTGATCAGCCGGCGAACCATGCTCACTGCCTCTCGGAGGGCGACCAACAACGCCAGACCGGAGATGAGCCACGGCACAAGCCATGCCACGGGGGTGAGTAACAGAACGAGTCCGATGAGACCGCCCGCGACGGAGATCAACACAAGCGGGTATCTCTTCAGGGCCATACCCCATGGGTAGTCCTCGGGCCGCGATTTTGCCAGTAAGGGCAACCTTCGGGGTGCGGCATCAGGAGGGGTCGGGCAGCGAGATGCGGGCGGCACTGCCGTCGGTTGTGCGACATAGGATCGGCGCATGGCCTCATTCGCCGAGAAGCCCGTGCTCGACTTCGCGACCCCCGAGGAGTGGGAGAGTTGGCTCATCGAGCATGGCCCCGACGACGGTGTGCGCCTCAAGCTGCGCAAGAAGCTCTCCAGCGCCCCCGGGCTCACCTATGACCTCGCCCTCGATGTCGCGCTGTGTCACGGCTGGATCGACGGACAGGTGGCCCGATTCGACGACGACTACGTGCTGCAGGCGTTCACTCCTCGCCGCAAGAACAGCCCGTGGTCGCAGCGAAACGTCGGGCACGTCGCGCGGCTCATCGCCGAGGGCCGCATGCGCGAGGGCGGGCAGGCAGAGATCGACCGCGCCAAGGCAGACGGTCGATGGGATGCCGCATACCGCGTCAAAGACGCACCGGTGCCCGACGACCTCCGCGCCGCGCTCGACGCCAACCCCGCGGCATCCGGCTTCTTCGATGGTCTCAGCGCCCAGAACCGCTGGGCAATCATCTTTCGGTTGAGCCAGCTCAAGCGCGCGGAAACCCGCGAACGCAACATCGCCAAGTACGTCGACATGCTCGCCCGCGGGGAGAAACTTTTCTAGCCTTTTGTCGGGAATTTCTATTAGCACTCGCAGGTTGAGAGTGCTAATATCGCGTTAGTTGAGTCCCCTCGACTCAACTTTCGCACTCGCCCTGTGGGGCGATCCGACGTGAAGGAGTTGACACACAATGGCAGTACTTTTTGACCCGTTCCGTGAGTTGGACCGCGTCGCCGCGAACCTCCTGGACTCGCGCCAGGGGCCGCGGCTGATGCCGATCGACCTCTACCGCGACGGCGACCACTACATCCTCAACGCCGACCTGCCGGGCATCGACCCGGGCTCGGTCGATGTGGACGTCGATGGCCAGCTGCTGACGATCCGTGCGGAGCGCACGCCACGCAGCGACGAGGGCGTGAAGTGGCTCGCACACGAGCGACCCAGCGGCTCGTTCCTGCGCCAGCTAAACCTCGGCGAGGGAATCGCGACCGACCAGATCAGCGCCAACTATGACAACGGCGTGCTCTCGGTGATGATCCCCATGAGCGAGAAGGCCAAGCCGCGCAAGGTCGCCATCACCGCGAATGGCGCGCCGCGACCGGTCGCCGTCGAGAGCTAGCGGTACCGAGCGAAAACGCACAGGACCCCGGATGCTTCGGCATCCGGGGTCCTGTGCGTTGCAACAACTAGCCCAGTCGCGCGGCGAGGTTCTTGTCGAGCGTGTCGAGGAACTCTTCCGTGGTTTCCCACTTTTGGTCAGGGCCGACCAGCAGAGCGAGGTCCTTGGTCATGTGACCGGCCTCGACGCTCTTGATCACGACATCTTCCAAGGTGTCGGCGAACTCGATGAGCGCCGGGTTGGAGTCGAGCTTTCCGCGGTGCGCGAGCCCCCGAGTCCACGCGTAGATCGAGGCGATCGGGTTGGTCGACGTGGGCTTGCCCGCCTGGTGCTGGCGATAGTGCCTGGTCACCGTTCCGTGGGCGGCCTCGGCCTCGACGACTTTGCCGTCGGGCGTCGCGAGCACACTGGTCATGAGGCCGAGCGAACCGAAGCCCTGCGCGACGGTGTCGGACTGCACGTCGCCGTCGTAGTTCTTGCACGCCCAGACGTAGCCGCCCTCCCACTTCATTGCCGATGCGACCATGTCGTCGATCAGGCGGTGCTCGTAGGTCAGGCCGGCCGCGTCGAATTGCGCCTTGAACTCGGCCTGGAAGATCTCCTCAAAGATGTCTTTGAACCGGCCGTCATAGGCCTTGAGGATCGTGTTCTTGGTCGACAGGTATACCGGGTAGTTGCGGGTGAGGCCGTAGTTCAGGGATGCGCGCGCGAAGTCACGAATCGACTCGTCAAGGTTGTACTGAACCTGCGCGATTCCGTCGCCCGGCGAGTGGTAGACCTCGAACTTGAGAGCCTCAGAGCCGTCATCCGGCGTGAACTCCACCGTGAGCTTGCCCTTGCCTTCAAAGCGGAAGTCGGTGGCCTTGTACTGGTCACCGAAGGCGTGGCGGCCGATGATGATCGGCTTGTTCCACCCGGGAACCAGACGGGGGATGTTCGAGATAATGATCGGCTCGCGGAAGATCACGCCGCCGAGGATGTTGCGAATCGTGCCGTTCGGGCTCTTCCACATCTTCTTGAGACCGAATTCTTCGACGCGGGCCTCGTCGGGAGTGATGGTCGCGCACTTGACGCCGACGCCGTGCTTCTGGATGGCGTGGGCCGCATCGATCGTGACCTGATCGTCAGTGGCATCCCGGTGCTCGATACCGAGGTCGTAGTACTCGAGGTTAATGTCGAGGTAGGGGTGGATCAGAGTTTCCTTGATTTTGTGCCAGATGATGCGAGTCATCTCGTCGCCGTCAAGCTCGACGACAGTTCCCTCAACCTTAATCTTGGACAAGCTTCGCTCCTTAATTGGTGACCGGAAACAGCATACCCGCCTCAGATATATATCTTGATATCGAGATATCTTCGCGCCGCGTCGTGCCCTCGGGTTAGCCTGTGACCATGGCCGAATTGCGACTTGAAGAATTGTCAGCGAAGACCATCGTCGCCGCGAACAACCTCACGCTGCGCCGCGGCCAAGAACAGTTCGTCACGCCGCCCTCCTACGCGATCGCCGACAGCTTCCTCAACCCGATCACTTCGTGGCCTCGAGTGGTGCTCGACGGCGAGACGGTCGTGGGATTCATTCGTGGCAATTTCGACGCGGATGCCGAGCAAGAAGAGTTCCGCAGCTGCGTGTGGCGGGTCACCGTCGCGGCCGATGCTCAGGGCACCGGCATCGGCAAGTTCGCCGTGCACGCGCTCGCCGAAGAGGCGAAGTTGCGCGGCTTCGAGCGCCTCACGGCACTGTGGGAGCCGGGCGACGAAGGTCCGGAGGCGTTCTTCCTCGCCGTCGGATTCACCATCGTCGGCGAGACCCAGTACGGCGAGAACATCGGGGCTCTCACCCTCTAAGTCACCGGCCGACCGCCGTCGCCTCGGTACCATCGGGGGGTGGCGGTCAACCAGAGTCGACAGGCGCGAGCCGCGCGAAAGCGCAAGCGCCGCATGACCCTCGCCGACAACGACCTCACCGCGGCACAGTGGACATCGATCCAGGCCGAGTGGGGCGGATGCGCCTACTGCGGCGCAACCGACACCGCCATGCAGAAAGACTGCGTGCTGCCGCTGTCGCGGGGAGGACGGTACACGTTGGAGAATGTCGCGCCGGCATGCCGTTCCTGCAACGCGAGCAAGTCCAACGAAGAAGTGACGCACTGGTTGCGCCGCAAGCGCCTCGACGAGGGCGCCTTCCTCATTCGGTTTTACGAGGTCACGAAGCGACTGCTGGCCGCAGACCCGGACTCGGTGGACTTGTGACAGGCCCCGCGCGCGGCCCCAGCCAAGACTTCATCACGCTCGTGCTCGAGGTCGTTGAATCGATCCCACCCGGCCGCGTGATGGCCTACGGCGAGGTTGCGGCGGACACTCGGCTCGCGCGCAGCACGCGCCGTCGGCCAGGTCATGGCGCACTACGGTTCAGACGTTCCCTGGTGGCGGGTGGTGCGAGCGAGCGGGCATCCCGCACTCGACCATGAGGCCCGCGCCCTCGAGTACTACCGAGCCGAAGGAACCCCGCTGAAGTGGGGCCGCGACGGCGGGTACCGCGTCGACCTGGGGGCGGCGCGCTACCGACCTGGCGCACGGACCGGCCTTCAGTAGCGGCAGGGCCGCATATCGAAGCCAACCCCCGCGGACTTAGACCGCGCACACCTCGTCTGACGTGTGCCCTTCCGGCACCGCGAGACCGAGCTTGGCGGCGAGTTCTTCGTTGGACGGCTCGACCACGTGGCTGCCGTCCGAGAACACGATCACGGGAGTCGCAACACCGCCGCTGAGCTGCGCGGCGCTGGAGGCGGCATCCGCATCCTCAAGCACATTGACGAAGTCGTGATCCACCCCGAGAGCGGCCAGAAGTGCCTTCGAGCGAGAGTAGTCGGCGCAGTCGGGCTTGCCGTAGACGAGCAGTGCTGGAGAGGTCATACCGACAATCGTATGCGCGCAGCCCGCCCGTAGGTTTTGATCGGTCGGTTACACCAGCGAGTCGCGCCACGCGGCGTGCAGTTGAGCGAAGCGGCCCGTTCCGGCGATCAGGTCGCTGGGCGTGCCATCCTCGACAATCTTGCCGTGTTCCATCACGAGAACCCGGTCGGCGATCGCGACCGTCGACAGTCGATGCGCGATGATGACGGCCGTGCGATCGGCGAGCAGCGTCTGCAGGCCGTCCTGCACGAGGCGCTCACTCGGGATGTCGAGCGACGCCGTCGCCTCGTCCAGAATCAACACCACCGGGTCGGCAATGAACGCCCGGGCGAATGACAGCAGCTGGCGCTGACCGGCGCTGACCCGTCCGCCACGCTTGTTCACGTCGGTGTCGTAGCCGTTCGGCAGCGACTCGATGAACTCGTGCGCGCCCACCGACTTCGCGGCGCGAACGATCTCGTCGCGCGTGGCATCCGGCTTACCCAGGGCGATGTTGTCGGCGACCGTTCCCGAGAACAGGTACGCCTCCTGGGTGACCATGACGATCGCCCGACGCAGGTCTTTCGGGTGCAGTCGGCGCAGGTCGACGTCGTCGAGGCGCACCTCCCCCTCCGTGGGATCGTAGAAACGCGAGATGAGCTTCGCGAGCGTCGACTTGCCGGCACCGGTCGACCCGACGAGCGCGATCGTCTGCCCCGCCGGGATGTCGAGCTCGATGTGATCGAGCACGGGACGCCCCGGCTGGTACGAGAACTCGACGTGATCGAAGGTCACGCGGCCCTTCGCCCGGAGGAGGTCGATCGGCCCCGTGGGGTCGGCCACGGTTGGTTCCTCCTCGAGCACGCCCGAGATCTTCTCCAGCGCGGCAGCGGCCGACTGGTACGAGTTGTAGAACATCGCCATCTCTTGCGCTGGCGCAAAGAACTGCCGTGCGTACAGCAGGGCGGCGAGCAGCACACCGACCGGAAGGTCCCCGCTCGCCACGCGAAGTCCGTCGACGAGCAAGAGCGCGGCGAGCGTCAGGTTACCGATCAGCACGAGTCCCGGGTCGTAGATTCCGAAGAGTTGGATGACGCGTGCGTTTGCGTATCGATAGTTCTCGACGAGGCCGCCGAACTCGACCTCGTTGCGCTTCTCCTTGCGGAACGCCTTGACCGCGCGGATTCCCGTCATCGTCTCGACGAACTGCACGATGAGCTTCGCGGATGCGGTGCGCGTCTGCCTGAAATAGCGCTGCGACTGCACCTGGAACCAGCGGGTGAGGACGCCCAGCGGCACGAGCGCCGCCAACAGCAGCAGTCCACTCAGCCCGTCGAGGGAGAAGAGGGCGATCGCGATGAACACCATGAACAGCAGCCCCTGCACGAGCTGATTGACACCCGAATCGAGAAGCTCACGGATCGCGTCGAGGTCGCTCGTCTGGCGCGCGATGATGCGCCCCGACGTGTAGCTCTCGTGAAAGTCGAGCGACAGGCGCTGAGTGTGCAGGAAGACCCGCTTGCGCAGGTCGAGCAGAATCGCCTGGCTGACCCGGGCGGTCAGCACCGTGTACTGAGCGATGAGCACGGCACCGACGATTCCCGCGGCGAGGTACGCACCGACGGCCAGGCTCAAGGGAATCCAGTCGTGGTTGATCAGCGCGGGCAAGCCCGTGTCAATCCCGTAGGCGATGAGCAAGGGGCCTGCCACCTGCGCGATCGTGCTCACCACGACCACGGCCATGGTCAGGATGACGCGGCCACGCTGCGGGCGGATCAACGAGCCAAGCAACCGCAGCGAACGCCGCCGGATCTGGCTGCTCTCCGCCTTGCTGTAGTCGTTGCGCTCTTCGCCCTCGACACCAGTAACACTCATCGCTGCACCCCCTCGTCATCGACAATGGCCCCGGCCGGCGGCTGGGTTGGGATCGGGCCGGTCCGGTACTCCTCGGCCTCCGCCTCCGCCTCGAGGCTGGAGATCACGAACCGGTAGTGCGCGCTCGACTTGAGCAGGTCGGAGTGCTTGCCGACGGCGGTCACCCTTCCGCGTTCGAGCAGGGCCACCCGGTCGGCGAGCATCACGGTCGACGGCCGGTGCGCGACGATGAGTCCTGTTGTCGATGCCAGCACGCGGCGAAGCGCGGCCTCGACCAGTGCCTCGGTGTCGACGTCGAGCGCCGACAGCGGATCGTCGAGCACGAGCACCGCGGGCTTCGCCGCGACCGCACGTGCGAGCGCGAGCCGCTGCCGCTGTCCACCGCTGAGACTGAGACCTTCCTCGCCGACCCGCGTGTCGACGCCGTCGGGCAACTCGTAGACAAAGTCGGCCTGGGCGATTGCGATGGCGGCCTCGAGGTCTTCTTGTGAGGCATCCGGACGTCCGAGCAGAATGTTCTCCCGCACGCTCGCGGAAAATAGCGTCGCATCTTCGAACGCCATCGCGAGATGGGTGCGCAGCTCCGAGAGCGTGAGGTCGCGGATGTCGACACCGTCGACCGTGATCGACCCGCCGGTCACGTCGTAAAGCCTCGTGGTGAGCGCGGTGAGCGTCGACTTGCCCGAGCCGGTCAGGCCGACGAGCGCCATGGTTTCGCCGGGTTCGATCTCGAGATCGATTCCGTCGAGCAGGTCTCGGGCATCGGCGGGGGCATCCGGATACCGGAAATGCACGTCGGTGAAGGCGAGCCGACCCTGCGGGTCTGCCACCGTCTTGGGTTCGGCGGGGTCGACGACCGTGTTCTCGGTGTCGAGCACCTCGAAGAATCGGTCAGCCGCCGTGCGCGTGTCAAAGGTCATCGACAAGCAGGAAACCGATCGACTCAACCGGGAAGCGCAGAACCGTCGCGGTCGCGAAGAACGCGACCAGGTCGCCCGCGGAGATCTGGCCCGTCGCCGTCAGCCACACGCCGCCCAGCAACGCGATCGCGAAGGTGACGTCGGGGATCAGCAACAGCCACAGCCAGATACCGGCGATGGCCTTGGCCTTCTCGATCTCCGTGCCACGCAGCTCCTCGGCCTGGCGGGCAAAGTTCGCCAGCGCGTGCTTGCCCCGACCGAACGCCTTGAGCACGCGGATGCCGTGAACCGACTCCTCAACGGTCGTCGCGAGATCCCCCGACTGGTCTTGGCTTCGACGCGCGACGACCGAGTACCGGTTTTCGAAGCGATAGCCGTAGATCCAGAGCGGGATCGACAACACCATGAACAGCACGCCCAGAACCCAGGAAATGTTCACGAGGAACGCGAACCCGATGAGGATCGTCAACACGTTCACCACGAGCAGCACGAGGCCGAACGAGATCCAGCGGCGGATGAGGTTCAGGTCGCTCACCGCGCGAGACAGCAGCTGGCCGCTCGGCCAACGGTCGTGGAAGTTGACCGGCAAGTCTTGAAGGGTCGCGTACAGCGAGTTGCGCATCCGCGCTTCGATGTGAGTGCCCGGGGTCAGCACGAACCAGCGCCGGAGCGCGATCATGATGGCCTCGACGATCCCAAGCCCCAGCACGATGAGAAACGCCGGCCAGATCTCGGCGGAGTCACCCGACTGCAGCGGGCCGTCGACGAGCGCCTTCAATACCTGCGGGATGAGCAGGGCGACGACCCCGGCCGCGAGCGCCGACACCATTCCCAGGTAGATCCGCGGCATCGCCGGTTTGGCATACGGGTAAAGCCGCCGGATGGCCGTGAAGGTTCCGACGGATGCTCGACCGCTCTGGGTCGTGGGTGACGACATTGTGTATCCCTGGGTTGCAGGAGGGGAAGGATTGTGCCGCCTGGCCCCGGTGGGCGCCGCGGGCAGCCTTTTAGAATATGCCTCGGGTTCTGCCGGTGCAAGCTGACGGTGGATCGAGCTTGTCGAGATCCTTGGGTCGAGCTTGTCGAGATCTCGACTTCGCTCGATCACCCCTAGTGGAAGAAGTGCCGCTCGCCGGTGAAGTACATCGTCGCCCCCGCGTCGCGTGCGGCCGCGATGACTTCCTCGTCGCGGATCGACCCACCGGGTTGCACGATCGCGCGCACGCCGGCGTCGAGCAGAATCTCGAGTCCGTCGGCAAACGGGAAGAATGCGTCGCTCGCGGCAACCGAGCCCGCCGCCCGGTCTGCGGCGCGCGAGACGGCGAGCTGGCACGAATCGACCCGGTTGACCTGCCCCATGCCAACTCCGACGGATGCCCCATCTTTGGCAAGCAGGATGGCGTTCGACTTGACCGCGCGAACGGCCCGCCAGGCGAACTCGAGGTCGGCGCGAGTGGCCGGATCGACTTCGGCTCCGGCGACGAGGGTCCAGGCATCCGAGGTGAAATCGGCGTACGTGTCTGCGGTCTGCACCAGTGCCCCGCCGGAGATCTGGCGCAGTTCCCGGTCGCTCCTGCCGTAGTCCGCGGGCAGCTGCAACAGCCGCAGGTTCTTCTTCGCGGTGAGGATCTCGAGCGCCTCGGGCTCGTAGCCCGGAGCGACTATCACCTCGGTGAATATCTCCTTGATCCCCTCAGCAGCCTCGGCGGTGAGCACGCGGTTGGCGGCGATGACCCCGCCAAACGCCGACACGGGGTCGCAGGCGTGAGCCCGCGCGTGAGCCGACGCGATCGGGTCGCCGGCCCCACGAGCGACGGCGATGCCGCACGGGTTGGCGTGCTTGATGATCGCGACGGCCGGCTCGTCGAAGTCGTAGGCGGCGCGCAGTGCCGCGTCGGCATCCACGTAGTTGTTGTACGACATCTCTTTGCCGTGCAACTGGGTCGCCTGGGCGATTCCGTGCCCGCCAGCCTCGGTGTACAGGGCCGCACGCTGGTGCGAGTTCTCGCCGTAGCGCAGCGTCTGGTGGAGGTGCGCCTGGTAAGTGAGCTCCTCTGGGAAGTCGGTCTCGACACGCTCGACCACCGCACGCTCGACCACCGGCGACTTGATCCCGACGCTCGACGCGAAGTACGCCGCCACCGCGCCGTCGTAGGTCGCCGTGTGCGCGAAGGCTTCACCGGCGAGGCGCTGCCGTTGGGCGAGGGTCGTTCCGCCCAGCGTGAGGGCTTTGAGCACCTGCGGGTACGACTCGGGAGACGTCACGATCGCGACGTTGGCGTGGTTCTTCGCTGAGGCGCGAACCAGTGCCGGGCCGCCGATGTCGATCTGTTCGATCACGTCGTTCACCGGTGCTCCCGAGGCGACCGTCTGCACGAACGGGTAGAGATTCGAGACGACGAGTTCGAAGGGCGCGATACCCATCGCGGCAAGCTCGGTCTCGTGGCTTTCGAGCCTCAGGTCGGCGAGCAGGCCGGCGTGGATCGCGGGGTGCAGGGTACGCACCCGGCCGTCGAGCGACTCGGGAAAGCCCGTGACCTCGGCGACGTCGGTGACGGCGAGTCCGGCATCCCGAATCGTCTGGGCCGTCGAACCGGTCGAGACGATTTCGACGCCGGCGCCGACGAGGGCGGTCGCGAGGTCGACGAGCCCGCTCTTGTCGCTGACCGAAACGAGAGCGCGCGTGATCGGGATGACGTCGCGGTCGCGGTAGTCGGCGGGGGAATGGGTGGGGCCGCTCATGGTGTCCTTCCGAGCGTGGGCAGGTCGATGTGGTTGTTGGCAATGTC
Organism: uncultured bacterium; assembly: GCA_963787305.1. GTDB lineage: Bacteria > Actinomycetota > Actinomycetes > Actinomycetales > Microbacteriaceae > Rhodoglobus. Next base: position 109,839 of record CAWBCL010000002.1, read on the forward strand.
GAGGATGGCCTGAATGAGCAGGCGTCGCTCGACCGGCTTGATGCGCTCGTGAAGTGCGTGTTCCGTGTCGCCCGGCAGCACTGCCACTCGCTCCTGCGCAATGATCGGACCGCTGTCCACGCCATTGTCGACGACGATGACGCTCGCTCCGGTTTCGCTGACCCCCGCCGCGAGCGCATCCCGTACCGCGTGGGCGCCGGGGAACTCGGGGAGGTAGGCCGGATGGGTATTGATCAGGTTCGGCGATAGGGCGGCGACCACCCGCGGCGGCAGAAGCTTCATGAAGCCGCTGAGTACGACGAGATCGGGATGCCAGACCTGGATCTGCTCGAGGAGCTCATCGCCCCACGCGTCGCGGTCGTGGAAACTGCTCAGCGCCGCGGAGAACGTGGGCACCCCGTAGTGTTCGGCGTGCTCGAACCCGTCGGCGACCCGGTCTGCGCCCACGGCGACGACGCGCGCGGGGAACTCGGCGTCTTCCGAGGCCTCGAGCAGGGCCCGCAGGTTGGACCCGCCCCCCGAGATCAGGACAACGAGTGAGAGCACCCGATCAGCCTACCGCCGGGCGGATGCACCGATTCGCGGCCGCACGAGGCTCGCATAGAGGCCCACCGAGATCGACAGGGCGAGCTCCAGTGCCGCCCACGCGCCCACCGCCCACGGGTCGGGCCCGACGTGTTCGAGACGGCCCGGGCCCACGGCACCCGCCGAGGCCCAGGCGAGCAGCCCGAGGATGGCACCGCCGACGACACCCGCTGCGACACCGGTGACGGCGATCGCCCGCGTATCGACCGCGCGCCGGAGGGCAGGACCGAAAATCGAGCCGATCAGGAATCCGGCAACCACGGGAGCGAGCAGACCGACGAAACCGAATGCGAAGTCCCCGGCGGGCAGGGCGCCCAGCAGGGGAATCGCGGGGACGGGCCCGAGCCCGGTACCGAGCGCACTTACCGTGGAGCCGGTGCCAATCGCGAAGCCCGGCCCGATCAGCCAGCTCGCCGTCCAGATGACGATGTTCGGAATGAACGCGATCTGGCCGAGCGTGACGATCGCGCCGCCCAACACCTCGGTGTGCAGACCCTCGTAGAGGGTGATGATTTTCGCGTACGAGAGGGCGAGGGCGGCGGCGGTCGCGAGGCTCGCCAGCAGGATCACACCGGCCGCGGCAGCGGTCCCGGCCCGGAGCGCCGTCGTGACGGCAACCCGGGTTCCGGGCTGCCACGCGGTGACCCAGCCCCGCAGCGGAGCGCCGACGCCGTCGGCGAGATCGCGGGATATCTCGCGACGGGTCAGGCGCATCCCGATCACAAATCCGATCGCGAACACGACCGTGGGTAACGCTGTGCCCTGCACGAGGGAAGGCCGCGCGAGCGGATGCAGACTCGTGAAGGTCACCAGCAGACTGAGCCCGGCGAACGTGCCGAGCGCAGCGATGGTGCCGAGCGCGCGGTAGCGGGTTTCTGCAACCCTGCGGCCCGCACGAACGGCGAGCAGAAGCGTGAGCATCCCGAGTCCGAGCGCAGCGATGGTGATCGTGAACGGCTCAGCGGCCCCCGCAAAACCGAGGCCAGACGCGAGAACGGGGTCGAGCGTCATCGTCACATCGACGCCGTGACCGACGAGCCAAATATCGACGGATGCCCGCCAAAACGTGGCCCAGTCGACGCCGAACCCGAACTGGGCGCCCCACAGCACCGTCAGCGGTGCGAGAGGGATGCCCACCCCGATCGCGAGAACGAGAAGTGCTTCGAAGGCGGCGAAGGCGGCGGTGAGAGTTCGGTTCATCGGGCGGCGCTAGCTGACGAGACGCGAATCTGGGGTCGGAGGATGGCCAAGCAACCACCGCGTAAACGTCATGGGGTTACGGTACCCGCCGACCCGGCTCGGCTCAGGAAAGCTCGCCGAAGCCGTCCTCGGCCATCGCCGTCAGTGTGGACACTGCGTCTGCTGCCTGCGTTCCGGTTGCCGCGAAACGAACGACGTCGCCCGCGGTCGCCCCCAGCGACATGATGCCGATGAGACTGTTGCCCGCAACGGGTCCCTTGCCTCTCGTGACGTCCGTAATCGTGACAGCAGCGTCCAAGCCCGACAGAGTCTTGACGATCGCGGCGGCCGGACGGGAGTGCAGCCCGTCCGCGTTGATGAGGGTAACCTCGGCGGCAACCTCGGTGATCGAGCCAGCCGTGGCTCGGGTCTCGACAGGCTCGACCATCGGCGCGCCCGGCTCGAGTTGGCTGCGCTTGGCGTCCAACGCGCCGCTTGCCTCGCGTGCCGTCTCATCGAGCCCGGCGCCGGCGGCGGCGAGCACGATCCCGGCAATGATTCCCTCCACGAAGGGAGCGTCGCTCAAGCGCACTTCCGCGCTCGAGGCGATGAACTCGAGCGCGAGCGTCGCGCTCAACACCGCCGACCCTAGATCCATGAACACGAGCACACCGTCCGAGGACGATACCGAGTCGATCGCGGACGCGACCTTCGTGGCATCCGTGCCGATAACGCCCTCGCCCGCACCGGCCGCAATGGCGATCGGTGGCGGGCTTTCGCCGACCATCTCGAGCGCAAGGTCGACTGCCGCCTGGGCGAGCGCGGGGCTGTGACTGACCACAACTATCCCGATCACGGGCTACTCCTGCAGCGTCTCGGCGAGCGCCTGGAACAGCAGCGCCGTCGAGGTCGCGCCGGGGTCGAGGTGGCCTGCACTGCGCTCACCGAGATAGCTGGCGCGTCCCTTGCGAGCGACGAGCGCCTGTGTGGCATCCCGACCTGTCTCGGCGGCGGCGAAGGCGGCGGATGCCGCGGCAACTAGATCCCCACCGCCGCCGAGAGTCTCGTCCCACGCGTCGAGCGCCGGGGCCATCGCGTCGAACATGGTCTTGTCTCCCGCCTCGGCCTTGCCCCGGGCGACGACGCCTTCGAGTCCGGCGCGCAGCGCGGCAGACATGCCGGCGCCGTCGAGTTCGACGACCGGGCCGGCCGTCATGCCCATGCGCAGAAACAGCGTCCCGTACAGGGGCCCGCTGGCGCCGCCGACGGATGTCACGAGGGTCATTCCGACCGACTTGAACAATTCGTCGACGGCGACCGCGGGTGCGGCACCAAGTTTCTCCATGACCGCGTTCATGCCGCGGGTCATGTTCGCGCCGTGGTCAGCATCGCCGATGGCCGAATCGAGGTCGGTCAGGTAGCTCTGCTGCTCGGTCACGAGTTCACGAAAGCGGGAGAGCCAGTTCACGAACTGATCGATCCCTACGGTGCCGGTTGCCATCTTTTTCTACACTCCCCAGCGAAGACCGGCCGTGTTGACCGGTGCGTCCCACAGTTTCAGCATTTCATCATCCGCCTTAAGCAGGGTTACCGAACACCCCGCCATGTCGAGGCTCGTGATGTAGTTGCCGACGAGGTTGCGGGCGACTTGAACCCCCGCCTTCTCGAGGAGCTTCGCAACCTCGCCGTACATGAGGTACAGCTCGATGAGCGGCGAGCCGCCCATGCCGTTGAGCATCGCGATGACGGGACCCTTGCCGAAGTCGAGATCCGCGAGAATCGGGTCGACGAGCTGCTGGGCGATTGATGCCGCATTCGCGAGCGGTACGCGGTGACGTCCCGGCTCCCCGTGGATGCCCACGCCGATCTCCATCATGTCGTCCGGAATCTCGAACGTCGGTTTGCCTGCCGCGGGCACTGTGCAACTCGTGAGAGCCATGCCCATGGAGCGGCCGGCGGCATTCACCGAGTTGGCCAGGGCCGTGACGGCTGCGAGGTCGCGGCCCTCCTCGGCAGCAGCACCCACTATTTTCTCAAGCAGAACCGTGATTCCCACGCCACGACGACCGGCGGTCCAGGTGGAGTCCTCAACCGCGACATCGTCGTTCGTGACGACACTTGCGACCTTGACGCCGGTCTCGGCCTCGGCCATCTCGGCGGCCATCTCGAAGTTCATCACGTCGCCCGTGTAGTTCTTCACGATGTGCAGCACTCCAGCACCGGAGTCCGCCACCTTTGTGGCCTCCTGCATCTGGTCGGGGGTCGGGGAGGTGAATACCTCCCCCGCGCAGGCCGCGTCGAGCATTCCGAATCCGACGAATCCGCCGTGCAGCGGCTCGTGTCCGGAACCGCCGCCCGAAATGAGGGCGACCTTGCCCTTGGGCGTCGGGCTGCCGCGGTAAATGATGCGGTTGACGTGGTCGACGTTCAGCTCCGGATGCGCTGCCGCTACGCCGTTGAGGGCATCGGCAAGTACCGCATTCGGGTCGTTGATGAGCTTCTTCATCACTTGGCCTTCTCTTCAGTCAGTGCTTCGGTGAGTGTTGTCTTGTCGGCCTGAGTCTTCGAGATGAGCCCAAAGATCAGCGCAGCTGCGACGCCGGCCGAGAGTTCGGCGATCACATAGACCGGCCACTGCTCCCAGTGCACCTCGCCACCCATCAACTGCTGGATGAGCATCGGGCCGGTAGTGCGGGCCGGGTTGATGGATGCGCCCGTAGCGGGAGCGACGGGGATGATCGCTGCGAAGACGACAAGACCGATCACGACACCGGCGAAGCCGGGGGCGGCCTTGCGGTGGATCACACCGAACACGGTGAACACCAGGATGAAGGTGCCGACGAACTCCGCGATGAACGCCTGGTAGATCGGGATGTCGCCGTACGCGGCAACGCCGAGTCCGACCTCGCTCGCCTTCGGGCCGAGAACCCCGACGATCGCGAGAGCGCCGACCGTTGCTCCCAGCACCTGGGCGATGAGGTAACCGGGCACCTCGCGCCACGGGAACTTGCCAGTGACGGCGAGACCGAGGGTCACCGCCGGATTGATGTGGTTGCCCGAGATGTACCCGAACGTGTAGACCGTCGCGACGACGATCGTGCCGAATGCCAGGGAAATGAACCCCAGGCTGGCCATCGTGAACGGTGCGTCACCATTCAGGATCAGCGTTGCTGGCACAGAACCGACTCCTACGAAGACGAGGAAGGCGGTGCCAATGAACTCTGCAGCGAGCTTCTGCCACTGCTTGTTCTCATCCATGTGTTCTCCTTTGAACGTGTAGAAACTCGATGCGGCACTCGCCGCAGCCGTTCCGAATATCCAGAACGTCATTCGATAATGTCGAATATGGTACGCGATGCGCGCGCTTGTCAAGTCTTAAATGCGAACACTGTGTGACAACTGCGGCCCCATAATGGACTAACACGAGCAAAGGGGCGAGGTTGATCCAGTCGATCGATCGGGCAGCAAAGGTGCTGTCGTCGCTTCAGGGCGCACGCCACCTCGGAATTACCGAGCTCGCGGCGGCACTCGACCTCCCGCCGTCCACGGTGCACGGAATCGTGAAGTCTCTGCGGGAGCACGGGCTCGTCTCCAAAGAGCCCAATGGCAACCGCTACATGCTGGGGCCAGCGCTGCTGAAGCTCTCGAATGTCTATCTCGACACTCTCGACGTTCGGGCGCGGGCAATGCGATGGACGAGGGAGTTGGCCCGACGCACCGGCCTATCGACGAGGCTTGGTGCCGAACTATTCGACGAAGTGATCATCATCCATCACAACCGGCGGCCCGACGGCAGTCAACAGATGCCCGAAACCGGACAGTCGATACCCGCCCACGCCTCGGCGATGGGCAAAGTGCTGCTGGCGTACAACCCGGATGCCGCCGACGCCCTATTGTCGCGACCGCTGCGCAGCCTCACTGGTGACACCATCACCGACCCGGCAAAACTCATCGTGCAGTTTGCGCAGATCGCCGAGCGAGGCATCGCCACCGAAGAGGATGAGGCCGTACTGGGCGAGTCCTCGATCGCGGCGCCCGTGGTGGATCGGTCCGGTACAGTCATCGCGGCCGTGGCCGTCGTACTTCCGTCGAGCGAGTGGCCCCCCGAGGACAACGTGCTCAACGACCTTCGCGAGACCGCGCGCAACATCTCCCGCGAACTCGGTGCAACGGCATGGCCGCCGCCGGTCGCTGCCCGCCGCGGCGGCGAGGACTAGAGCGAGGCATCCGGCGGGCGTAGTATCGGGCCACCCGCAACTAGCGTCGGCCGAGCGCCGACGACCGTGGAGCTCGAGTCCGACCCGCCACTGCGGCGCCTCGGCCTCCCACTCCCGCACTACCGCTGAACCTTTCACAGGCCTCAAGGAGTCGCCATGATGAAAGAAATCCACACGGTGTTGCCCGCCGCCGATCTCGGCCGAGCACGCACCTACTATCACGACAAGCTCGGGTTGGATCCCGAGGACGAGCGTGGGGGATCGCTCGTATACCGCCCGTTCCCCGGTTCCGCGTTCGAGATCTACGAAACCTCAAACGCCGGAACGGCTCAGAACACTCAGATGTGTTGGGTCACCGACGATCTCGACGGCGAGATGTCGGCGCTGCGATCCAAGGGTGTGGTGTTCGAGGAGTACGACTTCCCCGGCATGAAGACCGAAAACGGGGTCGCCACGCTTGAGGGTCTCCGTTCGGCGTGGTTCCGCGACAGCGAAGGCAACTTCATCTGCGTCAGCGAGATGTAGCGCTTCGGCGCGGAACTGTGTTGACCGCGCGTCCGCTGGAGCGGCAGCGCGGTCAACAAACCGCAGCGGCGTCGGGAGTGGCCGAGGCTAGAGCGCCGCGAGAACCTCGCGCATGAGGGATGCCGCTTCGCTCGGCGTCTTGCCGACCTTGACGCCCGCGGCCTCGAGCGCCTCCTTCTTGCCCTGAGCCGTGCCTGCTCCGGCGGACACGATCGCGCCGGCGTGGCCCATCGTCTTGCCCTCGGGTGCCGTGAAGCCCGCGACGTAGCCGATGACCGGCTTGGTCACGTACTCGCGGATGAAGTCGGCCGCACGCTCTTCTGCGTCGCCACCGATCTCGCCGATCATGACGATCGCCTTCGTCTCGGGGTCGTCCTGGAAGGCGCGCAGCGCGTCGATGTGCGTGGTGCCGACGATGGGGTCGCCACCGATGCCGATCGCGGTCGAGAAGCCGAGATCACGCAGCTCGTACATCATCTGGTAGGTCAGGGTCCCCGACTTCGAGACGAGGCCGATCGGACCCGGGCCGGTAATCGTCGCCGGGGTGATGCCGACGAGCGACTCGCCCGGGGTGATGATTCCGGGGCAGTTGGGGCCGATGATCCGAGTCACGTTTCCCTTGGCCGTGGCGTGTGCCCACGCCTCGGCGGTGTCCTGAACCGGGATGCCCTCCGTGATCACGACGAGCAACGGGATGCCCGCGTCGATTGCCTCGATCATGGCGTCTTTGGCGAAGGCCGGGGGAACGAAGGCTATCGAGACGTCGGCGCCCGTGGCATCCATCGCCTCCTTGACGGTGCCGAACACCGGCAGCGTCACGCCGCCGTCGTGCTCGACAGTGGTGCCGGCCTTGCGCGCGTTGACGCCACCGACGACCTGGGTGCCGGACTTGAGCATGAGGGCGGTGTGCTTGGTGCCCTCGCCGCCCGTGATGCCCTGGACGATGACCTTGTTGTTCTTGTTGAGGAAGATCGACATTTTGTTCCTAAGTTTTTCGTTGCTGAGGGCTCGACCGGCGGTTAGGCGTTCGCGAGTTCGGCGGCCTTGGCCGCGCCTTCGTCCATGGTGTCGGCGAGGGTGACCAGCGGGTTATTGGCCGCCCGAAGGATCGCGCGACCCTCCTCGACCTTGTTGCCGTCGAGTCGAACCACGAGAGGCTTCGTCGCCGCATCGCCGAGAATCTCGAGGGCCTGAACGATTCCGTTCGCAACGGCGTCACACGAGGTGATTCCGCCGAAGACGTTGACGAACACGCTCTTGACCTGCGAGTCGCCGAGGATAACGTCAAGGCCGTTGGCCATGACCTCGGCGGATGCGCCGCCGCCGATGTCGAGGAAGTTGGCCGGCTTCACGCCGCCGTGACGCTCGCCGGCGTAGCTGACCACGTCGAGCGTGGACATCACGAGCCCGGCGCCGTTTCCGATGATGCCGACCTGACCGTCGAGCTTCACGTAGTTGAGATCGTGGGCCTTGGCCTTCGCCTCGAGGGGGTCCGCGGCATCCTTGTCTTCGAGCGCCTCGTGGTTCGGGTGACGGAACCCGGCGTTCTCGTCGAGCGAGACCTTGCCGTCGAGCGCGAGCACCTGTCCGTCTTCGGTCAGCACGAGCGGGTTCACCTCGACGAGCGTGGCATCCTCGCCGACGTACACGTCGTACAGCTTCACGATGACCGGGGCGACCTTCTCGACGAGCTCGGCGGGGAAGCCGCCAGCGACAGCGATCGCCCATGCCTTCTTGAGGTCGATGCCGTCGATCGGGTTGATCTCGATCTTGGCGAGAGCATCGGGACGTTCGACCGCGAGCTCCTCGATCTCCATGCCGCCCTCGACGCTGCACAGCGAAAGGTATGAACGGTTGGCCCGGTCGAGGAGAACCGAGAAGTAGAACTCCTGGGCGATCTTGGCACCCGCGGCGACCATGACGCGCTTGACGGTGAGGCCCTTGATCACGAGGCCGAGAATCGCTTCGGCAGCAGCCTCTGCGTCTTCGGGGTTGTGCACGACCTTGACGCCGCCCGCCTTGCCGCGGCCGCCCGCCTTGACCTGTGCCTTCACGACGACGGTGCCGCCGATCTTCGCTGCCGCGGCCTTGGCCTCGGCCGGGGTGTCGGCAATGATGCCGGCAAGTACTGGCACGTTATAGGACTCGAATAGATCCCTGGCCTGGTACTCGTACAGATCCACGTGGCTCTCGCAATCGCGCTCGGGGGTGACGGTGAACGGCCACGGTCGCCCGTCGAATAGCTCGACGTCAAGACACTTTGGCCTACGAGAACTCTACCCGCTCCTCCTGAACGCTTCGTTCGGCGGGTCGCAGCGGCCGCCTAAAGTTCGTACAAAGTTTCGCTCACCTCCCTACAATGAAGGCACAACCGCCCGGCAACCGAAGGACCAACCTGTGGCCGACATTCGACGCATCTCCCTCGCCCGCCACCTTCGGTCGATGCCGACAATGCACGTCGTGCACCTCAAGCGCGGCAAAGTCGCTCACGAGGGCGTGGGAATTGCTTTCTACTTTCGCGCCCTGAACGCCGCGATCAGCGAGGTGCCGACCGCCGAAACCGAACTCCCGGCCATCTTCCACGCCCGCACGGCCGACTTTCAGGATGTCAGCGTTCAAGTCACCGTCACCTACCGATTCGGTGAGCCGGGCATAACCGCGCGGCGCCTCAACTTTGCGATCGACCCGTACACCGGGCAGTGGCTGTCCGACCCGCTCGAGAAGGTGGCGGCCCGCATCACGGAACTCGGTCAGCAGTACGCCGTCGAGCACATCGCGGCGAGCGGGCTCGTCGAACTGCTGTCGCGCGGCATCCCCACTGTGCGTCAGGCCATGGTCGATGGACTCGCACAAGACCCCCGCCTTGCCGAGACATCCATCGTCGTCATCGGCGTGCGGGTCGTCTCGATTCGACCGGTCGCCGACCTAGAGAAGGCTCTCGAGACTCCCCTGCGCGAACAGGTGCAGCAGGATGCCGACAAGGCGACCTACGAGCGTCGCGCCACTGCGGTCGAACGGGAACGCACGATCGCCGAGAACGAGTTGCAGTCGAGAATCGAGCTGGCCAAACGCGAGGAGCTGCTCGTCAAGCAGGAGGGCGCGAACGCGCAGAAGCGCGCGACCGAGGCTGCCGCCGTCAAGCGGGTCGAGACGACCGCTCGGGCCGAGAGCACTCGGATGCTCGGCATCGCGACCGCCGACGCGGAGGCCGCCCGCCTCGCCGCCTTCGCCGACGCCGATCCGACGCTGCTTCTCGCGATGGCCGCGCAGAGCCTGTCCCAGAATCTTCCGCCGATCGGCACCCTCAATCTGACCCCGGACGTGATTTCGCAGGCGCTGGCTCGGCTCGGCGGCGCAGCCGATCCGGCCCCGAAAACTCCCAAGCCTCAGCGGGACTAGTCCGTGGCGCTCGCACCGCGGATCGTGCTCGTTCATCGACGCACCGAGTATGCGGAGTTGCTCGACCGCCACGCCACGCGCGGTCAGGCCGAGTTCTTTCTTTCGTCCCGCGGACGCAGCATCACCGAGGTCAAGGAGCGCCACGACGAGCTCGAGGCGAGTCTCACCCTCGTCTCCCATTCGCTTCCCGAAGACACTCGACAGGCCCGGGTCGAGCGATCCGACCTCGACCGCTACGCGTTCGCGCCCGAAGACATCATCGTGATCGTCGGCCAGGACGGCCTCGTCGCGAATGTTGCCAAGTACCTCACCGGGCAACCGGTGATCGGGGTCGATCCCGAACCCGGCCGCAATGCCGGAGTTCTCGTGACCCACTCCGCCGCGGATGCCGCGGAGCTGATCGCGGCGACGATCGCGGCCCGAGCCCCCATTCATCCGCGCAGCATGGTGCGCGCGACGCTCGACGACGGTCAAACCCTCGTCGCCCTCAACGAGTTGTATTTCGGTGACGAAGGTCATCAGTCGTCGCGCTACGTCGTGACCGTGCCCGGCGGCGCGACCGAACGTCAGTCGTCGTCGGGAGTCATCATCGCCACCGGCACCGGCAGCACCGGTTGGGCGGCATCGATCGCGAGCGATCGGGACTTGCAGGGCATCCTGCCGCCGGCGGACTCGGAGGCCCTGACCTGGTACATCCGGGAGGCGTGGCCCTCGCGCTCCACCGGGCGCACGCTCACTGCCGGCGTGCTGGCCACCGGCGATCAGCTTCAGTTCGTCGTCGAGTCAGACTCCCTGGTCACCTTCGGCGACGGCATCGAAGGTGACTACCTGTCGGTCGGCTGGGGCCAGCGCCTCACCGTCGAGCTGAGTGACCGGCGACTCAACCTGGTGCAGTGACATGCCCCTGCGCATCGCGGATGTCTCGGCCGAGGCGATTCTGCTCGCGGGGGGCGCTCGCGCCATCCTGCTGCAGATCGCCAACCCCGGCGTGGGTCGGGGGGTCGCCGAGCACAGCGACTTCGCCAACCGTCCCCTCGACCGCCTGCGCGGCACCCTCACCTACCTGTACGTCACCGTGTACGGCACGCCCGAGGAGGCACGCGAGGTTGCCCGCCGGGTGGGTGCGGCACATCGTGCCGTGCCGGGCGCGACGGACGCTGGCCTGCAGCTCTGGGTGGCCGCGACCCTGTACGACACCGCGATGCAGGTGCGCGAAATCGTGTACGGGCCGCTCGACGACGACGACGCCGAGGCGCTGCTCGCGGACTACGCGATAGTCGCGACGGCGCTCGGTGTTCCGCGGGCCGAGTGGCCGAGCGATCGCGCGGCGTTTGCCAGCTACTGGCGCCGTGAGGTTGGCGACCTACGAGTGGATGCCCCGGCCCGTCGTGTCGCCAGCGAGCTGCTGCATCCGCGGCGCGGACCGTTCTGGCTCAGGGCAGCGATGCCGACCGTGCGGGTGGTCACCGCGGGACTGCTCGACGAGGCAGTACGCGACGCATACGAGTTGCCATTTGACGCGCGCCGGTACGACCGACTGGTGCGGGTGGGTCGATTGGTCTACCCACGGTTGCCGCCCTGGATCAGGCACGCGCCAATGCGACACTACTTGCGCGAGTTCCGTCGTCTCCCGGCTAAGGGACGAGGCTGAATCGCACGACACCTGTGGCAATGTCCGCAGCATCCAGGCGCACTCGCACGACGTCCCCGGCCTTCACCGCACCTTCCACCGTCGCCGTCACAACGGGGTCGGTGAGCTGAATCGCTCCACCGCTGTCGCGTTCAGACACGACGACGACCTCGAAGGTCTCACCCACCTTGGGCACCAGCAGGGCCGCCTCGATCGCGTCGACGGATGCCCGTTCCAGCCGGGAGGCGACCCCATCGGAGCGTGCCATCAGCTTCGGTAGGGTCGGCAAAGCCTCGCGAACCCAGTCCGGCACCGGAGTGCCTGACAGCAGGGCCTCACAGGTGATGAGCACGAAGCGGTCGACGAGGCGGCGCAGCGGCGCGGTCGCGTGGGCATAGGGCGCGGCGACCGCGGCCTGTTCGGCTTCCTCGGGCACGTCGCCGTCGAAAGCCGTGTACCCGGCGCCGCGGAACAGCGACGTCGCCGCGTGGATTGCGGCCAATCCCTTCGGGTCGTCCTGATCGAGGCCGCGCAGAAACTCGCCGTACTCGATTCCGTCGGGCCACGGACAGTCGAGTGCTGCGACCTGACGATGGAACCGCGCGAGCGCGTCGGCCGGTGGCGCCGGCATCGTGCGCAGAATGCCGACCCTGCCGTCGAGCATGACGCGAGCGGCAGCCATGCCGGTCATGAGCGAGATCTGGGCGTTCCACTGCTCGACGGGTCGCGGGCGACGACGTTCGAGCAGGTACCGCCCCTCCACCTGGGTCACTTCCTCGTCGGGTCGGTTGAGGCTGGCCCCGCCGCGCTGGCGTTCAAGTTCGACGCGCTTGGCGCCCACCTCGACGAGGAGCTCGAGCGAACGGTCCGCCGTTCCGGCGTCGAGCTGGGTCTGCACGTCGGCGTAGGAGTACTGGTGGCGGCTGCGCACCCGCGCCCGAATGAGCGCGGTCGCGGTGACGTTGGCTGCGGCATCCAGCTCGAATCGCCAGACGAAGGCGGGCCTGTCCTCCCCTTCGAGCAGGGATGCCGCGTCTTCACTGATCACGGTGGGGTGCAACGGGATGCGCCCGTCCGGCGCGTACAGCGTCTGACCGCGTTCGCGCGCCTCGGCATCCACCGCGCCACCGCCCACGACGAACGCCGGAACGTCGGCAATCGCGTAGTGCACGAGGTAGCCTCCGCCGTGCTCGGCGAGGTGCAGCGCCTGGTCTAGGTCGGTCGCACCCTCGGGGTCGATCGTGACGAACTCGATCGCGGTCAGATCTTCGGCGACCGGCAGCGGCCTGGCGACCGCCTCTCGCGCCTCAGCTTCAACCTCGGCGGGGAACGACTCGGGTAGCTGCATCTCCTCGCGGATCAGCGCCAGCGTTCCGGCGAGCAGCGCTTCGGGGTTGCGGACCTTGGGAACGAGGACGTGTGCGCGCTCGTGGTCGTCCTCGCGCAGCCTCATAGCTTCTCGATGGGAGCAATTTTGATGAGCAGCCGCTTGCGGCCCGCGACATCGAACTGCACCTCGGCAACGCGCTTGGTGCCTTCGCCGGTGACCGCGGTCACCGAACCGTCACCGAAGTCGGTGTGCCGGATGCGATCGCCGACCGCGAGAGTCAGGTCGCCGTTGTCGCGCACGGTGCCCGTGACGGCGCTCGTCCACTCGGTCTTGACCCGTGGTGCTGGAGGCAGCGAGTCGCCGGCCCCGAACCCCACCCCGGTGCCGCGTCGCGACCCCAGCGCCGAGGGCCGACCCGAGCCGCGGTTCGGGAAGCCGCCGGACTGCCGCCACTCGATGAGGTCGGCTGGAATCTCCTGCAGGTACCGGCTCGGCATCGCGACGTTGACGTCGCCGAAGCTCGCCCGGGATGCCGCGAGCGACAGGTACAGCCGCTTGCGCGCCCGCGTGATGCCCACGTAGAACAGCCGCCGCTCCTCGGCGAGTCCGCCGGGCTCGTTGCTCGACATGCGGTGTGGCAGCAGGTCCTCCTCGATCCCGGTCAGGAAGACGGCATCGTACTCGAGGCCCTTCGCGGTGTGCAGCGTCATGATCGAGATCGTGCCGCCCGAGTCGTCGATCTCGTCGGCGGCGGCAAAAAGCGCAATGCCCGTCAGGAAGTCGACGAGAGTGCCCTCGGGGTTCACGGTGCGGAACTCTTTGGTCTGTGAGACGAGTTCTTCGAGGTTTTCGGCGCGCGCCTCGTCTTGCGGGTCCCCGCTGGCCTTGAGCGTGCGGTGCAGCCCGGTGCGATTGAGCAGTTCGGTGAGAATGTCCGCGGGCGCCGCCGTAGCCGCGGTCGCCGCGACCTCGTTGAGAATTGTGCCGAGGTCGGTAATCGCGGTCGTGACTTTGGGGCCGAGGCCGAGCTGTGCGGCATCCATGAGCGATTCGCGCAGCGGCACACCCACGCGGTCGGCGTACGCCTGAAGCGCGGCCTCGGTTGCCGGTCCGATCCCGCGCTTGGGCACGTTCATGATGCGGCGCAACGCGAGGTCGTCGTCGGGGTTGGCCACCTGGATCAGGTACGCCATCGCGTCCTTGATCTCGGCTCGCTCGTAGAACTTGGTGCCGCCGGGGATTCGATACGGCAGCGCCGACCGGATGAAGATCTCCTCCAGCGGCCGGGTCTGCGAGTTCGTGCGCACGAACACGGCGATGTCGTTGAGGTTGAGGCCTTCAGCTCTGAGCTTCTCGACCTCGTCGGCGACGAACTGTGCCTCGTCGTGTCCCGAATACCCGGTGTAGCCGACGATCTTCTCGCCGGCTCCCGTGACCGTGAACAGGTTCTTGGCCTTGCGGTCGAAGTTGTTGGCGATCACGGCGTTGGCAGCGTCGAGGATGTTCTGGGTCGAGCGGTAGTTCTGCTCGAGCAGAATGACTTTGGTGTTGCGGTAGTCCTTCTCGAACTCGACGATGTTGCGGATGTCTGCGCCACGGAACGCGTAGATCGACTGGTCGGAGTCGCCGACGACGGTGAGGGATGCCGCGGGAATCGAGCCGTCCGGCGCCAGAGTCATTCTCGTGTCCGGCGGTACGTGCTCGGGTTTCACCGGTCGCACCAGCTCGCGAATCAGCGCGTACTGGGCGTGGTTGGTGTCTTGGTACTCGTCGACGAGCACGTGCCTGAACCGCCGCTGGTAGAGAGCAGCGACCTCCGGGAACGCCCGGAACAGGTACACGGTCTCGCCGATGATGTCGTCGAAGTCGAGCGCGTTGGCGCGCTTGAGCGACGCCGAGTACTGCCGGAAGATCTCCAGCAGCACGGCCTCCTTCGGGTCGGATAGATTCGCGGTGCGCGCGAAAGCATCGACATCGGTGAGTTCGTTCTTCAGCTTCGAGATGCGGTTCAGCGCGCCGCCGGCGGTGAAGCCGAGCGTGTCGGCATCCAGTTCCTTGATGATGCGCTTCATGAGCGCACGCGAGTCTTGGGTGTCGTAGATCGTGAAACTCTGCTTCATGCCGAACGCCTCGGCCTGGCGACGCAGGATGCGCACGCACGCCGAGTGGAAGGTCGAGATCCACATGCCTTCGGCGGCGTCCCCGACCAGGTCTCGCACCCGCTCACGCATCTCCGCGGCCGCCTTGTTGGTGAACGTGATCGCGAGAATCTGGCTGGGCCACGCCTCGCGGCTCTGCAAGAGCCCCGCGACCCGGCGGGTGAGCACGCTCGTCTTGCCGGATCCTGCACCGGCGACGATCAGCAGCGATGGGCCGCGGTAGAGCACCGCCTCGCGTTGCTGCGGGTTGAGACCGGCGAGCAGGGAGTCGTCAATGTTGCCGCCCCGCTGAGGATCGGCGTGTTCGAACGGCTCCAGAACGTAGGTCATCGCGCGATCGATTCTACGGGCGACTGCCGACCGCGGTCGCCGACCGTCGGCCTACAGTCCGCTGTACGCGTGAAGTCCCTTGAAGAACAGGTTGACGACCGTGAAGTTGAAGAGCACCGCACTGAATCCGATTATCGCGAGCCAGGCGCTGCGCGAGCCGCGCCAGCCGCGGGTCGCCCGTGCGTGAATGTAGCCGGCGAAGATCGTCCAGATGATGAAGGTCCAGACCTCCTTGGTGTCCCAACCCCAGTAGCGACCCCACGCCCGGCCGGCCCAGATCGCACCAGCGATGAGAGTGAAGGTCCAGAGCACGAAGCCGACGACGAATGAGCCGGTACGCCGTGTTTTCGAGCTTCTCCGGCGCGGGAAGGGTGTCGAGAAACTTCAGGCGCTGGGCCTTGCCCGCGAGCCGTCGCTCCTTCATCAACTGCACCACTGAGAGCCCGGCGCCGAGCGCGAAGAAGCCGGTGCCCAGTGACGCGACGAAGACATGGATGACCAGCCAAACCGACTGCAGCGCCGGCGGCAGCGGCACGACAGCAACGTAGAAGTTGACCGTGGCGACGCCGAGCGCGATGAGTGCGAATCCGGTGATGAAAACGCCGAGAAAGCGCAGGTCTTGCCAGAACTGAACGGCGAGAAACACGCCGACGATGATCGCTGTAGCCGTGAGCGTGAACTCGTACATGTTGGCCCACGGCACGCGCCCGGCGGCGAGGCCGCGCATGACGGTTCCCGCGACGTGCAGCGCCCAAGCGATCACGGTCAGGGCGGTGGCCGCCCGCAGGTAGCGCGGAGTCTTGGGCGGGGCATCCGTTCGCTCGAGCACCGCGGTCGCCCCCGCCGACCCGACTTGGGCAGCGGATGCCACGGCAGGAGTCGCCGCCTGTGCCGCCGCAGACCGGCGCGCGAGGTCGAGGGTGAACAACAGAAATGCGAGCGTGTAGACGGCCATCGCCGAGTAGACGGCGAGCACTGAATAGGTCACGAGCGTGTCGGTCACGGATTCACCCTAAGCCTTCGTTTCGTTGTTGGGCTGTGCGGTATCGCCGCCGCCGAGATGACTGGTGTGACGGTCGGCGAGGTCGGCGACGGCCGCCGTGAGCCCCGGGTCGTCGCCGCGGGCAAGACCCGCGTATTCGATCGTGACACCACCTGAGGTGGTTACGGCCTTTACCCACACTCGACGGCGGGGGATGAACAGACTCGTCACGAGCCCCGCGACGACGAGCGCGGCGAAGATGAGCACCCAGAGCTGAGACGGGTCGTGGTGCACGTCGAGCGAAGCGAAGCGGGGAATCGACTCGAGTTCGATGCTCCCCAGCCCGCCGGGCAGCTCGGCCGTCTCCCCGGGCTTCAACTCGATCGTCGGCGAGTCCGCCTTGCGACCCGCGACCTGCGTGAGCGAATCGGTGTTGAGCGCGTAGGCGTTCGAAGCCGTGCCGTTGTCGAGGCCAAGGTCGCCGGTGTAGACCTCGAGGCTCAACGTCGGGTTGAGCAGGTCGGGGTAGTTGGAGGCGAGCGCGCCCGACGCGAGTGCAACCGTCGTCGGGTAGAGCAATCCGACGATGCCGAGCTGATCGTCGAGCCCGTCTGGCACCTTGATGACGCAAACACTGAACAGGTTCGCGTCTTGCGGCAGACAGGCCACCGACTGCGAGAACACGACGGCACCCTCGGCGTCGCGCACGATGAGGTGCGGCGCGTATCCGTTGCCGAGCAGGTAGACCTGCGTGCCGCCGATCGTCAGCGGGTCGTTGACCTTGATGGTGGCCGCCGCCGAGTCCTGACCGCGCAAGGTCGTCGTGACGTGGGCCGTGTAGTCGACCGGCTGACCGAGGGCGTCGAGATTCTGCTCCTCATAGGTGACCTCGAACGAGTCGAGCGCGATCGTGTACGGCTCGAGCGCGGCATCCGTGAAGAATCGACCGGGGTTGAACGAGTCGTAGCTCGCCAGGGAGTTCACGAACGCCTGGCCCTCGACGACGACGCGCTGCCCGGTGTAGCCGAAGCCGCCGCCGAAGCCGACCGCGACGAGCACACCGATCAGCGCGGTGTGAAAGACGAGGTTGCCGGTCTCGCGCAGGTAGCCGCGCTCAGCGCTCACCGAGTCGGCGAACAGCCGCACGCGATAGCCCTGCTTCGTCAGCAGCGTCGCTGCGCTCGACACGACGGATGCGGCATCCGCAGCCGGTTTCGCGGGTCGTGAAGCCCTCGAGCCGGCCGAGGTTGGCGGGCGTCACCGGGGGGCGCGGCCCGAACCGCGTCGAGGTGGTGCTTCGTGCGCGGGATGACGCAGCCGATGAGCGAGACGAACAGCAGCAGGTAGATGGCCGAGAACCACACCGAGGTGTAGGTCGTGAACACCTGAAGCGTGTCGAGCACCGCGGAGAGCTCGGGGTTGGCGGCCTTGTACTGGATCACGCCGTTCGGGTCGGAGCTGACCTGCGGCACGAGCGACCCGGGGATCGCCGCGATCGCGAGCAGCAGCAGCAGGAACAGCGCGGTGCGCATGCTGGTGAGCTGCCGCCAGAAGAACCGGAGGTAGCCGACGAGACCCAGTCTCGGCTGGGATATCGGACTCGGCTCCGGACTGATCGATGTGATCGCTCGGGCGCGCCGGGTCGCTAGAGGGCGGGGACGAAGCCATTGATCACCGACCCGAGGTTCGAGACGAACGTGCGCCACAGCCCGGTGACCATGAGCACGCCGATCGCGATGAGCAGCGAACCGCCGACGATGTTGATGACGCGGATGTTGCGCTTGAGCCAGCGCGACGGAGCCGGTGACCCAGCCGAGACCGAGCGCGACCAGCAGGAACGGGATGCCGAGACCGAGGCAGTAGGCGATCGCGAGGATGGCGCCGCGCCACGGGTCGCTGCCGTCGAGCGCGATCGCGTACACCGCGGTGAGGGTCGGGCCGATGCACGGCGCCCAGCCGAGCGCGAAGACGATGCCGAGCAGCGGTGCTCCGGCGAGACCGGTCGCGACCTTCCACTGCGGGCGGATGGTGCGCTGCATGAACGTGACCTGGCCGATGAAGACAAGTCCCATGACGATCACGAGCACGCCCGCGAGTCGCAGAATCAGATCCAGCCACGGGCGCAGCAGCAGCCCGGCGGTGCCGAAGAGCACCCCGAGGGTGACGAACACGACGCTGAAACCCAGGATGAACAGCGCGACACCGGTGAGGAGCCTGCGACGGTCCTGCTTCTGGCCGTCACCGGTGAAGCCACCGACGTAGGCGAGGTAGCTCGGAACGAGCGGCAGAACGCACGGCGACGCGAACGAGACGAGGCCGGCCAGAACCGCGACAGGCAGGGCGAGTGCGAGACTGCCGCCGAAGACGAGCTCGCCGATCGGGTCCACTACTGGGCCTCGGCGATGACCGTGTCGATCATCGCCGCCAAGATGCTCGGGTCTCGGATGAGGCCGCTGATCCGCGCGGCGACCCGCCCGTCGCGGTCGAGCACGAGGGTCGTTGGAACCGCGTTGGGGGCGACGGCTCCGGCGAAGGCGAGCTGCACCGCTGCGGTATTCGCATCAACGATCGACGGGTACGCGATGGAGTACTCCCTCGCGAACACTGCGGCAACATCCGCGGAGTCGAAGATGTTCACCCCGAGGAACGGCACGTCGGAGTACTGCTCGCTGAGTGTCTTGAGGTCGGATGCCTCCGCGCGGCACGGCGGGCACGCCGCGTACCAGAAGTTGACGACGTAGACCTCGCCCGCGTAGTCGGCGCTGGAGATCGTGGCGCCGGACTCGTCCGTGCCCTCGAACACGATCGCCGCGTCACGGTCGGCGGCGGGAATCTCCGTGATCGCGCCATCCCCGGAGATGTAGCCCTGACCTGAGCCGTCGGCGTACTGGTCGGCGAGCGGCTCGGAGGTGCAGCCCGCGAGCAGCAGAACCGCGACAGCGGCCGCGGCGAGAAAGCGAACCCTCACACTGCTCCCAAATCGATGGCGGATGCTCCCAAGTCTTTCGCAGGTTCCTGATAGTCAACCTCGACGAAACGATCGCCATCGCGGGCAAGCGTCGTGATGCTCGAGAGAGTGCAGCGGCGAGCGCGGATGTCGTGCGGCAGCCGCAAACCCCGCACGGCACGCGAGACCATGACGATCGGCATCTGGTGGCTGACGAGAACGACTTCGCCCGACTCGGTCGCGGCCCAGGCGTCTTCGACGACCGACGAGCATGCGTTCGCGCACGCTCACGAACGGTTCGCCCCAGCTCGGTTTCAGCGGGTTGCGCACCTGCAGCCAGGCATTGGGACGCCGCAGCGCCTGCCGCATGATCTTGCCCTCGAACCAGTTCGTCGGCTCGATGAGTCGCTCGTCGGTGTGGATCGGGAGGTCGAAGCGGGCGGCCCAGGGCTCCGCGGACTCCTGCGCGCGCTGCAGCGGGCTGGCGTAGAGGCGGGAGACGGGATGCTGCGCGAGGCTTGCGGCCGCGGCATCCGCCATGCGGTGGCCCAACTCGCTCAGGTGGTAGCCCGGGATCCGTCCGTAGAGCACACCCTCGGGATTGTGCACCTCGCCATGGCGGACGAGGCGGATGAGGTCGGCGGGCACAGCTCAATTGTAGGCGCGCGACTAAACTCGGATTTCGTGACCCAACGCACCCTGATCAAGAACCTTGCCGCCGCGACCGACGGGCCGGTGTCCGTATCGGGCTGGGTGGATACGGTGCGCGATCAGAAGAAGGTGCAGTTCGTCGTGCTTCGTGACGAGTCGGGTGCCGTGCAGTTGGTGAACCCCCGCACGACCGACGACGAGGGCACCGTGCTCGCCGACGAACTCAGCGACACGATCTCCGCACTCGCGCAGGGCACATTCCTGACCGCGACCGGCGAGCTCAAGCACGACGAGCGGGTCAAGCTCGGCGGCGTCGAGATCAAGCTCGACGGACTCGCCCTCGCGGGAACCGCGATCCCCGAGACTCCGATCGCCGAAGACTCCGGCGTCGACAAGCGCATGGACTGGCGCTTCCTCGACCTGCGCCAGCCCAAGAACAACCTGATCTTCCGAATCCAGACCACGCTCGAGCACGCCTGGCGCACCTACTGGGTCGAGCACGACTTCATCGAGCTGCACACCCCCAAGCTCATGGCGAGCGCGAGCGAGTCGAAGGCCGAGCTGTTCGAGGTCGAGTACTTCGAGACCAAGGCCTACCTGTCGCAGAGCCCGCAGTTCTTCAAGCAGATGGCCCAGCCCGCCGGCTTCGGCAAGATCTTCGAGATCGGCCCGGCCTTCCGCGCCGACCCCAGCTTCACGAGCCGCCACGCGACCGAGTTCACGAGCGTCGACAGCGAGATCAGCTGGATCGACTCCCACGAAGACGTTATGACGCTGCACGAGGAACTGCTTGTCGCCGGCTTCCAGGCGGTCAAAGACAAGCACGGCGCCGAGATCGAGGCCCTATTCGGCCTCGAGGTGACCGTTCCGAGCCTGCCGTTCCCGCGCATCCCGCTCGCCGAAGCCAAGCGCATCGTCGCCGAGCGCGGCTACGAGGTGCCTCGCGCCGACGACGACATGGACCCGGAGGGCGAGCGCCAGATCGCCGCGTACGTGGCGGAGAAGTTCGGGCACGAGTTCGTGTTCCTGACCGACTACGCCTCGAGCATCCGGCCGTTTTATCACATGCGCCACGAGGGCGACCCGTCGCTCACCAACAGCTACGACCTCATCTTCAACGGCGTGGAGATCTCCACCGGCGCCCAGCGTGAGCACCGCATCGATGTGCTCGAGGCGCAGGCGCGCGACAAGGGTCTCGACCCCGAAGAGCTCGACTTCTACCTCGACTTCTTCCGCTACGGGGTGCCGCCGCACGGCGGTTTCGGCATGGGGCTGAGCCGCGTGCTCATGCTCATGCTGCACCTTCCAAACCTGCGTGAGGCGACCTACCTGTTCCGCGGACCCACTCGCCTCACTCCGTAGTCGACCACAACCGGTCAACTCGACCACCTAGGATTGCCCCACGCAACCGCAACTGCGAAAGGGATCGATCATGGCTGGAAAGTTCGTCGTCACCAAGGACAAGAAGGGCGAGTTCCGCTTCGTCCTCAAGGCGGGAAACGGCGAGATCATCGCCATGTCGGAGGGCTACGCAGCCAAGGCGAGCGCGCTGAACGGCATCGAGTCGGTGCGCAAGAACGCCGCCGACGCGATCGTCGACGACCAGAGCGCGTAGTCGACTGCTGCGTCGCTCAGGCGCATGGGGCATGATGGCCCCATGTCCAAGAAGATCGACGCGGCGCTCAAGAATCTCAAGAAGGCGCTGAACGCCCATGCCGACGTTGTCGGCGGATCAGCCGTCTCCTTGAAGAAGGCTCAGCGCGCCAACGCAAAGGTGGCCGCCGCTGCTACCGCCTACGCCGAGGCCGTGTACAGCAAGTCCGGTGTCAGCAACCCGTTCAGCGAGATGCTCGAACCCGGACTTCGAGCACACGACACTCGCTTCGCTCGCGGCAGAACGCGACGCGATAGCCAAGGGCCTGACCGGCCCGATCCCGAAGGTCGGCTAAAGCTCCACGTCGACCGCGACGCGGTCAGCAGCGAGACCGCGAGGCACCGCGCCCGCCGCGACGTGGGCGGGATGCCCCTGGTACGCCTCAAGGGCGGCCAACGACTCGTGCTCGGACACCAGCACGCAGTCCCAGTTGCTGTCGAAGTAGGCGGCGTTGGCTCGCACGCTCAATGAGACCAGTCCCGGTACGACGCCCACGAGGGGCTCCAGGGCCGCGGCAATAGCCGCGACAGCGGCGGCCTTCCCCTCGGGATCTTGCGCGGTGAGCCGCCACGAGACGATGTGTCTGATCATTCGGTTGCCTCCAAGATGGCCTTCGTGAGTCGCGCCGGATCGACGCGCCAGATGGTGTGCACGCGACCGTTCACGAGCACCACGGGTATCTCGTCCCAGTACCGAGCGTTGAGCTCCGGGTCATCCACGATCGACAGCTCTTCGACCGTAACGGATGCCGCGAGCCCGAGCTCGCGAATCACCTCAGTGATGGCATCCCGCGCCGTATCGCACAGGTGACACCCCGGCTTAGACAGCAGAGTGAGGTGGGCGGCGGACACGACCATAGACTAATCGCGATGTCTGAAGCAGTGTTGCCCACCCCGAGCGATCGGCCCATCGTGGCCTTCTTCGACGTCGACAACACGCTCATGCGTGGCGCGAGCGTGTTCTACGTCGGGCGCGAGGCGTGGCGTCGTCGGCTCATCTCGTTCCGCGACATCGCCGTTTTCGCGTGGCACCAGTTTCGTTTTCTCGCTGTCGGCGAGAACAAGAACCATCTCGCGCACGCCAAGGAGCGGGCCCTCGGCCTCGTCGGGGGGCACACCGAGGAAGCTCTGATCCGGCTCGCCAACGACATCTACGCCAAAGACATCTCGCCGAACCTCTGGCCGGAGACCGTCGCGCTAACCCAGGAGCACCTCAGCAAAGGCCACGAGGTGTGGCTGATCACGGCGACCCCGCAGCTCGTCGCCCAGGTCATCGCCGAACGTCTCGGGCTCACGGGCGCACTCGGCACCAACGTGCAAGCGCTCGACGGGGTGTTCACGGGCGACCTCGACGGCCCGGTGCTGCACGGCGAGGAGAAGGCCGCGGTAGCGCTGAACGTTCGCGAAGACCAAGGGCGCCGATCTCGCGCGAGTGCTGGGCTTACTCGGACTCGAGCAACGACATCCCGCTGCTGACGCTCGTCGGCAATCGGGTGGTCGTCAACCCAGACGCGAAGCTACTGGCGCACGCCATCAGCAAGGGATGGGCCGTGCTCACCCTGCGCCGAGCAAGCATCAAGGATGCGCGCAGACAAACAAAGCGAGACGCGAAACGCGCCTAGGCCGGATGAGTAGCGGGGTGCGCTACTTCTTGTTGCGACGCTGGTGACGCGTCTTGCGCAGCAGCTTGCGGTGCTTCTTCTTCGCCATGCGCTTGCGACGCTTCTTGATTACTGAACCCATGTGGACCTCAACTGTTCCGAACGAACCGACCGGTTCGCTTCAGAACCGTGACAACAACAAGGGGCGAGTCTACCGCATCCACGGTAGGCGAGAGATTCCGCGCTATCCGACGTCCGAGATGGGCGTCTGAATCGCGGCCACAACGGCGGACTCGGGAATACGGAACGACCGGCCGAAACGCACGGCGGGCAGTTCGCCCGAGTGAACGAGTCGGTACACCGTCATGTTGGAGACGCGCATCATCTCGGCCACCTCGGCGACCGTGAGAAAGCGTACGTCAGACAACGACATCGGCTCGGGCCTCCTCGACTTCGTCTGTGCCCACCGGCACGCCGCTCGTCGCGGCTGTTACTGGAGTGCTAATCGGTAACACTAGGGGCAGACGTGACTCAGTGTCCAGCCCACGTCCGGGTGACCTAGCGGCGGAAGGGCCTGCGACGCATCGGCTTCGGGAGACGCCTGGTGACCTGCTCGGCGGCACCCTGGATGACGGTACGAGCCTGATGCGTACCCTCGGCGACACGACGGCCGATGGTCTCCCCCACGTCGGCGCCGGCCCAGGCAGCGAACACGGCCGAGCCGTCGCCATCCTCGGAGGCGAGACCTGCCTCGGCAAAGTCTGCGCTGAGGAACGGAATGAGCCAGTCCTCGATCGCTTCGAGCGGGGCAGCGTCCAGCCGATAGAAGCGGTGCTGCCCCTCTTCCCGAACCGAGACCAGCCCGTGATCGCGCAGCACCCGAAGGTGCTTCGAGACAGTCGGTTGGGTGAGGCCCGAGATCGCTCGACCAGATCACCGACGCTGATCTCACCCCTCGCGGAATCGGTATCGAGATAGCGGTGCAGCAGGGCGCTCAGCAGGTCGCGCCGGGTCGGATCCGAGATCACATCGAAGATGTCAGCCATGTGTTCAGGGTACCGGCGGCCCGCGGGGGACGATACTGGTGTGGTGAGCATGCGTGGCGGACCCGTCTCCCGAGTGACGGCATACGGTCGGGTGCGCGTCGCATTCATCAACTTCATCGCTACGTCGCCGCCCCGATTCGCGATCATCGTTTTTGCCGCGCTCATTCTGGTCTTCACGGCTCTGTTCTCGCTCCCAATCGCCACCAGTAGCGGCAAGCAGGCCCCGCTGGTCGACGCGGTATTCACTGCGGTCTCGGTGATCTGCGTCACCGGCCTCTCGACCGTTGACATGGCCACCTACTGGTCGCCGTTCGGCAACGTGCTGGTTTTCGTGGGGGTCGAGATCGGCGGGGTGGGCGTGCTGACCGTCGCCTCGATTCTCGGTCTGGTCATCAGTCGCAGGCTGGGACTGCGACAAAAGTTGATGGCCGCTGGTGACTCGAACCCACAACGCAATCGCAAGGGTCCCGTCGCCGAGGGCCAGGCGATTCGACTCGGTGAGACGGGCGGCCTTTTGCTGACGGTCGCGGTCAGCGTGCTCATCATCGAGGCCGTCATCGCGCTCATGATCTTCCCGAGGATGCTCCTCGCCGGCATCGACCTGTGGAGTGCGGCCTGGCAGTCCGTTTATATCGCGGCAATGGCATTCACCAATACCGGCTTTCTTCCGCTCGAGACCGGGCTCGACGCCTTCTCGGGGGACGTCTGGTTTCTGACGGCGCTGATGATCGCTGTCGTCGCCGGCGCCATCGGCTTCCCGGTCATCTACGCGATCTCGCGCAACGTGCTCCACCCGCGCCGCTGGTCGCTGCACGTCAAGATGACCCTCGTCACCTTCGCCGTTCTCTTGGTGCTTGGCGCCGTGGCCTACTTCGTTCTCGAGTTCAATCACGCGTTTGCCGGGCTCGACCCCGGTCAACGCATACTTCAGAGCTTCTTTCTGTCCACAATGACGAGATCTGGCGGCTTCGCCACAATCGACATTTCGCAGCTCGACGGCTCCAGCCTGCTGGTCACCGACATGTTGATGTTTATCGGCGGAGGCTCCGCCTCCACCGCCGGCGGCATCAAGGTGACAACCTTCGCGATTCTGTTCCTCGCGTCGATCGCCGAGGCGCGCGGGCGCGACGACATGGAGGCGTACGAGCGCCGCATCCCCAAGGACGTGCTGCGGTTGGCGGTCAGTGTTGTTCTGTGGGGCGCGACGACGGTTGCCGCGGCATCCATCGCAATTCTGTTGTTCACCGACGAGCCACTCGACTACGTGCTGTTCGATGTGATCAGCGCATTCGCCACCTGCGGCCTGTCGACCGGACTCACGGCGACGACGACGGATGGTGCGCAGTACGTTCTTGCTGCGACGATGTTCTTCGGGCGCGTCGGTACCGTCACGCTGGCGGCCGCTCTCGCAGCAAGCCAGCACCCGAAGTTGTTTAGACGTCCGGAAGAGAGGCCCATCGTTGGTTGAGAAAATTCCCCATGACGCCCCGGTTTTGGTGATCGGCCTCGGCCGGTTCGGGGCCGCGACAGCGGGCCAATTGCAGCGCCTCGACCGAGAGGTGCTCGCCATCGACGAGGACCCCGGTCTCGTGCAAAAGTGGTCGGAGCGCGTTACGCACGCGGTGCAGGCGGATGCCCGCAGCATCGACGCCCTGCGCCAGATCGGAGCCGGCGACTTCTCTATCGCCGTCGTCGCCGTCGGTTCATCGATCGAGGCGAGCGTGCTCATCACCGCGAACCTCGTCGACCTCAAGATTCCGCAGATCTGGGCCAAAGCGATCAGCCAGTCGCACGGCAAGATCCTGGCCAGGATCGGAGCCAACCACGTGATCTACCCCGAAGCCGAGGCCGGCGAACGAGTCGCCCACCTCGTCTCCGGGCGAATGCTCGACTTCATCGAGTTCGATGATGACTTCGCGATCGTGAAGATGTATCCGCCCAAGCCGATCCGCGGCATCCCGCTCAGTGAGTCACAGGTTCGCCGCCGGTTCGGGGTGACCGTCGTCGGGGTGAAGTCCCCGGGGACCGACTTCACCTATGCGACACCGGAGACCATCGTCTCCAACCACGACTTGATCATCGTCAGCGGAAACTCCAACGACATCGAGAAGTTCGCGATGGTGTCGAGCTAGCAGTTCGCTAGTTGCCGTCCGAGTCGGTGTCGTTGGTCTGCTGACCGGGCTGGCTCGGACGATCGCCGAGGGGACGGTCGCCGCCAGGCATTCCGCGCTGCTGGTCGAACTGACCAGTCCGGTCGGTCCTCAATCCGTCGCCCGGCAGATGCGCACCGACAGCGACCCCGCTGCCGAAGAGTGCTCCGGCGATGATCACGCCGCCGACGGCAATTCCGGCGATTGTCAGCCCGCGCCCTCGTGGTGCTGCGGGGGGCGGTGTCACGACGGCCGTCGGAGGCGTCGCCGGTGCTGACTCGAGATTCTTCTTGCTCGGCATGAGATTCCTTCCGTTTGCGGTCGGCATCCGCGCCGTCCGTCGCACAGGAGGTTGCCAGCTCGAGCTATCGATCGGCTATGAGGGCGCAGGGAGTCTCCCGGCACTCATGCTCCGGCGGCCAACTCCCTCGCCCGAGCGAGAGCCGCCGCGGTAGCCCGGTCGAACAGGTCAGCCAGGTTCGCCTTCTCGAGTTCGGCGATCGCCCGCTCGGTGGTGCCATTGGGGCTGGTCACCCGCCGACGCAGTTCGGCCGGTTCTTCGCCGGTCGACTGGAGCAATTCAATCGAGCCAGCGAACGTCTCGGTGACCATGAGTTTCGCCTGCTCGGCGCTGAATCCGAGGTTCACGGCGGTGCGGATGAACTCCTCGATTAGATAGAAGACATACGCCGGTCCGGATCCGGAGATCGTGCTGAGCGCATCAATCTGCGACTCGGGAACCTCGACGACACTTCCGACGGTCTCAAACACGGCCCGGCCCAAGGCGAGCTGGTCCGCACTGGCGCGTGAGCCAGAAGCCAAGCCGGTGACCCCCTTGCCGACGAGTGCTGGCGTGTTCGGCATCGCGCGCAGCACGGCCTGCGAAACCAGGTTCTCCATGGTCGCCGTGGTGATGCCAGCGGCGACGCTGATCACCAGGGCATCGGGCTCAAGCGCACCGGCGAGCGCGGCGAGCGTTCCCGCCACCATCGCGGGCTTCACGCCGATCACCACGACCGAGGCGCCGGCGACGGCGCGGGCGTTGGCGTCGGGGGTCGCTTCGACGGCGAATGACTCCACTCCGGGGTGCCTGACGAGTGCGGCCTTGGCCTCGGTGCGGTTGGTCACACGGATGCCGCCCACCACGGTTACCCCGGGGGCGAGGAGCCCGCCGAGGATCGCGCCGCCCATCGAGCCGGTACCGATGATTGCGATCGACGGGAGAGTACTCATGCGTTCATCCTAGGATTGGGCGCATGAGCACAACGGGTGGAACCAAAGCAATCGTTGCGGCGCTGTCAGCGAATCTGGGCATCGCGATCACCAAGTTCGTGGCCTTCCTGTTCTCCGGCTCGAGCTCGATGCTCGCCGAGAGCGTGCATTCCCTGGCCGACTCCAGCAACCAGGCGCTACTGCTGCTGGGTGGTCGCCAAGCGAAAAAGAAGGCGGATGCCTCGCATCCGTTCGGCTACGGCCGCGAGCGGTACGTTTACGCGTTCGTCGTCTCGATCATCCTGTTCTCGGTCGGTGGCGTGTTCTCGATCTACGAGGGCATTAGCAAGCTGAGCGATCCGCACCCGCTCGAGGTGCCCTGGTTGCCGATTCTCGTGCTGTCGATCGCAATCGTGCTCGAGGGGTTCTCGCTGCGCACCGCGGTGCGTGAATCGAACTTGGTGCGGGGCAAAGACAGCTGGATCGCCTTCATCCGTCACGCGAAAGCGCCTGAACTTCCGGTCGTTCTGCTCGAAGACGTCGCGGCCCTCTTGGGCCTCGTGCTCGCAATGTTCGGCGTCGGCCTCACCATCCTCACCGGGGACAGCACGTGGGATGCGATCGGAACGCTCGCCATCGGAGCGCTGCTGATACTCGTCGCAATCGTGCTCGGCATCGAGACGAAGAGCCTGCTCGTGGGCGAGGGCGCACGACCGTCCGACGCAGTGGCGATCCGCGATGCCATCAACGGGAACAAGCACGTCGAGGCGCTGATTCACCTGAGGACGCTTTACCTCGGCCCCGACGAGTTGATGGTCGGAGCCAAGGTCGCGTTCTCGCCGAAGGCGAAGCTCGAGGATGTCGCGCGCTACATCAACGCTGTCGAAGCCGAGATCCGAGCCAAAGTGCCGGTAGCCCGGGTGATCTTCATCGAACCAGACGTCTACCTCAAGCCGAACAGCTCGAATCCGTCGACCGACGCGATCGTCATTCGCAGCGCGGACTAACTTCGATGGCAGACTGAAGGCATGGAGATTCTTACCCTCATTCTCGTTGCCGCCCACTTCCTTGGAATGGCTGCCATCGTCGGCTCGTTCTTTGTTCAGATGCGCCGCAAGAGCGACTTCGTTCTCACCCCGCTGCTCTGGGGTGCCATCACCCAGGTCGTCACCGGCCTCGCCCTCGTGGGTCTTGCCGAAGCCGGCGACGGTGACCCCTTGAACTACGCCAAGATCGGCGTCAAGGCGACCATCGCCACCATCGTGCTGGTGGCAGCGATCTTCGCAGTCGTCACGCAGCGCAAGGGCGGGCGCGTGCAGCCCTTCTTCCACGCAGCGGGTGGGCTCGCCGTGGTCAACGTTCTCGTCGCCGTCCTCTGGCACTGACCCGAGGGCGGGCCGGTCGCGTTAGCGCTTCGGCTCGAAGAATTCCCGTAAGCAGAGCTGCGCTCTCCTCGTGCCGCACTCCCGCGATGACCTCGACGCGGTGCGGCAGTCGGCGATCACGCAACACGTCGTGCACGCTGCCCGCCGCGCCGGCTTTGTCGTCCCATGCGCCGAAGACCACCCGCGGGATGCGCGCCTGAAGGATCGCCCCGGCACACATTGTGCAGGGCTCGAGCGTGACCACGAGCGTCGTGTTCTCGAGGTGCCACGACCCGGTGGCCGCGGCCGCCGCGCGGATTGCGACGATCTCGGCGTGAGCGGTGGGGTCGCCGGTCAGCTCGCGTTCGTTGCGTCCGACGCCAAGAACGGCGCCGGTCGAGTCGAACAACAGGGCAGCGACCGGAACGTCACCGGTGGCCGGCGCGAGGCGAGCCTCGGCCAGCGCGCGGGACATCCACTCGTCGGCGGTGCCCATCGAAAGCGTGTCCACAGTAGATTGAGCCTATGCGAGTACACGTTGCCGACCACCCGCTCATCACTCACAAGCTCACTGTGCTGCGGGACAAGAACACTCCGTCGCCGACGTTTCGTGCCCTCACCGAGGAGCTCGTGACGCTGCTCGCCTACGAGGCCACCCGTGCCGTGCGCACCCACGTCGTCGACCATCACGACGCCGGTCGCCGAGACGCAGGGGCTCGCGATCAGCGATCCCAAACCACTCGTCGTGCCGATCCTTCGCGCCGGGCTGGGGATGCTCGAGGGCATGGTCAAGCTCGTGCCCACCGCCGAGGTCGGCTTTCTCGGGATGGTGCGCAACGAGGAGACCCTTCAGCCCGATATTTACGCCGAGCGCCTGCCCGACGACCTCTCGAACCGCCAGTGCTTCGTGCTCGACCCGATGCTCGCCACCGGAGGGTCGCTCATCGCGGCCATCGAGTACCTCTTCGCTCGGGGCGCCGTGGATGTCACGGCAATCTGCCTACTCGGAGCGCCCGAGGGCCTCGCTGCCGTCGAGAAGGCCACCGAGGGTCGCGAGGTGACCATCGTGCTGGGCGCGCTCGACGAGAAGCTCAACGAGGTCGGCTACATCGTTCCCGGACTCGGCGATGCCGGAGATCGGCTCTACGGCACCGTCTAGCGCTGACCAAGCCTGTCGAGAGGTGATCGAGCCTGTCGAGATCCGACACCGCTCGATCATCGAAGTTGCACATTCGCCCCGATTGCCCGATCATTGCACCATGACTGTTCGCGCAGAATCCCTGATCACCTTTGAGGTGTTTGGTTCCCGCGCGTCCATGTGTTGTCGAATGTGTGCCTAATCGGCTTTTCTCGCCGAGTCACCGTTCGACGTGACTCCCGGATCACTGCCCTCATAACGGCCTGATTCGCTGCAACCCGTAGTACCCCGAAGGATCGCACCCTCATCATCAGAGGCCCTTCACCCTTAGTCAAGGAACACAGGACACATGTCTCTCGCAACCATCGAACGCGCACCCATTGCCACTCCGACCAACCACCCGGCACCGCCCGCTCAGCAGCAGCGCCGCTTGCACGCTGTTCCCGAGGGAACGGAAGCGCGCGGCTTTGCGCTCTACGTCGGGCTCGACGAATTCACCGCGATCGAGGCGGGCACCGATCTGAGCTATGTCGTCGACCAGCTTCGTCGACGCCTCGCCGAACTGGTACCCACCGCCCAGACCTACGCCGCGGTGGCCCTCGCTCCGGTCGGCTCGGGCGGACGGGACGTGGATGTCGTGCGCCTAGCCCTTCAGGATCCGGCGGCACTCGCCAAACACCGCCACACCGAGGAGGCTGCGCCCAAGGCGCGCGGCGGAGTCGTTGTCGACATCTCGCGCAAGCGGGTTCAGCTCGACGGCGAGACTGCTGCGCTGACCTACAAGGAGTTCGAGCTTCTGCAGTACCTGGTGCTGCGTGAGGGTCGCACGGTCGACCGCGCCGAACTCATTGCCTCGCTCTGGTCGGTCGGTGACGACGAGATCCCCAACGAGCGCACCATTGATGTGCACGTGCGCCGACTTCGCGCCAAGCTCGGCGACTTCGAAGACATCGTGCGCACGGTTCGTGGCGTGGGCTACCGGTTCGATCGGCACGCCGACGTATCCATTCGCCAGGCCTCGACGCCGAGCCCGGACTTCTTCTAGGAACGCGCCAGGAGGGCAACTACCTCGTCGGCGCGGGAGAGATAGTCGGCGAGCCGCGCGCGACGCTCGGTCGCCTGCTCGCGGAAGTACTCGAGTCGAGTTCTGCCGTCGTCCGTGAGTGTCCCTGCCCGCTGATCGGCAAGGATGCCCAGAATCTCGCCCATCTCCTCCAACGAGAACTCGAGCGGACGAAGCTGACGGATCAGGGTCAGCCGGTCGAGGTCTGCCTGCGTGTAGAGGCGGAAGCCGCCCTCGGATCGTCCGGACGGCTTGAGCAGACCCACCTCGTCGTAGTGGCGGATCGTCCGTAGCGACAGGTTGACGCGCTCCGCGAGTTCGCCGATCTGCATCGTCGAGCCATCCGTCTGCCGGTTCGTCATCGTTCCTCCGTTTCCCTCTAACCCTACCCTTACGTTAGGGTAGGGTTCGTACGTCTGGCTATGGGAGCCACTCGACCCTTGATTCGATTGGAGCCCATCGTGGCTATCACGCTCAAATCCGACCCGCCCAGCCGCTATCGCGCTGATCCGTCGGTTCTCACCGCGCTGCGCTCCCCCCGTATCCTCACCCGCGAGGTGCTCGCCGGCCTCGTTGTCGCCATGGCGCTCATCCCCGAAGCAATCTCGTTCTCGATCATCGCCGGCGTCGATCCTCGCGTCGGGCTGTTCTCTTCGTTCGTCATGGCCGTGTCGATCTCGTTCCTCGGTGGGCGTCCCGCCATGATCACCGCAGCAACCGGTGCCGTCGCCCTCGTGATCGCTCCGGTGATGCGCGACTACGGCTTCGACTACTTCATCGCCACGGTTCTGCTCGCCGGAATCATCCAGGTGATCCTCGGAGTGAGCGGTGTCGCCAAGCTCATGCGCTTCATCCCGCGCAGCGTCATGGTCGGCTTCGTGAACTCGCTGGCCATCCTCATCTTCCTCGCGCAGATTCCGCACCTCGTCGGGGTTCCGTGGTTGGTGTACCCGCTCGTCGCGGTCGGTCTCGTCATCATGATCGTCATGCCCCGGCTCACCAAGGTGGTTCCGGCCCCACTCGTGGCAATCATCCTGCTCACCCTGGCGACCGTTTTCTTTGCGATTGCGGTGCCCACGGTCGGCGATCAGGGTGACCTGCCGCGCAGTCTGCCCGAGCTGTTCCTGCCGCAGGTTCCACTGAACCTCGAAACGCTCACCATCATCGGCCCGTACGCGCTGGCGATGGCACTCGTCGGACTCATGGAGTCGCTGATGACCGCGAAGCTCGTCGACGACATCACCGACACCCACTCCCGCAAGACGCGGGAGGCGTGGGGTCAGGGCGTCTCGAACGTGCTCTCCGGGCTGTTCGGCGGCATGGGCGGTTGCGCGATGATCGGCCAGACCATGATCAACGTGAAGGCGTCCGGTGCTCGCACCCGCATCTCGACTTTCCTCGCCGGGGTGTTTCTGTTGATTCTCGTCGTGGGCCTCGGTGACGTGGTTTCGGTGATCCCGATGGCCGCGCTCGTTGCGGTCATGATCATGGTGTCGGTCGCGACCTTCGACTGGCACAGCATGCGCCTCTCGACACTGAAGCGCATGCCGAAGAGCGAGACGACGGTGATGGTCGCCACGGTGGCCGTCGTGGTCATCACCCACAACCTCGCGATCGGAGTGATCGTCGGGGTGGTCGTGGCGATGGTCGCGTTCGCCCGACGGGTTGCGCACTTCGTGACGGTGACCCGCGAGGTTCCCACCGACGAGCAGGTGCCCACCGCCTACTACACGGTGAGCGGCGAACTGTTCTTCGCGTCGAGCAACGACCTCACCACGCTGTTCGAGTATGCGGATGACCCGGACCGCATCGTCATCGACATGCACAACTCTCACATCTGGGATGCCTCGACTGTCGCCGCGCTCGACGCCGTGACCACCAAGTACGAGAAGCACGGCAAGCGCGTCATCATCGAGGGCATGAACGAAGCCACACGTTCGCTGCACGGGCGTCTGAGCGGCAACCTCGGCAGTGAGGGCTGAGAGCCCCACGGACCACTCGGTGAAAACTCTCAGAAAAATAACGGTTGTGTAACTAGACAGCGTTACCTTTCCGTTATACATTCATAGAGCAGAAGTTGTTTGCTGTGGCAGCTGAAGCGGAATGTGATTGCAGGACACTCTTGGTGCAAGGGAGAGGGTCGGTTCCTAGCCTCTGGAACCGGCCCTCAATCCTGTTTAACGGGGTCGGTTTCGATACGGCCCAAGGCCGACTCAACCGGCGGGTCTGCGCAATCCTCAACCGGCCATAGAGTTAACGGGTGAGCGACCGGGCAACCTCAGTCAACGCGTGGGAAGCGCTATTCCGCGCGCAAGTCGCGGTGCTTCGCGCCCTGCACGCCGACTTTCCCACCGGCGAGATCTCGCTGAACGAGTACGACGTGCTGTTCAACCTGTCGCGGCAGCCCGAACACCAGTTGCGCATCCGCGACATCAATAAGCACTTGCTGCTCTCCCAGCCCAGCGTGAGTCGCCTCGTCGACCGCCTCACCGCGCGCGGTCTGCTGCGCAAAGAGAACGACCCGAGCGACGCTCGAGGCACCATCGTGTGTCTCACCGACGAGGGATACGCTCTGTTCCGCCGGGTCGCCGTCACCCACTCTGCATCGATCGTCGAACAGATGCGCAGCCTCGACACCAACGAGCTCGCAGCCCTGACAGCACTCACCGACAAACTGCGGCGCGGCGTCGAAGGCTGATGCCCGGCGCGACGATCGTCTGGCTGCGCGACGACCTGCGCCTCGACGACAACCCCGCGCTCACCGCGGCGGCTCTGCGGGACGAGCCGGTGCTGCTCGTCTACGTTCTGGACGAGGTGAGCCCGGGCATCCGCCCCCTCGGCGGCGCCAGCCGCTGGTGGCTGCACCACAGCCTCGCCGCACTGAGCGAGTCGGTTGGCGGTCGCCTCGTGCTGCGCCGCGGTGCAGCCGAGGAGATCATCCCGGCACTGGCCGCCGAGACGGATGCCGCGGCGATCCACTGGAACCGTCGCTACTCCGCCGCCCGAGCCGTCGACGACCGGCTCGCCGCCCGGCTGAGCGCCGACGGAATCGCGGTCGAGACGTTTCAGGCATCCCTCCTGCACGAACCCGGCACGGTCACCACCGGTGACGGCGGACCGTACCGAGTGTTCACCCCCTTTTGGCGCGCGTGCCTCGACCGACCCGTGCGCGAGCCGTTGCCGGGCGCGATCGTGCGGTACGCGTCGGCCGCGACGGACGCGCTTGACGACTGGGGACTGCTGCCGACCGACCCGGACTGGGCCGGGGGCTTGCGCGACACCTGGACCCCGGGCGAGGCCGGGGCGCAGGCGCAACTCGAATCCTTCGTCACGCAGGGGCTTGCCCTCTACGACCGCCGAGACGTGCCGGCCGTGGCGGCGACGAGCCGGTTGAGTCCGCACCTGAGATTCGGCGAGCTCAGCCCCTTTCGTCTCTGGCATGCTGTGCGCGGGCGGCACGCCAACTCGGCCTCGTACCTGCGACAGCTGGGCTGGCGCGAGTTCAGCTGGAGCATCCTGTTCCACACGCCGAATCTGGCCACCGAGAACTACCGGCCGGCGTTCGACGCGTTCTCGTGGCAGCCAGCCGAGCCCCAGGAACTCGCGGCCTGGCGGCGCGGGCGCACGGGCATCCCGCTGGTTGATGCCGGGATGCGCGAACTCTGGCAGACCGGGACCATGCACAACCGAGTGCGAATGATCGTGGCGAGCTTTCTCGCGAAGAACCTGCTCATCGACTGGCGGGTGGGCGAGCAGTGGTTCTGGGACACCCTCGTCGACGCCGACGAGGCCAACAACCCCGCGAGCTGGCAGTGGGTCGCAGGCTCCGGTGCGGATGCCGCCCCCTACTTTCGGATATTCAACCCCCAGCTGCAGGCGGCGAAGTTCGACGCGGACGGCGAGTACGTGCGCCGCTGGGTGCCGGAGATTGGCACAACGGACTACCCGGCGCCCATCGTCGATCTCGCCGAGACCCGCCGCCGGGCCCTCGCCGCGTACGAACCGGTTAGGGCCGCCCGCCCACAATCGTGACCGCCCGCGCGCCCACCAGTGCGCCACACATCGCCGCCGCAATCGCATCACCCGACTGCACCCAGTCGGTCAGGAATCCGGCCGCGAACGCGTCGCCGGCACCGGTCGGGTCGACCACGGCAGCATGGGAGGCCTGCACCCGCTCGACGGTGTCGCCGAACGCGACAATCACGCCGTCGACTCCGAGCGTCAACGCGACAATCGGGAACGACTCGGCGAGCTTCGCGGCGATTGCCTCGGAGCCGGCCAACCCGGTCAGCAGGCTGCCCTCCTCGAGGCTGGGGAACAGGATCGTGGCACCAGCGATCGCGGCAAGGAACTCCTCGACGCCGTAGTCGGCGATGAACCCAGCAGACCCCGGGTCGACGCTGACGGCGACTCCGGCGGCCGTCGCGCGGGCGATGAGGTTAGCGAAGCCTTCGGCCCCGGCGTCATTGAGCAGGGCGTGTCCGGTGAGGTGAAGAACGCGCGCCTCGGCGAGTAGCTCGTCGGTGACCGCCTCGGGCGAGAGCGCCCGGTTCGCTCCGCGCTGGGTGAGCATCGTGCGGGTCTGGCCTTGCACGACCACGACGATGGTGCCAGTGGGCAGCGTGGGATGCGTGGCGATGTGCGCCTCGACGCCGGGCAGCGCCTCGGCGTGCCGTGTAGCATCCGAGCCTCGAACGCCCTCGCCGACGATGCCGACGAAGTCGACGGGCGCGCCGAGTTCGCCGAGCCACGCGGCGGTGTTCGCCGCCGACCCGCCCGGGCGCTGGCGAATCTGGGCCGGGGTGTCTGTGTCGTCCCGGATCGGACCCTCGGGCACAGCGAGTACGTCATCGATGACATCGCCGAAGCAGACGATGCGGCTCTTGGGCGTCACGAAACTAGTCATTGAGGGCGCACCACGCGGTCGCGATCGCGGCGGCAACGCGCACGTTGTTGCGTGCGAGATCGAGGTTGACCTCGAGGCTGCGGCCGCCCGAGAGTTCGACAATCTTCAGCAACAGGAACGGAGTGACGGCCTTGCCGGTGACGCCGGCCTCGTCGGCGAGGGCGAGCGCCTCGCTGAGTACGCGGTCGTGTTCGGTCGGGTCCCACTGCTGATCGAGCGGAATGGGGTTGGCCACGACGATGCCCTGGCCGTGGCCGAGGGCGTCCTGCGAGCGCATGATGGCTGCGACCTCGGCGGCCGTGTCGACGGACCAGTCGAGCGTGAACTCCGACTCGCGCAACCAGAAGCTCGGGAAGATGTTCGTGCCGAACCCGACGACCGGAACACTCAGCGTCTCCAGCCGCTCGAGAGTGGCGGCGATATCGAGAACCGACTTCACCCCGGCGCTCACGACCGTGATCGGAGTGACAGCGAGAGTCGACAGGTCGGCGGACTCATCGAAGCTCTCGTTCGCGCCACGGTGAACGCCACCGAGGCCTCCGGTCGCAAAGACCCGCACGCCCGCCATTGCCGCGAGATGCGAGGTCGCGGCGACGGTCGTGGCTGCGCTCGAACCGGTCGCCGCAATGATCGGGATGTCCCGCACGCTGGCCTTCGTCAGCTCCTCCTCCGCGATCCGCCGCACGCCCTCGGCGTCGAGGCCGATCTGGGCAACGCCGTCGAGAATCGCGATCGTCGCCGGCGTGACCCCGGCATCCCGCAGGATCGCCTCGAACTCGAGGGCCGCCTCGTGGTTGCGCGGGCGGGGCAGCCCGTGGGAGATGATCGTGGACTCGAGGGCAACGACGGGGCGGTTCGCGGCGAGCGCGTCAGCCACCTCGGCGGAGACGGTGAAAGGTGTCGACATAGTGGGTCTAACTTACGCGACCCACGCGCCTCGCTCACCGCCCGAAGTACTCGGCAACCGTTCGCCGGGAGACCTGCTCGAACGTCGGCGGCGACCAGCGCGGCTTGCGATCCTTGTCGATTACTTGAGCGCGGATGCCCTCGATGATCTCGGTGCCCTTCAGCACGCGCACCCCGACCCGAAACTCCTGCTCGAGAACCTCCTCCAGCGTGCCCAACTCCCTCGCCCGACGCAGTGCTTCGAGGGTGACGCACACGCTCGTCGGTGACTTGGTGCGAATCAGGGATGCCGCATCGCGCGCCGCATCAACCCCCGAGTTCTTCAACCGGTCGAGAATCGTCAGAACGTCATCCCCCGCGTACGCCCCGTCGATCCAGGACCGCTCGGCGAGCAGCGGCGACGCGGGGGCGGGTGCGGCGTGCCTCGCGACCGCCTTCGCCGCGGGCAGCGACTCGAGGTCGACGAGCAGAGCGGGCAGCGCCGCGCTCGGCACGTAGTGGTCGGCGAACCCGAGGGCGATTGCGTCGGCGCCGCTGCCGGTCGACCCGGTCAGTGCGAGGTGAGTGCCGAGTTCACCGGGAGCACGGGAGAGCAGGTACGTTCCGCCGACATCTGGCACGAAACCGATGGTGACCTCGGGCATCCCGAACATCGTGGTTTCGGTGACGACACGCACCGAGCCGTGGGCCGACACCCCGACCCCGCCGCCGAGCACGAGGCCGTCCATGAGCGCGACATACGGTTTCGGGTAGCGCGCGATCGCGAGGTTGAGGGCGTACTCGTCGGTCCAGAACCGCTGGGCGGCCGTGCCATCCCATCGCGCCGACTCATAGATCTTGGTCACGTCACCGCCGGTGCACAGGCCGCGCTCACCGGCACCCGAGATCGCGACCGTGGCGACGGCGTCATCCTGCGCCCACTCGGCGAGCTGGGCCGCAATCGCGGTGACCATCTCGTGGGTTATCGCGTTGAGCGCCTCGGGCCGGTTGAGCACGATGTGACCCAGCGAACCGCGGTGCGAAAACAGAACGTCGTGTTGGGAGGAACTAGCCATCAGCGCAAGACTAGGCTTGATCCGCAGCAATCGGAAAGGCACCGTCCACCCATGACCACGTCATCGCGCTGGGCGCAGGCCCGGGCCAGCCGGTGGTTCGCTCTCGTCTGGGTTGTCCCCGCGCTGGTGGTGCTCGCCGTGACGGTGGTCACGATGGCCAAGCTGCTGCGCGAGCTACCCGGGGTGCAGTCGTGGCTGGTGCTGTATCCGGGATACTCGGCGCTGCCGGCATCCGCCCCGATCGGTTTTCCGGCGTGGACGAACTGGCAGCACTTTCTCAACTCGTTCTTCCTGCTGTTCATCGTGCGCACCGGATGGGAGTTGCGGCAGGCGAAGAGGCCCAGCCACCTGTGGGTGCGCACGACGGGACCGTTCCGGCGACGCACGTTCCCGGTGCGCATCGGCCTTCCGCTCTGGTTTCACCTCAGTGTCGACTCGCTCTGGGTTCTCAACGGCATCGTGTTCTGGGCACTGCTGTTCGCGACCGGGCAGTGGATGCGCCTGGTTCCGACGAATTGGGATGTGATCCCCAACGCGGTCTCGGCCGGGCTGCAGTACGCGTCACTGAACTGGCCGACCGAGAACGGCTGGGTCAACTACAACGCGCTTCAGCTGCTGTCGTACTTCGCCACCGTGTTCATCGCGGCGCCGCTGGCGCTCGCCACGGGCATCCGGCTCGCGCCCGGCTTCGCGGCGCGGCTGCGGCCGCTCGACCGGGTAGTGCCGCTCGCGGTGACCCGAACCGTGCACTGGGTCGTCATGGTCTACTTCGTGGGCTTCACTATCGTGCACGTCACGCTGGTGCTCGCCACGGGCGCCCTGCGCAATCTCAACCACATGTACGCCGGTCGGGACGACGAGAGCTGGTGGGGGGTGGGTATCTTCGCGGCATCCCTCGTGGTGATGGCGGTGGCGTGGATGCTCGCCCGCCCCAGCCTGCTCGCCCGGGTCGCGGCGCTCAGCGGAACCGTTCGCCGCTAGCTCCCCTTCATTAGGCTGGGCACATGGCCCACATCTCCGACCTGTTCGACGCGGACGTTTGGCGAGACGTCGACGGGTTCGACAGCCTCAGCGACATCACGTACCACCACGACACGACCGGCCGGATAGCCCGCATCGCGTTCAACCGGCCCGAGGTGCGCAACGCCTTCCGGCCGCTCACCGTCGACGAGCTCTACAACGCTCTGGATGACGCGCGCCAGAACACCCACATCGGCGTCGTGCTGATCACCGGCAACGGGCCCAGCCCGAAGGACGGCGGCTGGGCGTTCTGCTCGGGCGGCGACCAGCGCATCCGGGGCCGGGACGGCTATGAGTACCACGAGGGCGACCAGAAGGGCGCGGCTCGGTCGGGCAGCGGCCGGCTGCACATCCTGGAGGTGCAGCGGCTCATCCGCATCATGCCGAAGGTTGTCATCGCGGTCGTACCCGGCTGGGCGGCCGGCGGCGGACACTCACTCCACGTCGTCTGCGACCTGAGCATCGCCAGCGCCGAGCACGCACGCTTCAAGCAGACGGATGCCGACGTCGGCTCCTTCGACGGAGGGTACGGCAGCGCGTACCTGGCCCGTCAGACCGGCCAGAAGATCGCCCGCGAGATCTTCTTTCTCGGCCAGGAATACTCGGCGCAGCGCGCCTACGAGATGGGTGCCGTCAACGCCGTGGTCCCCCATGCCGAGCTCGAGTCGACCGCCGTCGAGTGGGCGAACACGATCCTGGGCAAATCGCCGACCTCGATCCGCATGCTCAAGTTCTCGTTCAACGCGATCGACGACGGGCTGGCCGGCCAGCAGGTACTCGCCGGCGAAGCCACCCGCCTGGCATATGGAACCGACGAGGCCGTCGAGGGGCGCGATGCATTCCTCGAGAAGCGCGACCCAGACTGGTCACCGTACCCCTGGCAGTTTTAGGGTCACGCTTGCTCCGCCTGAGACTTCAGCCGCGCGGTGTCGTCTCGAGGAATTCCCGTACGACCTCGACGAACCGACTCGGCTGATCGACCCACGGAAAGTGACCACTTCCGTCAATAACCACGGAAGTGCCGTTCGGCATGATTTCCGCGAGCGCCGCGGGTTGGGCCGTGCCTATCAGGGCATCCTCGGCACCGGCGACGACGAGCACCGGCGCCGCGAGTGAGGCGAGCCGATGCCGAAGATCGTCGGGAGGTGTCGCGCTGAAGTAGATGCGGTGGACGAGATAGTTCGACTCTCCGAGCGCTGCGTGACGCTGTTGCCTCGCGCCCCACACCGCGTATCCCGCCGCCGCGGTGTCTCGACTCCACACATCGAAACTCTCCTGATCGGTGGGCACGTCGCCGAGCCGGGCGAGCGCTGCTCGGAAAGCAGCATCAGTGCGCCGAGCAGCGATTGCAGTCACGTCGGACGGGACATCCACGAGGTAACTCGCTGGTGGCGCGATCAAGACCATACGCTCGATCTGCCCGGGGTACTGTGCCGCATAGGCGATCGCGAGCCGAGTTCCGGATGAGTGGGCGACGATGTTCAGCTGGTCCAGCCCCAGCGCGACCCGAAGGCACTCAAGATCGGCTGCCTCGCTCCACCACGTTGCGTTCTCGACGGTGCCTGCGGGCGACTCGCCCACTCCGCGCAGGTGCACGACGATGAGGCGGTATCCCTCGCCCAGCCCGGCCAGGTCTTCCAGGTAGTCGGGGTGGCGCGGCGCACCTCCCGCGATGACAACCAACGGGGCGCCGTCGCCCCAATCTTCGAAGAACAGTTCGGCCCCGTCGGTCCCGGTATATTTCGGCACGGCACGACAGTAGTCCCCCGACTGTCGGCGCGCGACCTAATAATTGAGCCATGACGCGCTATGCGATTGATGCCCGAACCGCGATCCGGATCGCACAGGAGAGCGTCGTGGTTGAGCCCGAACACAGGCTGGTCGCTCCGGCCGTACTGCGCTCGCAGGCTCTGGCCCTCGTCTACCGACAGCATCGCGAGGGCGAGCTGAGCAGCGCCGAGGCACGACGGATTCTCGACGGCATCACGACCATGAAGATACGACTCCTCGGCGACCGGGTCTCGCGGGCCGTCGCCTGGCGCATTGCCGAGCAGCACGGATGGGACGACACGACCGACGCCGAATACATCGCAGTCGCACAGCTGCAAGCCGATGCGTTTATAGCGGCAGACGAGCGACTCGCTGCGCTGGCCTCCGAGATCGTGCCGCTGGCGCGGTTCGAGGCGTTGGGGATTTCGGGCTAGAGCCCGGCGACATACACCGTGTTCGATGAGACCCCGCCAGTGACGGGGTTGTCGAAGTCGACGACGTGGGCTTGCGGGTCGTCGAACACGAGCGACATCGTCGCCATGAACTCGTCGTCGGGCGGGTCATCCGACCACAGCGCGAAGGTGCCGCCCTCGGCGAGGTGGCGGGTGAGTGAGCGCAGCCCCGTCTCCGTGTAGAGGTCGGCGTGGCTGGCATCCAGTTGGTGCCGGGGCGAGTGGTCGACATCGAGCAGGATGGCGTCGTAGTGGGCCCCGGGCTCGGGCTCGCGTCGCATCACCGCGAAGAAGTCGTCGAGCACGAGCTTCGTGCGGGGGTCGCCGGTCAGCGTCTCGGACACCGGCAGCAACCCTCGTTCGTGCCAGTCGATCACCGCGGGCATGGTGTCGATGACCGTCATCGCGTTCACCCTCGGGTCACGGAGCGCAGCGATCGCTGTGTAGCCAAGACCGAGACCGCCGACGAGCACCGTGAGCGCGTCGCCCGTCGCCGCAGCGAGCCCCAGCGTCGCAAGTTCCTCCTCCGCGACCGTGAACAGGCTCGACATCAGAAACTCCTCACCGAGCTTCACCTCGAAGATCTCGACGCCGAGTTCCGCGTCGGTACGGCGGCGAAGTGTGAGGTCGCCCATCGGGGTCGACTGCCAGTCGAGTTCCTCGAATCGGCCGATCATCCCGTCGCCTGCCCGTAGGTAAGGTCGCTCTGCTGCCGGCTGTGCCAATTCTCGGTTGGTCGGGTCATGTGCACATTCTGCCCCCGGCGGGTCACGACCACCGAGACCCGTGCGGCGCGCTCAGCTCGCGATTGCGGGAATGATCGCGCCCGAGAACACCTGCCAGGCCAACGCGGTCTTCGCGACCAAGCTCAGAGTGATGTACGTGCGTTCTCCCTGAAGGTAGCTCTTCCACTTTGCCGACCTGCTTGTACTGCAGCCACTGGTTGATGGCGAAGGTGTTGAAGAACAGGAACAGCGAGATGACGATGCCGACGACGAAGCCCGGGGGCGGAGACGTCGCTGGCACTTCCGGGGCGCAGGAAGTAGATGAGGATGAGGATCCACGGCACGATCCCGACCATCGAACCGAAGATGAACGGCAGCAGCTTGCCCGTGCCCGGCTGCTCGTACTTCTCCTGAAGAGCCCCGAACAGGATCATCGCGGCGTTGACGGCGAACACCGCGAACAGCGCACCGATGTCGGTGACCCCGTTGATGGCGAGGATGAGCCAGATCATGATCGACGAGCTCAGCGAGTACTCGACCCAGCGGAAGTAGTTGTGGTTC
Source organism: uncultured bacterium (assembly GCA_963787305.1). Classification (GTDB taxonomy): domain Bacteria; phylum Actinomycetota; class Actinomycetes; order Actinomycetales; family Microbacteriaceae; genus Rhodoglobus. The sequence continues at coordinate 152,395 of CAWBCL010000002.1, forward strand.
TGCAGGAGTCCGCTCTTGTAGCGGGCGAAGAACCACGGGCTGGAGATGAGGAAGTGGAACAGTGCGCTGAGGGCGAGGAACGCGACGACTCCGATGCCGATGTTCACCTCGAAGAGCGTCACGCGCTCCGGCGGGATCGGCACTCCGGGAGGGCCGGCCAGATAGTCGGCGGTGACGGCGAACAGCACCTGGGTGCTCAGCATGGTCAGGACCACCGCGAAACCGATGGCTTGCAGTAGATGCAGACTGCCCGCCACGATGTTGTAGATCCTCAGCCGGTCGATCTGCTGATCGGGCGTATACGTCTTCTTGACCACGGTCCATCTCCTTTGGTGGGCGTAGGCCCGACCCTAGCACCGCGGCTGCAGAGCGCCACCGGGTCGCCCGCTACCCCCTTCGTCCGGGAACGCGCGCGTCACTGGCGACGGACCGGTACTCCCCTTGGTAGATCTCCCAGATCTCTTCGCTTGTCACTTCGCAACCGTCGGCCTCCGCCTTCGCCTGAACAACCCGCGACAACTCGATCTGGATGTCGCGCGGCAAATCGACCCCGTGGTCGGCCTTCAGCAGGTACGCGACCCCGCCCTTGCCCGACTGGGAGTTGACGCGCACGACGGCCTTGTAGTCCCGGCCGAGATCCCGCGGGTCGACGGGTAGGTAGGGCACGGCCCACTCGAGCTGGTCGACAGGGACCCCCTGCTCGGCGGCCGCGGCATCCATCGCCTCGAATCCCTTCTTGATGGCGTCTTGATGCGAGCCGCTGAAGGCGGTGTAGACGAGGTCGCCCGCCCACGGCGAGCGCTCGTGCACCATGAGCCCGGTGCAGTACTCGGCGGTGCGGCGAATCTCGTCCAGGTCGCTGAAGTCGATCATCGGGTCGATGCCCTGGCTGAACAGATTGATGCCGAGCGTCACGAGATCGACGTTGCCGGTGCGCTCACCGTTTCCGAACAAGCAGCCTTCGATGCGGTCAGCGCCGGCGAGCAAGCCCTGCTCGGCCGCCGCAACGGCCGTGCCGCGGTCGTTGTGCGGGTGTAGCGACAGGATGACGTTCTCGCGGTGCGCGAGGTTGCGCGACATCCACTCGATGGAGTCCGCGTACACGTTGGGGGTGCTCATCTCGACGGTTGCCGGAAGGTTGATGATGACCTTGCGGTCGGGCGTCGGCGCCAGTACCTCGAGCACCTGGTTGCAGACCTCGACCGAGAACTCGATCTCGGTTCCCGTGTAACTCTCCGGGCTGTACTCGAAGTACACGGCCGTCCCGGGGGCGGTCTGCGCGTACTCCACGCACCAGCGTGCTCCCTGCAGCGCGATATCGAGCACGCCCTGCCGGTCGGTGCGGAACACGACCTCGCGCTGCAACACGCTCGTCGAGTTGTAGAAGTGCACGATCGCCTGCTTGGCGCCCTTGATCGCCTCGAAGGTGCGAGCAATTAACGCCTCCCGCGACTGCGTGAGCACCTGAATGGTCACATCGTCAGGGATCAGATTCTCGTCGATGAGCTCGCGCACGAAGTCGAAGTCGGTCTGGCTCGCCGACGGGAATCCGACCTCGATCTGCTTGTAGCCCATGCCCACCAGCAGCTCAAACATGATGCGCTTGCGCTGAGGGCTCATCGGCTCGATGAGCGCCTGATTTCCGTCGCGCAGGTCGACGGCGCACCAGATGGGCGCCTCGGTGATGACCCGGCTCGGCCAGGTGCGGTCGAGCAGGTCGATCGCGAACTGCTGCGAGAAGGAACGGTAGCGGTGGGCTGGCATGCCCGACGGCAGTTGTTGCACTTTCATGAGGTACCTCTGACGGTCTTGTGGACTGAATGTGATGTCGCAGTTGCTTGTGGCTGCTGCACTTTGATATTCGGACTGTTCGAATCAGATGTCAATAGTCCTTCTTTGAATTGATCACATCGATCAATGCCCACACGATTTTCTGGGCTATCTTGGTCGATATGGATGCCTTGGACCTCACGGATGCCCGCCTGCTGCTTGCCCTCGACGACGACCCGCGAGCTCCGGTCGCGGCGCTCGCCGCGCGTCTGGGCCTGGCGCGCGGAACGGTGCACTCCCGTCTGGAGCGGCTGGGCGTCAGCGATCAGGTGCGTGCCCACAGCACGCGGATTCGCCCGGCCGCACTCGGGCGCGGGGTGAGCGCCTCCATCATGGTCGAAGTCGACCAACACCAGATCGGACTCGCGATATCGGGCCTGGAGCGGGTTCCCGAAGTGCTCGAGTGCTTCGCCCCGGCCGGCGCCACCGACCTGCTGCTGCGCGTCGTGGCCAGAGACCCGGATGACCTCTACCGGGTCGCCGAAGACGTGCGGCTGTGTCCGGGCATCCTGCGCACCTCGACGAGCCTCTTTCTCAAAGAGGTGATCCCGTACCGGATTGCGCCGCTGGTGCGGGCGACGTGGGGCGATGCCTAACCAGCGGGGCCCGGCGCCGGCCCAATTCGATCGCTACGCGGGCTAGGGCGAGGCCCAATAGAGGGCGTCTCGATTCTCTGGCCCGCAGCCCAGACTCCGACAACCTCCAGATCGTCAGTGAGCAGCACAGCGTCTGCTGCGAATCCGGGGGAGAGTTTGCCGAGGTCGGCCGCTCGTCCGATCGCGTACGCAGGCGCCGCAGTGACGGCGTGAATGGCATCCTCAAGGCTTACCCCCGCGAGACGCACAGAACGACGAACTGCTTCGTCGAGGGTGAGAGTTGATCCCGCAAGAGATCCTCCGCCCGCAACACGTGCTTGGCGATTGCGCACCTCAATAAGCATCCCCCCAATCTCGTAGTCGCCGTCGGGGCCCCCCGCCGCAGCGATGGCATCGGTGATCAGGACTATCCGCTCTGAAGCCGCGGCGAAGGCCATCGCGACCACGCTGGGGTGCACATGCACACCGTCAGCGATCAACTCGAGGCTCACTCGCTTGTCGTCGATTGCGGCGAGAACTGGTCCAGGCGCGCGGTGATGGATGCCTCGCATTCCGTTGAATGCGTGGGTCAGGATGGTGGCTCCCGCATCGAACGCGATCGCGGCATCCTCGTAGGTTGCGGCCGTGTGGCCGACGGCAACCCTGACCCCGCGGCGCACGAGGCGATCGATTGCCTCGTGCCCACCAACTAGTTCGGGGGCGAGAGTAATTTGTCTGAGCGTTCCTCGGCTCGCATCAAGAACCCTGTCGAGGTGTTGGTGGTCGGGCGCACAGAGAAGTTTTGGATTATGGGCGCCCCGAAATTCTTGGTCAAGATATGGGCCTTCTAGGTGCGATCCGAGCACGCACGCGTCCGACTCTGTGAGAGTTGCGGCATCCGCGAGCGCCGCGAGCATCTCATCGAGTGGGGCGGTCGCAATGGAGATCAGCGATCGGGTTGTTCCATGTTCCCGATGGACCTGAAGCCCGGCCTGCATGGCTTCCACCCCCTCGTCAAAGGAGAACCCGCCACCTCCGTGGCAGTGAATGTCGATGAACCCGGGAGTCACGATGAGCCCACGCGCATCGATGACCTCGTCTCGCGGGCCCACCCGATCCCGCCAACCCGAGCTGGTGCCCCGGGCCGCAATACGCCCACCTTCGAACTGGATCCAGGCATCTGCCGAATCCAACGCGCGTGCTGAGTGGATGATCGTACTCATGCGCTGTGCTCGTGTTCACGCTCTGACGCAGCTGCAAACAGACGGAGTAGCCGCGCCGCTTCATGCCGCACTGCCGTTCGCCCCACATCCACGTATCTCCGCGAGTCAACCTGACTCGGGTTCTCGCTCAGGTACTGGCGCACCGCACCTGTAAAGAGTCGGTTGAGCTGGGTGGAGACGTTCACTTTGGTGATGCCTGCCGCGATCGATGCAGTCAGCTGAGGGTCAGCCACTCCAGATGAGCCGTGGAGAACCAGTGGCACGGACAGGGCAACTTTTAGGGCCGCGATCAGGGAGCAGTCGAGTTGGGCGGTGCGTTCTGTCATCGCGTGCGACGACCCGACCGCCACAGCGAGCATGTCAATATCGGTTTCGGAAACGAACGCTGCCGCTTCTGTGGGATCGGTGCGCACGCCGAAGGCATGCGCCCCGTCTTTGCCACCAATCTCCCCCAGCTCCCCCTCCACGGACACCCCAGCACTATGTGCCCGATCGGCTACCATCCTCGTCAGCGCCACGTTGGCCGAATATTCCATTCGGGACGCGTCGAACATGATCGAGCCAAATCCCAGATCGATTGCGCGGTAGGCCAGATCGACGTCTTCTGCGTGGTCTAGATGCAGGGCGACTAACGCGGGAGATTGTTGCGCAAGCACGACCAGGGCGCTGCCGATCGGTTCGATAGCGCGGTGATAACTTATGCAATTCTCTGAAATTTGCAGAATGACCGGCAAGCCACTTTCTTCGGCAGCCTCGACAATTGCTTCGGCCGTTTCAAGGTGGATGACGTTGAACGCGCCTATGCCGCGATTGTGTCGAGCGGCCGACTGGACGGCTTCCAGAGTTGGAACGAGCATGTTAGTCCCCATCCTTTAGCCGTGCGGGTGTCGACCACACTTCCACGTCGTCCAGCAGTTCCGCGCGACGCATCGAGACCTCACCAGCGATCGGCTGAAGCACTGCCGCGGCACCGACCGCCACGGCCCGTCTGAGCATCATTTCTAAGCCGTCACGTTGCCCTAAATCGCTGAGGGCAAGCGAGGCCACGAGGGCGTCTCCTGCTCCAGTCGGGTTGCCCTCGACTGCACGCGATAGACGAGCCCGCCAGAACTGAAGCGGGTCTTCTTGGCCACCCCAGAGTAAGCCGGCATCACCCAGTGAGACCACGACCTGACGCGCTCCCAATTTCAAAAGTACTTCGGCGGCACTTTCGGGAGAACCACAACCGGTGACGGACATCGCCTCTTCTGCGTTGGGTTTGAGTAGGTCTACCCCGGCGGCGGCAGCGGCAAGCAGGTGTTCGCCGGAAGTGTCGACGACGACGGGAACTCGATGTCGGTGTGCACGCTCGACGAACGTCGGGATGAAGCTAGTGGGCGTTTCTGGCGGCATGCTTCCAGAAATCACGACAACGGTACTGCCTTCGACGTGGGCTGTCACCATATCGAGGGCAGCAGAGCGATCGAGGTCTGACTGTGCTGCCCCGTACTCACTAACTACCGTCGCTTGGGCAGTATCGCTGCCCACGATCGTGACTGTCCGACGCGTTTCTGCGGTGGAAGGGATGAGAAGGTAACGGACGCCGGACTCATGTAGTTCTCGCTCGAAATCGCGGCCGGCGCGCCCGCCCGACGCGGCGATCGCAAGAACTTCCCCGCCGAGCTGATGGATAACTCTCGCTACGTTTATCCCTTTGCCACCTGCGCGAACGCGCGCCGCAGGACTTCGGTGGCTTTGCCCCGGAACTAAGTGAGCAACCTGCCAAGTGAGGTCAAGGGCTGGGTTCGGGGTGTAGACGAGGATCATGGTGTCCCCAGAGCGGTGGCCCTCGCGTTCAATGCCGCTCCAATAACTCCGGCATCGTCACCGAGCTGGGCGGGGACGATTTCGCAAGGCCGGGGTGATGTCAAGCCGACTGCGACACGTGCACGAAGCGGCTCGAACAGATGCTCGCCCGCCTGGGCGAGCCCGCCACCCACGACTATGACTTCTGGAGCTACGAGTCCGATTACGGAGCAGAGTGACTCAGCCAAACTTTCAATCGCTTCGTCCCAAATCCGTCGAGCTGCCCCGTCACCGGCTAATGCGCGCTCCAAAACGATCTCGGCGCTGACCGCAGATCCCGTCCACTCCTCGTATCGCCTACTGATTGCGGCGCCGGACGAAACTGTCTCGAGGCATCCAGTCAACCCACACGCACACACTGTTGTAGAAGCGCGTGACCGCGAGTGCCCGATCTCCCCCGCGTAGCCAGCGCCAACGTATGGCGAGCCGCCAATCGTCAGCGCTGCGGAGATGCCAGTACCGATCATCACTACGACGGCGTCGCGAAAGCCGCGCGCCGCGCCGAGCGACGTTTCGGCTAGCGCAGCGGAGCGCACATCGTGACCAAAGGCGACCGGCAGGCCGAGAGCATGGGTGGCGATATCCGCGACGGCGACGTTTCGCCAGCCCAGGTTCGTCGAGTCTCGAGCAATGCCGCGAGACTCGTCCACCAATCCGGGCACGCTCACTCCCGCAGCGGCGGGTCGGATCTCGGGGTAGTCAGCTGCAAATTCGGCGTGAATGCGCGAGAGTTCCGCGCCGAATTGTTCCCCTGTGGGGTCGCCCAGCGGTGTATGAGACCGTCGAATTTCGCGCACGGTGCCGTACTCGTCCACGAGAGCAGCCTTGATGGATGTTCCACCAACGTCGAACGCCAGCACCGCTTTGCCTGGCGGCAGGGACGGCAAGCTCACGGATTGGCCAGCACTACTGACCGAGAAAGACTTCGGGGTTGGTCGACGTTCAGCCCCATGATCTCTGCCCGCGCGAGAGCAAGGCGATGCACCCGCACCAAATCGGCCACTGCGTCGATAGCTTGGGACTCGAAGTGCGCTCCCGTGGCTGCAACCTCTTTCGCGAGATTGCGCGGTGGAGCTCCGAACATCCATGTTGCGCGGCCAGCGGCTGCAACTGAAATGGGTCCATGGCGGTATTCCATCGCAGGATACGACTCTGTCCACGACTGCGATGCCTCCCTCAGCTTGAGTGCGGCTTCGTGAGCAATTCCGACGCCCCACCCCTTACCTAGGAACGTGATTTGCTCAGCGGTGATTAGCGCATCAGGCAGGTCGGACCTCAGCGCCACCTCCGCCTCATTGCACACGGCATCGAGAATCTCCCCTAGCGAAGCGCGGAGAAACATTAGCGCCGTGGTCGCGAATCGCGTCTGCACCACAGACTGTTCATCAGCGAAGGGAATCGCGATGACGGAGTCGACTAGGTCCACAAGGGGGGAGGTCGCGTCCCCGACAAGACAAATTGAGCGAGTACTTTGGCGCGTGTTCGCTACCTCTTCGAGCACCTCAGTAGTCGTGCCGGATCGGGTGAGTGCGATGACGCAGTCGTAGTCACGGTCAGATACTCGCGACTCCGACGCGGCGAAGGCATCCGTCACCCCGTGCCCGGCCCCCTCGCGGAGTGCTGCATAGCTCTGCGCCATGAACCAGGATGTGCCGCAGCCAATGATGGCGACGGACTGTCCGGGTTGCGGCAGAAGCGACATTTCGTCCCTCATCGCAATTGCGCGTCGCCACATGTCTGGTTGGCTGGCAAGCTCGGCCAGCATATGTGAAGACGCGGGACCCGTGTCAACTATTCGATTCATTCTGATGTCCTTCTTTAGCAAATCGCGACCTGTAGACACTGACAACGGCGGGAAGCCAGCGCACGACTATTTGATTGCGCCGACGCTCATGCCTTCTACGATGCGGCGCCCCAGCAGCGCGTAGATGATCAGCATCGGCATTACGACAATCACCACTCCTGCAAAAAGGCCGCCCCAGTTCGACGTGTACTGCATCGTTCCGTAGAGCCCCAGCAGCGCTTGAGGGAGCATGTACTGCGACGTCTCAGTGATCAGCACCAGCGCGAGCAACGTCTCATTCCAGATGCCCAGGAGTGTCAGGATAAAAGTGGTGATGAGACCAGGGGCCGCGAGCGGGATCATGATCTGCCTGAAGGTTCGGGCGGGGCTAGCTCCGTCTAGAGCAGCAGCTTCCTCCAGCTCTTCAGGAAGGGCGCGCACAAACCCAGTGAGCAGGAAGGTCGCGAAAGGAAGCGCGGTCGCGACGTAAATCATGTAGAGGCTGATTCGTTGATCCCACCAACCGAACGCATCGAAGGCGATGCTACTTATCGTTTGCATAAGGACGAAGATCGGGATGATTGCGGCCTGAATCGGAATCCCCATACCGATAGCGAAAAGCGCGATTAGTGGACTTGCTGAACGACGTGACGAACGCGCCAAAGCGTAGGCAGCGGGGCACGCCAGCACGAGCACAGTCACAGCAGCGGAGATGGTGACCAGCGCGGTGTTGGCGAAACTGCTACCGAGCTGGCTTGTTGACCATGCACTTACAAAGTTGTCGACGCGAAGAGTCGTCGGCAACCCGAACGGGTCGCTAAACATCTCGGTGCCGTTGCGGAACGACTGGACGGTGATCCATCCGATAACAAGGACATTGATTGCCGCCCAGAACCAGATTATGGGCCGGCCGATGGGTCGGAACACGCCGATTCGACGTCGCGCTGCGCGCGGGACTCTGGCTGAACTCATATCAACTGCACCGCGTCTCGTCTCATAAGCCTTCTCACCGCGACGATCAACACCCCTGTTACGACAAGCATGAATATGCCCATGGCCGCGCCGTAGCCCATCTCGTAAGCGGGAAAGCGACCACCCGTGGTCGTGAGAAATTGAGTGATAGCAATCGTCCTGGAATGGATAGGGGGTGCAGCGCCGAGGCCGGAGAAGGCGAAGACGAACTCAAATATGCGAATCGAGTCAATGACCCACAGCACTGCTGTGACGGTTACGACATCCCATGACAGGGGAAGGGTTACGTGCCGGAACTTTTGCCACTGATTCACGCCAGCCAATTCGGCATCTTCGTAGTAGTAGCGCGGGATCTGGTCAACTCCCGACATGATCAACAACACGAAATAGCCCGTGGAGATCCAGACGATCCCCACGACGATCGACCGGAACGCGAGCTCCGGAGCCAGCCAGTTGAGGGCGAGCGAGTCCAAGCCGACAATCCTCAGCGCCGCGTTCACTGCACCCTCGGGAGCGAGCATGATTCCGAGCGCGATTCCGATCGCGATCGGTGAAACGAAGTAGGGGATGAAAAGGATCGCGCGGAGAGATTTCTTTGCCCGCATTTCCCTCAGGAGCGCCACGGCCGCAAAGGCGAGAGCGAACACCGCCGCCCCTCCAATAAAGGTGATCGCCATGGTGTTGCTGAATGACACGAGAAAGACGGGGTCGGCAAACAGCCGCATGTAGTTGTCGAGACCGATCCACTTCATCTCATCGCCAGAGCCGCGCCACTTTGTAAAACTGGCATAGAAGGTGACGACGGTAGGCGCGATCACGAACAGCGAGTAGATCGTTAGCGCTGGGAGAACGAAGGGCCAGTAGATTCGCCGTCGTTGGCGCTCAAGAGGCCCTGTGACACTTGGTGTGGCGCGACGGCCTACCCGCCGCGCCACACCAAGTGATGCGTTGGACGTCACTAGCCTGCGTTCACGTGGAACTCAGCGCTGCGCTTCGCGAGGGCAGCTACGAAGGCATCTCCGCTGGCGTATGTGCCGGCGAAGAGGTCGTAAGCGAAAGGCATCCAAACGTCATTCATGAACTGAGAAGACTCCAAGCCGACCCCGTCCATGGCGAGCGCGAACTCCGCACCATCCGCAGTGAGATCCGAGTAGTAGTCGGCAAGCTCGACCGGAGGGGCAATATCGAGTCGCGACGTCATGTTCTTTGTGTCAGTCGCGATCAGGCTTAGGCGATCCGTGTTGAGGAAGTAGGCGATGAACTGCGACGCCAAGTCTGCGTTCCGAGCGGTCGCAGGAATCGCGAATCCGATAACGTCCGCCTCGACTCCTGCGTTGCCGGCTCCTCCGTCGACCATCGGGTACGGCAGCGAACGGTACTCGATCGTGGTGGCGACATCGATTCCCTCCGCCTCAAGAGCGCCAGCTGTCTCACTCGGCGCCCATGTACCCATGAGGAAGTAGTCGGTCAAACCCTTGGCCCATCCGGTCTGCTGAGTGGGCCAGCGTGTCGCGTTGAAGTCGGACGGCAAGTACCCGGCATCGATCAACTGAAGCAGGTCGTCTACAGCAGCGGCCATGTCGGCCGTTGCCCAAGTCTCACCGGTGGAGTCAGCAACAGCGGATGCTACTGAGCCCACGCCAGAGTGCCTGATCATGCTCCACGACAACCAATAGGCGCAGTAGTACGCCTCGTCGCCGTCGAGGGCAAGCGGGAATCGCCCCTCACCCTTGAGTCGATCGAGTTCGGCAACGAAGCCATCCCAGGTGCCCATCGCGTCTCGATCAAGATCCGGGTGCGAGAGCCCGTTGTACCACATCGCACTGCCGATGATCTCGTAGGGCACCATCGCTGGTTCCCCGTCTGCAGTTATGTACCGCGCCACAAGCGAGGGGTCGATGACCTCTCCGATAGTGACGTCCTCGCCGTCGACCTTCTCCCCATAGAGCGATTCGAGACCAAGTAGTCCGTTTACAGGAACGAGTTGGCCCACTAGCGCGGTGCCTTCTTGATCGACAAGGTCTGGCACGCCGCCAGCGTTGAGTCGCGGAATGACTTTTTGGAGCACCTCGCGACCCGTCCACTGAACGTCTACCGAAATGCCGGTCTCGGCGGTGAACTCATCAATTGCGGCTGAAAGTACGACCTGCTGCGGCTCGCCTTCGGTCCACATTGACCAGTAGGTGAAGGATCCCGCCCCGGAGGTTTCTCCTCCGCCTGCACACGCCGTCAGCGTTGCTGCGACGAGCGCTCCGCCGACAATCATTCCAACCCAAGGTCTCGTTCTCATCGATCCTCCATTGCATAGATGAACTCCACAGATGACGCTACTGCGTACACCTTTGTGATCCAGCATGGCGGTTAGCGACTGTTTTAGTCAAGTTCAGTCATATACGAACCGCATTTGTGGGTCCTGCCACCTGGCAGATCGCAAAACCCCCCACAATGTGGACAATATTGGACGATTCGCGTGCAGCATCGCTCATCAATGTGTCAAAGCGTGACCGAAATAGGTAGGGTCGACCTCATGGGCAAGACGGAGCGGCTGGCGGCAATCCTCGACATGGTGTCGGAACGTCGTCATGTCAGTGTCGAGGAGATTGTCAGCCAACTTGGGGTGTCGCCAGCAACTGCGCGCCGAGACCTCGACCTCCTCAGCGACCGCCAGCTCCTGCTGAGAACGCGCGGCGGCGGAGTACGGCATGACTCAGTCTCGTACGACCTTCCATTCCGGTATAAGAAGGGCCAGTTCTCTGAGGCAAAGGAGACGATTGCGCGCGCCGCTAGTGGCCTTGTGCTGCGTGGCGACGTCGTTGGGCTTTGCGGTGGCACGACAACGACGGCCATTGCGTCCCATCTCAGCGGCCGAGAGGACCTAACAAATGGCGAACCTGGAGTGAGTCTGACGGTTGTCACGAACGCTCTCAACATCGCGACACAGTTGGCGGTTCGGCCGCACATGAAAGTGGTGGTCACTGGGGGTGTCGTGCAGCCCCGATCGTACGAGTTGGTTGGTCCATACACGGACGGCGTGCTGAGTCAGATCACGATGGATATTGCCCTGCTGGGTGTTAACGGCATAGACCCGAAGGTCGGGGCGACTGTGTTCGATGAATCCGAAGCCCACATAAACCGGCTGATGGCAGAACGAGCGACCCGTGCCGTAATTGTTGCCACATCCCAGAAAATTGGTAGGCGCGCCTTCGCCACAATGGGCGGCCCCCACCTTTATGACACTTTGATCACCGATGCTGGCATAAGCAGCGACGCAGTGAAGGCCTTCGAGGACATGGGCGTCACGGTGATTATCGCGCGCTGACACGGTAACGGTGGGCAGGACTCCGTGGACAACCTGCCTACGAACGCAGATACCCACTCAGAGGACGTACTTGCGCCCGTCGCGATCTGCGGGTAACGTACAACAACATGGTTGTATTAGAACTCTCCGACGACGACGTGAACCGCATCTTTCGGGCTCTCGCCGACGCGACGCGACGCGACATCATTCGCCGAACGCTCGTCAGCGAGATCTCGGTCTCGCAGCTCGCGGAGTCATACGACATGTCGTTCGCGGCGGTGCAGAAGCACGTCGCGGTACTGGAGGAGGCGAGGCTCGTGACCAAGGAGCCACGCGGCCGCGAGCGGATGGTTCGGGGCGACCCGGAGCGCATCCGTCAGGCGCAGCGCCTGCTCGATCAGTTCGAGCAGGTCTGGCGCTCCAGGATCGAACGCCTCGATGCCCTGCTCGAAGAAGAAGCCAACTAGAAAGGCCAACCATGCCCATCACATCCGTCGACAAGAACGTCGACCAACTCACCCTCACGATCGTCGCGGAGTTCGCGGTGCCGGTCGCTCGGCTCTGGGATGCCTACTCCGACCCGCGCCAGATCGAGCGCTTCTGGGGTCCGCCGACCTACCCGGCAACCTTCCTGCGGCACGACGCCGCGGTCGGCGGCCGCAGCGTCTACCGCATGACCGGGCCGACCGGCGACGAGCACTACGGCTGCTGGGAGTGGACCCACGTCGACGCTCCGGCGTCCTTCGACGTCATCGACTGGTTCGCGGATGAGACCGGCGCGCCCAACACGGAGCTGCCGGCGATGCGCGTGACTTTCGCATTCGAGCCGACGGACAGCGGGCTCGCGTCTCACCACGTCTCGAGCTTCGACACCGTCGAGCAGCTCAACCAGCTGCTCGAGATGGGAGTGCTCGAGGGCACGAAGGAGGCCATGTCCCAGATCGACGACGTGCTCGCCGACCTGGCCGCGTTCGCCTCCGACCGCGCGAGCGGAGGCACAGATTCTCAGCGACACGCAGGTGCGAGTGGCTCGCGTCATCCGCGGGAACGATCGAGCAGGTCTGGCACGCGCACAACGATGCCGACCTCATGAAGCAGTGGCTGCTCGGCCCCGACGGCTGGACCATGCCGGTCTGCGAGATCGCGACGAAGGTCGGCGACAGCTACCGCTACATGTGGGAGCCGGAGGGTGGCGGCGAGGGCTTCGGGTTCACCGGTGAGCTGCTCGAGTCGCAGGCGCCCTACCGCGCGGTGACGACCGAGGCGATGATCGGCATGGACTTCCCGGCCACCCTCAACGAGCTCACGCTCACGCCCGTCGCGGGAGGAACGCTGCTGTCGCTCGTCATCACCTACGCGAATGCCGAGCAGCGCGACGCGGTGCTCGCGACCGGCATGACCGGCGGCATGGAGACGAGCTACGTTCGCCTAGAGGAGCTGCTGGAGTCGGTGAAGGCGTAGTCCCTTTTCGGCACGGCGGCCCGGTTCGAGAGACTCCAGCGGTTCAGGACATTTGTATGGATGCCTCGCAAATGTCCTGAACCGCCAGAGTCGCGGGCAGGATTCGATCCGGGGCGCACGCGCAACTACTCCGCCCGCGGCTCGGCCTAGCCCGCGATGATGCGCGTCACGGTCCACACCAGTCCGGTGACCCCGATCGCGATGCAGGCGACAATTCGAGCGCCGTTGACATAACGCGGCAGGAACCGAGCGACGAGTGCGTAGACGCCCATGACGACAATCACGACTGCGGTTTGAGCGGCATCGATACCGAGATTGAATGTCAGCAGGGCGATCGCATGATCCTGGTGGCGAGTCCGAGGTCAGCGAACTGCCACCCTTGTTCTGGTCGAGCTTGCCGAAGGTCGTGCGGATATCGTCGCCCGTGCTGCGACCGGCGCTGCGAGAACGCGCTCGGTGCGGCTGATAGCCTCGACGTTCACCCGGGGCGCTTTTCCGCCCACACGTCGAGGGCAGGAAACGCGACATGAGCGATGCTTCCCCAAAGCCGCCAGTTCCGCCGCGCTGGTTCCTCCGAATCGCGTGGGCCGTGCACCGCGGGATTGTCCGGGCCACGCGTGGTAGCCGCGGTCTGTGGCGCCCAACGCCGAGCAAATGGGGCGCAGCGCGGCTCACGGCAATCGGTCGCACATCCGGCGAGGAGCGCACAGTCATCCTGGGGTACTTCGAGGACGGCCCGAATCTGGTCACCCTCGCAATGAACGGCTGGGCCGAGGGCGACCCCTCATGGTGGCTCAACCTGAAAGCAAACCCCGATGCCACCGTCGAAACGACGGACGGTACCCACCTCGTGCGCGCGTCCGAAGCGACGGGCGCTGAACGGGACCGACTCTGGACGCGGATGCGCGAAGTCTTCGAGGAGATCGACACCCACGCACCGCATCGATCGACTCGAACACCGGTCGTGGTCTTCGAGCCGCGCTAATCAGCGGCAGGGCTATCCTGATTGGATGGACGAGGACAACGTACCTAACTTTGCCGCACCAGGCGACGGCGGCTACTTGGGGCTAATCGACTGGCTCAACGAGAAGCTGTACCCGCTGCTCGGGCCCCCGCCCCTAGGTCCTTACGGACCCGTAGTGGAGCGGATTGGTGTTGCGTTGTGCCCGGTGTGCGGGAGTCCCATGTCGGAACATTTCATCGATCATTCAACCCCCGACACCATCCTGAACTGCCCGGTGGAGCCCAAGCCTGTGCCGCTCGACCAGCGCCCGCTGGACGAACTGGGCATGACGAAACCTGACAACGAAACCGGCTGAGAACTAGCGTTCCGCTAAACCCGGCGCCGCCAGAGCACGCCCAATATCAGTCCGACTACTGCGCCGACCATCGTCAGTCCGGGTACAAGATTCCAGGCGAATCCCTGCAACTCCCGAATCCATCCGGCTGACTCCTCCAGAACCGGCGCGATCAGCAGATAGCCGATTGCCCCGACACCGAAACCAAGAGCGGCACCGGCGAGTGCACCCCAGAGGCCAGCTAGTCGTGCGGCCCCAGACCGTGGTGCCCCGGGTTGTTCCTGCGCGCGCCTAGGGGCGCGACTCATGCGTGCTGGTCGGGGTGGTCCGCGGCCGGCTGGACCGTCCACGACGGTGGCTCGTCGGAACCGTCCGCCTCCTCGCGCTCTGCGTCGGCGCTCGTCGCCTGCACAGCACCGGCCGCGTGGTGGGACGGAGCGTAGATCGCGTAGAGGCGCAGCGGCGTCGTCACCCGAGTTGATCACGTCGTGCCAGGTGCCAGCCGGGACCTGCACTGACCACCCGTCCGAGACTTCCTGCTCGAAGTCGAGCTGATCCTCCGCAGGACCCATCACGGCTTTGCCTCGACCGGCGTCAACGCGCAGGAACTGATCGGTGTCCGGGTGGGACTCGAGCCCGATGGATTGCCCCGGGGGGATCGACATGAGCGTGACCTGAAGGTGCTTGCCGGTCCACGCGACAGTTCGGTAGTTCTCGTTCTGTCGGGTAGCCGACTCTATGTCGAATGCGTTCGGTTGGGGTCCGTTGTCGTTGATGGTCATCGTCCCAGTCTCCTCCCCTCGCCTGATATCGCAATCGGAGGGATCTGACTCCCTCTGTGCCGCCGCCACATCGCTCCGCGATGCGCCGGACTGCGCAGCGGGGGCCCACCCGTCGTCAGGCTTCGCGTCCGCCCGAGTCCACAACGCAAAAGACCCCGTCAGAAGACGGGGTCTTTTCCGATGTGCGCCCGGAGGGATTTGAACCCCCGGCCTATTGATCCGTAGTCGAAAGTCGTATCCCCGGAGTTATGCGGAAGTCGCTGAAATCCCGCCAAATCATTGGTGACTGGGCGCGACCTCGATGACACCAAATGACCATGATGCTCTCCAGGTGTGGGTGAAATGTGGGCACGAGGTTTATTGAGCAATGCTTGTGATGTATCAGGACATAGGTGACAGTTCTGCATCCGGACATCTCTGACACTTCCGACGAGCCGGGGTTTCAGACGTCGGATCCTTAGCGCCTGTCTGCAACGCATAGTCAGTCGCGCGCGGCATCCCCTGTCGCGCTCGGGAAGAAGTGGGTCACGGGCCGCGGCACCTCCACGCCGTCGAGGAAGATGTCGACCTTCTCGCTGTAAAAGGCCACCAGCCCCGTGATCGGTAGCAACTGACGCGTGGGGAACGTGTACGACCAGGCCAGGTCGGGATGCACGGTGCCGTCGATCTGCACCGACCAGTAGTCGCCGGTGGTGCCCTTGTACGGACACTCGGACACCGTGTCGTTGTGCAGGAAGTGCTCGAAGTTCACGTCGGTGCGGTTGAGGTAATACCTCGTCGGCAACCCTGTCTCGTAGACCATGACCGGCGACGTCGACTCCGCAAGCACCACCCCCTCGAGTTCCACGCGGACCGTTCTCGTCGACCGGATGGCATCCACCCTGGCGTAGGGGCTTCGGGGATGCACGAAGACCTGCTCGTCTTCTTCGAACCACGAGTCGAGGGCATCCCACTCGAACCTCACCATGCCCGCGAGGCCCTCGAGCGAGTCGTCGGTGTATGTTTTGGCCGCTGCGGGCCGCTCTCGATCGCCCACCTTGAAGCCTTGGCGCAGATATGTGCCCCGCGTGTGATGCGTCTCCCGCACCTCGTCCACCAGCACCTCGACATTCACGTCGCCGACGGGGATGTAGTACTGCGGGTAGTTCGACCACTCCCAGACGTAGATGGCCGAGGTGGTATCGAACACCATCTGGTCGGCGAAATAGCTGCGAATCCGCCGGGGAACGGGCTGGATCAGGTTCGTCTCACTGATCATTCTCGGATAGTCGTTCATGGGGCCGCCCTTCGGATCACTCCCAAGCCTGTCATGGGGCCTCACGAACGCGAAATCAGCGAGGGTTTCGCCAGGGTGTCGTGGTGAACGAGCGTGCCGCCCCGGAGTATCCCGATGCTCGTGCACGTCTTCGACAGGTTGTCAGTCGCGATTGCTGATTTCGTCATAGTGCCGACCGTATTCAGCGCATCATGAGAGCACGATGAGAGAAGTCGATCGGTGCTTGGGCAATCACTCGGCATGTGACCTACGGATCAGAGGTCAATAGGTCAGCTTCGTCCGGTAGCCCAGATCCCGTACAAACACTGGGCTCAGGAGCGCCGGACAGGTCGCATTTCGACCCGAAGTCGGTCTCAAATATTTTGAAGTGTGGGCAGGATGTGGGCGGAAACCACAACGGGCCAGACCGCATTCCATAAAAATGCTGGTCAGGCCCGTTCGTTTGGTGCGCCCGGAGGGATTTGAACCCCCGGCCTATTGATCCGTAGTCAATTGCTCTATCCGCTGAGCTACGGGCGCATGCTGACTCGAAGCCAACCTGAAAACTATACCAGCGGATCGGGGGTGTCGTTGGCGGGGCGACGCAGGTCCCGAATGGCGCGGAACGTGAGCTGGGCGGCGACCACCACGAGCAGCCCGGCGAACAGATACGGCGGACAGGCGCGGCGGCATCCCGACCGCTAGAAACGCACCGAGAACGGATGCCGCGGCCGCAACAACCCCGACGACCGACCCCGCGCGCCAGTCCACCAGCCGCCCGCGGTGATTCATCGCGGTGCCTGCCGCCGAGGTCACCACCACGACCAGCAGCGTGGACCCCTTCGCGATCAGGTCGTTCAGCCCGACGATCGCGATGAGCGCGGGTACCGCGACGATTGCGCCGCCGATACCGAAGAGTCCCGAGCAGAGCCCCATCGCTAGGCCGATCACGACGTAGGCGACGACCAAGCCGACCGACAACTCGGGCGCCTGGCCGCGTTCGGGCTCGAGCAGAATCATGCGCACCGCCACCCCGAGCAGCAGCACGATGAACCCCCAGCGCAGCCACCAGATCGGCAGACGCCGCAGCAGCGCCGACCCGATCAGCGCCCCCACCACCGCACCCGCCGACACGGCGACGACCGCGATCGCGTCGAGGTAGCCGTGCGCGAGGTAGGTGATGCCGCCGGCGATTCCGCTGGGCACGATCGCGAGCAGCGACGTCGCCGAGGCACGGCGCTGGTCGAAGTGGGCGAGCGCCATGAGCAGCGGCACGACGACGATGCCGCCACCAACGCCGAAGGTTCCGCTGAGCAGCCCGCCCACGGCACCGATCAGGATGAGCCGCCACAGCGCCGGCCGCGGGTGTAGCGTCACCGACTCACCCACGGGACACCTGCCCGCGCGCCGCCGCGGCACCCGCCTCGCGCAGCCAACGCAGCGCATCCGACTGAGACGCCTCGGCGCTGCCCGCTAGGTCCGCGAGCGCCAGACGACTCGGCGACCCGCCCGTCGGGCAGCACCGGCACGGCATCGACTCGCCCCGCCACCACAACTACCCGGGTTCTCGAGCCCGCCAGGCCGAGAGCGTTTCCGACGACCTTCCCGCCGAGGGACGTCTCGTCGAAGCGTCCCTCGCCCACGATCAGACACATCGGCACCGGATGCCGCGCCCGCAAGCCCACTCAGCTCGGCGATCACGGCCGACCCCGCCTCGACTCGAGCGCCCCACAGGGTGGCGAAGCCGTACGCCGTTCCGCCGGCAGCGCCCATGCCCGCGGCATCCGGCGACCCGCCCAGCAGGTCGGCGAGCCGGGCGAGGCCGCGTTCGAGGCGGTCGATGGCCGCGGCATCCGCCCCCTTCTGCGGCGCGAACACGGTGGCGGCTCCGCGCGGACCCAGCAGCGGATTGTCGACGTCGGTGAGGATGCGCACTCCCCCGGCCGGCGCCTGGAGCAGAGCGGATGAATCGATCGAAGCTATTCGTTCGAGAGCGCCACCGCCGGGTGGCAGCACACTACCCGCGCCGTCGAGCAGCCGCACCCCGAGTACACTCAGCGCGCCCATGCCGCCGTCGGTCGACGCCGAACCGCCGAGGCCGAGAACAAGCGATCGCGCGCCGCGCGCGAGGGCGTCCTTGATGACTTCGCCCACCCCGACGCTGTTCGCGCCGAGGGCGTCGAGGCTCTCCATCTGCGGCAGGCCGGAGCTTTCGGCGAACTCGACGACTGCGACCCCACCGGCAAGTTCGAGCCACCGCGCGACGACCGGCCGACCGTCCGGACCGGTCGCGGCAATCTCGTGCAGACGCGCGCCCTCGACCGCCCGCGCCATGGCATCGATGGTGCCCTCGCCGCCATCCGCCTGGGGGATCAGCACGATCGTGTCGTCGGGTCGTACCGAGCGCCAGCCGTTCGCGATCGACTCGGCGGCATCCTGCGCAGTCACCGAACCCTTGAACGAATCTGGGGCTATAACGACAGTCGGCACGGCGCACACGATACACGTCCCAGCCCAAATCGCCCGCGTGCTGCGCGCGCCTCGAAGGTGCATCCCGGAATCATCTCCCAGTGCGACAACCTGGCACTCATGAAGATGAGCTCGCCGCGCGACCGTGCCGAGCTCAGTTCGGTGTTCGGTTTCGCGCCCGAGTCGCTCGTCGAACAGTCCCCGCTGTTCTCGCAGGGCAAGGCGCTGTTCGCGGGTGGCTTCATCGGCTCCCCGACCGTCATTCAGATGGGCGACCGGGTCACCTTCGAGGGCGGGATCGACGTGGTGGTTCCGCTGCGCTAGGCAGCCACCCCGTCGCCCTCCGTGTCCAAGTACTGCGCCGAGATGCGTCGGTACGAGCGGGTGAAGAAGGCCCCGATCGACGCCAACACCATCACCAGCCCGGCGACTAAGAACACGAGGGCGATACCGCGCGCATCCCCTTCGCCCAGCAGCCAGCCGAGGCTCTCCTGGCCGTCGCGGGAGTTCATGAACGGGATGATGATGAACTCGGCGATGGGGGCGATCAGGAACGCCGTGATGGGCGCGGCGGCCGACTCGAACGCGGCCGCGAAGCCGAACACCCGGCCCTGAGTGCGGAACGGCACGACCTTCTGGATTACCGTCTGCTCGGCCGCCTCGACGGCGGGGATCAGCATCATGTAGACCCAGATCCCGAGGGCGTAGAGCCACCACCACTCGCGAATCGTGAAGAGCGCCCCGAGCACCCCCATCAGGATCACCAGCAGCAGCATCGTGCGAATCGGGTTTCTGCCCAGACCGAACTTGGCGATCAGCAGACCGCCGATGATGAAGCCGGTCGACGTGACCCCGAGCACGATTCCCCAGATCTCGACGGGGAACAGCTCGAGGCCGTACGGGTCCATCAAGCGCCATGTACACGCCGCCGATGAAGTTGTTGAATGTCGAGAAGATGATGAGGGCGAAGAGCCCAGTCGCCGCGCGAACGGCGGTGATGCTGCCTCGCAGATCGATCAGCGGCGAGCGCTCACCCACCTGCTCGGGCTTGTCTTCGGGGATGCGCAGCGTGAGCAAGTGCGCCAGCGCGGCGACCGTAAGCACTAAGGCAATGACGAGCGTCCACCCCATGCCGAGCAGCCCG
Organism: uncultured bacterium; assembly: GCA_963787305.1. Classification (GTDB taxonomy): domain Bacteria; phylum Actinomycetota; class Actinomycetes; order Actinomycetales; family Microbacteriaceae; genus Rhodoglobus. The sequence goes on from CAWBCL010000002.1 coordinate 172,330, forward strand.
ATGGACAGACCGCTGAAGACGCTCGTGACCATGAACGCGAGCCCCTGCACCGTGCCTACCAGGCCGTTGGCGTTGGCGTGCCTGTCTACCGGCACAAGCAGCGTGACTGTCGTGGACAGCGCGATGTTGCGCATGTTTTCGATGACGGCGCCGAGCAGGATGATGCCGCCGAATGCCCAGAACATCGGATTGCCGAGGTCGAGCAGTGCGGACTCCGGGAAGAGCAGGTAGATGACTCCCGCAATACCGAACGCGACGAGCGTGACTGTGCCGGCGAACAGCATCACGAGGTGCTTGCGGTGCCGATCGACGATCGTGCCGAACACCATCGAGAACACCGCGATCAGAAGCATGTACGCGCCGCCGATGATCCCGGTGGCCAGCACCGACCGTGTCTCCAGGTATACCCAGAAGGTCAGCGCGAACCACAGATAGCTCGTCGTGACGTTGGCGATCGCGGTGTTGACGAGCACCTGACCGAAGGTGCGCATCCCGTTCTCCGGCGGCAGGACGGGAGTGACCGACGCCGTGGTTTCGGCAGGCATGTCGCTCATGTCACCACCGGCTGCCTCAGGATCGTGCGCAGGCGTTCCGGCGCGACCTTACGCGGGTCGCCCAGATAGATTTCGTGGTGCTTGCCGGTCATGCGCATCCCCCCTGCCGGGATGAACTCGTTGTGCAGCTTTTCGAGAATGCCAGCTTCGTCATCGTATGACCCGATGTGCAGCGTCTGCACGCTGGTGCCCTCCTCGAGCGTCTCTAGGCGCACCTTGTCGAGGCTGGCTGGCCGATCACCCTCGCCCACCTTCTCCTTCGCCGCAGCAAACATGTCGTCCGTGATCCAGTCGGGCGTCATGATCATGAGCGTCCACTGCCACACCGATTTGTCTCGGCGGGTCGTGAACGATGCCATGTCATCCGCCCACCACAGGCCCTCCAGCGGCATAACGACGTAGTCCTGATCGAGCTCGCGCTTACTCGCGAACTTGAGCTTGTAGGCGAGCGGATACAGCGCCGCGAGTGCGTCTTCGTACTCGGAGGCGACGCCGGGGGTGCCGTGCCCGTCGATCATCAGGTACTGCAGCGGAGGCACGTTGACCACCCGAAAGACGTTGTGGCTCGCCTTGTAGCAGTCGAGAGTCTTCTTGAGATCGGTCTTCATCCGTGCGCGCTCCGGCCGATCGACGTTGGGAGACACTGGGCAAGCTCGGCGTCCATCGCATCAGCCTATGTGTACGCCGTCTACATCTCAACCGGGGCGGCGCTGATTAGCCGAACTGTTCCCAGCGTCCCTCGCTGATGACCTCGACGACTCCGCCGTCGACCATGATCGCGGTCTGGTCATCGATCGCATAGGACCGGCCCTCGATCTTTCTCGCCCAGGCGCGTGCCGCCTCGAGCGTATTGTCGGGCCAACCCGGATAGTCCAGATGCGGGAAGATCGAGAAGTCGACCAGACCGAGTGCGTCGTCTCCACCGGCGGGATCTAGCTCGACGAACTCCTGCCCGATGCGTGGCGTCAGAGCCATGCTCCCTGCGCTCACGCCAACCCAGACGGTGTCGACGAGCGACGGGATGAGCGCTTCGAGGCCAGACTCCCGGATCCACCTCGATAGCACGACGGCCTCGCCGCCATCGACCAGCAACACATCGGCCGCCTGCACCCACGGGTGCCAACGCGAAACGGGCAGGCTTGGCAGCGCCATGAGTTCCAATACCCCCACCGACCGCCAACCCAACCGGCAGAGGCCACCCTCATTCGCCGGCGCCTCCATCGACCGAAACACCGATTCGGGCCCACACATCGGATGCCCCCACTGCGCGGTCGGGATGAACAGCGCGGCGCACTCCTCGATCGGCTTGCCCAACAGCGCGACGAGCGCCTCGCGGATGCTCGAGTTCGTAACACCGCCAGATGTCAGCAACAGCTTCATCGCAGTACCTCTCAGTCAATGCCGAACGGCGCCAGGGGGCCTTGCCAGAAACCTGGTGGCCTCCGAATACCCTGCGGCGACACTAGTAGCAACCGTGCACGTCGTCCACATTGGCGCCGCACGCTGATCCCCGAGACGCGACCAGTCTCGGTAGACTTGTGGATACCCCCGGGGGTATGTAGGATCGAGGCATGACAGGTCAACGCATCATCATCATCGGCGGGGTAGCAGGCGGCATGTCCGCGGCGACCCGCCTCCGTCGACTCCAAGAAGACGCCGACATCGTGGTGCTCGAACGCGGGGGCCACGTCTCTTTCGCGAACTGCGGCCTGCCCTACTACCTTGGCGGCGTCATCGAAGAGCGCGACGACCTACTGCTGCAGAGTCCAGCATCCCTCGGAGCGCGCTTCAACCTCGACGTGCGCGTGCACAACGAGGTCACCGCGATCGACCCTGCGACCAAGACTGTCACGGTGCACAACCTCGTCACCGGCGAGAACAGCGTCGAACGATACGACGCGCTTGTGCTCTCACCCGGGGCGAACCCGGTGCGACCGCCACTACCCGGCGGAGAACGGATGCTCACCCTGCGTGACATCGAGGACGTCGACGCCGCGATGGCCGCGCTCTCGGCAGCGCCCACGTCGGCACTCGTCATCGGTGCCGGATTCATCGGCCTCGAAATGGTCGAGAACCTCGTGCACCGAGGGCTCGACGTCACCCTCGTCGAACTCGGCGAACAGGTGCTCCCCCCGCTCGACATCGAGATGGCGGGACCGGTCGCCGATCGGCTGCGCGCCGCGGGCGTCGACATCCGGCTGAACACCCAGGTGACGACACTCGGTGTCGACAGCGCGGAACTCAGCGACGGCACCGTCGTTGCGGCCGACTTCGTGATCGCCTCGATCGGCGTGCGGCCCGAGACATCCCTCGCCGTCGCCGCCGGTCTCGACCTCGGCGAGCGCGGCGGCATCCGAGTGGATGACCAGCTGCGCACGAGCGACCCCTCGATCTACGCGATCGGCGACGCCGTCGAGAAGACGGATGCGATCTCGGGAGAACAGCGCCTCGTCGCGCTCGCGGGCCTAGCCAACCGCCACGGACGCCTGGTCGCCGATGCGATCTCCGGCAAAACGATCACCGTGCGCGACGCACTCGGCACCGCCGTCGTCGGAGTCATGGGCCTGACGATCGCCGCGACCGGCTGGAGCGAGAAGCTGCTGCGGGCTCGCGGACGGGAGATCCGCGTGTTTCACACGCACCCGGCATCGCACGCCGGCTACTACCCCGGCGCTGAATCTATGTCGCTCAAGCTTGTGGTCGACGCGACCACCGACGAGATACTCGGCGCACAGGGCATCGGCGTCGACGGCGTCGACAAGCGCATCGACATCATCGCCACCGCGATGGCGGGCGGGATCACCGCATCCGAACTCGCCGACCTCGAGCTCGCCTACGCACCGCAGTTCTCCTCGGCCAAAGACCCCGTGAACATGCTCGGCTACGTCGCGCTCAATGCGCTCGAGAGTCTCACCCCGTCGATCCAATGGCACGAGTTGGATGCCGCGCTCGACGCTGGGGCCACCCTCGTCGACGTGCGCACCGCGGCCGAGTACGCCGACGGCGCCATCACCGGCTCCGTCAACATCCCGCTCGATGACATCCGTACGCGCGCGAGCGAGCTCCCGGCCGGGCGGCTCATCGTCACGTGCAAGGTCGGTCAGCGAGGACACAGCGCCGTCCGACTGCTGTCTCAGTTGCACCGGGATGCCGTCAACCTCGACGGCGGATACCTCACCTGGAGCACGGGCACCTCCGCCCGCGCCCTGACCGAAACGAAGGTACTCGCATGAACAAGCGCACCTCAATCATTGTCGGCGTCACAGCCGGCGTCATCGCACTGGGCGCAGCCGCAACCGCAGTAGCCCTGCTTGCCAACCCAGCCCCCGCTCCGGTCACCGTGGCGTCGACACCCTCGCAGACCGAGGTGGAGGCCACTGCTTCGAGCACGCCGACGCCCGAGGCGTACGACACCACGGCGAGCCTGCTCTACATCATCGAAGAGGAGAAGCTCGCTCACGACGTCTACGTCACAATGAACGACCTGTGGGGCTCAAGCATCTTCGCCAATATCCTCGACAGCGAGACGACGCACCAAAGCCTCGTGCTGCCCTTGCTCGAGACCCGCGGCATCGCCGATCCCCGCTCAGCCGAGGTCGGAGTATTCGCCAATCCCGAGTTGCAGGCGCTCTACGACGAGCTGGTCTCGCGCGGCTCTGCGAGTCTTGACGAGGCCATTCAGGTAGGCATCCTCATCGAGGAGAAGGACATCGCCGACCTGACTGTCGCCATCGCGGCCGAGGACGAAGCGGATGTCATCAGCGCGTACGAGCGCCTACTCGCCGGCTCGGAGAACCACCTCGCGTCGTTCCAGCGTCGGGCCTGAGCGCCGACGACGGACATGCGCTCAGCGGACGATGGCAAGGCCGGTGGATGCCGCTGCAGCCTCAATTCCCCCGGCATCCGTCAGCGTGGTGAAGCCCATAGCCTCAAGCCGCTGGATTGCCGCCGCGGATCGGTTGCCCGAGCGGCAGTACACCACGTACTCGGCATCGAGGGGCAGTTGCGCGGCCAGGCTGTCGAAGTCGGCGGACTGTACGTCGAGATTGATGGCGCCCTCCAGATGACCGGAGGCGAACTCGTCGGGCGTCCGCACGTCAAGCACGATCGTCTCGGACGAGATCGAAATCGGTTCGGCCGTGGGCGCGCAGGCGGCGATTCCCAGCGTGACCGAGGTCGCAACGGCGAGGGTGGCGATAAGGCGGGCGATCTTCATGGTGATTCCTCCGAGAGCGGGTCAGCGTGCGATAGCGTCAACAATGACAGATACCCCACGGGGTATGCAAGTATACGGGAAGGGGTATTGTGAAACCACACGTCCAAACTGGAGGAACGATGGATCTCAACGCCGCCGACATGAAGCCCGTGCTCAACCGTCTGCGCCGCGCGCAGGGTCAGCTCACCGCCGTCATCCGCATGATCGATGAGGGCCAAGACTGCACGAGCGTCGTCACTCAGCTCGCCGCCGTGTCGAGCGCACTCGACCGTGCTGGCTTCGCCATCATCGCGAGCACGCTCGAACAGTGCGTGAAACAGGATGACCCGTCGCTCGACAAGGCCAAGCTCGAGAAGCTGTTTCTCTCGCTCGCCTAAGCCGACCACTCGACGAGGCAAGGAGCACGAATGGTCGAACTGAATCGTCGACAAGTGATCATCCTCGGGGGGATCGGCGCTGGTGTTGTCGTCGCCGGCGGCGCCGCTGTCGTGCTGAGCCAGTCCGTCGGCAATCCGGGCTCACCGACCGCAAGTTCGTCACCGCCGTCGGCCGGAACGCCGTCGGCGCTGGGTACGCTTCGCGAACCTGCCGCCCTGGCGAGTTCCGAGGGCCGGCTCGTTCTCGATCTCACGGCCGCCCCGACGACCGTGGAGATCGACGGTACCGCCGTGCGCGCACTCACCTACAACGGTGGCCTTCCCGGGCCCACCCTCCGCCTGAAGGCGGGCGACCGTGTCGAGCTGACTTTCGCCAACCGGCTGGATGCCCCCACCAACCTGCACACGCACGGACTCGTCGTCTCCCCCGAGGGCAACAGTGACAACGTGTTTGTCAGGATCGACCCGAACTCCACCCACGACTACGTCTACGAACTTGGCGAGGATCACCCGCCCGGGGTGTTCTGGTACCACCCGCACCACCACGGCATCTCCGCCGAGCAGCTCTTTGGCGGGCTCTATGGCGCAATCATCGTCGAGGACCCGGACGAGTCCGTGATCGAGGCCGCCCGCGAGCGCGTGCTCGTCATTTCGGACATCGGCTTCGACGCGGCGGGAACGATCGACTCGGCATCAAACATGGTGCGGATGCAGGGCCGTGAAGGCGACGTGGTGATGGTCAACGGCCAGGTCGGGGCGACGATGCTCGCGCAGCCCGGCGAGCGCGAGCGTTGGCGGGTGGTGAACGCCTGCGCTTCCCGTTATCTGCGCCTGCGACTCGACGGGCAAAGCCTCACGCTTCTCGGCATTGACGGTGCTCGCTACGAGAAACCTCGCGACGTTGAGGAAGTCGTACTGATGCCCGGCAACCGCGCCGACCTGCTCGTGACGATGTCAGAGGGGGAATCTCTGCTGCGCACGCTGCCGTTTGATCGCGGCAACTCCGGCATGGGCGCCCCGGCTAGCAACACCACCGGCGCGGATCTGGCAACACTTACCGTTGCCGGCACCGCAGTTCTCGACGCATCCCCGGTGTCGCAACAGCCGCCCCAGCGAGACCTCAGGCTCGAGGCAATTACGGCGCGCCGCACCGTCACCCTCGCGATGGGCGGCATGGGGCTGGGCGGCGGCATGAGCTTCACCATCGATGGCAAGGAGTTCGGTCACGATCGCATCGACATCGAGGTTGAGTCCGGCGCGATCGAGGAGTGGACGATCGTCAACACCAGCACGATGGATCATCCATTCCATCTGCACGTCTGGCCCATGCAACTCATCGAGGCGAATGGCGCGACGGTTCCAGGCATCGACTATCAGGATGTCGTTCCCGTGCCTGCTCGGGGAAGCGCCGTCGTGCGCATCGCGTTCGAGGGGCTCACCGGCACGACCGTGTATCACTGCCACATCCTCGATCACGAAGACCAAGGGATGATGGGGATCATCCGCAGCGCGTGACCGCAGACGATTGGTGAAACCGATACCCCCGGGGGTATACTGTGACGAGTCAGTCAATCAATCATCAGGAGGCATCATGTGTTCGGCAGTGACGTGTCGCAAGTGCGGTAAGACGACGTGGAGCGGCTGCGGCCAGCACGTCGACCAGGTCATGAAGGGCGTGCCGAAGTCGCAGCGCTGTGAAGGCCACGAGAACGAGCCGAGCACGGGATTCTTCGCCAAGCTGTTCGGCAGATAGCGCACGCGCCCTAGCGCGTCATCCCGCCCCCAGCGGTCTCCAGATCGCCCAGAGCGCATCAGCGACGCCGAAACGATTCGACAGGTGGCCGTTGCACATGACCGCGATCACCATGGTGCGGTCGGCGGAGACGGTGAAGTCTGAGACGAAGCCGCCCATGCGCCCGGTGTGGTTGAGGTCACCATCGACCTCGATGTCCATGCCGGCCGCATAGAGCTCGCCAGCCTCCTCGTCGACCGCGCCGACCGCGAAGTCGTCTTGGATGATGTCCCCGGCTCGGTACTGGTCGCCCCACCGCACCAGCTCCGACGGCGTCGTGATGATGCCCGTGTGACCGTAGGAGGTCCAGCCCGCCTCCTGTAGCTGGTTGTTGTCGTCGTACGACAGCGCGATGTCGGGAGCGTGCAGGGTGGGAGCGAGCACCATGTCGAGGCCGAGGGGCGTGAAGATCCGCTCAGCGAGGAACTCCGGGAGCGCCTGACCGCTCACCCGCGCCACGACCTCCGCGAGCAGCACGTAGTTCGAGTTCGAGTAGAGAAATCCGGTGCCAGGCTCAAGGTCGTAGTCGCGCCGGATCGCGTCGAGGGTGACCTGCTGATCGGCGGCGTCGCTGAACCCGATGCCAATGTCGTCGAGCCTCACCCAATAGTCCGGAATGCGACTGGTGTGATGGATGAGCTGGTCGAGTGTGACTTCGGCTCCCCACCAAGGCAGGCCGTCCACATACGTGCCGATCGTGTCCGAGACCGACAGCAGCCCCTCCCGCTGCAGCATCAGGATCGCGGTTGCGGTGAACTGCTTGGACACCGACGCGATATCGAACCGGGTCCCGGTTGTGACGGGGGTGCCCGCCGAGAGGTCGGCGAGCCCGGCCGCACCGGCCCACACCACTTCGCCCTCGATGCCCACCGCCGCGGAGCATCCGGGCTGCGTGTTGGGCACCAACGCTACGATCGCCTCGTCGCTGAGTCGCAGCTGACCCGAGATCAATTTGAGGCCGGAGGGGGCGCTCGTCACCGCGCGTTCGGGAGCGGGAGCCTCGGGTTGCGGTGCAGGAACGCATCCGGCGAGCATCGCGAGGGATGCCGCGACAAGCACCGCTGGAACAACCCGGCTCGATGCTTTCACGCTGCCAACGCTAGCCGCATTCGCGGATTCGACGCGGGTGAGACGATCGCAGTGACCTTAACGACAAAGACCGCCTGACTGGGGCGGTCTTTGTGACACTGGCGGAACCGGTGGGATTTGAACCCACGGTGGGCTCTCACCCACACAACTTTTCGAGAGTTGCACCTTCGGCCGCTCGGACACGGTTCCGGGAAAGAGTTTAGTACACCCGGGGTGGCCCGACGACTTCCGCGGTGGCCGCGCTCGTTTTGGTGCCGCTATACCCCTAGGGGCATCATTGGAAGCATGCCCATGAACACCATCGACATCCGCGCGCTCTCCGAGCTCGAGCAGCCGACCCTGATCGACGTTCGCGAGGTCGTCGAGTACGTGTCCGGCCACGCTCCCGAAGCCGTCAACATCCCATTGAGCGAGTTCGTTGCTCGCGCGAGCGAGATCCCCGAAGGCGGTGACGTCTACATCATCTGCGAGAGCGGCGGGCGCAGCGCGCAGGCCGCCGAGTGGCTCACCGCGCAGGGCGTCGTCCGCCATCAACGTGCTGGGCGGAACCTCGGCCTGGCGCGCGGCCGGGCTGCCCCTCGCGACGGAGGGCAACTGACCATGTGGAATCCGTTCCGCAAGAACTACGCGCGAATCAGCGTCGCCGAGGCCAAGGCTCTCGTGCGCTCCGGCGCCGTGCTCATCGACGTGCGCAATCGCGACGAGTGGAACTCCGGACACGCCCGGGAGGCGCGTCACATTCCGCTCGACACACTCGAGAGCAAGCTCGGATCACTATCGAAGGGTCGCCCGGTCGTGGCGATCTGCCAGTCCGGGATGCGCTCGGCGCTGGCCGCCCGCATGCTCGCGACGCAGGGGTTCGAGGCATCCACCGTTCGCGGCGGAATGATGGCGTGGAACCGGGCGGGCGGCTAGATCTAGGCGGCCTCAGCCGGGAACGACGACGACCGGACACGGCATCGAGAGCAGCATGTCCTCGCTGACCGAGCCCAGCAGCGCCTTGCTCAAGCCGTGTCGACCGTGACTGCCGACCACGAGCATCCGCGCCCCGACGCTGGCCGCGTACAGTGCCCGCAACGGTCGCGCGCCGACAACTTCTGACACCACGGTGAGGTCGGGATACTCGCTGGCCAGGCCGGCGATCGCCTCGGCCAGAATGCGCTGATCCTCCTCGGCAGGGGTCGTCGGCCAGACACTCGTCTCGCTGGCGCCCCACGGTTCGGGGAGAGTCCACGCATAGATCGCGGTGAGCGAGTCACCGACGCGATCCGCCTCGCGCGCGGCGAAAGCAACTGCCGCTGCGGATGCCTCGGAGCCGTCAACCCCGACCACAACCCCGGTTCCGGCAGGTGCGTTGGGGATGACCGCGACCGGGCAGGTGGCGGTGGCCGCGATCCGCGCCGCCCTGCTGCTGAGCGCGAGCTCGGACCCGGCGCGGGGCGCATCGGTGCCCACGACCAGCAGCTCCGCGCCTGCCGCGTATTCGGCGAGCGTGGTCGTCGGCGAGCCAATCAGCACCGTCGGATGCACGGGCACGCCGGAATCGACGGAGCGAGCGTGGTCCGCCTCGCCCCGAAGCGCCTCCTCTGCGGCCAGCAGCGCGCGCTCCGCCCAGTCCTGGGGGATGACACCCCAGGTGATGTCGACGATGTGCACTAGTTCGACCGAGCCGCCGGTCGCCTTGGCGTGCCGCACCGCCCAGCCGATCGCAGGGTGACCGCTCGTGTCGCCGCTTACTCCCACAATGATGATGCCCATGAGTGCCTCCAGTCATCCAGCAGTGCTCTGCCTCCACTCTCCGCCCAACTCGCTGGCCGGGTAAGGGGCGAAGGTCCCGCGTCGCGCTGTCACCCGCCGGTCGTAGGCTTGGCCCATGGCCCGCCCCACGACCACGTTCCGCTGCACCGAGTGCGGCTGGACGAACCTCAAATGGGTCGGCCAGTGCGGCGAGTGCCAGCAGTGGAACACGGTGGTGGATGCCACGGCACCAGTAGCCCGCGTCACAGCCGTGCGTCCCGCCAGTGGGGCCCGCCCGATCACGGAGATTGGCGCCGAATCCGTCGCGCACTGGCCGAGCGGCATCGCCGAGTTCGACCGCGTGCTCGGCGGCGGAGTGGTGCCGGGGGCGGCGATACTCCTGAGCGGCGAGCCGGGGGTCGGCAAGTCGACACTGCTGCTGGAGGTGGCCAGTCGCGCCGCGGCATCCGGTCAGCGCGTGCTCTACGTCAGTGCCGAGGAGTCCGTGAGCCAGGTGCGGCTGCGCGCCGAACGCACCAACGCGCTTCAACCGTCGCTGTTTCTCGCGGCCGAGACCGACCTCGCGACGATCCTCGGGCAGATCGACGAGGTGCAGCCGCAGCTCGTGATCGTCGACAGCGTGCAGACCGTGGCGTCCGGGCTCACCGACGGGCTCGCCGGCGGCCCGTCGCAGGTGCGGGAAGTGGCATCCACGCTCATCCGCGTCAGCAAAGACCGCAACCTGCCCGTGCTGCTCGTCGGCCACGTCACCAAAGACGGCACGATCGCCGGGCCCACGACTGCTCGAACATCTCGTGGATGTCGTGCTGCAGTTCGAGGGCGACCGCCAGACATCCCTGCGCTTCGTGCGCGCCCACAAGAACCGCTTCGGGCCGACCGACGAGGTCGGCTGCTTCGAGATGACCGGCGACGGAATCGCGGAGGTCGCCGACCCGAGCGGGCTGTTCCTCTCCCGCGCCAGAGTGCCGGTCAGCGGCACCTGCGTCACGATCGCCGTCGAGGGTCGCCGCGCCCTGCCGGTCGAAGTGCAGGCACTGATCGTCAAGACGCAGGCCCCGCAACCGCGCCGAGTGGTCAACGGGGTCGACTCGTCCCGAGTCGCCATGCTGCTGGCCGTGCTCGAGCGGCGGGCCAACCTCGCCCTCTCGAGCTTCGACGTCTACGTCTCGACGGTGGGCGGCATCCGGCTCACCGAACCCGGCGCCGACCTCGCGATCGCCCTGGCCATCGCCAGCGCCTATCGCGACAAGGCGTTTCCCGTGACGCTCGCCGCCGTCGGCGAGATCAGCCTCGCCGGCGAGATCCGCCCGGCGTCCTCGGCCAAGCAGCGCACCGCCGAAGCCAAACGGCTGGGGTTCAGCTCCGTGCTGGATAGTGAGACTGTGCACCTCAGGGAGGCGCTGCGGCTCGCCTTCGCCGGCTCGACCGCCGAGAAGATCGACGTACCGGAGTTCTAGGTGACTGTCACCCGCTGAAGTCGGAGCTCTAGGAACCGATCATGATGTCGGGACCCCAGTCCTCGACGCGCCAGTCGATCCAGCCGCTCTGGCGGGAGAGGCGCACCGAGATTGAGTCCCAGGTGCCGTCATCCTTGGTGCCGATGCACGCGAAGGTCTGGCCGACAATCAACGGCGGCGCGGGGCAGACGACGGTGAAGTGGGCGCCGAGCACGGCGGCATCCGCTTCGACGGAACTCGCCACCTCGTTCGCGAAGTAGCCGGGAACGGCCGCGATGATGAGCCCGGGGAGCACGAGGATGCCGGCCAGCACCGCGGTGACCGAGTCGCGAATCCGGCGATCGGCGAGAACCCCTTGCCGGTCTGGCGGTAGGTGCGCATCGCGCGCACCAGAAGGTAGCCGGGCTGCGCAAGCAGCGCCCACCACGCGGGGGCCGGTCGCTCGTGACCCCAGAGCGTGAGCACGAGGCGGTCGAACGCGGCGAGCCCGAGAACGATGAAGTACGGCGCGAACCAGACGAGCGAGGTAGAGCGGGAGGTTCTGGCCGAGACCGCCCACGATCAGCAGCACGCTCGTCGCCAATTGGAGCAGCGGCATGAGAGCGATGAACCAGACGGCGCCCGTGTAGGTGTGCATCCGCTTGGGTGCTCGGGTCGGCGCCTCGTCCTCCTCGGCGAGCGCGCTGAGCATTGAGGCGGCCGGCGCGGCGTTGGTGTGGCTCGATGCGCGTCGAGGTCCCGGCGTCTGCTCGTCGAGAGTGTCGGTGAGCGGCGGCTCGAGCTCCTTGAGCGTCATCGCCAGGAGCGGTTGGGCGCTCAACTCGTCACGATCTTCGTCAGGCTCGGTCTCGGTCTCGGGTTCCGGCTCGGCAAACGTCGTGGATGCCGTGGCGTACCTCGGAAGATCCGAACTGTCTTCGCGTTCGCGTTCGCGCTGCTCGCGGCGGGACGGCAGATCGTCCCACGACTGGGTATCGCGATCAGAGACCTCGTCGTCGACGAAACTCCATCGAGCCGCCGGCTGCACAATCATGGGCGCGCGAACTTCGGAGGTGTGCTCCGTCCACGACTGAGCGTCCCACCAGCGAAGCTGGGGCAACCCGAGCGGGTCGGGATACCAGCCTGCTGGCACCCCAAAGTTGTCGTCCACCTCACCAGAGTAGCCCGGTCAGGATGCTGATAGAAAGTCTTGTCTACCCCGGGGACACCCCCAATTCAGGTAACCCTCAACTATCTAGCGAAACTTTACGGGTTGCGCAGCGCTCTGAGCGGAGTAAATTCTTCTTCTACCGGAGGGGTTAAACCCGAAGGGAACACCGGAGGCGTCAAACCCGAAGGTGGTCGACGGGGCAACTCGTTGGCAAACAGAAAGGCCCCCGATGCCCGCAAGGGCGCGGGGGTCTTTCGCCGTTAACCGCCGCGTTTCGCTATGTTCGCAGCCCAGGTATCGGGCCTTCGCGCCGGGCTCGCACGCCGCTAGCATCAAGCCATGACCATCGAAACGGGCCTCACCGCCCTCGCGATCGTGTTGAGCGTCGCGAGCGTCGCGCTCTCCGGTTGGTTCTCGATCCGCACCGCGCGCCTGAACCGCCAACTCGACGACGAACGCGACGAACGGCTCGAGACACAGTCGGCGCTCAAGGCGGCCGAGCGAGTGTACGAACCGCTGGCCCAGTCTGCTGCCGAACTCCAGTCGCGCATCTTCAACATCGTCGAGACCGGGTGGGTGCCGCTGATGAAGCGCTACGAAAGCCACGGCGACTACGCGATCGCCAGCACCGCCTTCCTGTTCGCCCACTACTTCGGCTGGATCGAGGCCCGCCGACAGGCCGTGCTCTCCTCCAGCGGCGAAGGCGGGCGCGACATCTCGGTGCAGAAGCTCATCGACGGCGTGCTCAAGACCCTGCGCCGCAGCGAAGACAGCGTCGCCTTCCTGTTCTTCACGACCGAGCAGCGCGCGATCGGCGAACTGATGTGCTCCTGGGAGGTCGTCTCCAAGGTGCGCACCCCGACGGTGATGGGGTACGCCGCCTTCATCAAGCGATACCGCGAGGATGCCAGCTTCCGCGACTGGTTCACCCCGATCGACGAAGGCATGACCCTCGTCGCGCAAGGCGATGTGCGTCGGCTCGCCGACATCCAGACGAGCGCTTGTCGACCTCATCCACGAACTCGACCCGAAGGGCAAGTACACGGCCGGCTACGTCTTGGAGCCGATCGACCTCGAATCGGTCGCGCGCGAAACTCAGGCCTAGAACGCCCTACTCCCGCAGGGCACCCAGCCAGGCGTTGACCTCGGCCGTGAACTCCGTGGCCACGGGTCGCTCCACACCGTCGATGGCTCGGATGGGGGCGAGGTGGCGCACGCTCGAGACCAGCCACGCGGCATCCGCGGCCCGCAGCAGGTCGGGGGTGGTGAGCTCGAACGCGGTCGTGAGCCCGACGCTCTCCGCGTAGCGGAATACGTTCGCCTGAGTCGTGCCGTCGAGAATTCCGAGCCCGGTGCCCGGGGTGAGTAGTTCGTCGCCACGCCGGTAGAGCACCGTCGAGGTGGGGCCTTCGAGCACGATGCCGTCGGACGAGACGAAGATCACGTCGTCGTCTCCGCGACGCACGGCCTCGCGCACCGCCGCGCGATTGATGGCGTAGCTGAGCGTCTTCGCTCCCGCGAGCAGCCAGGGCGAGGTCTGTTCGACGTCGTGCCGATACCCGCGATCGAGCAGGCTGACCCGAATGCCTTCGGTGCGATCGCGGGTGAAGTCGGGCGAGTGCGCTCCGAAAGCCCACCCGGTCGGGATGCCGCTGCCCTCGACCCCGCGCGTCATGACGATCTTGACCCATGCCTCGCCAGCGGGCTCCAGTGCCGCGACGGTCGCGTGGATCGCCGCGCGCCATGTGTCGAGGTCTGGCCGGGGAAGGTCGAGCATCTCGGCCGACCGGGCGAACCGACGCAGGTGATGCTCCAGAGCCTGCGGGTGACCGCCGCCGATGCTGAGCGTCTCGAAGATTCCGTCGCCACGGGTGGCGGCGAGATCGAGCACGCTCAACTGCGGCTCGGCCGGGATCGACCATGGTGAACGCGGGCGCCGAATCGACACGCGCCGCGGCATCCAGCGACGGTCGATTGAGCATGGTCAGAATCTGGGTGGGCACCCGACCATTCTCTCAGGCGCAGCAGAACTGCGACCTAGGGAGCAGATAGGTCCAGCGCGTCGAGGACGTCCTGAGGCACCGCCTGCATGGCGTGCGGACCGGCGACGTCGAACCACACCGACTCGAGCACCCCGATGTTCTGCGCGAGGAAGTCGCGCAGCGACTCACCGTCGTAGGCGGCCACCGTGAGGTCGTCCTCCTCGGGGAGCATCCGCTGGTAGGTCTCCAGCGACGAGAACAGCAGCAGCATGTAGCTGTCCGCCTCGCCGCGGCGGAACACTCGCACCTGCGGAGAACCGTCGGAGGGCAGAAGCGGAACGGCGACCTTGTCGTTGCGCAGCGCGAACGCTACGGCCGCGACATCCTGAGCCTCGAGCGCGCTCGCGAGCGACTCGGAACGAAACGATTCCATCAATACAGCAGGAACTGGGTCGAGTTTGTCGAGGTGAGCTCTCCGACGATCACCTGAAGGTGGTAGCTCGATCCCTCGGCGACGACCGGGTCGCGGGCGTCGTGCAGGTGTCGGTCGACGATCGGGTGCGGTCCCAGGTCAGCGACGGGCCCTGCCAGCGGCACCCCGGGTATCAGGATCGCTGTCGCGGCAACCGGCGACTCCTGGCAGTCCTTCGACGTCCAAATCAGTTCGTCACCGCTGGTGATTCGAAACTCCTGAAGGTCGGAGCCGGCCTCGATGACGCAATCCTCAGTCATTCGACTCTGCAGTGTGAACGACAGCTTCGGCTGCACGCCGGCGTCGTAGCTGTTGGAGTCGGTGGTGGCGGTCAGCGTGACCTTGCTGAGGTCACACTCGACCTGGCCCGCGGCATTGGTTGGCGCGGAACTGGCCGGCGCCGTCGACGTGTTCGTCGGCTTGGGCGTCGGCGCGGGTGCCCCGGAACCGGGCCGCACGATGATGAGGATCACGATGACGATGACCGCGAGAAGTCCGAGCCCCAGCACAAGACGGCGGCGCCAATAGACGCTGGGCGGCTGCGGGCCGACCGGGGTGCGGAACGTCGACATGACGTAAGGGTAAGCCGCCGCGCCTGTGAACTCGGGGCGATTGCGCGGCGTGCCCGCTACCTCACTGGCACCTGAGGCTCACAGGTGCTTGAGCATCCTCGTGTTGCCCAGAGTGTTCTGCTTCACACGCGACAGATCGAGGAACTCGGCGACGCCCTCGTCGGGGGAGAGCGACAGCTGGGCGAACACCTCGGGTGCGACGATGTCTTCCTCGATCGGCTCGAACCCGTGGCGGCCAAAGAAGTGCGTCTCGAAGGTGAGGCAGAACAGCCGCGAGAGGCCGTAGGCACGAGCATCCGTCTCTACGGCTTCGAGGATGCCGTGACCGACACCCCTGCCCAGCCAGCCGTCGGTCACCGCGAGGGTTCGCACCTCGCCGAGGTCCTCCCACATGACGTGGAGGGCGCCGCATCCGATGACCTCACCGGACTCGGTCTCGGCCACGCGGAACTCGGGAACCGCCTCGTAGAGCACGACGCGGTCTTTGCCGAGCAGGATGCGCCGCTGAACGAGCGGCTCGACCAGGGTCTGAATCGCCGGGATGTCGCTGGTGCGCGCGGGGCGCACGGAGAATGAGGTCACGGGTCAAAAGTACCGGTGATCGACCGAAGACCGGTGATCGAGCGAAGTCGAGATCTCGACAAGCTCGATCACCGGAGGACGTTACGCCTCTACGGCCGCCGGCTCCTTCTCGTCGAGTCCGGCCTGGCGACCCGTGGTGAGCACGAACTCACCCTCGATGTAGTCGACGTGCACGTGGTCGCCCGCGTTGAGCTCGCCGTGCAGGATCTTCTCGCTGAGGCGATCCTCCACCTCGTGCTGCACGGCACGACGCAACGGCCGAGCGCCGAGCGCCGGATCGAATCCGACCTTGATGAGTTGCTGCTTCGCGGGGAGGGTGAGCTCCACGGTCAGGTCGCGGTCCATCAGGCGCTCGGAGAGCCGCTTGATGAACAGGTCCACGATCTGCAGCAGCTCTTCCGGGCTCAACTGCGGGAAGACGATGGTCTCATCAACACGGTTGAGGAACTCCGGCTTGAAGTGCTTCTTCAGCTCCTCGACGACCTTGCCGCGCATGCGGTCATAGCTCGTCGAGACGTCGCTGTCGGAGGTGAATCCGATCGGCGTGCCTGAGATGTCTTTCGTGCCGAGGTTGGTCGTCATGATGATGACGGTGTTCTTGAAGTCGACGACGCGACCCTGGCCATCCGTCAGACGTCCCTCCTCCAGAATCTGGAGCAGCGAGTTGAAGATGTCCGGGTGAGCCTTCTCGATCTCGTCGAACAGCACCACGCTGAACGGCTTGCGGCGAACCTTCTCGGTGAGCTGGCCGCCCTCTTCGAAGCCGACGAATCCGGGAGGGGCACCGAACAGTCGCGAGACCGTGTGCTTCTCGCCGTACTCGCTCATGTCGAGAGAGATCAGGGCGTTCTCGTCGTCGAACAGGAACTCGGCGAGCGCCTTCGCGAGCTCGGTCTTACCGACACCGGTGGGGCCGGCGAAGATGAACGAACCAGATGGGCGCTTCGGGTCTTTGAGTCCGGCACGCGTGCGGCGGATGGTCTTGGCGAGAACCGAGATGGCCTCTTCCTGGCCGATGACGCGCATGTGCAGCGCCTTCTCCATGAAGATGAGCCGGCTCGACTCTTCCTCGGTGAGCTTGAACACCGGGATGCCCGTGGCCGCGGCCAGCACCTCGGCGATGAGCCCCTCGTCCACCTCAGCGGTCGTGGAGACGTCTCCGGCCTTCCACTGCTTCTCGAGGCGCAGACGCTCGCCGAGGAGCTTCTTCTCCTCGTCGCGCAGGCTCGCGGCCTTCTCGAAGTCTTGGTCTTCGATCGCGCCTTCCTTCTGGCCGCGCACTCCGGCGATCTTCTCGTCGAACTCGCGCAACTCCGGCGGGGCGGACAGGATCGACAGGCGCAGGCGAGCGCCGGCCTCGTCGATCAGGTCGATCGCCTTGTCGGGCAGGAAGCGGTCTTGCACGTAGCGGTCCGCGAGGTTCGCCGCGGCGACGATCGCGCCATCCGTGATCGACACCTTGTGGAACGACTCGTACTTGTCGCGCAGCCCCTTGAGGATGTTGATGGTGTGCGGCAAGGAGGGCTCGTGCACCTGCACTGGCTGGAAGCGGCGCTCGAGCGCGGCATCCTTCTCGAAGTGCTTGCGGTACTCGTCGAGCGTGGTCGCACCGATCGTCTGGAGCTCACCCCGGGCGAGCAGAGGCTTGAGGATGGATGCCGCGTCGATAGCGCCCTCGGCGGCTCCGGCACCCACAAGGGTGTGAATCTCGTCGATGAACGTGATGATGTCACCGCGGGTGCGGATCTCCTTGGTCACCTTCTTGAGGCGCTCCTCGAAGTCACCGCGGTACCGGCTGCCGGCGATGAGGCTGCCGAGGTCGAGCGTGTAGAGCTGCTTGTCCTTGAGCGTCTCAGGCACGTCGCCGTGCACGATCGCCAGCGCGAGTCCTTCGACGACGGCGGTCTTACCGACGCCGGGCTCACCGATCAGCACGGGGTTGTTCTTGGAGCGGCGGGAGAGAATCTGCATGACCCGCTCCATCTCCTTCTCGCGACCGATGACCGGGTCGAGCTTGCCGTCGCGGGCCGCCTGAGTGAGGTTGCGGCCGAACTGGTCGAGAATCTGCGAACCCTTGTCGGGCGCAGCGTCGTTGCCGCCGACGGCGACCGCCTCTTTGCCCTGGTAACCGGAGAGCAGTTGGATGACCTGCTGGCGCACGCGGTTGAGGTCGGCGCCGAGCTTGACGAGCACCTGGGCTGCGACGCCCTCGCCCTCGCGGATGAGGCCGAGCAGGATGTGCTCCGTGCCGATGTAGTTGTGGCCGAGCTGAAGGGCCTCACGAAGCGAGAGCTCGAGCACCTTCTTGGCGCGGGGAGTGAACGGGATGTGCCCGGTCGGCTGCTGCTGACCCTGGCCGATGATGTCCTGCACCTGGTCGCGCACGGCATCCAGGGAGATGCCGAGTGACTCGAGCGCCTTGGCGGCGACGCCTTCGCCCTCGTGAATCAGCCCGAGCAGGATGTGCTCGGTACCGATGTAGTTGTGGTTGAGCATCTTGGCCTCTTCTTGGGCCAAGACGACAACGCGACGGGCGCGATCCGTAAATCTTTCGAACATCTTCTTCACTCCTTTGGCACCGTTGGAGTTCGGTACCGATGTAAAGAGACTAACCACGGGAGGGCGCCAATAGTCCGCTGTTCGCCGTAGGCGTGACCGCTGTCTTAGGCTCGAACCATGAGCGATGACTACGACTCCCGCCCGGTCGGATTCCTGGGCAAGCTCCGCAGCATGAAGGGGCTGACCTGGGTGCTGATCATCGCGCTGCTCGCCCTCACGATCGGCGGGTCGACGATTCTCGTGCTACTGGGCCTGATCGGGTCGGTCTAGTCCGCGGCATCCGCCCCGCCACCCCGGTCGGGGTGCCTAAGCTGAACCCGTGGACTGGATGCCCGGTGACGAGGACGCGTTCGAGCGGATGACGCCGGCCGCGGCATCCGCGCTGGTGCGCCGCCTGTGGCGCCTCGAGCCAACCGCGCTTCAGCGCCTCGACACCGAGCGGGACGACAGCTTCGCGGTCACGACCCCCGACGGGCGCGCCGTGCTTAAGGTCGCGCATCCCGCCGACAGCGTGGACACGATCGCCCTGCAGGTCGAGGCGATGGAGCACGCCGGTCGTGCTGGGCAACCGGTGCAGCGCGGCATCCCGACCGTCGACGACGAGGCGTACGCGGTGGTCGACGGTCGTGTCGTGCGAATGACCACATGGTTGGACGGCACGCGGATGCTCGACGCCTGGCCTGACGCCGAGCAGATGCGCCTTGCGGGAACCGCGCTGGCGCGGCTGAGCCTGTCGCTCGCCGACTTCGATCACCCCGGCGCCAGGCGCACGTTCCCGTGGGACCTGCAGCGGCTGCACGACCTGCGCGCAGCTGCTCGAGTTCTCTCCGAGTGACGCCGTCGAGCGCAGCATCGACCACTTCGAACACGAGGTTTTGCCGAGGCTCGGCGAGGTTCCGCACCAGGTGATCCACAACGACTTCCACCCGGGCAACGTGCTCGTCGACCCTGCTTCGAGCGCCTACGTGGTCGGCGTGCTCGACTTCGGCGACGTGCTCTATTCGGCACGGGTGATCGATGTGGCAGTTGCGATGGGCTACCTCGTGACCGCTGCGGCTCCCGCCTGGCCCGCAGTGCAACCCTTCCTCGATGGGTACCTGTCGCTGGTGCGCCTCACCGACGTGGAGTTGGAGCTTCTGCCCGGGCTCGTCTCGGGGCGACTCGTGCAGCGCATTCTCATCGCCCGAGCGCGCGATGCCGGCCCGGTCGATCGACTCGTCGCGACACTCGAAAACCTGGAGACCTGATGGTTGGACCGACCAGCTATTTCGACCCCGCGAGCGCCGGCACTCTGGATGCCGCAACCCGCGACCTCATCGAACGCCGGGCCCGCGCCATGGGCAGCGCCTACCGCCTGTTCTACCGGGAGCCGCTGCGTCTGGTGCGGGGCCTCGGAACGAGCGTGTGGGATGCCGACGGCCGCGAGTATCTCGACGCCTACAACAACGTCCCCTCGGTCGGGCATTCACACCCCCGGGTCGTCGCGGCGATCGCGGAGCAGGCCGCGACCATCACCACCCACACCCGCTACCTGTCCGAGGCGACCGTCGCCTACGCCGAAGACCTGCTCGGCACCCTCCCGGACGACATCGGCAACGTCATGTTCACCTGCACCGGGTCGGAGGCGAACGACCTCGCGCTACGGATCGCCAAACTCGCGACCGGCGGCACCGGGGTCATCGTCACCGAGAATGCCTATCACGGGGTCACGACCGAGGTCGCGGCGATCTCACCGTCACTCGGGGGTGTGGACTCCCTGCCCGACTGGGTTCGAGTCGTCTCTCCCCACGACTTGGCGGTCGGCGTACCCGCGGCGCTCGACGAGTTGGCCGCCGCGGGAAAGCGACCCGCGGCGCTCATCGTGGACACCATCCTCGCCAGCGACGGCGTAGTCGCCGACATCGACGGGTTGGCGGATGCCGCGGCCGCCGTGCGCGCCGCCGGCGGCGTGTTCATCGCCGACGAGGTGCAGCCCGGGTTTGGACGCCTCGGCACCGGGATGTGGGGCTTCGAGCGGTACGGACTGATTCCCGACATCGTGACCGTGGGCAAGCCCATGGGCAACGGCCAGCCGATCGCGGCGATGCTCGCGCGACCCGCGCTCGTCGACGAGTTCAACCGGCACTCCCGCTACTTCAACACCTTCGGCGGCAGTTCGGTCTCGATCGCCGCGGCCCAGGCCACCCTCGACGTGCTGCGCGACGAGGGTCTCATCGAGAACGCCCGGGACGTCGGCGGCTACCTTCTCGAGACGCTGCGGGCGTCGGGGCGGTTCGTCGAGGTTCGCGGATCCGGCCTGTTCATCGGAGCGCAGCTCGACAGCGAGCAACACGCCCTCGGTGTGGTCAACGAGTTGCGGGCGCGCGGGGTGCTGCTCGCGGCATCCGGGCCCAAGAACGACACTCTCAAGATCCGGCCGCCGCTGCCGTTCAGCCGCGACGACGCCGACCGGTTGTTGACCGAGCTGGAGGCGGTGCTGACGTGAGCAACCTTGAGAAGGACCCGATGGAGATCGTCGAGGAGTCCACGGTGGCCCCGGCTGGCGTCACCGTGCTCGAGCCGCGCGAAGTCCCGCTCGGCGGGCCGCGCGCCATGGGCGTGCGGCGCACGCTCCCGCAGCGGGCGCGCAGCCTGATCGGCGCGTGGTGCTTCGTCGATCACTACGGGCCGGAGCCCTCGTCGATGACGGTTCCGCCGCATCCGCACACCGGGCTACAGACCGTGAGCTGGCTGTTCGCCGGAGCGATCGAGCACCGCGACAGCGTCGGAAGTCACGCCGTGATCCATCCCGGCCAGCTCAACCTCATGACCGCCGGCAGCGGGATCGCCCACTCCGAGGTGTCTATCGACCCCGATGCCGCGCCCGTGATGCACGGCGCCCAGCTGTGGATCGCGCTACCCGACGAGTCCAGGCACACTGACCCGTTCTTCGAGAGCTATGTACCGCGAGCCGATCGCGCTCGGCGCTGCCACGGCGCGCGTGTTCATCGGCTCGCTCGGCGGCAGCCACCTCGACGGCGCGAGTGTTCACCGAGCTACTCGGCGCCCAGATCGACGTGCCGGCCGGGGCATCCGTGAGCGTGCCCGTCGACGCGCGGTTCGAACACGGGGTGCTGCTCGACGCGGGGGAACTCACCGTCAACGGCACCGAACTGCCGCTCAGTCACCTCGCGTATCTGCCGGTCGGCGAACCGGTCACCCTCACCGCCGGGGCGACGGATGCCCGACTCCTGCTGCTCGGCGGCACACCCCTCGGCGAGCAGATCGTCATGTGGTGGAACTTCATCGGACGCAGCCACGACGAGATCGTGGCCTTCCGCGATCAGTGGCAGGCGGATGTCATCGATGGGGGTAGCGATCGCGGCAGGTTTGGCACGGTAACCGGCTATGACGGTAGAGCCCTGCCTGCGCCGGAGTTGCCGGGAATTCGGCTTAAGCCGAGGGGGTAGCGTCTGGATGCTCCGCGCTCCAGCGCGCGCGTTCCTCGGCCTCGATCTTGGCCCGAGCGCCACGTTCCGAACGGTCGGAACGAATGATCGCCGCCATGATGAACCAGAAGATGAGTCCGACAAGAACGGTCGGCGCAAGCGAGAACAGCGCGTTTGACCAGAATTCTTGGGGCACCTAACCAGCGTAGCCGTTGATTATGTACACGACCGCAATGACGATGAGGATGCCACCGAGCGCGACGGTCATGACCAGCCGGGAGGTGCGTCGATCCACTACTGTCCCTTGACGATGATCCCGACGACACCGGAGATCACGAGGTAGAGCCCCACGCCTCCGACGATCACCCAGATCGCGATGCGGGCGAAGGAGATCTCGCCCTTCTTCTTGTCGTCTTCACCGGGAAGCTTCAGGTCACTCATGACGATGTCCTCATTTCACGGTTCTCACTTGACCAAGGGGAACAGGATTGTCTCGCGGATGCCGAGGCCCGTGATCGCCATGAGCAGACGATCGATTCCCATGCCCATACCGCCGCTCGGTGGCATCCCATGTTCGAGTGCTCGCAGAAACTCCTCGTCGACGCGCATCGCCTCGGGGTCGCCCTTGCTGGCCAGCAACGCCTGCGCCACAAAACGCTCGCGCTGAATAACCGGGTCGACCAGTTCGGAGTAGCCGGTGGCCAGCTCGAAACCGCGAACGTAGAGGTCCCACTTCTCGACGATGCCCTCGATCGAGCGGTGATCGCGCACCAGGGGGCTGGTGTCAACGGGAAAGTCCATGACGAAGGTCGGCCGGGTGAGGTCGGGCTTGACGTAGTGCTCCCACAGCTCCTCGACAAGCTTGCCGTGGGTGGGCAGTGCCACCTCGATGTCGAGCGTGGCCGCGTGCGCGAGCAGCTCATCGACGGGGGTCTGCGGGGTGACGCTCAGCCCGGATGCCGCGTTGAGCGACTCGTACATCGACACGCGGTCCCACTCGCCGCCGAGGTCGTAGACCGTGCCGTCGGCCCAGGTGACCTCGAGCGAACCAGACACGGCGAGCGCGGCCTTCTGCACGAGTTCTTGGGTGAGGTCGGCCATCTGGTTGTAGTCTCCGTAGGCCTCGTAGGCCTCAAGCATCGCGAACTCGGGGCTGTGCGTCGAATCTGCGCCCTCGTTGCGGAAGTTGCGGTTGATCTCATACACCCGGTCGATTCCGCCGACGACCGCGCGCTTCAGGAACAGCTCGGGCGCGATACGCAGGTACAGCTCGGTGTCGAAGGCGTTGCTGTGGGTCACGAACGGACGAGCGGATGCCCCGCCGTGCTGCACCTGCAGCATCGGGGTCTCCACCTCGAGGTACTCGTGCTCGTCGAAGGTCGCGCGCAGGCTCGCGTTGACCTTCGCACGGGCGCGCACCGTGGACCGTGCCTGCTCGCGCACGATCAGGTCGAGGTAGCGGCTGCGCATGCGCGCCTCGTCGCTCAGCTCGGTGTGCAGATTCGGCAGCGGCATCACTGCCTTCGACGCGATCGCCCACTCACGAGCCAGCACCGACAGCTCGCCGCGTCGGCTCGAGATGACCTCGCCCGAGACGAAGACGTGGTCACCGAGGTCGACCAACTCTTTCCACTGCTCCAGGGATGCCTCGCCCACCTCGGCAAGGGACACCATCACCTGAAGTCGCTGCCCGTCACCGGCCTGCAAGCTCGCGAAGCACAGCTTGCCCGTGTTGCGCAGGTGCACCACGCGGCCGGCGAGGCCCACGGTGTCGCCGGTTGCGGCATCCACCTCGAGGTTGGGGTACTTGGCGCGCACCGCCGGAATCGTCGTCGTGATGGCAACACCGACGGGATACGCGCCCGCACCGGAGTCGATGAGGCGCTGACGCTTCTCCAGACGCACGGCCTTCTGTTCGGAGACTTCAGCCTCGGTCAGCTCGGGCGCGGGGGATTCGTCGGTCACGAGGGTCAATCGTACTGCGCGCTGGAGCTTAGGGGATCGCGACAGCGATCCTGCGACGCCAGCGCCGACGGAGCTACGCTCCGGAGGTCGCGCCACCTTGGATTCGATACGCCCTTAGCGCTACGCGGCCAGCGGGGTTGTCAACCGACGTGCACTCGGGTGTTGTCGATGAGGCGGGTGTCACCGAGACGCGCGGCGATGACCACCTGCGCGGGGCCACTGTAGCCGTCACCCACGGGGCGGAAGGTGGCCGGGTTCACGACCGCGAGGTAGTCGAGTTCGACGCTCGCCTCCCCCATCAACACCGACTGCGCGCCGGCCAGCACGGCGTCGAGGCCGCCGTCCGCGGAAGACTCCGCCGCTTCGAGCGCCGTCGACAGCACGCGCGCCGCGTGGTGCTGGCGCTCGTCGAGAAAACGGTTGCGGCTCGACAGGGCAAGTCCGCTGTCCTCGCGCACCGTCTCGACCACGACGACGCGCACCGCCATGCTGAGGTCGCGCACCATCCGTTCGACGAGGAACACCTGCTGGGCATCCTTCTGTCCGAACACCACTGCGACCGGCCGCGCGATATTGAGAAGCTTGTTGACGACGGTGAGCACGCCGTCGAAGTGACCGGGGCGCGCCTTGCCTTCGAGCAGGGTTCCGACGACCCCAGCGCTGACGATGGTCTCCAGCGCGCCGTCGGGATACATCTCCTCGACGGCGGGAGCGAAGAGATACTCGACGCCCGCGGCCTCGAGGGCTGCG
Organism: uncultured bacterium; assembly: GCA_963787305.1. Taxonomy (GTDB): domain Bacteria; phylum Actinomycetota; class Actinomycetes; order Actinomycetales; family Microbacteriaceae; genus Rhodoglobus. Next base: position 197,033 of record CAWBCL010000002.1, read on the forward strand.
ACATCCTCATCGAAGGTGCGCGGGTACTTGTCGAGGTCTTCTTCGGCGCCGAACTGAAGGGGGTTGACGAAGATGGATGCCGCGACCGCGTCGGCCTCGCGAGCCGCCACCAGTTGCTCGGCGCGAGCGACGAGCGCGAGATGTCCCTCGTGAAGCGCCCCCATGGTCGGGACCAACACGAGCCGGCGACCCTCGGTCAGGGAACGAAACTCGGCGATGGTTGCTGCTGCGGCGATGGGCACCCTGTTGATGGTACCGGTGGTCGAGCGTGTCGAGACCGGACCTCGACTGCGCTCGGTCACCGAGACGGGTCGGTCGCCGCGTGGAGCGCCGTCTCGACCGACGATCGCACGAGCGGGCCGAGCACCGCACCCGCCGACTCGACGCCGATGCCGTCGAGCAGGCCGAGCGCCTGGCCGACGATTGCGCTGGAGAAGCTGGTCGCCGTCGAAACTGCCTCCGCCCAGGCCGGTCGGTCCGCGTCGGCCACGATTATCGGCTCGGCACCCATTTCGACGACGAGGGCTTGTCCGATCGGCTGTACCGGTGTCGGTGCGGTCACGGCACAGTAGCTTTCACGCAGGCGCACGATGTCAATGCTCGTGCCGGTGAAAACCATCGCGGGGTGCACCGCGAGTGGGATGGCTCCGGCGGCCGCGGCGGGCGCGAGAACCGAGGTACCGACGCCGGGCGCGGTGTGCAGAACGAGCTGGCCCGCCTGCCACGCACCGGTTGCGGCCAAGCCTTCGACGAGCGAGGCGAGTTCGGCCTCGGGAACGGCCAGAATCACCAGTTCGCTGCGTTCGACCAGGTCGGGCACCTCGAGAATCGGCACACCCGGCAGCATCGCTTCGGCGCGGTCGCGGCTCTCGGCGGAGACGGCACTAATTCCGACGATGGCATGGCCCGCGCCAGCGAGTGCCGCGCCGAGCACGGGGCCGACCCGTCCGGCACCCACGATCCCCACCCCGAGGCGGCCCGAGGGTGAACTCACGAGCTCGCCGGCGCGGATCCGGACTCGCGCCACCGGTGACTCGTGTCGTTGGTGGCGCTGCGCACCGCGGCATCCGCTGCATCGCCAAAGAAGGCCACCGCATCGTCGGCGTCGAGCGCTCCGAGCGTGGTGCGCACGGGTCCCGCGACGGTCTGGAGGGCAATCGCCGCGAGTCGGAGCCGCCGAAGCAGCGGGCCCTGATGCAGGGTGATCGACTGGATGCGAGCCTGCGGCACCACGACCAACTCGCGCCAGATCGCGCCGCGGCGGAACAAGACCGAGTCGGGCGTGATGGCAAAACCGTTGCGACGCCACGAGAACCAGCGCAGTACCGCGGCGCGGCGCGGCGAGTTCACGAACCCGTCGTCGCCACCGCGGGAGGTCAGTCCCCGTTCGAGCAGTTCGAGGGAGGCCGGGTCGATCAGGCTTGGCAGCACCAGCTCGAGCACTTTGCGTGTATCGGCAAGGCTTCCAACCGGCAGGATTGTCGTGCTCGCCTGGCCCGCGGCGCCCCGAGTCGAGCTGCTCGCTGCACGGTTGATTCTGACCTGCCACCAGCCGAAGGGCCGCCACATGAGTGGCTGGCTGACCGAGACGGCATGGATGCGACCGGGCGGCAGCGTCTCGTTGCTCGTCGAGAGCAGCCCGAATCCGACGCGCACGCCGTCGGGGGTCGAGGCGATGCTGTAGCGCAGCGAGCGGGTGACCCGGGAGACGTAGAAGCTGAAGAATCCGATGAGGCCGGGAACGAATCCGATCAGCACGAAGAAGTTGCCCGTGGTCGAGAGGAAGATCGCTGCGCCGACGACGAGGGCGATGAGCACGATCGTGGTGCCGCTGAACACGAGCGACCCGACGAGTCGGGCCGGGTGCATCTGAACGACGGACTGCGGCGGCGCGGCATCCGGATCCAGCTCCGGCGCGAGAAACTCGTTGACCCGCTGCTCGATCAGTTGGGATGCCGTGAGCGGCCCGGTACCCGCGGCGTCGGAGGCGCTCGCCCGCGTCCCCGAGGCCAGTGCCAAGATTTCGCGGCGCAACTCATCAGCCGCCTTCGAGCCCAAGTAGGCGAGCTGTACGTTGGCGTCCTGCCCGGCGACGTTGATCTCAAGCTTTGCCGCCCCAACCAGTCGGGCGAGGAACGGCCGAACGATGTTGATGCCCTGGATGCGATCCAGTCGACCCCGCCGGTTGGTGCGGAACAGGATGCCGCTGCGCACCTCGACGAGCTCGTCGGTGATGCGGAAGGTGTGCATGCGCCACGACAGGTAGAAGCCGCCGATGAACAGCAGCAGCCCGAGCGCGATGGCACCGAGCACGGGAAGCGCGTAGTCGTGTTCGACCACCCAGACGAGCGGGTCGGGCGGTCCGCTTTCGCCTCCGCCGAGGATGAGCTCTAGTGCGACGTCGCGAAGGTTGACGATGACGATTCCGAGGATGGCGAGCAGCGCGATCCCGCCGCGCAGCAGCGGTGTCGCCGGGTGCAGCCGGTGCCACTCCCCGTCGGCAAGGCGACCCGGATTCACAGCCCCGCCCGGCGGCTCTCGGCGAGCGCGACGAGTTCGTCGCGGAGGGTTTCGGCGTCATCGTGCTTGAGGCCGGGGATGACGACGCCGGTCGCCGCAGCGGCGGTGACGAACTTCAGCTCACTGAGTCCGAGCGCACGATCGAGAGGGCCGCGATTGATGTCGACGAGCTGCATGCGACCGTATGGCACCGAAACGAAGCGCTGGAACATGAGCCCGCGACGAAACAGTAGGTCGTCGGCGCGCAACTGGTAGCCGATCGCGCGAACCCGCCGCGGGGTGAGGATCAGCGTGATCAGGAAGATGACTCCGATCACCGCGGGAATCACGAACAGCAGAGGGAACCCGCTGACGAAACCGGGAATGCTGGTGCCACCGACCACGATGATCCCGAAGATGAGGATGCCCACAAGGTCGACCCAGATATACCGCGGCGAGACGCGACGCCACTCGGATTCGGTCGGTTCCAGTCGATTCACGAGACTCCTCGGGGGTCGGGACGGCCGTCTTGTCGATCGTCGTCGTCGGGCGGGATCGCGCACATGTGCTCGGCAACCAGGCCGCCGACGAGCAACAACACGGCCCCGACAGCGCCGGCGAAGGCGAGTGAAATCGAGCCTACCCCCGGCACCGCGCGACCGAGCAGGTAGACGGCGATACCGACGCCGGCGCCGGCCAGCAGCGCGCCGCTCAGCGCGGAAGCCTTCGCGAGCATGACGACGCGAGTGGCGTAGAACGGGTCAACGCGGGCCCCGGGAACTTTTCGGGACACACGGCGCACGGGCAGGGCCATCACGAGCACGATCGCGCCGATCAACACCAGCGCGATGGCAAGCGTGACCGGGGGGATGAGCACGGCGCGCCCGGATGCCGCGAGCCCCGTCTCGAGCAGCCACGCGGCGACGGCGCCGAGCACGGCGAGCACGATCAGGTGCAGGGGATGAGTTCGGTTCACAGCAGCGGCTCCGCGGGGTACCGGGTGACGGTGTCTGAGGCGAACGGGAGCAGGGCGTCCACTCGGCCGCGGCCCGGGAGCAGCGCGTCGGGGTCGAGTTGTAGCCAGGGTTCGAGCACGAAGGCCCGGCCGGCGGCGCGGGGATGCGGGAGGGTCAGGCCGGGTTCGTCCGACAAGAGTTCGCCAAAGGTGACGATATCGATGTCGAGGGTGCGGTCCCCCCAGCGCACGTCGCGCACCCGACCGTGCTCGAGCTCAACGCGGTTCAGGGCCGCCAGCAGGTCGGCCGGGGCGAGACCGGTCTCGATGAGGAGCACCGCGTTGAGGTAGGCGGGGGCATCCTCGTCAACACCGTCGGGCTTGAGGGCCGGCGTCTCAACGATGTCGGACGCGCGCAGCACCTCGACCGATTCGATCGCCGCGATGTCGCGCACCGCGGCGCGCAGCGTCGCCTCCCGATCGCCCAGGTTGCTGCCCAGCGACAGGATCGCCGTGGTAGTCACCGTCACGGGGCGAATCCTGCTGGGCTCTGGTTGCCGATGCGGCCGCGCATGATCGTCACCGACACGTCGTCGAACGGCACGGCGATGGGAGCGCTCGGCTTGTGCACGGTCACTTTGGTGAGCACCGCGAGCTCGTGCGCGAGCACGACCCCGGCCACGCGCTCCGCGACCGTCTCGATGAGGTCGACCGGGTCGCCCTCCACTGCGGCGACGATCTCCTCGGCCAGCTCGCCGTAGTGAATGGTGCGGTCGAGGTCGTCGCTCTTCGCGGCATCCGCCAACGGAAGGTAGACGGTCACGTCAATCAGAAAGACCTGCCCGGTGCGTCGCTCCTGCTCGAGTACGCCGTGGAACGCGGAGGCGCGCAGGCCGGTCAGGGTGATTTCGTCCATGGGGTTCATGCGCTTCGTCCGTTCTGCCAGGCCTCGAAAATGTCTAGTGCCGCGCGATTGGTCGGCACGTCGTGCACGCGCACTCCCCACACCCCGGCGGCGGCGGCGAGCGCGCTCACGACCGCGGTTGCGCTGTCACGATCGGCCGGCTCGTCTCCCCACGGGGCGAGGAACCGTTTGCGGCTGGCCCCGATGAGCAGCGGATGCCCCAGGCTCGCGAACTCGCCCAGTCGCGCCAGCAGCTGCCAGTTGTGTTCGGGCCGCTTGGCGAAGCCGAGTCCCGGGTCGAGGATGACGCGGCTCGGGTCAATGCCCGAGACGATCATCTCGCTCAACCGCGCCTTGAGTTCTTCACGCACGTCGGACGACGACATCGTCGTAGGTCGCCAGCGAGTCCATGTCGGTCGAGTGCCCGCGCCAGTGCATCGCGATGTAGTACGCACCCGACTCGGCGACGACCCGGTACATGCCGGGGTCGGCCAGCCCGCCCGATACGTCGTTGATGACGGATGCGCCCGCGGTCACCGCGGCGAGTGCGGTGTCGGCGTTCATCGTGTCGACGCTCACGACGACCCCGGCCGCGACGAGCCCCTCGATCACCGGGATCACCCGCTGCTGCTCGTCGTCGCTCGACACCCGTTCGGCGCCGGGTCGGGTCGACTCACCGCCCACGTCGACGATGGTCGCGCCCTCGTCACGCAGCTGGATGCCGCGACTCACAGCATCCTCGACACTGCCGTATTGGCCACCGTCGCTGAAGGAGTCCGGGGTCACGTTGAGTATGCCCATGAGTTGCACGGTCACTGGGGGCCTCCGATCATCCCCATGAGTTCGGCACGAGCCGCCGGGTCGGCGAGCGTTCCCCGGGCGGCGACCGTGACCGTCGAGCTCTCGGTCTGCTGCGGCCCCCTCGCCGACACGCATCCGTGCACCGCGTCGATGACCACGAGCACGCCCGCGGGGGCGAGCGCGTCGGTCAAGGCATCCGCGATCTCGTCGGTCAGGCGTTCCTGCAGCTGCGGCCGTGACGCCAGCGCGTGCACGACTGCCGCCAGTCGGCCGAGCCCCACGATCTGCTCGCCGGGCGCGTAGGCCACGTGCGCGACCCCGAGGAATGGCAACAAGTGGTGTTCACAGATCGACCGGAACCGGATGCCTCTGACCAGCACGAGTTCACCCGATTCGCCCGCGATCGGCTCGCCGAGCACCTCGGCCGGGTCGACACCCACGCCGGCGAAGTACTCCGCGTACGCCTCGGCGACCCGTCGTGGGGTCTGCGTCAGCCCCGGTCGGGTCGGGTCTTCTCCAATCGCGAGAAGAATCTCGGCCACGGCCGCCTCGATGCGTCCGGAGTCAATGGGCATGATCTCAGGCGGTCGCCACGCCGGGGGACTTGCGAGGGGCGCGCTTGGGCTTGGCCTCTGACTCGATTCCACCCTCGGACAGGCCAGCGTCGATCGGCGCCTTGGACGGCACCTTCACGGGCGGGCGGTCGCTGAGCGGGCGGTCGTTGCTCGACAGCCACTGCGGTCGCTCCGGGAGCTTCTCGATGCCCTCGAACAGCTTTGCCAGCTGGATGTGGTCGAGAGTCTCCTTCTCGAGCAGTTCGGTCGCGAGCTTGTCGAGGGTGTCGCGGTTGGTGTTGAGCACCTGCCACGCCTCGTCGTGCGCCTGCTCGATGAGCGCGCGCACCTCGTCGTCGATCGTCTCCGCCATCGTGTCCGAGAAGTCCCGGGTGTAGCCCATGTCGCGACCGAGGAACGGTTCGCCCGCGGCCTGGCCGAGCTTGACCGAGCCGATTCTCGCGCTCATGCCGTACTCGGTCACCATGCGGCGAGCGATCGCGGTCGCCTTCTCGATGTCATTGGATGCCCCGGTCGTCGGGTCGTGGAACACAATCTCTTCCGCCACTCGCCCACCCATCGCGTAGGTGAGCTGATCGAGCAGCTCGTTGCGGGTCACCGAGTACTTGTCCTCCAGTGGGAGCACCATCGTGTATCCCAACGCGCGCCCGCGCGGCAGGATGGTCACCTTCGTGACCGGGTCGGTGTTGCGCATGCTTGCCGCGGCCAGCGCGTGCCCGCCCTCGTGATAGGCCGTGATGAGCTTCTCTTTGTCGTTCATCAGGCGGGTGCGGCGCTGCGGACCGGCCATCACGCGGTCGACGGCCTCGTCGAGGGCGCGGTTGTCGATGAGCTGCGCATTGCTGCGCGCGGTCAGCAGCGCGGCCTCGTTGAGCACGTTCGCGAGGTCGGCGCCGGTGAATCCGGGAGTCTTGCGCGCGAGCACCTCGAGGTCGACGCCCTCGGCCATCGGCTTGCCCTTGGGCGTGCACCTCGAGAATCTGCAGTGCGGCCCTGCTGGTCGGGCGAGTCGACGCCGATCTGGCGGTCGAATCGGCCCGGGCGCAGCAGCGCCGGGTCGAGCACGTCAGGACGGTTGGTCGCGGCGATGAGAATCACGTTGGTCTTGACGTCGAAGCCGTCCATCTCCACCAGAAGCTGGTTGAGGGTCTGCTCGCGTTCGTCGTTTCCGCCGCCGATGCCGGCGCCACGGTGACGACCGACGGCGTCGATCTCGTCGATGAAGATGATCGCCGGCGAGTTCTGCTTCGCCTGGTCGAACAGGTCGCGCACACGGCTCGCACCGACACCGACGAACATCTCGACGAAGTCGGATCCGGAGATCGTGTAGAACGGCACGCCAGCCTCGCCAGCGGTCGCCCGGGCGAGCAGGGTCTTACCGGTTCCGGGAGGGCCGTAGAGCAGCACACCCTTGGGGATGCGAGCACCCACCGCGAGGAACTTCGCCGGCTCCTTGAGGAAGTCCTTGATCTCTTCGAGCTCCTCGATGGCCTCGTCGGCGCCGGCGACGTCGGCGAAGGTCACCTTGGGCGCTTCCTTGCCCACGAGCTTCGCCTTCGACTTGCCGAACTGCATGACCCGATTACCGCCGCCCTGCATGCGGGTGAGCAGGAAGTAGAAGATCACTCCGATGATCAGGAACGGAATGACGAGTCCCAGCAGCGACGTGAAGAAGTTGGTCTGCGGAACCTCGTCATCGAACTTGACGTTGGCGTTCGTGATGGCCTGAACGACCTCGGCTCCGCGGGGCGCAACGTAGTAGAACTGCACCTTCGTGCCGTTGTCACCGCTGGCCTTCGAGAGGGTCAGGTCGACGCGCTGCTCGCCGTCAACGATCTTCGCCGACTCGACCGTCGAGCCGCGCAGCAGGTCGAGTCCCTCTTGGGTTGAAATCAGCTTGAAGCCGGCCGCGCTCGTGATCCACGTGACGCCGATGGCGATGACGACGAACGCCAGAACGATGTAGACGATCGGTCCGCGAAAAGTGCGCTTGAGATCCATGTTGTTGCGGGCCGACAACCCGCCACCTTCCTACTGAAGAATCGTCTAGTAAGGCTACTGCCACGCGCCTTGGCGCTGGCTCAACGTTCGCTTTGGGCGCATCCGGTGATCAAGCTTGTCGAGATCTACTCGTAGACGTGCGGCGCCAAAACTGCGACGCCGCGCAGATTGCGGTAGCGCTCCGCGTAGTCGAGCCCATAGCCGACCACGAAGGCGTTCGGGATGTCGAAACCGAAGTACTTAACGTCGACCTCGACCTTGGCGGCATCCGGCTTGCGCAACAGCGCGAGAATCTCGAGGCTCGCTGGGCCTCGGCTGGCCAGGTTCGCCTTCAGCCACGAGAGGGTGAGGCCCGAGTCGATGATGTCTTCGACGATGATGACGTGGCGGCCCTCAAGGTCGGAGTCGAGGTCTTTCAGGATGCGCACCACGCCGCTGGACTCGGTGCTCGCGCCGTACGACGAGACCGCCATGAAGTCGAGCTCGACGTGCATCTTCAGTTCGCGCGCGACATCCGCCATGACCATGACCGCACCCTTGAGCACGCCCACCAACAGCGGAGTCTCTCCCGCGTAGTCGACCTCGATGCGGCGGGCCAGCTCCGCGATCTTCTCGTGGATTTGCGGCTCGGTGAGCAGAATCTCGGTGTGGTCGTCTGCTACATCCGCGAGTTCCATGGGGTTCCTTACTTGGCGGTGAAGAGGATCAGGCCAGCCTGTCGTTCCACCCTAATGCCGGGCAGGTCGAGTGCGGATTGTCCGTGCCAGTCAGTGACGAGTCTCGCCACCTCGAGCGTGTGGGCGCGGCTCAGCGACACGTGGAACTCGCTCGCGACCGCGAGACGGATGAGCCTTTGTCGCAGCGCTGCGGGGTTCGCGGCGAGCGCGGCGACCGGCAGGCTGATGCCGGCCTCCGAGTGTTCAGCGAGGTCTTCGGCGAGCTCAGCCGCGAAGTGGTCGAGCGCGTCGGCGTCTTCGCGCAGTTGTTCGGCGGTGCGGGCGAGCGCCTCGGCGATGCCGGGACCGAGCTCGGCCTCCAGCACGGGCAACACCGTGGCGCGTACCCGCACGCGGGCGTAGGCGGAGTCGTCGTTCTGGGGGTCGAGCCATGGGTCGAGCCCCGCGTCGGCGCAGGCCTGCACCGTGGTCGAGCGGCGGATGCCCAACAGCGGCCTGAGGTAGCGCCCGGTTGAGCGCGCCATGCCCTGCACGCTCGTCGCACCGCTGCCCCGGGCGAGCCCCAGCAGCACGGTCTCCGCCTGGTCGTCGAGGGTGTGGCCGAGCAGGATCGCGACGGCACCGGTCTCGTCGGCGGCCGCGTCGAGTGCCGCGTAGCGGGCGGTTCGGGCGGCGGCCTCCGGTCCACCCTCGGTGCCAACAGTGACTGGCGCGATGAGCACCGGGTTCAGGCCGAGATCGGTGGCGTGGCGTGCGGCTGCGGCCGCGGCATCCGCCGACCCGGGCTGGAGGCCGTGGTCGACGATGACGGCGCCCGCTCGCAGGCCAACCCTGGGCGCCTCGAAGGCGGTCGCGGCGGCGAGTGCGAGCGAGTCTGGCCCGCCGCTCAGTGCGACGAGTACGAGAGAGTCGCGCGAGAAGTCGGCGAGGGCCTCGCGGGTGGCTCGCCGCACGTCCGCGATCGCGGGAGTGAGTCGCGGACGAGTTGGCGGCATCCGCTAACGTTATTGCAGCATCGCCGCCTTGAGCGGAATCCCCTGCAATCCACGAGGAGTACGACCATGGGCGCCTACGACGTCATCATTGAGATCCCGCGGGGCAGCCGCAACAAGTACGAGGTCGACCACGAAACGGGCCGCGTTCGCCTCGACCGCACCCTCTTCACGGGCTTCGTCTACCCCACCGACTACGGCTTCTTCGAGAACACTCTCGGCCTCGACGGCGACCCCGTCGACGCGCTCGTGCTGCTCGACTTTCCGACGTTCCCCGGCGTGACCATCGAGGTGCGTCCGGTCGCCGTCTTCAACATGACTGATGACGGCGGTAGCGACGCCAAGGTGATCTGTGTTCAGTCGAAGGATCCGCGCTGGGCGCACATCCAAGACCTGAGCGACATCCCCGAGTACACGCGCAAAGAGATCGAGCACTTCTTCACCCACTACAAGGACCTCGAGCCCGGCAAGTGGGTCAAGATCGACGGCTGGGAAGGCCAAGCCGAGGCCGAGGCAGTCGTGGTTGCGGGCTTCGAGAAGCTGAAGGCCGAAGGCGCGCACTGACCTCGTGGGGTGAGCGCGCTGGACCTTGGGCGCCACAACATTTCAACCGCGCGGTCTTTTGTCGACTGCGCGCCCGTTGCAGCATCCGCGCAGTCAACAAACCCCAGCGCGGTTGGTTCGATACGCGACCTTCGGCCGCTACTCAACCGGCCAGGAGTTAAGGGGTAGGACGACCCGCGTACGGCAGGATGTCGTAGTAGCGCACCGCCGTGACGCGAACCGGAACGCCCTCACGGGCGGCCTCGACCATCTTGCCGTTACCCACATACATCGCGATGTGGTAAAAACCGCCGCCCGGATAGCCGCCATCGGCGTAGTAGATCAGGTCGCCCGCCACCATGTTGGCGATCGGAACGAGTCGACCCTGGTTCGCCATCGTGTAGTACTGGCTCGACACGATGTGCGCGCCGACGTACACGCCGACGGAGGCGTAGGCGGCCTGGGTGAGTCCGGAGCAGTCCCACGCGTCGGGGCCGGATCCGGCGAACTGGTAGCGATCCCCCACCTGCGCGAGGGCGAACGCGATCGCGCCCGCGACGGCGGAGGTGCTGGGCGGAGGCGGCGGCGGGTTCGGAGCCGGGCCGGGGTCCGGCGGGGCCGGCGGCTGTTCGTTGTTCTCCTGCTCCGCGGTGAGGCCCTCGAGGTAGCGCTGCTCCAGGTCACTCGTGGTGCCCTTCAACTGGGCGAGCTGAGCGTAGAGCTGTTCGGATGCCGCCTGCTGCTCGGCGAGGCGAGCCTGCGCGGCATCCGCTGCGGCTTTCGCCGCGTCGTATGCGACCTGGGCGTCGGCGGCGAGACGTGTGCGTTCCGCCTCGGCGACGCGAGCCTGATCGGTGAGGGCCTCAGCGAGATTGCGGTCGACGGATGCCTGCCGGTAGATCGCGCTCGCCTGCTCGCTCACCTTCGTCATGGTGCCGAGCGAGCCGAGCAGGTCGGCCGGGTTCGGGCTGAGGAGCAAGTCGAGGGTGAGGCTACCGCCCCCGGAGCGCGCGAGTTGGGCGACGAGCTGGCCGGCACGCTGGCTGGATTCGGTGGCTCGCGCCGCGGCATCCTCGGCCTGCTGGTCGAGCGCGTCTGCTTTGCCGGTGGCCTGATCGAGCGCGACGGTTGCCGCGTTGAACTCTTCGGTGCGGCGCTGGGCGACCCGACCGAGCTCGACGGCTTTGGCTTCGAGCGAGACGAGTATTCCCTCGATCTCGTCGATGGCTGCCTGCGTGGTGGCTTCGTTCTGTTGGGCGGCCTGAACGTCATCCCAGCTCGGATAGTCGTCGGCGGCGACGGGTCCCGCGAGCCCCAGCGTGATCAGCAGTGCGCCGACAACGACGGTAGTGAGCGCCCCAATGGGGCGGCGGTGCGTACGCACTACCGCTCCGAGCTCTCACCGCGTCGTCTAGCCAAGCGTGATGCCCTGCCCTGCCAGATACGGAACTGCGTTGACTGCGGTGCCGCCGATGCGCACCTCAAAGTGCAGGTGGCATCCGGTTGAGGTGCCGGTGGTGCCCACCTTGGCGATGTTTTGGCCGACGTCGACGGACTGGCCGTACGACACGAGAATGCCGCCGCTGACGATGTGACCGTACGCGGTCTGCACGCCGCCACCGTGGTCGATCAGCACGAAGTTTCCGTAGCCACCGTTCCAGCCCGCGTAGATGACGGTGCCACTGGATGCCGCGTAGATGTTGTTGCCGCAGCTAGCGCCGATGTCGGTGCCCTGGTGGTAGCTCGAGGCGCCGGCGGTCGGAGATACCCGCCAGCCGAAGTTGTCGGTGATGCGTCCCGCTGCCGGGCGCGCCCACCCGCTGAGGCTGATCTCCCCCGCGTCGAGGCTCGCGCCGCTGCCGGTGCGCTCGCGCACGCCGGCGAGATAGTCCGCCTCCGTCGCGGCGCGCTTCTCCTTGAGAACGATGAGCTGCTGAGCCAGGCGGGCCTGGTTCTCCTGCTGTTCGGTGAGAGCGGTCGCCGCCGCGGTTGCCGCGGCCTGAGCCTCGGCGAACGCCTTCTCGGCGATGAGCTTGAGCTCTTCGAGCTCGTTCTTGGCGACGTCAGCCTGGTCGGTGAGGGCCTGCGCGGTGTTGCGGTCGAGCAGGGCGCTCTCGTAGATCGCGTAGGCCTGGTCGGAGATCTTGCTCGACATTCCGAGGCCGTAAAGCAGCTGGTCGGCATTGCCCGAGTTCGTGAAGAGGTCGGTCGGTGATGTCCCCGCCGCCGGTGCGGGCGAGTTGGGCGGCCCACTGGCCGGCACGCTGCCCGGATTCGACTGCGGCTGCGCTCGCGGCATCCGCCTGCTCCTGCAGGTTGGATGCGCGATAGGAGGCTTCTTGGAACTTGGTGTCGGCTTCGGCCCAGATGATGCCCTTGGCTTCGGCATCCGCCTGAGTGCGCTCGGCGGCGGCTTGAAGGCCCGCGAGCATCCCCTCGATCTTGGCGATCGCGTTCTTGGTCGCGGCTTCGTCGTTGCGGACGGCGGCGACATCGCTCCACGTGGGGTAGTCAGTGGCGTAGGCGGGGGTGCTGCCGACGAGCACGCCGGTGAGCAGCATGCCAAACACGGCAAGGCTCGCGACGAGGCGGTTTCTGCCCCGAAGCAGACCGCTGCGTGTCATCCCCCGACGACGGTGTGTGTTGCCCATTGCTCCCCGAATCGTGTCAGTCAGCGCGACGAGTCACGTTGTTAACACTATTAACAGTGCTAACAGTAACAACAGGTCGCTCAAAATCCCAGTATTTGCGCGGAAGTACCTTTCCCAAGGTTCAACAACGACTTGAAACTACCTCCGAGGTGGGCGGATGCCGCGGACATCCGCGCTCCTTCGGCCAAACTGGTGTCAGCTCGCCCCGTTTGGCAATTCCCGATCGGCCCCTTATGCTTGACCCTCGGTAGCTAAGAGGTTCTGTGACTTCGAGGCCCCATCGTTTAGTGGCCTAGGACGGCGCCCTTTCACGGCGTTAACACGGGTTCGAATCCCGTTGGGGTCACCAAACACAGGCAGCAATGTCTGAGCAGAAAATTTTAGCTAGGCCCTGTAGCGCAGTTGGTTAGCGCGCCGCCCTGTCACGGCGGAGGTCGCCGGTTCAAGTCCGGTCAGGGTCGCAAGGCACGGTTTATCTCTCGCCAGATAGCCGTGCCTTACTTGTACTACTTTGGTAGTTCAGGGCTCTGTAGCTCAGTTGGTAGAGCGCACGACTGAAAATCGTGAGGTCACGGGATCGACGCCCGTCGGAGCCACCACTAAAGCGTCTAGTTCAGTCGCTGTTCTGCGGGTCGCTAATTGCTTCCGTGATCCGACCCACCACGTACTTGGCATCCCGCCCCACCCCGCCGAGCAGCTGAGACGTGAGACCAAACTGAAACGGCATGCCGACGAAGTAGAGGCCGGGCACACTTGCCACCACGCCTCGCGGCGCATTGGGCCATCCATGCTCATCAGTGTCTAGATCGTCGATCCACTCCAGGCCGGCCCGAAACCCGGTCGCCCAGATGACCGTGCTGGGACGAGGCACGGTGACGCCGTCGGAGATCGGTACACCGTCGTCGAACCCCGCGATGCGTGGAATCCGGTTCACTCCAGCCACCTTGACATCCTCAACAGAGACCCGGATGAGCGGTGCCCCCCGCGAGTGAAACTTCGGGGCCACCTTGCGACCAATCGGGGTCGCGATCGTGAGCACACGGTAGATGAACGCCCAGTACAGCTCGCCTGCGACCGCCAGCAGGGCATCCGGGATGTGCGCAGTCGGACGCCCCGCAAGAAAGGTCGGATGGTGTGCGGCCAGCTCGATCGCGATCTCGGCGCCGGAGTTGCCCGCCCCCACGACGAGCACCGCCCCAGGCAGCACAGAGTCCGGGTTGCGGTACTCGCTCGAGTGCAGCTGCCGGATGTCTGGACCCAGCGTCGACGCGAACTCTGGCACTGCCGGCCGGGTCGTCGCCCCGCTCGCCACCACGACACTGTCGGCGGTCAACACTCCCGCGCTTGTCGTGACGGCGAAGCCGCCCTTCGAAGGCGGTCAACCCGGTGACCGTGACACCGTGACGAACGGGAAGCTCGAAGTGCTGCGCGTAGCGCTCCAGGTAGTCCGCGACGTCGTCCTTGCCCAGATAGGCACGGGGTTTCGGGTGCGGCAATCCGGGCAGGCTCGAGTGGCGAGCGGGGGTGAACAGCCGAAGCGAGTCCCACCGCCGACGCCACTCATCCCCGACGCGTGCCTCAGCATTCAGGATGACGAACTCCGCGCCACGCTGTGCGAGGTGGTACCCGGTCGCGAGCCCGGCCTGGCCGCCGCCGATCACGATCGTGGAGTAGTGGGTCCGAATGTCAACCATGTCGAGTCTCCTAGCCAACGGTGAATGGTGATTAGAATACCATTCTAGTTGATGGAATGCTAGTCTATGTTTATGCTCGAGCACCCAGCCATCAGCGAGCACCCACTGAGGGATGCTCTCGCCGCCACGACGCGCACACAGATAGTCAGGGCAGCAGCAGCAGCTCTTCACCGAACACGGATACGTGGGTACGTCGATCGGGGCGATCGCCGCGCGGGCGGGAGTGGCAGTGCAAACGATCTACAACGCCGTTGGCAACAAGGCCGCGGTGCTGTCGGCGGTACTCGACGTCGCCGCATCCGGTCCGAATGCGCCGACGCCCGTGCCAGCATTCATGGCCGAACGCACCCGTGCGGCACATGACGCCTCGGAGGTCATCGCCATCCTCTCGGACTGGCTCGTGGAGGCCAACGAGCGCACGGCGACGATCCACTGGATCATCCGTCAGGCATCAGCGGTCGACGACGATGCCGCCGAACTTGGAGCGCACTCGCTCGATCAGCGGCTGCGACAACTACGGGCTTGCGGCCGCAACGTTGCGTGAACGCGGTGGCCTGCGCAATGGGATGACCAACGAGCAGGCGGCAGCGACGATCTGGTCGGTCGGCCATCCGACCGCGTACCGCTCACTCGTGATCGACTCCGGATGGTCGCTCGAGTCGTACGGCACTTGGCTGCGGTCCGCGCTCACGTCACTGGGTTAGGGCGTTCCGCTCGCATTACTGGCAATCGGCACGGCCATGGTTCTCACGGTTCGCGTTCGCCGCTAGGCGTAGCGGGCGACCGCGATCGACGTCACGCCCCGTCGACGCTCGCGGAGCGATCCTCACAGATTGGCCCGTGGGAGCGCTACCATTCCCGCATGGAGTCCAACGCTCTCGGCGAGTACCTTCGTGCGCGGCGCGAATCACTCCGCCCGGAGGATGTCGGCATCCCCGATGACGGCCGCCGCCGCCGTGTCGAAGGTCTTCGTCGCGAGGAGGTGGCCCTTCTCGCTGGCATCAGCTCGGAGTACTACCTTCGGCTCGAGCAAGGACGGGAGCGGCACCCGTCGGAACAGGTGCTCTCTGCCATAGCGAAAGCCCTGCGGCTGGCGCCTGCCGCTGAAGAGTTTATGCACCGGCTCGTGCGCCCTCCGCCCGATCGCGGATACGCGGCGCGTGGCAACTCGCTCGCGCCGGATCAGCTGAAAGCCTTCATCTCGGCGATCTCGTGCCCGGCCTTCGCCCACGATCGGGTGCTCGATGTTCTCGTCGCGAACCCTCTCGCTCAGGCGCTGTCCCCGGCGTTCCGACCCGGCGTGAACCTGATGCGTGCTGCTTTCTTGGATCCAGGCGTCGCCGAGCTGTATCGCAACTGGGAGGAGATGACGGTTCGCCTCGTCTCCTATCTGCGCGCTCAGGCCGCCGCGCCGCCGCATGACGAACGGCTCGACGGCCTGGTCGAGGAGCTGACCGCACAGAGCGAATGGTTCACCCAGTTGTGGGCGCGCCGAGAGGTCGGCGCCGATTCGAGCGGAGTGAACCTGCTCAACCACCCGCTCGTGGGCGAACTGGAACTCAACTTCGAGCGACTCTGCTTCGCCGGAACGGACCACCCGGTGATACTGATCTACCACGCGACACCGGGCAGCCCGTCCGAACTCGCGCTTCAGTTGATCGCTGACTCGGTTTCGGCCGCCGACGCGGAGAAGCCCGACTCCTGAAGCCACTTCACGCTCGCGGTCGCGATATCCCGCCATCCGGAATCCATCGTGAGCGAGTGGCCGCGGCCTTCGAACTCTTGGTAGTCGGTGACCGATGGGCCACCCGCGTACAACTTCGCGACCGCAGCCGTGACCGATCGGGGGACGGTGTGATCTTCGGTTCCCGTGATCAGCAGCAGCGGCCCGCGGTTGGCCACGTGGGTGTCGACCGTCGCGGGAGAGCCCTTGACGAAGTTGGCACTCGCGTCTTCGAACAGCGGGCGCCCGGGGCCGGGAATCGTCCATTGCTCGAAGAGAGCGTTCGACTCTTCTTCGGGGATGGCATTGCCGAAGGCGTAACGGAATTCCTTCTCCGTCAGCGCGACCGTCTTCTTCTTGTTTGCGGGATTGCCCAGCACCGGGAGGCCAGACCTCAGCTGCGAGAAGGGCAGGATCTTGACGCCCTTGATGGGCGCTGGGTCGATCGCCACGGCCGCTGCCGCGAACCCATTGGCGAGCAGTTCTTGCGCGATGAGGCCGCCGAAGGAGTGGCCGATCACGACGGGCATCTGCGGCATCCCCTCGATGATGTCGGCATAGTGTCGGCAGATCGCTTCGATGCCGACGCCGTTCAGACCCGACGGGTCGGCTCGAGTCGCCTCTACGGTTTCGAGATCTCCCGGCCAGCCCGGAGCCGTGGCCTCGTAGCCAACGTCGGTGAAGAACTCGATCCAGGGAGCCCACGCAGCGGAGTGAATCCAGAGTCCGTGGATGAATAGAACGGGGCGGCGTGTGGTGGTAGCCATTTCTTATCTCCTTTGTGTCAGGTGTTGTGGGTTGTGGGTCAGAGGGTCTTGACGAGTCCGCCGTCGATGAGAAAGTCGGCGCCGGTGACGTTGCCAGCGCGGTCGCTTGCGAGAAGCAAGACGAGATCGGCCACCTCTTCCGGCTGGGTGAACCGTCCGGTACTAAATCCGCCTTGGGCGGCGATCGCATCCCGCTTCGCGGTCTCGAAGTCGGTACCGGTCGCCGCCGCGACTGTCGCCGCGACCCCGTGCTCGCCCAACCACAACGGCGTCGCCACCGGGCCGGGACTGATCGAGTTGAACCGGATGCCGTCGCTGCCGAACTCCTTGGACAGTGCCTTGGACAGATTCCACACCGCGGCCTTAGCCGCCGAGTAGTCGATGACGAAGGGGTCGGGGAGAAAGGCGTTGACTGAGCCGATGAAGACCACGTTGCCGCCTCCGCGCAGCAGCATTGAGGGAATTGCCGCCCGCGTCGCGCGCACCGCGGAGAAGAAGCTGAGCTGGAACGTCGTCATCCACTCGTCGTCGTCGACCGCGAGGAATCCGGACGTCCGTGGTGTCACCGCACCGACGTTGTTGACCAGGATGTCCAGACCGCCCTGCGCGACCGCCTCCGCAATGAGCGTCGTCGGCCCGTCACTCGTCGAAAGGTCGACGGCCACCGCCGTGACCTGCTCGCCTCGAGTCAACCCCTCGAGCTCAGGCGAGATCGTTCGCGATCCCGTGATGACGTGCGCGCCCTCGTCCACGAGGGCTCGCGTGACCGCGAGACCGATGCCACTGCTTGCGCCGGTCACCACGGCGGTCTTGCCGGTGAGGTGCAGATCCATAGTCGCTACTCTCGTGAGCGCACTGCCCCGCGTTCGCGGTGACTCGACGGTATTGCGTCGGGGATCGTTGCGCGTGGGCGCAGTTCTCCTAGTAGTGCCGCTCCTAGGCAGGCGCACAAGCCACTCGCGCCCAATCGGCCCGCGACGCGCATCCAGCCGCCGGGATAGCGTCGCAGGATGCCATCACGCCGTGCCGGAGTCCTGTGGGGACTGCTCGGCGTTCTCGCATTCTCGTTCACCGTTCCGTTCACCCGCATCGCGGTCGGCGGGCTCAGCCCCCTCTTCATCGGGTCTGGTCGGGCCGTGATTGCCGCGGTTCTCGCCATCGCCGCACTCGCCCTCACTCGTCAGCGACTTCCCCAGGGTCGCCAGTGGCTGCGGCTGCTCGTCGTGGCCGGCGGCGTCGTGGCTGGATTCCCGCTTCTCACGTCCTACGCACTCGTCACCGTTCCCGCGACCCACGGCGCGGTTGTTATCGCACTTCTACCGGCCGCCACCGCGGTCGTCGCGGTGATCCGTGCCCGCGAGCGTCCGCCGATCTCTTTCTGGGTGTTGGCCGCAATCGGTGCCGTCGCCGCACTCGGGTTTGCCTCGATCGGCGGTGGCGGGTTCGGTCAATTCGAGCTCGCCGACCTGCTCCTGTTTGGCGCCGTCATCGCGGCGGCGATCGGGTATGCCGAGGGCGGGCTGCTCTCGCGCGAGCTCGGCTCCTGGCAGACCGTGTCGTGGGCGCTCGTCGTCGCGACGCCCGTCATGGTGCCGCTCGCGGTGATCTCGGCGGTCCAGAGTCCGCCCGCCGCCGAGCCGATCGCGTGGGCGGCGTTCGGCTACCTCGCTGTCGTCAGCATGTTCCTCGGATTCTTCGCGTGGTATCGCGGTCTCGCGATCGGGCCGATGGCGCAGGTCAGTCAGGTGCAGCTCGTGCAACCGGTGCTGAGCATCCTCTGGGCCGCGCTCTTTCTCGGCGAATCGCTCACCTGGCCGACCGTGATCGGGGGCGCGGTGGTGATTCTGTGCGCGGCAATCGCGGTGCGCATCCGCCTCGACCGGATCGCCCCCCGCAGGGCCACCGAGACTCCCCTCTAGACATACCCAGACCCGCCTCGTATCGTCAAAACAACCCCGATCGTAAGGAACCTCATGAGCTACGCCGTTACGAACCCCGCCACCGGAGAATCGGTCGCCACGTATCCGACCATCTCCGATGCCGAGCTGGCCGCCGCCGTCGACGAGGCGGCAGCCGCTCACGCCGGCTGGTCCCGTTCGACGACTCCCGCGAACCGCGCGAAGCTGCTCCAAAAGGTCGCAGACCTGCACGTCGAGCGCCGCGTGGAACTCGCCGACATCATCGTGCGCGAGATGGGCAAGCCGATCGAGCAGGCGCTTGGCGAGGTCGACTTCGCCGCCGCGATCTACGAGTACTACGCAACGAACGGCCCCGGCTTCCTCAAGGACGAGAAGATCGAACTGCTTGATGGCGAAGGCTCCGCGTTCATCCGCCGCAACTCGCTCGGTGTGCTGCTCGGCATCATGCCGTGGAACTTCCCGTACTACCAGGTGGCCCGCTTTGCCGGACCCAACCTCGTCATCGGCAACACGATCATCCTCAAGCACGCCTCCCAATGCCCCGAGTCGGCCGTCGCAATTCAGCAGATCTTCCTCGACGCCGGATTCCCCGAGGGGGCGTACGTTAACGTGCTCGCCTCGTCGAGCCAGATGGAGTCGGTCATCGCCGACCCGCGCGTACAGGGTGTCTCGCTCACCGGCTCCGAGGCGGCGGGCGCCGCAGTCGCCGCGCTCGCGGGCAAGTACCTCACGAAGGTCGTGCTCGAGCTGGGGGGCTCAGACCCGTTCATTCTGCTGAGCACCGATGACTTGGATGCCGCGGTCGACGCTGCCGTCGGGGCCCGTCTCGACAACAGCGGCCAGTCGTGCAACGGCGCCAAGCGCTTCATCGTGATCGATTCCCTCTATGACGCCTTTCTCGAGAAGTTCACGGCCAGCCTCACTGCCACCCAGCCGGGCGACCCTACGTCGGCCGATACAGCGCTCGGTCCGTTGTCGTCGCTGGGCGCCGCCGAGGGTTTGCAGAGCCAGCTCGACCGAGCCGTCAAGCAGGGCGCGACCCTCGTTGCCGGTGGCACGCGCGACGGGGCCTTCTTCCCGCCGGCCGTACTGGCCGACGTGAAGCCCGGAATGGACGCGTACCACGAGGAGTTCTTCGGACCCGTGGCGGCGGTCTACAAGGTGTCGTCTGAGGACGAGGCGGTCGAGCTCGCCAACGACACCCCCTTCGGGTTGGGCTCCTACCTGTTCACAACCGACCAGGAGCAGGCGATGCGCGTTGCCGACAAGATCGATGCCGGAATGGTCTGGGTCAACCTCGTGCTCGCGGATGGCCCGGAGCTTCCCTTCGGCGGCGTCAAGAGATCCGGCTCGGGCCGCGAGCTCGGCCGGCTTGGTGCCGAGGAATTCGTCAACAAGAAGCTGATCCGCATCGCGGGTTAGCGCGAATGGCGGTCAAAGCCGTCTAGCTTATGGTCTGCAAATACTGCGCCCATTCGCCGTCATTCAAGGGAGGCGGCAACGCGGCGACACGGTCGGCCGCCCCGACCGCGACGAGTGCACCCACGACCCGCTCGTGGTCCTGACGATGCAGTGGGTGGGAGGCGATTGCAGCAGCGAGGTGTTCTGCCCCGTCCCGATCGCCACGCGCAACATAAAGCGTTAATAGCTCAAAACGATCGCACCCGTAGGAATCAGTGAAGCCGAAACCGCCCTTCTCCCACGCCGCGAGAACAGACCGTTCGTCGGGGAAACTGTCGAGCCACGGCAGGCCAATCTCGAACAGTTCCCTCCGCAGCAGACCAGGCCTGCGCATCTTGCCGGCCAAGTAGTCACCCGGAAACTTGGTCCCCTCACTTCGCGTCTGCGTCAACCGCAGTTGAGAAAGGTACTCCGGAACGAACGCCCCAAAGTTTCTGTCCGGCACCATTCGGGGAACCGCGACCCCGAACATGAACGACGCCGATCCTTCGTTCCGGCTAAGGGCCGGCTGTAGGTTCAGCTGAGCGACGTGCACGACCCCACCGTCGGTAGTCCGGTTGAACAAGCGACCACGCTTGCGAAAACCAAGGGCCTTCATCTCGGCCGCCACGGAGTCCGCTGTCTCATCGGCCGAGCGCGAGTTATCGGTCACGAATGCACTGTGACCTATACAAGGATCCGTGACAATCCCCCGAACTGGGATGAGCCTAGAAGTAGCCAACCGATCCGAATCGGACCGCGACGAGCTACGGCTCGTGCGGATGTCGGACAAGCGCTCGCGAATTCGCTAGCATTACAAATGGATTTGCAATCCTGCGAGAATGCTCGAAGCTGATGGGAGCTTTTATGAAGCGGCGACTAGGAACAACCTGCCTAGGCCTGAGCTGGTCTTTCGATGGCGTCTTAGGCGCCGCGCAAGAGGTCACGGATCGGATCGCCACATGAAGCTCGCGGTTGTCGGCGGCGGGTCGACCTACACCCCAGAACTCGTTGACGGCCTCACGTCGACGCTCGAGAGCGGGATGCGGATAGATGAGGTTCATCTCTACGACACGGATCCTTCGCGCGTCGAGACGGTCGGCCGCTTCGCCCAACGAATGCTCGCTGCTGCGGGATCGACTACAAATCTCACGTTCGGCACCGATCTACAGGCGGCAGTCGACGGCGCGGATGCGACACTGCTTCAGCTTCGAGTTGGAGGTCAACAGGCTCGCGCCCGCGATGAAGAGTTCCCGCTGGCGTGTGGATGCGTCGGGCAGGAGACCACCGGTGCCGGCGGGTTTGCCAAAGCCTTGCGCACCGTTCCTGTGGTCCGAGCGATTGCCGATGAGGTCCGAAGGCTCGCGCCCGATTCATGGATCGTAGACTTCACGAATCCCGTGGGCATTGTCACGAGAGCGCTTGCCGATGACGGACATCGAGTGCTCGGCCTGTGCAACGTCGCGATCGGCTTTCAGCGGCTTTTTGCCCAAATGCTCGGGTGCGCGCCAGATCGGGTAGAGCTCGGTCACGCGGGACTCAACCACCTCAGTTGGATTCGCTCGGTCGTTGTCGACGGCGAGGAGAAGCTGCCGTGGCTCCTTGAGAATCACGGAAGCAGCATCGCCGCGCGACTGCGCCTCCCGCTGAGCCTGCTCACCATGACCTCGTCGATTCCGTCCTACTATCTGCGCTTCTTCTATGCGCATGACGAAGTGGTGCGGGAGATGATCGAGCACGGCACCCGCGCGCAGCAGGTGATCGAGATTGAGCAGTCCCTCCTCAAGACTTACGCTGACCCTGCCAACAACCAGAAGCCAGCCCTTCTCGAGAAGCGCGGTGGCGCGTACTACTCGCAAGCCGCGCTCTACCTGCTCGACTCTGTGCTGGGATCGGAGGAGCGCGCGGCACGGCATGTTGTAAACCTCCGCAACCAGGGTGTGCTCCCCTTCCTGCCGGATGAAGCGATCATCGAGGTGCCAGCACTGGTCGGCGCTCGTGGAGCCACGGCCTTGCCGGTTCCCCCATTTCACCCGGCAATGGCTGGGCTGGTCTCACACGTGGCGGCGTACGAGGAGCTTGCTGTCGATGCTGCTCGCAAAGGCGGATACGACCGACTCGTCGGCGCACTGTTGGCCCATCCACTGATCGGGCAGTACGACAAAGCGACTCGCCTTGCCGACACGATTGCCGCCGACAACAAGGCGTACTTGCCGTGGGCTCAGTGACGGGTGCAGTGCGGGTGGCCGTCGATGGCGGTGGATCGAAAACAGTTGCGGCAGTGGTGGACCCGAAGTCCGGGGCGGTGCTGGCCCAGTTCGAGGGTGCGGGATGCCGGTACAACATCCTCGGAATCGACGGCGCGGTCGCAGTAGTCAACGAGGCGGTCACTAGTGCACTTGCCGAATGCGCGACTCGCGAGGATCAGGTGGAGCACGCGTCGTTGTTTCTCACCATGATCGACTTTCCCGAGGATCGAGAAGCGTGGCACTCGGCGCTTGCAAAACACCTTTGGGCCCAGGGATCGATCCGCGTCGACAATGACATCTTTGCCCTACTCAGGTCCGGTACATCCAGCGATAATGCTGCTGCCGTCGTCTGCGGCACGGGCATGAATGGGATCGCCGTGCGCCATGACGGCGCGCGCGCAACACTAGCCGCACTGGGCCGCACCTCTGGCGATTTCGGTGGCGGCGCGGGCCTCGCGGCTGAGATTCTCTGGCATGCGGCACGCGCCGATGACGGGCGAGGGCCCGAAACTGCACTGAGAGATGCGCTTCTCGGCTGGACTGGCGCCTCCGACATGGAATCTCTCTACAGAATGATCCGCTTCGACGGGCTGAACCCCGAAGCGTGGATGGATCAAACTCGGGACCTTTTCGCCATAGCCGACGCCGGGGACGCTGTCGCGATTGGACTACTCGTCAGGCAGGGTGAAGAAATTGGCATCATGGCGGCGTCACTTCTGAGCCGACTAGAGCTGAACGGCTCTGCTGTGCCGGTGGTGGTTGGAGGCGGAGTGGCGAGTTCCGGCCATCCGCTGCTCATGAACTCCGCCGCGATGTCACTCGCTGCGGCATGCCCGAACGCCGTAATCGTCACCCCAGTTCGCACGCCTATCGCTGGTGCGATTGATCTCGCGGTGGAGCACGCCGCTGTCGACTATGTCTGACGACACAGGTGAGTTCGTGGAGTTCGATACTCCTCAAGACATCCAAGGTCGGCCAGCGTTTCTTAGACCGCTGTCTGAGCGATCTGTCGTCGACATCCGCTACGCGCTGATTGAGGGATTCAGGCCGCTGCGGATGGATCTCCATCTTCCCTCCGCGAGCGCGAGCCCCTTCCCCGTCGTGTTGTCAATCCACGGCGGGGGGTGGCTTCTCGGTTCGAACAAGATCGAGACCAGCGACTCCCTAGGCGTTGCAACACTCTGGCAGCAGCTACTCGACCACGGCATAGCCGTCGCCTCCGTCCAGTACCGACTCTCGGGCGAAGCGCCGTTCCCCGCGCAACTGCACGATGTTAAGGCAGCAGTTCGATGGCTTCGGGCTTTTGGGGCGCACTACGGAATCGACCCGACTCGTGTCGCTTCGTTCGGAGATTCAGCTGGAGCACACCTCACCGCACTTCTCGCCGCGAACATCGGGTCAGATGAACTTGAAGGAGCCGTCGGTGTTCGTGAAGGTGGGTCCCACATCTCCGCGGCAGTCGCCTGGTATCCCCCTACCGATTTCACCTCGCTGACTTCGAGCGCTCACGACTACCGGTCAGACGACTCCATGACCTCACTGCTCATCGGCGCAAACACCCGCTCCCACGAAGATCTGGCACGAGCCGCCAGCCCGGTCGCCTACGTCAATGCGGGCTCCGCCCCAATTCTGTTGCAGCATGGCCAAGTCGATGACCTCGTGCCATACCAACAGAGTGAGCTGCTCGCCGAACGCTACCGTGAAGTCGGAGCCCAGGCACAGGTGCAGATAGTCGCTGGGGCCGGTCACGGGTTCGAAGAACCGCAAGTCGGTGAAGTCGTCGCGCTGGCAGTCGATTTCTTGACGAGGAACCTGACAGGCCCGAGAGTCCTCGATGCCGGAGCTGAACCGATCACTGGGTGACCCCGCCTAGACATGGCATACCATGTCGACTGATGACCGATTTTGCGCCGCTCAACCGCGCCCCGTCCCTCGCCTCGAGGGTTTCGGACGCTCTGCTCGAGGCGATCGCGTCCGGGCAACTGCGGGTCGGCGATCGGCTGCCCAGTGAACGAGCGCTCAGCGATCAATTTGGCGTGTCGCGAACCGTGATCCGCGAGACGGTGCGCGGCCTCGAGGCAAAAGGGGTGCTGGCACCCCTAGGGGCGAGGGGAATGGTGATCGCCGCGGTGCCTTCGTCCCGACTCGTGGAGGCGTTTGACCTCTACGTACGTGGCGCACAGTCTCAGGAGCTCATGGGACCGGAGGACCTCGCTGAAGTCAGACGCACCCTCGAACTGCGTCTCGCCGCGCTTGCTGCCGAGAGGGCAACACCCGACGACCTTCGCGCGATGACCGAGGCTCTCGAGAGCATGGCGACGGCGGGACCCGGACTCATGGCCGCGCAGTACGACACGGAATTCCACCGGGCAATCGCCCGTGCGACACACAATCCGCTCTACGTGACGCTCAACGAGGCACTCAATGGTTCGCTCCAAACCATCCGGCTGACGGCTCTCAGCATTAGTGAACGGCTCACCGCCACGATCCACGAACACCGATCAATTCTGCGGGCCATCCAGAACGGAGACGCCGAGGGGGCGGCCAACGCGATGGAGGAACACCTGAGCGTTTCCCGGGGCTTCTACAAGTAGTCGCGCCAGCCGGTGGCTAGCCCACGGATGACCGGGGCTCGGCGATCTGAACGAACAGGTTTGGGGGGCCTACGGCTCCGCCCTTGAGGCAGACCTCCAGCCCGTCAACGCTCGGATCGGCAGACAACGCGACGCACAGTGGCGACCCGGGCACGGTCAGGCGCGCGACCCGCAGCGCCTCGATTCCGAGCGCACGCGCAACTAGACCCGACGTATCGCCACCCGCAACGACCAACCGCCTCACGGATGCCGCGCGCACTATCGACGCGGTGACCTCCGCCAATGCGGAACCGAGCTTCACCCCATCCACTTCGGCGCGGTCGTCGGCATCGAGGTAGACGACAGTGTGCCGTCCCCGGAGCAGGTACTTTGCCGCCTCGGTGGCCAGTTCGGCCCGTGCATTCTTCGAGCCAACGAGCCTTGTCGGATCCGCGGACACGCCGGCGAACCCTGCACCCAGCGCGGCATCTCTCTGCGCTCGGCTGGCCGGCGCGGCCGATCCAACGACGACGAGGGTGACCAGCGAGTCCAGGCCCCCCGTCGGCGCGAACCCGAGCTCGCGGCCATCGGACGCGGCAAGCGCGTACTCGACTCCCGACGACCCCATTACGGCCTGCGGCTGCTCAGAATTCGCTCGGGAGAACAGCGTGCGCAGGGCGCGGCCCACCCGGCGTTGTTGCTCAAGGTCGGCCACATCGAGAATAGTCAGGTGCGACTGCGCGGACCGGAGCCGCTCGTCGACTGCCTTCGAGTCCTCAAGCCCAAGGGAATCGACAACCGACACCGGCAGATCGGTCTGCTCGGCGAGGACACGAGTGAGATCGGCTTCCGTCATCGGCGTCGCCGGGTGAACGCTCATCGCTGGATGTCGATCCAGACGGTACACAGCGCCCTCGAAGGTCGCGAACAGAGTCCCGAAAGCCGTGAATCGTCCCAGCTGCGGTACACCGACAACGATCGGCACCACCGCACACTCGAACGTCTCGGCGACCATCTCGGCCGCTCGGCCGATACTGCCCATCCGCGGCGACGAATCGAAGGTCGAGCAGATCTTGTAGTGAAACACCGGTGCCCCCAGCGCGCGCACGCGCTCCAAGATCGGGCGAAGTTCCCATTCCATCTGCTCGTACCCCATTGTGCGGCTCAGACCGGCTACGCCGACAGCGCGGACACCGGGCAGACCGGCAATGCGCTCCCGAGTGGGCGGGTCAAGAAACAACACCGTGGGTATGCCACTCTGCTCGAGTACCTCCATCACGTCCGTTGACCCCGTGAAGTCGTCCCCGTAGAACGAGAACTCGACTGCGCTCACGCCCGATCCAGTCGTTGTGGCCTTTGGCATGCCATAATTGTATTGCTCGATTCGACTTTGTTTCTATGATGAATGGGCGCAGTCAGCCGCAGCGTGGCTTTGGTATTCCATTTCGCGCTTCTTTGTGGAACATTTGCATTGGAAGGACATCCCGGATGACGAAAATCGCCCTCGTGGGGGCTGGCGGCAAGATGGGTTCCCGCCTCGCCAGCAATCTGATGGACACCAACTACGAGATGCTTTACATCGAACCGTCTCCGTCTGGGCAGGATCGGCTCAAGCAATTGGGGCTCACAACCACGACGCTGACCGACGCGGTCGCCGTGGCAGATGTGCTCATTCTGGCCGTGCCCGACAACCGAATTGGTCAGATCGCCAAGGAGGCCGTCCCCGGAATGAAGCCGGGCGCGACCCTCATTGTGCTCGACGCTGCAGCCCCGTTCGCAGGCGAACTGCCCGAGCGATCGGACGTGAGCTACATCGCCTGCCACCCGTGTCATCCCTCGGTGTTTAACCGCGATGAAGAAACTATCGAGGCTCAGGGCGACTTCTTCGGTGGGGTCGCCGGCCGACAAAACGTCGTGATCGCACTTGTGCAAGGAACGGACGACGACTACACGCGCGCCGAGCAAATAGTACGGGCGTTTTTCGCCCCAGTCATCGACGCGTTCCGAGTCAGTCTCGACGATATGGTTCTGCTCGAACCGGTGCTCTCCGAGACGGTCGCGGCGACCTGCGTAGTCGTGATCGGCGAAGCTCTCCAGGAGGCAATCGCGCGCGGGGTCCCCGCAGACGCCGCACGCGCCTTCATCCTCGGGCACCTCGGCATCGAACTTGCGGTTGTGTTTGGCGAGGTCAACTCCCCATTCTCCGACGGCGCGATCAAGGCGATCGACGCGGCGAAGAAATCGATCTTCCGTGAGGACTGGAAGCGAGTCTTCGAGCCCGATGCGGTAGCGGCAAGTGTCGCTGAGATCGTCCACTGACAGCACTTCATGGACCCGGTATCGAATCTGACGAACCCGACCGATCTGGCGACGGGCGACTGGAGCGTGACCGTCGAGCCTAACGGCACGACGAACTCAATCCGTTGGCGGGGCGTCGAAGTGCTTGCCGGCGTGCTCTACGTCGTCCGCGCTCCGCACAGCTGGGACACCGTCACGCCAACTGTGACGACCGAGGTGCAGAATCGCGGAGACGCGCTTGTCGTGCGCACTCAGGCCAGCTATCCGATCGGAGACGCGACCTTCAATCGCGTGCAGACGCTCGAACTGCGTGGCTCGACGGTCGTGTGGTCCTCGGTCGGTAGCTCTGATGTCGGCTTCGAGGTCAACCGCAACGGATTCGTCCTCTTGCACCACTCGAGGGTTGCCGGGCGACCGGTAGCGGTGCGTCACACCGATGGATCGACCGAGTCAACGACCTTCCCGATCACCGTGTCCCCCAACCAACCCTTCACCGACGTCGCCGGGTTCGAGACTGACGACACCAGAATTGACTTAGCGGGTGACGTGTTCGAGACCGAGGACCAGCGCAACTGGTCGGATGCCTCGTTCAAGACATACTCGCGACCTCTCGCGTTGCCATTCCCGTTCCCGGTTGCCGCGGGCGAGCTGGTCGAACAGTCGATCATGCTGAGCATGGCGCCGCACGCGCCGGGCCGGACGCCGAGCCCCGCGGATGCCACGGCGCCTGCGACCGCCCCGCGGGCCACAGCGCCTCGACCCGCTCTGGGCATCTGCCTCGGTCCAGATGACGATCCGGCACGAGCGGCAAGCCTCGTACGACGGCTGGGGCTGCACCACCTTCGGGTTGACGTGGTGGTTTCCAACGGCGTCTCCCGCGGGATCGATCAGATGATCGCGGCCAGCCGCGCTGGTGCGCCGGTCGACCTCGTCGTGCACGTCGGCGACGATCCGGATGCGGGCTTGGAGCGTCTCGGTTCGGCAATCCGCGATACTCCAATCGCGCTGTCGGCGATCACCGTTCTCGACAACGATGCCCCGGCGACCACCGCTCGCGCTTGGTCGGTCGCGCGCGCTGCACTCGGCCCGGTGTCTAACGGCGCACCAATGCTCGCGGGCGCCGACGACAACTTTGCGGAACTGAACCGGAACCGGCCCGATGCGTCGTGGGCTCACGGCGGCGTCAGCTTCGCGTTGAATCCCCAACTCCACGATCGACGCGAGTCAGCCATCCTGGAAACCGTGCAATCGCTGCCGGCGGTCGTGAGCACCGCCCGCATGCTTGGCCCCACGGTCGCGGTTGGCGCGCTTACGATGCGCCCGAGACGCAACATCTACCGAAGTTCCGCAATCGACCGACTCGGTCGAGACCGCGACTCCGTCGACGAGCGGCAAGGCTCGGAGTTCGCCGCAACGTGGCTTCGGTCCACATTGACCGCACTCGGCGAAGCGGGGGTCTCGCGGATCACAGCGTTGGAGTGTGAAGGACCACGCGGCATCGTCGCGGCGGACGGTGCCCTGCTGCCGATCGGTACCGTCCTGGCCGAGTTCGCGCAGGAGTGGCAATGAGTGCTCGGGTCGTCGCACGCTACCGAATTGAGACCGCCGTCGGACTTGACCGGGCGGCGGCCGCCATGGCCGGTGAACAGTCCACCGGTACCTTCGTGCCCTTGCCGGGCGAGACACCCGAACTGCATGCGCGTCACGGCGCTCGCGTCGAGTCCGTGTCGGAGCTGGAGACGGATGCAGTTCCCTCGCTTCCGGGCGGCATCGGCAATGACGTGCTGGCTCGAGGCGAGGTGGAGCTGTCATTCCCTCTAGCAAACATGGGCACCGCACTGCCCAACCTGCTGGCGACGGTCGCGGGAAACCTGTTTGAGTTGCGCGAGCTGTCTGGCATCAAGTTGATCGACTTGACACTTCCGGCGGAGTTCGGCGCGGCGCATCCCGGCCCGGCATTCGGCGTGACCGGCACCCGTGCACTGGCCGGTGTCGAAGGTCGGCCCATCATCGGAACGATCATTAAGCCGAGCGTCGGGCTCTCCCCCTCCGAGACAGCGAAGCTCGCCGGTTCGCTCGCCAGCGCCGGACTCGACTTCATCAAAGACGACGAGTTGCAGGCCGACTCCCCGCACTCCCCCTTCGCGGAACGATTGGATGCGGTGCTCGCCGAGCTCAATCGCGTGGCGGATCGCACGGGGCGGCTTCCCCTGTATGCGGCGAACGTCAGCGGCGAACTCGACCAGATGCTCCGCAATGTCGACCTCGTCGCCGAGCGCGGCGGCAACTGCATCATGGTCAACGTCAATGCTGTCGGCATCGTCGGGCTGCGCGCCGTTCGGGAGCGCAGCACCGTGCCGATCCACGCTCATCGGGCGGGATGGGGCGCGCTAGCGCGGCATCCGATGCTCGGCTACTCCTACGCGGTCTGGCAGCAACTCTGGCGCCTCGCCGGGGCCGACCACCTGCACGTCAACGGGCTGCGCAACAAGTTCTGGGAGCCCGACGACTCGGTCATCGCATCGGCGCGCGCGGTGCTCACCCCCATCAACGGCGGCCCGGCCGCGATGCCCGTCTTTTCATCAGCTCAGTCGGCTGACCAGGCCGAAGATACGTTCGCCGCGCTCGGCTCGGTCGACCTCATGTACGTCAGCGGGGGAGGGATCATGGCACACCCGGACGGAATCACTGCCGGGGTCTACAGCATCCGTCAGGCGTGGGAGGCGGCGGTCGCGGGCATCCCGACCGCAGAGTTTGCCGCCACTCATCCCGAGCTTGCGCGCGCATTGGAGAAATTCGGATGACCCGCCTCGGTGCGCCCCACCGCGAAGACAGAGGACCCGTCTAATGGGAGTACTCGACAACAAGACCGCCGTTGTGACGGGGGCGGCTTCCGGCATCGGGCGTGCCGTTGCCGTGCGCTTCGCAGCCGAGGGCGCACGGGTGTTCGGACTCGATCACGATGCCGCGGGCCTCACAACGGTTCCCGGGATCTACGGCATCCCCATCGACATCACGGACGAGGCCTCCGTCGCCCACGCATTCGCAGACGTCGGTGAGGTCGATGTGGTTGTCGCCAACGCCGGTGTCCAGCTGTTCGGCCAGGACGCCCCGATCGCCGATCTCGAACTCGACGTGTGGCGACGCACAATCGACGTCAATCTGACGGGCACGTTTCTCACCGTGAAGCACGCCGTGCGCTCGATGCTGGGCCGTGGCGGCTCGATAATCGTGACTGGCAGCCCGACGGGCCTCACGGGCATCGGGGCAGACTTCACCGCCTACTCGAGCTCGAAGGCGGGAGTGCATGGGCTCACGCGAACGGTGGCCGTCGCTTACGCCTCGGCCGGCATCCGGGTCAACACGGTTGTCCCCGGTCATGTCGCCACTCCCCTGGTTACGGCGATCGTCGAGGACGCCGATGCCACAGCCAACCTAGTTGGGCGCATCCCTCTTGGCCGCCGTGGCACGACTGACGACGTCGAGGGGATCATGCTCTTTCTCGCCTCAGACGCGTCGTGCTACGCCACCGGCGGCACGTTCGTTGTCGACGGCGGGCTCACCGTTTAGTAGTGCCGCGACCGGTCTTCTCCGAGCGATGCCCACGCGTGGATGGCCGACCAGTCATAGCTCGACTCGGCGCTAGCCAAGTAATCAGCGATGTCGGGCCGCCGCGGGGCGCCAGCGGCACCGCCCAGCGTACGAACGGAAAGGGAGGCGCACAGGCCAGCAAACCGCAGCCGATCGTCGATCGTCCAGCCGTGCGATTGCGACGCCATCAGGCTCGCCAGAAATACATCGCCGGCGCCCGTCGGGTCAACTGCGACCACGGGTTCCGGCTCCGAGACGATCGTGCGCCCGGTTGAGGATTCGAAAGCGACCGACCCGTCCTTGCCCCGAGTGATGACGGCGAGCTCGACGTACTCGCCCAGAAGCCGCGCGGCGTCCGCTGCGGAGTCCGCGCCGGTGAACTCGGCGGCCTCCTTCTCGTTGAGCACTACGACATCGAGGTCACGCAGACCGTCGAGGATGGCCGAACTCCAGCGCCCCGGTACCGTCCAGGATGCGCCGCCGTACACGCGGGTGCCGTGATCGCGCAAGCGCTTGACCCAAGCCGAGAGAGGGCGGGCCGCCCCGATCAGGATCGCGCCCACCGAGGGTCCGTCGACGGGCCATTCCAACGGAGTTTGCTTCTCGACATAGGTGACGAAACTGCGCTCGGCGGCACCGGTGAGCGAGACGGTGACCGGGCTCTGGAACCCCGGGCGCGCAACGAGCCAATCGAGCAGCAGGCCGGGCTCATCGCACAGCATCTCGCGGATGGTCGTGCCGAGGGAATCGTCACCGATCTCAGCGAGCACCGCAGATGTCGCTCCCAGTCGCGCCGCAGCGACCGCACCGTTGGCGGAGCCTCCCGGGGTGAGTGCGAAGGCCTTCGCAAACACTTCCTCGCCCGCCCGCGGTAAATCGACGTCACCGAAAACGATGTCGCAGAACACCTCGCCGGTAAATAGCAGATCCACGTGCGGTGCGGTCATTTCGGTCAAGGGGTTCATCGCAATCCAATCGGGCGCGGCCGGGTGCGCATATCGGCCGACTCGTGAGCAAACTACACCACTTCATTCACCGAATCGGCTTTTCATGCGCATCTTCATTCAAACTTCGTCAAACTATTGCAGATTTGCGCTAGTCTGACCCAGTGATACTCAGAGAGCGGCAAGACAAGATCGTCAGCGCCCTGCGCAGCGGCGGCGCGGCCTCGGTCAGCGAGCTCGCCGGACGGCTCCAGGTGAGCGAGTCAACGATTCGTCGCGATCTCGACCTGCTGGATCGCAACGGCGAGCTGCGTCGCACCTACGGTGGTGCCGTTGTGCTGCCTCGCGAGCTGGCCGCCGAAACGGGGGATGCCACGCGATTTGAGACGAGCTTTGCCGACGGTCAGATTGACGACCTCGACAACAAGCTGGCGATGGCGGCGAAGGCGGCCGAGTTGGTGGCCGACGATGACGTCGTAATCCTCGACATCGGCACGACGACCTCATTGATCGCACGGCAGCTGCGGGGCCGACCGGTGACTGTCGTGACCAGCAGCCTGGCCGTGCTCGACGAACTGCGAGACGACCCCAGCGTGCGACTCGTCCTGT
Source organism: uncultured bacterium (assembly GCA_963787305.1). GTDB lineage: Bacteria > Actinomycetota > Actinomycetes > Actinomycetales > Microbacteriaceae > Rhodoglobus. The sequence continues at coordinate 229,438 of CAWBCL010000002.1, forward strand.
TGGGCGGTGTTCTGCGTCGCAACTACCGCAGCTTCGTCGGATCCCTGGCACAGAGTGCGCTCTCGCAGATCGACGCCGACCTCTTGTTCCTCAGCTGCACGGGAGTTCGGTCGTCGGGGCACATCGTCGACGACATGGCCGTCGAGGCGCCGATCAAACAGATGATGATCGACGCATCCGAGAAGACAGTACTGATGGCAAGCGCGCGGAAGTTCCCCGGTGCAGGGCCGCTGCGACTCTGCTCGATCGAGAGCGTCGACGTGGTGGTAACTACGGCGGGCGCCAACGAGCAGACGCTCGATCTCTGTCGTGATGCCGGCGGTACGGTGATCTTCGCGTGAAGCTCTGCATCATTGGCGGCGGTGGATTCCGCACCCCCTTCATCTACGAGGCGCTCCTGCGTGACACCGGGTCACCCCGTATCACTCACGTCACCCTTTACGACACCGGTGAGCATCGGCTCCGAGTGATCGCCGCGATCCTCGACCGGATGGGGGCCGACCACGGCGGAGCTCCCATCGTCTCGACCTCAACCGAACTCGAGCCCGCAATCGCGGGAAGCGACTTCGTTTTCGCCGCGATTCGGGTGGGCGGCGTCGAAGGCCGACAGGTCGATGAGCACGTTGCTCTCGATCTGGGCGTGCTTGGCCAAGAGACGACCGGGCCCGGTGGCCTCGCCTACGCGATGCGCACCCTCCCCACAATGATGCACATCGCCGAGGTGATTCGTCGCGAAGCGCCGACTGCCTTCGTGATGAATTTCACCAACCCGGCGGGAATCGTCACCGAGGCCATGCAGTCAGTACTGGGTGACCGGGTCGTCGGCATTTGTGACACGCCATCCGGTCTCGGACGGCGGATCGCGCGGCTCCTGGGCGTCGACGGCGCGCGGCTCGAACTCGACTACGTCGGCCTCAATCACCTGGGCTGGATGCGGCGGGTGCTGCACAACGGGGTCGACCTGTTGCCCGCGCTGCTCGCCGACGAGACACTCACCGCTCAGCTCGAGGAGGGCGAGATCTTCGGCCCAGCCTGGCTCCGAAGCCTCGGCGCGATCCCGAACGAGTACTTGTACTACTACTACTTCAACCGGGACGCCGTTGCCAGCATCCGCGCGTCCGGCCCGACGCGCGGCGATCAGATAGCGCAGAGCCAGCGAGACTTCTACAACGACGCCCTCGCCACGGGAGACGACATCGTCGATTTTTGGTGGCGGGCCATTGCCGGGCGATCAGCAGGCTACATGGCCGAGGCTCGGGGATCGCACATTGACGCCCCTGATGTCACAGACGAAAGTAACGAGGATGAGCACGGCTACGCCGGGGTCGCGCTTGCGGTCATGAAGGCAATCGCCCGCAATGAGCGCTCCACCATGATCCTCAACGTGCGCAACGGAACCACGATCCCTGGGCTCCCCTGCGACGCGGTGATTGAAGTGCCAGCGACTGTCGATGCGAACGGTGTGCATCCGCACACCATCGAGCAACCGCGCCTCGAACAGCTCGGGCTAATGCAACAAGTGAAGGCCGTGGAGCGGTATGTAATTTCGGCAAGCCTCACCGGCTCAAGGGAAGATGCCCTCAGAGCCTTCGCGAATCATCCTCTAGTGGATTCTGTGGAAGTGGCTCGCCAACTACTCGACGGATACCTCACCGGGAATCCCGATCTGGCGCGGATCCTCTCCGGCGAATCGACCTTGAGCATCTAGCAGCCGCAGCTGCGTCCGATCACAAGGTTGCCTCGCAGTTGCGAATGGATGGGCTCCGACTGAGGATTCTTGATGCGCTCAAGCAGGTGGGTCACCACGGTCTGGGCGATGTAGTCGACATCGCGGCGCATACTCGTGATCGGCGGAGTGAAGTACGTGGCGAGCCGGGTGCCCCCGAGCGACACGACGGCGACATCCTCGGGTACACGGAGACCCAGCTCGTAGCAGGCGTAGATCGCCCCGATTGCCTGCGCATCAGATGCCACAAAAAGGGCGGTGGGTCGGGTGCCGTGAAGGTTCGTCGGCCGGCCGTGGGCGCTCAACAGCAGGAGCGCCGCGGAATAGCCGCCAATCTCTGACGTCTCAGCGTGCGCGACGAGCTCGTCGCCCGCCGGTGCCGAGTTGGCGCGTTGCGCCGCACGCCAGCCATCAACCGGTCGAGTGCCCGCCAAGACATTCGAAGGACCGCAGATGCAACCAATCAACGTGTGGCCATGACCCTGAAGGTGCTCGACGCCATAGGTCGCGTCCTCGGCATCCTGGGTGCGGATTGTCGAGTTTTCTGGGCGCGAAGCCACGTCGTCAACGACGAAAAGTGGGATTTCTCCCACCCCGCTCACCGCAGAACCAGACAACGAGATTCCTGGCGCAAAAATGATGCCGTCGACTTTACGGTCGACAAAGGTGCTCAGATAGCGACGTTCTTGACTGCGATCATTGCCGGTGTTGCCGGTGAGCATGAGGTAGTCATGGGCAGAGAAATGCTGCTCCAGCGCCTCGGCAAATTCGGCGTGCTGCGGGTTCCGGAGTCCCGGTGTCAGCAGCCCAATCGACCTACTCGTACCACCGCGCAGGGCACTAGCAATCGCGTTGGGGCGGTAGCCCAGCTCCTTGATTGCTGCTTCGACTCGGGCTCGAACCGGCGCCGAGACCGGTCTTGGCCCGTTGTTGATGACATAGCTGACGACTGAAGGAGATATGCCGGCCGCTCGCGCGACATCCGATCTCGTCACCGTCACGTTTGTTCACTCCTCGTCGGTGTCGAGCGAAACCTCACTCGACCACAGTCACGATATCGGACATGATGTCCGCCAAGGTAGCGTACGACGATTGCGCGCCCGGGCTTGTCACGGCAAAGGTGCCCGCCTTAACTCCCAGTTTCACGGCTTCTTCCAGAGTCTCGTGTTGTGCCAGTAGCGTCGCCAACGCACCGACGAACGCGTCACCGGCGCCGGTCGTGTCTACGACCTTTGCCACGGCCGCAGCGGGAACGTGACCGGACAGATTCGCGCCCGACCAGTACGCACCGTTGGCGCCAACGGTGATAACTACTGAGCGGGTGAGCCCCTGAATATGCTCCAGTGCGGAACGGGCCGTCACGTCATCGTGCACGTCCCACCCGACGAGCGAGCTCGCCTCCGCTTCGTTGACGATGAGAGGGTCACAGAGGGCGAGGATGCTCGAGGGGATCGGTTGGTACGGTGCCAGATTGAGAATCGACCTCAACCCGTGGGCCTCGGCGGCAACGATGGCCTCCTCAATGATCTCCGGCAGCACTTCCGCCTGAATGACGAGCACCGTGGACTCGGCCGCCCGCTTGCCGATTGCTGTTGTCACGCGAGCTGGGGTGAGGGCAAAGTTGGCCCCGGGAACGACCGTAATCGCGTTCTCACCCGAGTCCATCACTGAGACAAGGGCGACCCCTGTGCGACCCCGATCCAGAATCTCAATGTGCGTCGTGTCAACGCCTTCGGATCGCAGCTGTCGTAGCAATAGCGAGCCATCCGCGTCGTCACCGACGCAGGCAATGAAACAGACCGATGCCCTTAGCCGAGCGGCGGCAACCGCCTGATTGGCACCCTTGCCTCCCGGTTGGTTGAGCAGGCTTTGGGCGAGAACAGTCTCTCCCGCGCGCGGCAGTTCGCTAACCCGCACGATGTAGTCCTGGTTGGCGGAGCCAACAACTATGAGGCCTGCGGGGGTGTCTTGTGTCTGCATTTCGCTCCGGCGTTCAGATCTAGCTTGCGGCTTGACGATGGCTACCCCTTCAGCCCCACGGCGGCAATGCCGCCAATGAGCTGCTTCTGGGCGAAGAAGTACAGCACAGCAACCGGGATGATCGTGATCAAGTTGGCCGCCATCAGCAGGTTCGTCTGGTTCGAGTGGGCGGAGACGAAGTTACTCAACCCGACCGCGAGCGTGAACTGCGTGTTGTCGTTGAGGTAGATGATCGGGCCCAACAGGTCTCCCCACACGCCGACGAACGTCAGTACGGCGCAGACCGTGAGCGCGGGCTTGCTGAGAGGAAGGATTATCGACCAGAAAATTCGGAAGGTGCCCGCCCCGTCGAGCCGGGCCGCGTCGTCAAGCTCGTGGGGAATTGATCGCATGTACTGCCTGATGAGGAAGATGAAGAACCCCGTGCCAGTGAATGACGGGACGATCAGCGGCAGATATGTGCCGTACCAACCCAAGTTGTAGAACAGCAGAAACTGCGGAACCATGAGCCCCTGCCAGGGGATGAGCATGGTGAGAACAACGACCGTGAAGAGTACGTTCTGCCCCTTGAACTTCAGGCGAGCGAACGGGTAAGCCACCAGGGCGCACGACACGACCGTGCCCAGCACGATGAAGACCTCGAGCCAGATCGTATTGAACAGATAAAGCCCAAACGGCTGGTCGGGGTTGAACAGTGCACGGCCAAAGTTCTCCCAGTGCAACTCGCCTGACGGAAGCCATTGTGGCGGATTAGTGAAGAATCGCGATCCGTCTGACTTGAGTGCGACCGTGAGCATCCATCCCAACGGCAGGATGATGCAGGCGCTTGCCGCTATTAGCAGAGCGTACGTTGCGCCCAGTCGAGCGAAGGGTCGGACGACCCGGTCGAAGAACACAGCCGTCGTCATGGGTCGTGACCTACGGGCCGGTGAGAGTGTCTGAGTCATGTCTTGTGCCTACTTCTTAACGTTGTCGTCGAAAACCCAACGGTCTGACGTGCGGAGCAGAACCACGACCACGATGGCCCCGACTGCGAAAAGGACGAGGCTCAGACCGGCTCCGTAGCCGAGTTGGCCGTCTCGGAAACCGACCTGCCACATATAGACCAGATAGAACAACAGCGAGTCGCTGCCCCCTCGACCGACGGTGAATGCGGTGTCGAAGATTTGAAAGGCGGCAATGATCGTGATGATGAGCTGGAAGAACAAGGTTGGCGTCAGCATGGGCAGAGTAATGCTGAAGAACTTCCTCAGCGGGCCGGCCCCGTCGACCGATGCCGAGTCGTAGAGCGCAGGGTCGATGTTTTGAAGACCCGCGAGATAGATGATCGCACCCCCTCCAATCACCGCCCAGGAGTTGGTCATCACCATGGCGGGAACCGCCCAGTTCGGGTCGAGGAACCAGGAAGGTGGATCGGAGATACCGATCGTGCGGAGGAGCGTATTGATGACTCCGGAGTCAGGGTTGAGCAACTGAATCCAGATCACGGCTACGGCGACACCACTGAGTACAGACGGCAAGAACAGGATGGTTCTAAACATCCGGATGCCCCACACTGCCTGATTGAGGAGCACGGCTCCCAGGAGTCCGAAGACCAGATACACGGGCACCGAGATCAGCAGGTATAGCCCGGTGATTTTCAGCGACAACCAGAATCGGTAGTCCTCAGTGAGCATCTTCGAGAAGTTGTCAAGGCCGACCCACTGGGGTGGCCCACGGAATCCCCAGTCCGTGAAACTGAGTACCACCGAGAAGAGCAGTGGGCCCACGAGGAACACAACGGTGCCAATGAGCCACGGCGACATGAAGATGTACGCCGCGACATTGTCGGACCGCGATCGACGACGCGCGAGGGCCCCGCGGTGGTCGATCTCGGGAGTCGCGGCTGGCGTCGTCTGCATCGAGACTAACCTCGTCATTGGGGGGCCTTCCGGGATCGCGCGCTGTGCGTTGTCAACTCGTGTTGAATCCACAACCTACATGGGCGAGCCAGTTCAAGACAAGTCCCCGATTCGCCCTTGTGGGCTCGGGGGTCACGGTCTATGGTGGAGCTACTCAACACGAGTTGAACGACCGCTGTGCGGTCATGATGGGAGCACATACAATGAAGTATCGACTTAGGTCAATCGCCAGCATTGCCGTGGTCGGCTCGCTCGCGATTGCCGCAGCAGGATGCGCGCCGGTGGCCGGTGGAAGCTCAGGCAATGTTCTGAGCATCTCCGTTATCGACCCCGTTGAACTAGAGCTCATGAAGACGCTCGCGACCGAGTTCGAGGCATCACACGAGGGCGTCACCGTCAAGGTCACGCAGATTCCCGAAGATGTGTACGCCACCAAACTTCAGACTTCGATTCTGGCGAACAACCCGCCGGACATTGCACAGATCATGGGCGCTGGGGCCATCATCGACTTCCAGCCCCTTGACGACTTGCTGTACGCCGGCCAGAACATCAACATCGCCGACTACAACGAAGGCGTGATTCGCTCCTCGTGTGGCTTCGAGGGTGAGGTGTACTGCATCGGTGGATACGCCGGGGCACTAGTGCTCGCCTACAACAAGGACCTCTTCACCGCGGCCGGGATCGACTTCCCCGCAGAAGACCAGCCGATGACTCTCGCCGAGTACAAAGATCTCGCCGCGCAGCTCACGCAGGGTGAACGCGCTTGGGGTGCTGACGCGCCGCCGCCCACCTACTGGGTCGACTACGGACTCTTCCTCGATGACACGGGACGCGTTGCCGAAGTCACCGACCCGACGTACGTGCAGGCGATGAAAGACCTGAGCAGCATCATCCTCGACGGTAGTTCGCCGACCGCAGCGCAAACCACCGCGCTGGGTCAGGAGAACGGCACGCTGGGCTTCTTCTACGACGGTGAGATCGCGATGGTCATCTTCGACCCGAGCGATGCCGGTCTGAAGGACTCCGGCATCAATGTCGGCTTCGCTCCGGTCCCGGTACCCGCGGGCACTGACACGTGGGTTTCCGCGTGGACGAACGCCTACGGCATCCCCAAGAATGCCCAGAACGCCGAACTGGCGGCTGAGTTCTTGGCCCTTCTAGGCACATCGGGAGGGGCAATCGAGGCGGAGTTCGGCCTCATGCCGCTGCGCCTCTCTGACGCCGAGACCTACATGAGCCAGGGAGATTCCGAAGCACAGTTCGGTCGAATCCTTCAGCTCGCTCACTCGAGCACCTTCACCCCCAACATGTGGGCATGGACTGGCATCATCGACGACGCATACAACTTGGTGCTTCTGGGCGACGCAACCGTCGACCAGGCCCTCAGCGATGCGGAGCCGAAGGCTCAGCAGGTTCTTGACACCACCTGGGTGGCGTTCGAATCGGCTACGGCCAAGTAGCTAGACCCGCTCAAGGCCCCCGACGCACGCGATTCGCGCCGGGGGCTTTGTGCTGCCCGTCGGTCGTTGCCGTCCGGCTGCCATAATCAAGACATGACCGACCGGATCACGATCCAAGACGTGGCCCGAATTGCGGGCGTAAGCGAAACGACCGTGTCCCACGTATTTAGCGGAAACCGACCCGTCAGCAAGGAAACGAGCAAGCGGGTGAAGGCCGCGGCACGGGAACTCGACTACCGTCCCAATGCGGTGGCAACGAGCCTTCGCAAGCAGCGGACGAATACGGCGATGATCATCATCCCCGACATCACCAACCCGTACTACCCAATGCTCTCGCGTGGCGTACAGGACGTTTTGCGCACCGCCGATTACTCGACGATCTTGAGCAACACCGACGAGCGACCGTCGGATGAGCGAGCCTTTCTGGAAGAGGCGGTGAGCCGCCGGCTCGATGGTGTGGTGTTTACGGGATTCTCCGTCAGCCTTCCCGAGCTTGCCGAGTATGCCGCGGGCGGTATGGCCATCGTCAACCTCGGTGCCGGACTGCCGGGCAGCATGGTCGACAGCGTGTCGATCGATGATCGCGCCGGCGCGAGCGATGCGGTTGCGTACCTTTTGCGTTCTCGAGGAGGCGACGTGGCGATGATCAACGGCGTCAGTAGCGCCCCGGTCACCGCAGCTCGGCTCGCGGGATATATGGACGCGCACGAGCAGGCAGACCGACTCGTACGTTCCGACCTCATCGTCATGGCTGACTTCACCATCGCTGGCGGGCGTGCAGGAATGCGTCACCTACTGTCGCTGGCGGACCCGCCAGCGGCCGTCTTCTGCGCGAACGACCTCATTGCCATTGGCGCGCTGGGTGCTGCTCGGGAACGTGGGCTCCGGCTGCCCGAGGACATCGCAATCATGGGATACGACGACATTGAACTGGCATCTCTGGTGACCCCGACACTGACCACAGTCCGCGACGATACCCGGGCGCTGGGGACAGCAGCCGGCGAACTGCTGCTGTCCCGCATGACCGGAGACCGGACTCGCCCAGGGCGTCACATCGCGATGAAGCACACCCTCACCATTCGTGAGTCGGCCTAGCTCTCTTAGCTCACGCTAAGACCCTCGTGGGCAAGCCTCGATGTGCGCTTCGCGAGGTCGGAGATCGCACTGTTGTCGAATCCGAACAGCGCCGAGCGAGTTCGGTCGTGCAGAGGCGCAATGAAGTGCTCGGGAAGGTTTTTCGCGCCGTGCAGCACTCCACTCACCGAGCCTGCAGTCGCGCCATTGGAGTCGGTGTCCCAGCCTCCGCTTACAGTGAGTCCCACGGTTGCCGAGTAGTCGTCCTCGCCCCACAGCAGGCCAGCAACGATGACCGCGGCATTGTTGATCGTGTGCACCCAGCTGTAGTGACCGTAGTCCCGCTCGATAGCCGCGATCGCGTCATCCCACGACAGCCCACCGTCACGCATCGCGATGACCGCACGGATGGCTTCGGCGAGCCGCGAACGCGGAGGAACATGGGCGAGTGACTTCTCGACCGCCTCGCGGGCGTTCGCGGCGCTGAACGCGCCCGCCAGCAGTGCGGCCGACCACAGCTCGCCATAGACACCGTTGGCCACGTGCGACAGGGTGGCGTCCTGATACGCCAAGGACATGGCGGTGCGGGGGGCGCCCGGATTCACCCAGCCGTAGACATCTCCGCGGATGAGCGCGCCGATCCATTCTCGGTACGGGTTGCGAACGGTCGACAACTGCTCGAGAGGCACGCCGTTGAGCATGTTCTTGTACGCGGCGCGCTCGGCCGTGTAGACCTGCTCATAGGGGAGAAGTTCGAGCCAGCTCGTGGCGACGTGTTGCGTCGTCAGGCCGCCTCCGTGACGCTCAAGCAGGTACAGGCCGAGAATCGGGTAGTCGATGTCGTCATCGCGGTCGGAACCGTTGACGTTGCCGCGCGTGGTGTTCACCGAGTTGCCCAAGAGTTCGTATCCGGCCGGCATAGGATCCAGTTTCGGAACGTAGTCGAGCAGCGGCCACGCGTCCGCAAGTTCGAGGTACGAGCGGATGTGATCTCGTTTCCAGTGCCAACCATCCTCGATCGGCTTGCCCAGATTGCAGCCTGCGATGCGACCCGCCCAGGCCCCGAGAATCTTGTTGTCAATCTCGGCGTCGCCAAGCCGCAACTCGGCTGACGACGACGGCAGTGAGTCGAAGATGTCGCTGAGACTCTCAGGCTCCTCGTACTGCCAACCGGGCGTGCGGGTCAACCCGGATAGCTCGGTGATGAGCCGCTCAAGGGTGACGGTGTCCTGGGGGTCAACGGTAGCGAACTCGGCGGCCTGGGCCGCAACGTCGTGGCCCGATTCGCGCAGCTGGCTCAGCTCGTCTTCGACAACGTCATAGGGCTGGAGCGGATCATGCATGTGGTGTCTCCCATCGATACAAAAGCATTTGCATACACTCTGGTGCCTCCCCCCTCTTCGCGTCAAGACCGACACCGCATCGACTCCGCGCACACACCAAATGGGTCTACAACTCGCATCCCAACCAGGTGCATTCGTGAGCGTCAGCCGAGCAGCGACTTCATCTGCGCGGCGATCAGCAGGGTCGCCCTGCGCGGGCTGAAGCGCGAGAAGCGGTCCATGAACTTCGCGTCGTCGCCGATGACGACCCGGAACGAGCCCTTCTCGACGCCCTCGATGATCTGACGCGCGGCATCCTCGGGGCTCGTCGTCTTGCGAGGCTTCGCACCAGCGGTCGCGGCCTCGAGCTTGGAGGTATCTACCCCGGAGTTTTCGGTGATGTGGGTTGCAACCCCACCGGGGAAGACGACTGTCACGGCGAGGTTCGTGCCCTGCGACTCGGCGAACAGCGCCTCGGTGAACAGCTTGACGGCCGCTTTGCTTGCGCCGTACGCGGCCTGGCCCGGGACCGGCACGAAACCGCCCATGCTCGAGACGTTGAGCAGGGCTGCGGCGGGGCGCTCGAGCAGGTGCGGCAGAAACGCCTTCGAGGTGTTCACGACACCCCAGAAATTGACGTTCATGACACGCTCGATCGCGTCGATGTCGAGTTCGTTGACCTTCACGAACGGCTGGATGATGCCGGCTACGTTGAGCAGGCCGTCCACCTGCCCGTGGGCCTTGACTACGGCGTCCGGTAGCGCCATCACTGCGGCGCGGTCGGTCACGTTGATGGCGTGAGTGGTGAGGCGGCCGTCGGCTGCACCAGCGAGTTTCGCCGTATCGGCAAGTCCCGCCTCGTTGAGGTCGATCGCGGCGACGCGAGCGCCGCGCTTGATGAGACTGATCGCGACCTCACGACCCATGCCGTTGCCGCCCCCGGTGACGACGAAAACCTTGTCTGTGATCTGCATGTCAATCCTCCTTCATGTTCGCTTACCCCATGAGTGTGCGCCGTCCCCACACACAAGTCAACTAAGTTGACATTCCGCGGCGCGGTGGTGTGAAATGATCGGCACGATGAGTCCGATTCGCACGACGAACCGCGCCTCGACGACGCGTGAGGCGATCTTCGCGGCCGCCACCGCGCTGTTTCTCGAGCGCGGCTACGCCCGCACATCGGTGCGCGACATCGCCGGTGCCGCCGGGATCGACGCGGCTCTGGTGATCCGCCACTTCGGATCTAAGGAACGGCTGTTCATCGACGTGATGGCGGCATCCGGCGATCAGCAGCTGCCGTTCGAGGGTGAGCCGTCAGCGCTCGGCGAGCGCCTTATCCGCTCGATTCTTGAAGCGGATGACCGCATGCGTGGCATGTACCTCGCGCTCATCCGCGCGGGTGACACCCAACTCGTCGGATCTGCACTCCGCACGATGCACGAGACTGCATTCGTGGGGCCGCTAGCTCATGCTCTGGGCGGAACGGACGCCGAGTTTCGCGCCCGTCTCATCGCCTCGGTAATTGGCGGGCTCATGTACTCCTTGTGGCTCGTGCCCGACGAAAAGCTCGCGGCAACGCCCATTGACGAGTTGGTCGCCGCTTTCGCTCCGCTCGTGCAGCACATCGTCGACCGCTAAAACTTTTCAGGCAAGTCGCGTCATAGTTCGCTCTGTGCGCCGTCTCTTCCTTTGAAACCTCTCGACTGTCGGGCTTCGGGTCCCAGTGAGACAGTGGGACTTCGGGGTCCGCGGCGAGGTTGTCGGGCTCTCCGCCTCGGGTGGCGGAGAGCCCCCCTTCTTTTCTGGGCATCACGGCACAACGACGCTGCACCACACCGTGGCAACCGGGGTAACCTTTCCGCTACCGCTAATGCAGAGATCGTCCCGGGAGAACACCGTGTCATCACCCCTATCCATGCAGCTGTACACCGTGCGAGATGCACTCGCACTCGACCCTGCCGGCACACTCGCCCGCCTCGTCGAACTCGGGTTCACTCGAGTCGAACTGTTCGGGATGACGGATCGCGCCGACGAGTACGCGGCCTTGCTCCCCGCCGCGGGGTTGCTGCCTTCGTCGGCCCACGCATCCGTGGTCGGTCATGACCTGAACCGAGTGCTTGCTGCCGCCCAGCGCCTCGGCGTGGGCACCGTCATCGAGCCCGCGGTGCCCGCCGAGCGTTGGCAGGATCGCTCCGAGGTGCTGCGAATTGCGGACGAACTCAACGCGGCAGCGGCATCCGCCGCGGGCTCCGGCGTCGCGATCGGGTACCACAACCACTGGTGGGAGTTCGAGACGAACTTCGACGGCGATAGCGCATACGAGGTATTCGCCGCCCACCTGGATCCGGCTGTGGTGCTCGAGCTCGACACGTACTGGTCCACCGTGGGCGGAGTTCCCGCCGTCGGTCTGCTAGAACGCCTGGGCAGCCGCGTCGGCTTCATCCACGTCAAAGATGGCGACGTGTCCCGCGACAACAAGCGCCAAGTTGCGGTCGGAAGCGGCAGGATGCCCGTGACCGAGATTCTCGCCGCGGCACCCGGCGCCGTTCGAGTGGTCGAGCTCGACGACTTCGACGGCGACGTCTTCGATGCACTCGCGGACAGCATCGGCTTCCTGGTCGCACAAGGTGAGCACCTGTGAGCGGCAGCGGCCCGGTCGGGGTCGGCGTCATCGGCGCCGGCAACATCAGCACTCAGTACCTCGACAACCTGACCGTCTTCCCCGACCTCACGGTGCTCTTCGTTGCCGACCTCGACCTCGCGCGCGCGAAAGAGCAGGCAGACAAGTACGGCATCCCCGGCAGCGGAACTGTGGCTGAACTGCTCGCGCATCCCGACATCGAGATCGTCGTCAACCTCACCATCCCGGCCGCACACGTCGAAGTCGCGCTGTCGGTGATCGCCGCCGGCAAAAACGTCTGGACTGAGAAGCCGATCGGTCTCGACCGAGCGAGCGCACAAGCCCTGCTGGATGCCGCGGGCGAGCGCGGGCTGCGCGCCGCCACCGCGCCCGACACGTTCCTCGGCCCGGGACTGCAGACCGGCAAACGACTCATCGCCGAGGGACGCATCGGTGCGCCGCTCACGGCCCTGGCGCTGTTCCAGGCTGGAGGGCCGGAGTCGTGGCATCCGAACCCCGACTTCCTCTACGCGACTGGCGCGGGACCGTTGTTCGACATGGGGCCGTACTACCTCACCGCACTGGTGCAGAACCTCGGCCCGGTGCGTCGGGTCGCGGCGCTGGCATCCACCTCGATGGCCACGCGAACGATCGGCAGCGGACCGCGGGCTGGAGAGCAGTTTCCGGTCGAGGTGCCCACCCACTTCGGCGCACTTCTCGAGTTCGAGAACTCGACGTCGGCGCAGTGCATCTTCAGTTTCCAGTCCAGCCTTCGCCGCGCGGGTCTGCTCGAGATCTCGGGAGCGTCGGGCACTGTCTCGCTGCCTGACCCGAACGGCTTCGACGGGGACGTGACGGTCTACAGCGAGACCGACGAACCCGAGGTGATCGTCACGACATCGCACTTTGGTCGTGGCGCCGGCGTCGTCGACCTCGCCCGATCGATGCGTTCCGGCAGCGTGGAACAGGCGTGCGCCGAACAGGCGTTCCACGTGCTCGACATTATGACCGCGATCACAGAAGCCGCCGAGTCCGGCGACTACGTCACGGTCGAGAGCACGACGACCGTCGTACCCGCACTGCCCGAAGGCTGGGATCCGCGCCAGGCGACGCTGTAGGGGTTACGCGTTAGAGCCACGGAGCTACGGGGCCGGGTACACCTGCGCGGTCACGGCGGCCACGTAGCCGACGAGTCGGTCGTAGGCCTGCTGGCCTCCGAAGGCTGACCACGCGGTGATCCATCCGTCGGGGTGGAGTACGTGGATGACCGACTGGTCTTCGGGTTGGCCGTGTTCGGTTCCCACCTTCGAGTACGTGACCGTGTCGCCGTCGACGCTCACGTCGAATCCGCCGCCTTCGAGAATGGCGACCACGCCCTCGTGCGCCTGCTGAGTGAGTGCCTTCGTTTCGAGCCCGAAGGAGTTTAGGTCGACATACGGCACGCCCCACACGCAGACGAAGCCGCCGCTGCCACCCTGCTTCGACACCGGCGGGGTGCCGTCGGCGAACTCGCCCTCGCCATTCGTCGACTTGAACAGCACGATCCCCTTGCCGGCGAACTCAGCCTCAAGCGCGCTGCCCACCATGACGTGGCAATCGGCCGGGGCCACAAAGACCGCCTCGGCCAGCGGTTCCGGGGTCGGGGTCGGGCTAGGGGTCAGGGTCTCGGCCGCGGAGGGCGTTCCCGTCGTTTCTGGGGTGCCACCGGGGTTACATCCAGACAGAACGCCGAGCGCGAGAATGGCGGTCGCACCAACGACAAACGCGCGTTGAAAAGAACTCATGATCGAAACACTAACAGCGCGGGGCCGCTCGGTGTACGAGCAGTTTCGCTACAGCGAGGCGCCACTCACCGAGAAGGTGTCGCACGCGTTCGGACCACCGTTGTAGCCCTCGATAAACCACCGCTGGCGCATATCGCTCGAGCCGTGGGTCCAGCGCTCGGGGCTGACCTGTCCCTGGGTCGTCTGCTGAATGCGGTCATCGCCGACAGCGGATGCCGCACTCAACGCATCCCGCACTTGCGCTTCGGTCACCGGCTCAAGGAACGTGACACCGTTGTCCGCCTCGATGCTGGACGCCGCTCCCACCCACGCACCCGCGAAGCAGTCCGCCTGCAATTCGAGGCGCACCGCGTCCGACGTCGGTCCGGTGTCTTGAAGGTCGAGACCGTTCATGATGCCGACGATGTTCTGGATGTGGTGACCCCACTCGTGCGCCACGACATACATCTGCGCCAACGACCCACCGGACGCACCGAACCGGCTCGTCAGCTGGTCGTAAAAAGCGGTGTCGAGGTAGATCGTCTGGTCTGTAGGGCAATAGAACGGGCCGACCGCGCTCGTCGCGCCGCCGCATCCGGTGTTCGTCGCGTCGGTGAACAGCACGACGTTGGTGGTGGCGTATCCCTCGACCTGGCTCGTCCAGTAGGTGTCGAGTGAGTCTGCGGCTCCGGCCATCAGACAGTCCATGCTTTCGTTGGCTGCAGCGCCTGTCGTGCACTGCGAGAGCGCCTCGCCCTGCTGCTGTTCGGGCTGGCCGGTTCCTGCCAACCCGGTCAGGTCGACGCCGAGCACCTGGGACAACACGAACAGGCCGATGAGCAGGAGCCCGCCACCGCCACCAACGGCGATCCCCGTGTTGCGGCCCCGACGACTGACCCGACTCGGATCGATATTTGCGTTGTCGTTAAACGTCATGGCTCGACGCTAGACCAGACCAAGCTCGAGCAGGTATGACTCGGAGATTGTCGGTCCAGTGTCTGGTGCGCTCAGCACGGTCACCGGGTCTCCTGCGGCGATGAAGCCGGGCGTGAGAATCCGCAGGTACGCCCCGGGCCGAGCGTCAGCGGTAAACGACTTGAGCCACCCTTTCTCGCCGACCCATCCGCGAAACGTGTTACACGGCAGGCGCGGCCACGTCACCTGAACTTCGACGGTCGACCCGATGCGCCACACCGTGCCCAACCGCATCTCGTTGAGTTCGAGGCCCACGGTGGTGAGGTTTTCGCCGAAGAACCCGTTCGTCAGTTCGCGTTCCAGCCGCTGCTCCCAGCGATCCAGGTCTTCGCGTTGGAAAGCGTAAATCGCCTGTTCATCGCCCCCGTGGTGTCTTCCGTCACCAACGAAGTCGCCGACGAGGCCGCTGCCCAGCCCCGTTCCCTTGGGCCCCGGCGAGCGCACCTCGACCGAACCGGCAACGGGCCGCTTGTCGATCCCGGTTCCATGGTCGCCGTCCTTGTGAGGGTTCGGGGAGGCTGTGCCGAGATTCACCGTGGCTATCGACGCGTCCATGAGGCGAGATTACCGTGCCCAACTAGGCTGACGACATGCGAGAGCAACGAGATATCGTCCGCCAGATCACCGTGGCCGCCAGTGCCACCTTCGCCCTTATCGGGGCGTTTGTCGGCTCGGGAGCCGCTGGCGGCATCCCGATTCAGGATGCCGCGGGCGGAGCACTCGCCGCCGACGCCACCCTCATCGCCCCGGCCGCACCCGCCTTCTCGGTGTGGTCCGTCATCTACATCGGTCTCATCGCCTACGCGGTGTGG
Source organism: uncultured bacterium (assembly GCA_963787305.1). Taxonomy (GTDB): domain Bacteria; phylum Actinomycetota; class Actinomycetes; order Actinomycetales; family Microbacteriaceae; genus Rhodoglobus. The sequence continues at coordinate 245,071 of CAWBCL010000002.1, forward strand.
CAGCTTCTGCCCGGGCAGTCGAGCGCGGAACGCCATCGTCGACTCGGGTATTGGGTCGCGGCATCCCTCGTGCTGAACGCGTTCTGGATTCTCAGCATCCAGTTCGACTTGCTGCCGCTCAGCGTGCCGATCATCATCGTGCTGCTCGCGGTGCTCATCCAGATGTTCCGTCAGACTCTGCAATATCGCCCGACAGGTTCCGTCGATGCCGTCATCACGGATGGCTCGATCGGCCTCTACCTCGGATGGGTCTGTGTCGCGACCGCCGCAAACGTGACCGCCCTGCTCGTCGCGAGCGGATTCACCGGCTGGGGCCTAGCTCCCGAACTGTGGTCGGTCGTCGTGCTTGTCGTCGCCGGCGCCGCGGGAGTCACTCTGGCGATCCTGGGTCGGGGACGAATCGCCCCCGCACTCACCCTCGCGTGGGGTCTCGCCTGGGTCGCCGTCGGACGACTTGCCGGAGAGCCGGCCTCGGCCATCACCGGCTTCGTCGCCATCGCGGTAGCCGTGCTCGTGCTCGTCGTCACCGCCGGCCTCCGGATCACGCGCGGCAAGGCGCTCGCCGCGTGACCTCGCCCGAGACCGGATCCGCCCGCCGCCGCTGGGCCGGACTCGTTTTCATCAGCGTCGCGGTCGCCCTCATCATCGTCGACTCGACGATCGTCAACGTCGCGATCCCGTCGATCGTCGACGAGCTGGGCATCACCTCGACCCAGGTGCAGTGGGTGCAGGAGAGCTACACCCTCGTGTTCGCCTCGCTCCTGCTCGTCTTCGGCACGCTTCGCCGATCGCTTCGGCCGACGTCGCCTGCTCATGCTCGGGGTGGTGATCTTCGCGCTGTCGTCGATCGCCGCCGCCCTCGCCGACTCGGGCGAGTTCCTGATCCTGTCGCGCCTCGTGCAGGGCGTCGGCGGGTCGATGATCCTGCCCGCGTCGCTGTCGATCATCAACGCGACCTTCCGCGGCCGGGATCGCGCGATCGCGTTCGCGGTCTGGGGATCCACGATCGGCGGAATGGCCGCCGTCGGCCCGCTGCTCGGCGGCTGGCTCACCACCTACTTCTCGTGGCGCTGGGCGTTCGGCATCAACATCCCGCTCGGCATCATCATCATCATCGGCGTGCTGATCTTCGTGATCGAGTCCAAGGAGCAGGGCACACCGCGGCGAGTGGATGTCGTGGGCGCGCTTCTGTCGGTCGCCCTGTTCTCGACCCTCGTGTTCGGCCTCATCGAGGGACGCACGCTCGGCTGGTGGCTCAGCGAGAACCCACCGGACTTCTGGACTCTCGACATCTCACCGATCCCGTTCGCCTTCGCCGCGGCGCTGCTCTCCGGGGTCGCCTTCGTGCTCTGGGGGCTGCGGCGCGAGCGCCTCGGCAAGTCGACGATGCTTGCGTTCGGGCTGCTGCGCATCCCGTCGTTCCGCAACGGCAACATCGCCGCGCTGATCGTCTCGCTCGGCGAGTTCGGCATCATCCTCTCGCTGCCGCTCTGGCTGCAGAACGTGCTCGGCTACGACGCGCTGCAGACCGGCTTCGTGATTCTCGCGCTCGCGGTCGGCTCCTTCGTCGCGAGCGGCTTCGCCGGCGCGTTCGGCAACCGTGTGTCGCCGGTCACGATCGTGCGGGTGGGCATCCTCGCTGAGATCGTCGGCGTTCTCATCGTGGCGTGGGGCATCGGCCCCGACGCACAGTGGTTCAACGTCGTGCCCGGCCTGTTCCTCTACGGCTTCGGCGTCGGGCTCGCGACAGCCCAGCTCACCGGGGTCGTGCTCAAAGACGTGCCGCTCTCCCAGAGCGGTCAGGGGTCGGGAACCCAAAGCACTTCGCGCCAGATCGGGTCGGCGCTCGGCATCGCGATTCTCGGAACCATCCTCTTCACGTCCCTAGGCTCCGGCCTGGATTCTCGACTGGCCGAACGCACCGAGATCCCCGAGTCGGTGCGCACCCAGATCGTCGACGCCGTCGTGAACTCTGCGGGCTCCGCGATTCCCGCGCTCGAGGCGAGGTCTGCGGATGCCGCGGCCGACGCCCGCGCGGCGTTCAGCGACTCAACGCGCTACGCCGCGCTCAGCGCCGCGGGATTCCTCAGCCTCGGCTTTCTCGCGACGCTCCGGCTCACCGGCTCCGGGCGGCGCGAGGAGCACCTCGAGGGCGAACAAAGGCCGGTTGAGTAGGGGCGCAACCGACCTAGCTAGCGGGCCTTGACGGCCTTCGGCTGCGCCTTCTCTTCGACAGGGGCGGTTCCCGACTCTCGCAGGTTGCGGTAGTACTCCATCGCCTCGTCTTGACGCTCCTTCTCGGCCCCGAGGGCGATCGGGGCGCCGATGTGGTCGGCGGTGAACTCGAACGCGGCAACGAGCGGTAGCGCCTGCTCGCGCAGCCGGGGCAGCAGGCGGTCATCGATGTAACTCGTGATCGCTTGGGCACGCTGCGTCGAGATCCGACCGGCGATCAGGTACCAGGCCGCATGCTTCTCGATCAGGCCAAGGCCGAAGAGGTCACGCAGCCAGGTGAGCACCTGCCGTGTGTCGTCGTCTTCGATCTTCTCGACGGCATCCGTGAACGCCTCCCACTGCAGCAGCTCGCCGTGGGCACGGGCCGCCTCGATGAGCGCGTTCTGATTGCTGTTGAACAGCTGTGCCGCCTCCATCTTGGGGAGCTTTGTCGCGTTGCGCAGCCGTCCCGCAACCTCGGCGACCATCGTCTGCACCCGGTCAGTCAGCAGCTGGCGTTGCGAATCGGTGTCACGGATGTATCCCACCGACCGTGCCGTCGAGCCGAAGTCGACCACGCTCTGCGCGAGCCGGCGCAGGCCGGTGCGGTTGATCGCGGCATCCCCCACCTGATCGGCGACGTACTGAGCCATGGCTCCGGCGTCGGCGCTGGCGAACTTCTTCGAGTAGTCCGTCAACAACCGCTTGGCCACGAGCTGCAGCAGCACGTTGTTGTCGCCCTCGAAGGTGGCGTAGATGTCCATGTCGGCGCGCAGGCTGGTCAGCCGGTTCTCGGTGAGGAACCCGGCACCACCGCACGCCTCACGCGCTTCCTGAAGGATGTCGAGGGCAGCCCACGTGCTCAAAGGCTTGAGCGCGGCGGCGAGGGTCTCGAGATCTTGCCGGTCTTCGTCGGTGTCATGGGCGCCGCTAAAGACATCGTCGAACTTGGTGAGAAACACCTCGTGAGCAAACGCCATCGCATAGGTCTGGGCCAGACGCGGCAACAGTCGGCGCTGATGGCGCTGGTAGTCGAGGATGACTTCCTCTTCGGTGTCACTCGCCGCAGTGAACTGGCGGCGCTGCGATCCGTAGGAGATCGCGATCGTCAGCGCGAGCTTGGAGACGACGACCGCGGCGCCATCGAGGCTCACGCGACCCTGCACGAGAGTGCCGAGCATCGTGAAAAATCGACGGCCCGGGCTCGCGATCGGCGAGCTATAGGTGCCGTCTTGGCCGACGTCGCCGTACTTGTTCAGCAGGTTCAGCCGAGGAACGCGAACGTCAGTGAAGTGCAGCCGCCCGTTGTCGATGCCGTTGAGGCCACCCTTGAGTCCGTCATCCTCGCCGCCGATGCCAGGCAGAAAGCCGTCGTCGTCGCGGATCGGCACGTAGAAGGCGTGCACGCCATGGTTGACGCCCTTGGTGATGAGTTGAGCGAACACGACGGCGGCACGCCCGTGGAGCGCCGCGTTGCCGAGGTAGTCCTTCCAGGCGGCGCGGAACGGGGTCGTGAGCACGAATTCGTCGGTCGCCTCATCGAAGGTCGCCGTGGTTCCGATCGCCGAGACATCCGAACCGTGGCCGGTCTCGGTCATCGCGAATGCGCCGGGGATCTCCATGCTCATGATGCCGGGCAGCCACTGCTTGTGGTGACGCTCGGTGCCGAGGTGCATGACGGCTGCGCCGAACAGACCCCACTGCACGCCACCCTTGATCTGCAACGACGGGTCGGCGAGAACGAGCTCCTCGAACTGGGCGATGTTGCCCCCGGCATCCTCTTCGCCACCTACCGATTTGGGGAACGCCTTGTGCACGGCACCGTCCTTCACCAGCAGGTGCAGTTGGTCGAGAACGCGCGCACGGTGGTCCTCCATCGAGAGCCCCTCGATGCGTTTGAGCTCGGGGCGTGCCGCCACGAGCCGCGACGCTCGTCGAATGTCGGCCCAGCGGCCCATCAGCTGCTGACCCAACGCAACAACGTCGACCACCGGCGGCGCGGACTTCTGGGTCGCCTTCTGGGTAGCTGGGGATGCCGCGGCGCGTTCGATCGAATCACTCATGTTTCTACGGTACGTCGGCCTCCGACGCCGCCAAAGTAGTCCGTAGACAGACGCCAACCGGTCGCCACACAACACCAAAGAGGATTGGTGGTTTCGTGCAAGCTCACCGCTTTCGCTTGTTGGAATCCGGCGCAAGTTCTCCGCGAGGGTCAGTGCCCCTCGCGGCCGAACTAGGCTTGAACGATGGCTACAGTCACCCTCACATCCGAAGCGTTCGGCGAAACCGTCAGCAAGCCCGGCATCACTCTCGTGGACTTCTGGGCCGAATGGTGCGGACCATGCCGTCAGTTCGGCCCGATCTTTGAAGCGGCGAGCGACGCGCATCCCGATGTCACCTTCGGCAAGGTCGACACCGAAGCTGAGCGCGAACTCTCCGGCGCCGCGGGCATTACGTCGATCCCGACGCTCATGGCGTTCCGCGACGGCGTGCTGGTCTTTTCTCAGCCCGGCGCCCTCCCGGCCCCGGCTCTCGAGCAGGTCATCGAAGCAGTGCGCGGCCTCGACATGGTCGAGGTGCACAAGTCGATTGCTGAGCAGGAGCAGGCTCAGCAGGAGGCCTAGGCCTTAGCTGCCGGTCTCTTCCGCGCCCGCGACGATCGCCAATAGCGCTTCGCCGTACTGCTCAAGCTTCTTCTCGCCGACGCCGGAGATCGCCCCGAGCTCGGCAAGCGCGCTCGGCCGGGTGATCGCGATGCCGCGCAGAGTGGCATCCCCGAACACAATGTAGGCGGGCACCCCCTGCTCTCGGGCGGCCTCCGCTCGCCACGTCCGCAGCTGCTCAAACAGCGGCAGTGCCTCGCCCGGCAGGTCGGCCGCGACCGCCCGCTTCGCTGCCTTCGAGCGCTTCGGTGCCTCCTTGCGCAGCATCACGCTTCGCCCGCCCGAGAGAACGCTCGTCGATTCCTCGGTGAGCACGAGAATGCCGTACTCGCCCTGCACCGCGAGCAAGCCCTGGGCGAGCAGCTGGCGCACGACCGACCGCCACTCCTGGTCGGCGAGATCTTGGCCGAGCCCGAACGTCGACAACTCGTCGTGGTTGTGCTGCTTCACTCGGTCGTTCGACTTGCCGAGGAGGATGTCGATGAGGTGCCCCGCACCAAACTGCTGATTGCGCTCGCGCTTGAGACGCACCACGGTCGAGAGCAGTTTTTGTGCGGGCACGGTGCCGTCCCACGTCTCGGGCGGAGTGAGGCAGGTGTCGCAGTTGCCGCATACGGTCGAGGTTTGCCCGAAGTAGCCGAGCAACTGCACACGGCGACACTGAATCGTCTCGCACAGTGCGAGCATCGCGTCGAGGTGAGCGGTGAGGTTGCGGCGGTGCGCGAGGTCGCCTTCACTCTGATCGATCATTCGGCGCTGCTGAACGACGTCTTGCAGCCCGTAGGCGAGCCATGCCGTCGCCGGAAGGCCATCGCGGCCCGCCCGCCCGGTCTCTTGGTAGTAGCCCTCGACGCTCTTCGGGAGGTCGAGGTGGGCGACGAAGCGCACATCCGGCTTATCGATCCCCATACCAAACGCGATAGTAGCGACCATGACTATGCCGTCTTCGCGCAGAAATCGGCTCTGATTTGCGGAGCGCACCCGGGAGTCGAGTCCCGCGTGATACGGCAGTGCCGGGATGCCGCTCTGCACCAAGAACTCGGCGGTTTTCTCCACCGACGCGCGCGACAAGCAGTAGACGATTCCGGCATCCCCGGGATGTTCGGTACGCAGGAGCGACAGCAACTGTTGCAACGGCTGCGCTTTCGGTTCAATGCGGTACTGGATGTTCGGCCGATCGAAGCTCGAAACGAACTGCCGCGCCCCGGTCAGGTCGAGCCGCTGCGCAATCTCTTTGCGCGTCGCCGCGGTCGCGGTCGCGGTCAGCGCAATGCGCGGTACGTTCGGCCAACGCTCGTGCAGAACCGAGAGTTGGAGGTAGTCGGGACGGAAGTCGTGACCCCACTGCGACACACAGTGGGCTTCGTCGATCGCAAACAGGGCGATCGTGCCGCGGTCGAGAAGGTCGGTCGTGGATGCCACGCGCAGCCGCTCCGGCGCGAGGTACAACAGGTCCAGCTCACCGGCGACGAACGCGGCTTCGACCCTGGCGCGCTCCTCCGGCCCCTGTGTGGAGTTGAGGAACGCCGCGCGTGCCCCGACTGCTGCTAAGGCATCCACCTGGTCTTGCATGAGGGCGATGAGCGGGGAGATGACGACACCGGTGCCCTGCCGAACGAGGGAGGGAATCTGGTAGCACAAGGACTTCCCGCCGCCGGTGGGCATCAGAACGAGTGCGTCACCCCCGTCGATAACGGTCTGAATGATCTCCGCCTGCTGGCCCCGAAAGCTCGGATACCCGAAGGTCTTCTCGAGCACGGACAGGGCGGGGGTCATCCCGCGAGTTTAGGCGAGACGGCCGACGGCGCGGACCCGCTGTGGATCGAGTGCCGTGCCTCGAACAGGTGCCACCCCCAGTGGGGCTCCGAAATGCCGAATCACATCTGTAACGTCTGTCACACCTCGTGATTTCAGGGGGACAGGTCACGCGTCCATTTCGGGTGGGCATGACCATGGCCAGGTAAGGGCCGACGCGAGGGTGGGGGTGGCCGGGGGGTCGCCTCCGCCCCGCGTACATCTGCACCTACTCCGTTTTGCCCCGGTTGCGCCGTCGGGTCGACTTGGGTGCTCGGCCGCCGAGAAACGACCGACCGGACGACACGTCAAAGCCGTGGCGGAGAACCTCCCGGCCGATCAGCATCCGGAATCCCATCTCGTCGCGATTGCTCAGGGTGACCTCGGCGACCACTTCGCGACCGACCAGCTCGAGCCGCATCAGCACGACGTAGCGTTCCTGCACGTGGCCGGAGGAACTGCGCACCCGCCGCCGATCGTGGATGGGACACTCGACATCGACCTCGTCGTCGTTCGACTCCTGCCAGGGTCGCACCCGGAAGCGAACCCAGTCGGCTCCGTCTCTCTCGAAAACCGCGATCGAGTAGGCGTGCAGCGACGAGGTTCGCGCTCCCGTGTCGAGCTTGGCTTTGATCCAGGGGATGCCCACATCCGGCAACCGCGCCCATTCCCGCCACCCCGCGAGGGTGTTTGAATGGGGGGGCTCGCTCACGTCCCTATCTTGTCAGGCCCACACCCCATGAAACTTGCAATCCTCTCGCGCGCGCCGCGCTCCTACTCGACGCAGCGACTGCGCGCCGCCGCGACGCAACGCGGTCACGTCGTGCGGGTGCTCAACACGCTGCGCTTCGCGATTGACCTTTCTGGCCCCGACCCCGACCTTCAGTACCGGGGGCGGCCGCTGAGCGACTACGACGCGATTCTGCCGCGAATCGGCAACTCGATTACCTACTTCGGTACGGCCGTGGTGCGACAGTTCGAGCAGATGGATGTCTATACCCCGAACACCGCGAACGGCATCGCCAACGCTCGGGACAAGCTCCGCGCGACGCAGATTCTGTCGAGACACAACATCGCGATGCCCGCCACCGCGTTCGTGCGCAACCGTGCCGACGTTCGCCCCGCGATCGAACGCGTGGGCGGCGCCCCCGTCGTGATCAAACTGCTGGAGGGCACTCAGGGCATCGGCGTCATCCTTGCCCCCGAGGTGAAGGTCGCCGAAGCCATCATTGAGACCCTGCACTCCACCAACCAGAACGTACTCATCCAGCGGTTTGTCGCCGAGAGTCGGGGCCGGGACATCCGCGCCCTCGTCGTCGGGGACCGCGTCGTCGCCGCAATGCGGCGCACCGCGACCGGCGACGAGTTCCGTTCCAACGTGCATCGCGGCGGAACGGTCGAAGCCGTCGAGCTCACCCCCGAGTACGAGCTTGCGGCCGTGCGTTCCGCGCAGATCATGGGTCTGCGCGTTGCGGGCGTTGACATGCTCGAGGGAGAAGACGGACCACTCGTCATGGAGGTTAATTCCTCGCCGGGGCTCGAGGGAATCGAGGCCGCGACTCAGCTCGACGTCGCCGGGGCCATCGTCGACTACATCGGCGGGCAGGTCGCGTTTCCCGAGATTGACGTGCGGCAGCGACTCAGTGTTTCGACCGGCTACGGCGTCGCCGAGCTGCTCGTGCACAACAACGGCGACTTTGTCGGCCAGAAACTCGGCGACACCGGGCTGGCCGAGCGCGACATCACGGTGCTCACCGTGCACCGCGGATCGACGGTCATCCCGAATCCGCGCAAGAGCGTGGTGCTCGAGGCAGGCGACCGGCTGCTCTGCTTCGGCAAGCTCGACGAGATGCGCTCCATGGTTCCCGAGCGTCGCCGGCGTCGTGCCAAGGTGCGCAAACTGCCCGCGGAGGCGCTCGCCGCCGACTAGCGGTCCGCCGCGGCTCCGTGCGGGCAGCACCTGCCCCACGTTGCTAACTCCTGCAATTCTCGCGATCGGTGCCTTTCTGCCCCGCAAATCCGCGGGTGCAGGGGGACGGCGGAGACAATTGCAGGAGTTGTGAACAACCGGAGGAGATCGCCGGGGGCGAGCGGGGAACGACAGAAGGCGCCCTCCCGTTGGGGAGAGCGCCTTCTTCGTTCGGTGGGGTCTACAGCGCGGAAAGCGTCGCGAGCAGTTCGTCGCCGGGGGCGACATTGCTCATGGTCGCGTCGATCTCGGCGCGGCCCAGCAGTTCGTCCATCTTGCGACGGCGGCTACGGGGAACGAGCGTGACGACGGTACCTTCCTTGCCCGCGCGGCCGGTGCGGCCGGAGCGGTGCAGGTAGGTCTTGTACTCCTCGGGAGCGTCAGCCTGGATGACGAGCGAGATGTCGTCGACGTGGATGCCGCGAGCGGCGACGTCCGTGGCAACGAGCACGTTGACCCGGCCGCTGGTGAGCAGCTGGAGGTTGCGCGTGCGGCGGGACTGGTTCAAGTCACCGTGCAGGCTCGTCGCGGGGATTCCGGCATCCTCGAGGTAGTCGCTCATTTCTTCGGCAAACGCACGGGTGCGCGTGAAGATGAGGGTCTTGCCCGAACCGGATGCGAGCTCTTCGATGATCTGGCGCTTGTCGCGCTGTTCGATCAACAGAACGCGGTGGTCGATGGTCGACGACGCCTGGTCTTCGCCCGCAACCTCGTGAACGGCCGGCTCGACGAGGAACTGCTTGACCAGCGTGGCAACACCCTTGTCGAGAGTTGCGGAGAACAGCAGCTTCTGGCCGCCCTCCTTCGTCTCGTTGAGAATGCGCTGCACCGGCTCGAGGAAGCCCAGGTCGCACATGTGGTCGGCCTCGTCCAAGACGGTGACAAACACATTGGAGAGGTCGAGGCGACCCTGCTCGACGAGGTCTTCGACGCGACCCGGCGTCGCGATGACGATGTCAACGCCGCGCTGAAGAGCCGAAACCTGCTTGTACTGGGGCACGCCGCCGACGATTGTCGTGGTGAACAGGCCGACGCTGCGGGCGATGGGCTGAACGGTGCGGTCGATCTGCTGAGCGAGCTCGCGGGTCGGGGCGAGGATCAGGGCGCGCGGCTTGCGGCCCATCTGACGGTCCTTGCCACCGTTGTTCTCCATGAGGCGCTCGACCAACGGAGCTCCGAAGGCGATCGTCTTGCCGGAGCCGGTCTTGCCGCGACCGAGAACATCCTTGCCCGACAGTACGTCGGGGATGGTCGCGGCCTGAATCGCGAACGGCGCCTCGGCACCCATGCTCGCGAGCTGTCGGACAATGTTGCTGCCGAGGCCGAGGTCGGCAAAGGTCACGCCTTCGACGTCACCCGCGGTGATGACTGCGGCTTCGAGACGCTCAAGAACGACGTCTTCGCCGGGCTGGAACGAGCTCTTCGACTCGCGGTCCGGGTAGAAGCTGCTGTCGCGGGGAGCGCGACGCTCGGGGCGCTCGCTCGAACCGAAGTCGCGGCGAGGCGCACGGTCGTAGCTCGGGCGCTCGGTGCGGGCCGGGCGGTCTGCGCGGTCGTAGCTCGGACGCTCCGTGCGGGCCGGGCGCTCGCTGCGGTCGTAGGAGGGACGGTCGTAGCTGGGGCGCTCGGTACGAGCCGGGCGGTCCGCGCGGTCGTAGCTCGGGCGGTCCGTGCGGGCACGATCGTTGTAGGCCGGGCGCTCGGTGCGTGCGGGACGGTCGTTGCGGTCGCCGTAGCTCGGGCGCTCGGTACGAGCCGGGCGGTCGTTGTAGGCGGGGCGCTCGGTGCGTGCCGGGCGATCGTTGCGGTCACCGTAGCTCGGGCGCTCGGTACGAGCCGGGCGATCGTTGCGGTCACCGTACGCGGGACGCGCGGGGCGGTCGCCTGCGCTGGGACGCTCGGTGCGCTGCGGACGATCGCCGTACGACGGACGTGCCGGGCGATCTCCGTACGACGGACGCTCGGTGCGGTCGCCGTACGCGGGACGGTCGCCGTACGAGGGACGCTCGCGGTTGGCGGCCGGCTTTTCGCGCGGGCTCCAGTCGGGGCGGCGGTCCTTGCTGTCGGGACGTGCCGAACCGGACGGACGGTCGCCCGTGCGGGCGGCGCGGTCTTCTGTGGTCCAACGCTTCTTCGGGGCAGCGGATGCCTGGTCAGCGCGGTACCCGCGGTGGCCTTCGCGCTGAGCACCCTTGGGGGCGGACTTGTATGGCTTCTTGTTGTCGCGGCCAGCGGCCGGCTTTGAATAACTGGGCATGATTCTTCCTGGGTTGCTTTGTTGCACGCACGAGCACCAAGGAATCTGATCCCTGCGCTACTGAACCCGGGCAGTCTTTGACCGAGGCCGTCACATACATTCGTGATTGTCACCAGCTGGATTAGCTGGCAAACCGGCCTAAAGACTTACAAACCCATGCGGAAAGATGTCCCGCTGTCTTGAGCCGACCTTCCTACGTTACTCCATTGGCTCCGAAAGCGCACTAGATTGTTCGAACGATGCGCCACGTAACCGGTACCGCCCTTGTGATGCTCGCGGCGCTCGGCCTCACCGGATGCACACCCGCAAGCGACGGCACGGGCAACAGTTCGGGTGCCGTGACGACGACTGCGACCGCGTTGCACCCGACCCTTCCGGTCGATTCTGGGGTGAGTGTCTACTCCGACATCGAGTTCGGGGAGGCGAACGGGGAGCCGCTGCTGCTCGATGTCTGCCTGCCACCGGATGCCGCGGCATCCGCCCCTCGCGACGCGACCGTTCCGGCAATCGTGGCCGTTCACGGTGGAAGCTGGCGCCGCGGCGACAAAGCCGATCTTGACTTCGGACCAGCGTGCCAGTGGCTCGCCTCGCAGGGCTACGTCGTCATGTCGGTCAACTACCGGCTGGCACCCGCGGCGAGCTTTCCGTCGGCGTTAGATGACGTGCAGCAGGCCGTGCGGTGGATGCGCGAACCCGGCCAGGCCGAAAGGTGGGGCTTCGACACCACGCGGATCGGCGTCTTCGGGGCCTCGGCCGGCGGCAACCTTGCCGCCCTGCTCGGGCTGAGCGGCGACGGCGACTGGTCGCAGGGAACTCGCGTGGCTGCCGTCGTCGACATGAGCGGGATTGCCGACCTGCGTGAGCCGATCCTCACCACCGAGGACTACCGGGGCGACTTCGTGCAAGCCCAGCTCGACTACCTGGGGTGCCTCGACCTCGTCGACTGCGACGCCGCTGCCGCGGCATCCCCCGTCACACTCGTCGACCCGACCGACCCGCCGTTTCTTCTCGTGCACTCGCTCGACGAGTTCATCCCGCTGGCCCAGTCCGAGACCCTCGACGCCGCGCTCGTGAACGCCGGCGTTGACGTCACCTTCGTGCGCGTTGTGGGCAAACTTCACGGGGTGTCTGTGCTGGATGACGCCATGATGGCTCGCGTCATCGACTTCTTCTTCACCACCCTCGGCGACCCGCGAGAATAGAAGCATGAGCGTCGCGATCGAACCCGCCAGACAGCCCGACGTCGAGCGACTACTCGCTCTGGGCGAGGTTTTCGCGCGGTCGCTCTATCCGCCCGACGAGTGCTTCCTGCTCGACATCGCCGAACTCGACCGCCCCGAAGTGACGGTGTTCGTCGCCCGGGTTGACCTGGACGCGATGGGGATGGTCGCTGTCGTTGACGGAGGCGACGGGACGGTCGAGCTCAAGCGCCTGTTCATCGAGGATCGCGCCCGAGGTCGCGGGCTTGCCCGCCAGTTGATCGCCGCCGTCGAGGAGCACGCCCGGGACAGCGGTGCGACGGTGATCCGTCTCGAGACCGGCCCACGATCGGATGCCGCACTCGCCCTGTACCGCTCGAGCGGCTACCGCGACATCCCGTTGTTCGGGCAGTACGTCGGCAGCGCCTCGAGCGTGTGCATGGAGAAGGTGCTTTAGACCACCGCGTTCAAGCGGCCAGCGCGCGCTTCGCCTCGCGCCGCTCCTTCGCACCCTCGACGAGGTAGTACAGCGTCGGCAGCACCACGAGTGTCAGCAGCGTGGATGACACGAGCCCACCGATCACGACGATCGCGAGCGGCTGCGAGATGAAGCCGCCCTGGCCGGTGATACCGATGCCCAGCGGAAGCAGCGCGAAGATCGTCGCCGCCGCCGTCATGAGGATCGGGCGCAGACGTCGCGCCGCACCGTGCTCGATGGCGTCCCTGGCGCTCATGCCCTGCACGCGGTACTGGTTGATCAGGTCAACGAGCACGATCGCGTTGGTGACGACGACACCGATCAGCATCAGCACACCGATGAGGGATGCCGTGCCGAGCGGGATGCCCGAGATCACCTGAAGCGCGATCGCACCGGTCGCCGCGAACGGCACAGACACGAGCAGCAGCAGCGGCTGGCGCAGGCTCTTGAAGGTGGCGACCATCACGACGTAGACGATGAGGATCGCGACCAGCAGCGCGAGGCCGAGCTGGCTGAACGCGTCCGCCTGCTGGGCGGTCACGCCGCCGATCTCGGCGCTCGTGCCGGCCGGCAGGGTCGTGGCGGCGAGCGCGGTCGATACCGCGGCGGACGCGGTACCCACGTCGTCGCTGTTCGGGGTGATCGCAACGGTCGCGCTGCGCACGCCCTTGATCGTCGTGATGCTCGACGGGCCGTTGGTCTGTTCGACCGTCGCTAGGTCGCTCAACGGCACGATTCCGCGAGCGGTCGGGATCGAGAAGTCCCTGAGCTCCTCGATCGTGGTCGGCGCGCTGTCGTTGAGGATGTAGATCGACAGGGTCTTCTCGTCGACGACGACCGAGCCCACGGCGCTGGGGTTCATCGCCGCGGTGACGATTCCGCCGACCTGGATCTCGCTGAGGCCGGCCTCGGCGGCCTTGTCGCGGTCCACGACGATGCCGATGAACGGCTGCTCGTTGGACAGGTTGCTCGACGCCTCGGCGACCACGCTCAAGTCCTTGACCGCGTCGAGCACGACGCCCGCGGCATCCCGCAACTGCTGCTCGCTCGCGGCAGTGATGTTGACGTTGATCGTGGACGAACCGAAACCGCCCTGAGCCGCCGAGAGCGACACCTCGCCGGCGTCGCTGATCGCCGCGACCTTCTCGCGGATCGTCGCCTGGAGGTCGACCTGGTCGAGGGTCGGGTCGGTGGTGAGCGAGAACGTCGTCGCGCCCCCGCCGGTGAATGCCGCGCGCAGCGAGCTGCCGCTCGATCCGATGGAAAGCTGAACGGTATCGACGCCCGGGATGTCGAGCAGCACGCTCTCGACCTTCATGGCCGCGGCGTCGCGCGCCTCGAGGCTCGAGCCGAGCGGCAACTTCTGGCTCACCGTGACGGTGTTCTGGCCGCTGTCTCCGATGAAGTTGGTCTTCATGAACGGCACGAGCGCGACCGTGCCACCGAGCAGCAGCACGGCGATGAGGATCGTGGCGACCGGGCGCTTGAGCGTCCAGTGGATGATCGGCAGGTAGCCCTTCTGCAGACGCGTCGGGGTGTCGAGCTCGTCGACGGCTTTGCTCTCGGTCGAGTCGGGAGCGATTCCAGCGTGCTTATGCGCCTTGTTTCCCAGGAACCAGTAGGCGAGCACGGGAACAATCGTCAGCGACACGAAGAGGGATGCCGCGAGCGCGATCGTCACCGTGAGCGCGAAGGGTCGGAACAGCTCACCCGGTGATGTCGCCGACGAGGGCCAGCGGTAGGAACACCGCGACCGTCGTGATCGTGGATGCCGTGATCGCCCCAGCGACCTCGCGCACGGCGCTGCGGATTGCCGTGCCCTTCTCTTCGCCGAGCCCGACGTGACGTTTGATGTTCTCGATGACGACGATGGAGTCGTCGACGACGCGACCGATCGAGATCGTCAGAGCGCCGAGAGTGATGATGTTGAGCGTGTAGCCGGATACCTGCATCCCGATGAACGTGATCAGCACCGAGACCGGGATGGAGATCGCCGCGACGATCGTCGAGCGGAATGAGAACAGGAACAGGAAGATCACGATTACCGCGAAGAGCAGACCGAGCAGGCCCTCGGTCGCGAGCGAGTTGATCGATTCCTCGATGAATGGCGCCTGATCGAACACCGGCGTGAACACGGTGTTCTGGCCGAGCGCGTCTTCGAGCCCGGGGAGCGCCGCGAGCACCGCCTGCGACACGGCGACGGTGTTGCCGGCCGGGGTCTTGGTGATGGCGATCGTGACCGACGGCTCGCCGTTGACCCGCGAGATGCCGGTGACCGGGTCGTCAACAACGTCGACGGTCGCGACATCCTCGATCGTGGTCAGGTCGAGTGAGTTGCCTCCGAGCAGCGGCAGGGTGGCGACGTCGTCGACTGTCGTGAGGCGATCTCCCGCCTGAACCGTGAGGGTCAGGTCGTTCTCGGTGATCGAGCCGGCCGGCAGCAGCACGCCGTTGTCGGAGAGCGCGTCACGGATCGACTGGTTCGACAGCCCGAGCGCGAACAGCTTCTCCGGGTCTGGCGTGATGACGAGCCGCTGCGATGCGGCCCCCAGCAGGCTCGCGTCGCTGACGTCGTCGATCTTCTTGAGCTCGACGACCGTCGATGACTCCAGCTTCGCGGTCAGGTCGAGCGGGTCCATGTCGCTGGTGACGGCGAGCTGGATGACCGGAAGGTCGGAGAAGTTGAACGTGAGCACCTGGGTCTCGGCCGAGTCCGGGAGGGTGTTCTGGATGCGGTTGATCGCGAGCTGAACCTTCTGCTCGGCCGTCGCGATGTTCGTGCCGTAGTCAAATGACGCCGTGATCTGCGAGATGTTGGCGCTCGAGGTCGCCGTCGTCGAGTCGAGCCCAGCGACGGTCTGGATCACCGCTTCGATCGGCGTCGACACGTCTTTGTCGACGACGGCGGGGCTCGCGCCCGGGTAGCTGGTGATGATGAAGATCTGCGGCAGCGACAGGCTCGGGATCAGTTCCTGCTTGAGGCTCGTGAGCGCGACGCCACCGAAAATGCCGACAACGATGGTGACCAGAGCGATGAGCGCGCGATTGCGCAGGCTAAAGACCGAGAGAAGATGCACACCATATTCTCGCAAGGACTCAAGGTCGGCGTGTACTCCGACGGGAGTAAGCGGCTAAATGACGTTGGCGAAGTCGGCGGTTGTCTCGGGCAGCGGATGCCGCCCCACCGTCGCCCACGCAGCCGCGAGTGCCTCGACCGCCCGTGACGTCTCCTCCACGGGATAGGAGAACGGGATGCGGATGAAGCGTTCGAAGGCGCCGTCCACCCCGAAGCGCGGACCGGCCGCGATCACGAGGCCAAAGTTGCGCGACGCGAGAGCGAGTTGCGAACTCACGGGCGCACCCAGGTTGGCCCACAGCGTGAGACCACCGGAGGCGTGGGGCAGGCGCCAGTCGGGTATCGACTCGCCGAGCATCCGCACCAGTCGGTCGCGACCCGCGCGCAACTGCTCGCGTCGCTCGCTGAGTATCGCGTCGTAGTCACCCAGCAACTCGGTGACCATGAGCTGTTCGAGCATGGGCGTGCCCAGGTCGCCCGACAGTCGGGCGCGTGCCAGACGCTGAATGATCGTGCGGTCGGCACGAATCCAGCCGATGCGCAGGCCGCCCCAGATCGACTTGCCCACCGATCCGATCAGGATCGCGCTTCCGTGCACCGCGAAGGGCACCGGCGTCGGCAGCCCGTCGAGTCCGAGCTCCGCCATCGTCTCGTCGGCGACGATCGTCGTGCCCTGCTTGGCCGCGAGCTCGAGCACCTTGATGCGTTGCTCGGTCGGCATCGAACGCCCGGTGGGGTTGTGGCTGTCGGGCATGAGGTATCCGAGCGACGGGCTGGTGCGTTGGATGCCCTGCTCGAGGGCGAGCATGTCCCACCCCTCGTCGGTGGTGACACTCACCGGCACGATTCGCGCGCCCGCGCTCTTGAGGGCGTCGAGCGCGTGCGGGTAGGTGGGATTCTCGACGAGCGCGCGATCGCCGCGGGCCATGATGGTGCGCGCAATGAGAGCGATCGCGTGCTGCGCGCCGACGGTGATCATGAGTCTGGTCGGCGGTCGTGGGCAGCCCGCGAGCGGTGTACCGCGCCGCGAGCGCCTCCCGCAGCACGGGCAGGCCAATCGGATCGAATCCGGACTCGCCGATGTAGCGAGGCAGCTCCTCGGCGGCGCGACGGGCCGCCGCGAGCACCTGGGGCATCGCGGGCATCGTCGCCTTGCTGAAGTCGAGGTAGTCGCTGCGCACCGGATCGGGAAGCGATGGCGAACGCAGCGGAAGCTGGGCGACGCTGCCGGATCCTCGAATACTGGAGAGGTAGCCCGCGTCCCGCAGGTCGGCGTAGGCGGCGGTGACGGTGGTGCGGCTGACACCCAATTGGCTGGCAAGCTCGCGCTCGGCGGGCAGGCGCGTTGCCGGCGAGATTCGTCCATCGAGAATGAGCAGACGGATGCGGTCGGCGAGCGCCGAGTAGGCGACACCGGCATCGCGCCAGCCGTCCATCATGGCGGCCAATGCGCGCGCAGACAGGGAGCTCATGGTGCCACTTTAGGCCGATTGGCCTCTAGTAGCAATGCCAATACTGCGATTGGATTGCTCCATGATCATGACTCGCCGAATTGGCCAGCTCGCCATTGGCCTTTTCCTGTACGGCATGGGGATCGCCCTCATGGTGCGCGGCGCCATCGGCGTTCCGCCGTGGGATGTGCTCACCCAGGGCATCGCGCTACACACCGGCCTGCCGTTTGGTCTCATCACGGTTGTTGTCGGGGCGCTCGTACTGCTGCTGTGGATCCCGATCAAACAGAAGCCCGGCATCGGCACAATCGCCAACGTGCTCGTCGTCGGCCCCGCCGCGCAGTTCGGTCTGTGGGTCGTTCCCATTACCGACGACCTGCTGCCGCGCATCCTCATGTTCGCGTTGGGGCTCGCAGTGCTCGCGATCGCGACCGGCCTCTACATTGGTGCTCGAATGGGACCCGGCCCCCGGGACGGCCTGATGACCGGCATCCACGCTCGCTTCGGCGTGAAGATCTGGATGGCCCGCACGGCAATCGAACTGGTCGTGCTCACGATCGGGTGGATTCTGGGCGGCAACGTGGGGATCGGCACCCTCGCCTTCGCCCTGCTTGTCGGCCCGATGGTGCACAAGACGATCCCGTGGCTGATGGTTCCGGCCGCGTTGAGCCCCGAGGCCCTGCAGGCCGCGGAGCCAGCGCCCCGGTGATCGAGCCCGTCGAGATCCTTGGATCTCGACTTCGCTCGATCACCGAAGCCGCTAGAGGTTCTTCTCCGCGTACACCGTGAGTGCGTCACGCACGAAGCTAGCGCCGTCGACGCCGCCGTAGTTGGCCGCGAAGCGCTCGTCGGCAACGTACATCTCGCCGAGCCCGACGAGGTACTGCCTTGGTCGGGCGCCCGGTTTCGCTTCCGGGAGTGCCGGGGATGCCGCCGAGCCAGTCCGCGTGTCGTGCCGCGAGCGCCTGCGCTTCGGTGCCGTCGGGTGCAAGCCCGGCGGCGGCCGCTGCGCTCCAGTCGGCCGCGAGCTGCTTCTGCCGCGCCGACCACTCGGCCTTCTCGGCAGCGCTCTTGCCGCGCCACCAGCGGTCGCCGTCCGAGTACGCTTTCGCGCCCCAGCGGTCGACGACCTCGTCTTGGTAATGGGTGTGGTCGAATCCGTCAAACATGTCTTCAGCCATGAGTTGTTCTCCTTCCTGCATCGTTGTGATGGTCGCCTCGACCGACGCGATCTGTCGGTCAAGACGCCGTTTCTCGTCGCGCAACCAGGCCAGGTGCCCGGCGAGCGCGTCAGCGTCGTCGCGCTGACCCTCGAGAACATCCGCGATGGCGGGTATCCCGAGGCCCAGCTCGCGGAGCATCAGGATGCGCTGCAGCCGCACGAGCGCGGCCTCGTCGTAGTAGCGGTAGCCATTGCTCCCGATGCGCGCCGCGGGTCAGCAGCCCGACATCGCCGTAGTGCCGCAGCGTGCGCGAGGTCGTGCCCGCGAGGCGCGCGATCTCGTGAATGGGCCAGTCCATCTCGGTCCTCCCTCCGTGTGACTCCACGCTAAAGGTTGACGCTGCGTCAATGTCAACCCGTCCCCTGCAGTCGGCGAGGGGCAAACTCGCGATATAGCTTGACTCTGGGGATAGACGCGATATATCGTGAGTTGCATCAGACGCGATATAGCGCGAGTTCAGCAAAAGGAGAGAGCTCATGGCTCAGGAAAAGTGGCTCGTCGACGGCCCCAAAGTGATCGACATCGACGGCGTACACAAACTCAAAGTGGGCCTCATTGCCGGACAGGTGAATGTTGTCGGTCACGACGACGACGGCGTTCGCGTCGAAGTGCACTCCGTCGCGGGTCGCGAACTCAAGATCACTCTCGACGGCGACACCCTCGGAATCGACCACGTTCAGCTCAGCTGGGACAACTTCGTCGATGTCTTCAAGGGGTTCGTCGGCAACGCCTTCGCTCGCAGCACTCAAGTCGACATCAGCATCCAGGTTCCGCGCGACATTGCGCTGACCTTCGGCGTGGTCTCGGCGAGCGCCCTGATCTCTGGCCTGAGCGCCGACGCGTCGATCAGCACCGTGAGCGGTGACGTGGTCGTCGACTCGGTGACCGGAGACATCCAACTGAACGCCGTCTCGGGCGAGCTCTCGGTGCTCGGCCACGAGGGCGCGATTCTCGCCCACACCGTCAGCGGCGACATCACCGCCGCCGGCGAGATCTCCTCCTTCACCAGCGACAGCGTCACGGGCGATGTCTTCCTCGATTTCACCGGCACGCCCGACCAGGTGCGCGTGAACTCGGTCAGTGGCGGCGTCACCGCCCGACTGTCGGCCGAGGTGGCCGCACGGTACACGATCAACACGGTCAGCGGCCGCATCCAACTCGACGACTCCGAGATCCGCGGCGTGCGTGGCGCATACACCGGCAAGTTCGGCACGCTCGACAAGCACTGGTTGGACTTCAAGGCCAACACCGTTTCGGGCAACGTCTCGGTGCTGCACGCGACGGTGTCGGCATGACTCCCCCCGTCTTCGCGCACGGACACCTGCGGCTCTACCTGCTGAGCCTGCTCGCCGAATCGGAGAGCGGGATGCATGGCTACGAGCTGATTCAAGCGCTCGGCGACCGGTTCGGCGGTACCTACATTCCGAGCGCCGGAACGATCTACCCGCGCCTAGCGAAACTGGAAGACGAGTCACTCGTGACCAAGGCCACGGACGGCCGCAAGACCGTGTATCAGATCACCGACGCGGGACGGGCTGAACTGGCCTCCCGCGAGCCCGAACTGGCTCAACTCGAGCACGACGTCTCCGACTCGGTGCGACGTCTGGCGAACGAAGTGCGGAGCACGGTCAACGACGCGATGCGCACGCTGCGCGCCGATCTTGCCGCGGCGGCACGGGATGCGCGAACCGAGTCGCGTGAGAACGCGCGCAGCGTTCACGTCTCATCCGGTCCCGCGCAGCCACTGGCGCAGGCGGAAGCCGTGCTCAACTCATTCCGGGCAAACCTCCGGACAGACCTGCGCGGTCAAGCGTCGCGAGGGGAGCTCACGGCGGAGACCGTCGAGGCGCTGCGCGTGGGGCTCGAGGGGGTTCGCGCGGCGGTGCTCAAGCTCCGGTGATCGAGCCTCTCGAGATCTCGACTTCGCTCAATCACCGAAAGGCGACCGGCACGTAGAGATCCTGCACCCGGTCGTTGAGCGCGGTGTGGTCGTTGCGGGTGAAGATGCCGCAGGCATCCACGCTGCAGTCGAAGTCTTTGCCCTTGGGGTCACCCACCTCGAGGTACGCGGTAAATGTGCCTGCCGCCACGTCGTCGTAGCTGCGAGCGCCGAACAGCTTCCACGCCCAGTCGTCGTTGATCCAGTTGCTCGGAGCGTACTGAACTGCGCCCACCTCGGCATCGTTGGTCACCTGATCGGGAACGCCGCCGATGCACGGCCCTGGCTTGATCGTGGGGTCGGCCGGGATGACACAGATCGCGACATAGATGCCGCGCGAGCCGTCGAATCCGTCGCCACTGACGACCACGCGCTCGCCAACCTCGAGCGCCGAGGTATCGACGGTCTCACCGTCGGGCCCGGCGACCGAGAACGTGCGGGTTCTGCCGTCGTCACCGATGGCGGTCACCTCGACCGGCCAGGGTGTCGTGGGAGTTTCCTGAACCGAAACGCCCTGATTCTGATGAATCAGGATCGGGATGCCGAGAATGCCCACCGGAATCAGGATCACGACCAGCACCGCGACAACAATCCAAGGCCAGCGCCTGCGTCGGGATTCGCGTGAAGACATGGGGGAATTCTAGGCGGCCCGTCCGTGACAATGCGGCGCTCGACTAGGAGTAAGCTCGCCCCTCGTGACAGACGAAGTCCGGTCGCCCAAGCGCTGGCTAATTGGTGAGCCCCTCCCCTCAGAGAAGCTCGAGGGCCAGCTGCTCCCCAAGCACCTCGCTCTCCCCATTTTCGCCAGCGACCCGCTCTCCTCCGTGGCGTACGCCCCGCAGGAACTGTTGATGATCCTGCTGATCGGCGGGCTCGCCTTCCTCTCCTTCGCGCCCTGGGTAGCGGCAGCCGTCGTCGTACTACTGCTCGTCGTCGTGCTGTCGTACCGGCAGCTCATCAAGGCGTACCCGAGCGGCGGCGGCGACTATGAGGTCGCGTCGAAGAACCTCGGCGAGAAGGCCGGGCTGGTCGTGGCATCCGCCCTGCTGGTCGACTACATCCTGACGGTCGCGGTGTCTGTGGCATCCGGGGTCGACAACATCATCTCGGCGCTGCCCGAACTTGACCCGTTCCGGGTGGAGATCGCGGTCGGGTTTCGTGGTGCTGCTTGCCGCAGTCAACCTGCGTGGGGTGCGCGAGTCGAGCAAGGCGTTCGCCATCCCGACCTACCTCTTCATCGGGTCGATCGCGGTCATGATCGTGACGGCGCTCGTGCGCACCGCGCTCGGGGATGCCCCGATTGCCGAGAGCGCCGGCATCGATGTTCAGGGCGATGACCTCACCAAGGTGGCGTTCGTTCTCCTGTTGCTTCGGGCATTCGCCAGCGGGTGTGCCGCCCTCACCGGCGTCGAGGCCATCGCCAACGGCGTGCCCGCGTTCCGTCGCCCGAAGATCAAGAACGCCCAGAAGACCCTCATCGCGATGGGGGCTACCGCAATCGTCTTGTTCTCGGGACTCGTCGCGGTGGCGCTGATCGGCGGCGTGCACTACATCGACTGCACCGAAGCGCAGCTCGCCGCCTACGACGCGTGTGGCGCCGACGGCGACCCCCAGCGCAGCCTGATCGCCCAGATGGCATCGGCCACGTTCGGCAACAACACGATTCCGTTCTTCCTGATTCAGGGCGTCACCGCGGCGGTTCTGCTGCTCGCCGCCAACACCGCGTTCAACGGTTTCCCGCTGCTCGGTTCGGTTCTCGCAACCGACCACTACGCCCCCAAGTCGCTAGCCACCCGCGGCGACCGCCTCATCTTCTCCAACGGCGTGATCGCGCTGTCCGTGACCGCCATTGTGCTGTTGGTGATCTTCCAGGCGAGCGTGACGACCCTCATCCAGCTCTACATCATCGGGGTGTTCGTCTCGTTCACCCTCGGACAGACCGGCATGGTTCGCCACTGGTTGCGGATGCTCAAGGAAGGCTGCGCCGACCGCGGCACCGTGTGGCGGAGCCTCGCGACCAACCTCGTCGGTGCCATCATGACCCTCAGCGTGCTGATCATCGTGACGGTCACCAAGTTCACCCACGGGGCCTGGATCGTCTTCGTCATCATGCCGATCCTCTTCTTCCTCATGCTCGGCGTGAACCGCTACTACCGGGATGTCGACCGCGAGATCGAGGCGGATCCCACGACCCGTTTCGGCGCGCAGCGGCGACCACGCGATCGTGCTCGTCGGCCGCATGCAGAAGCCGGTGCTCAAGGCGCTGGACTACGCGATCGCGGGTCGACACAGCTCACTCGAGGCCGTGCACGTCTCCATCGAGGATGGCGCGACCGATCAACTCGAGAAGGACTGGGTCGACCAGAACATCAAGGTTCCGCTCAACGTGCTCGAGTCCCCGTACCGAGACATCAGCGCGCCGCTGGCGAAGTACATCAAGTCGCGGCGCGAGGAACACGGCTCCGAGGTCGTCACCGTCTACATGCCGCAGTACATCGTGGGGCACTGGTGGGAGAACCTGCTGCACAACCACAAGGCGCGGCGCATCCGCCAGAAACTCGCGCTCGTGCACGGCGTGGTCATCGCGCTGGTGCCGTGGCTGCTCGATTCGTCCACTCTCATTTACGGGCGCCGGTCACGGCCGCTGCCCGGCGAGGAGCGTCGAGGCGAGCCGCGCCGTCCTGTGATGCGCAAGCCGATGCCGCCCGCAGACCCGAAGGCCGCCGCCGGCACCAAGACGGTCGTGCGCCCCAAGTCGCAAGCAGAGAAGAAGCAGTAGCGTGCCCTGGCGCGAAGTGATTGCCGTCGGCGTGGGCGGCACGATCGGCACCGCCTTGCGACTCGGAATCGACACTAGTCGTCGTCCACACCGACGCCACGTTCCCGGTGTCGACGCTCGTGGTGAACACCGTCGGCGCGTTCTGTCTGGGGCTTCTCGTCTCCGGCGTGTGGTTGGCCGTGCCCGTCTGGGCCCGTGCCGGGCTGGGCGCAGGACTCCTCGGCTCGTTCACGACCTTCTCCGCCGTCGCGGCCGCGCTGGTACTGCTTCCCCACAACGACCAGTGGATGCTCGCCGCTGCCTACCTCGCCGCGACACTCGTTCTCGGCCTCGGTGCTGCAGCGCTGGGGCTCCGGCTCGGCTCGCGCAAGCCGACTCCGATCGACCTGGTGGACGAGTGACCCCCGCAATCGTGCTCGCCACAGTCCTCGCGGGCGGTGCGGCGGCAATCGTGCGCTATCTCGTGTCGCGGGCCTTCGCGCGACCGGGGCGACCGGGTCGAACCCGGCGACCGTAGCGACTTTCCGTGGGCGGTGCTCGTCGTCAACGTGATCGGCTCGGCCATCGGCGGCGCGGTGCTCGGGCTCGCGGCCAGCGGCAACGTCGACGCGGGCATCCAACTCATTCTGCTCACCGGCCTCTGCGGAGGGCTCACCACGTTCAGCACGCTCAGCGTCGAAACGGTTCAGCTGGTCGTCGCGGGGCGCTGGCGCGCGGCGGCCTTGAGCATCGGGGCGAATCTCGGCCTCGGCGTCGGGGTCGCCGTCGGTGCCTACGCGTTCTGCGCGTACGTGCTCCCCGGCTAGCGTTTCGGCCAGCTCCACTGGGGCTCATCGAGCATGCCCTGCCCGTGCATCCGCGTCTCGCCGTTGTGCTTCACCAGTTCCACACGGCTGGCCCCGACCGCGTCGAGGCTAGCGACCAACCGAGCCGAGTGCGACACCACCAAGACCTGCGACTCTTCCGTGGCTCGCCCGATCAGGGCAGCGAGCGGGTCGATGAGTTCGGGGTGCAGGCTCGTCTCCGGCTCGTTAAGCACGAGCAGCTTCGGCGGTCGCGGACTCAACAGCGCCGCGACCCAGAGCAGGTACCTCAGGGTGCCGTCAGAGAGTTCCGCGATTCCGAGGGGCCGAAGCAGCCCGGGCTGGCGCAAGGCGAGCGCGAACCACCCCCCGTTGTCGGTGATGTCGATGGTGCTGCCCTCGAAGGCCTCGGAGATGGCGAGATCGAGGGACCCCGCAGGGCCGAGCTCCCGAATGGTCTGAAGCGCGGCGGCCAGATCCCGACCATCGTGGGCGAGCACGGGGGTTCGCGTGCCGAGCTGACGAGCCCGGGCGGGCGAGTCGGCGTCGGTGCGGAACTGGTCGTAGAAACGCCAGGAGCGGATCTCTTCGCGCAACGCCATCAACTCGGGGGCAAGACGCGGGTCGGCGAACTCGCTGAGCATCGAGTCTGAGGTGCGCAGTCGATGCTCGTGGGCGTGCCACTCGCCCGACGTGTCCCGGATTCGCACCGAGGGGCCGTGCCGCTCCGTCAGCGCGGTCGCGGGTCTCAGCACCGCGCCGCTGAACACGGCCTCGCCCTTGATCTCGGGGTCGAGGGCGAACATCGTGCGCTCTGACGGCACCGGCAGCCCGAAGTCGATGGCGTAGCCGAACTCGTCACCGGAGAAACCAAGTCTCAACCCGACCGGACCGCGCCGCACCGTGCCCTGGGTGAGCGCGCCGTCAGGTGTTCCGTTCTCTGGACCCGCCCACAGCGTGCTCGACAGTCCGCCCTCGCGGGCCAGCGCCGCAACCGCTCCGTTGCGGGATGCCTCGGCGAGCAGCCGCAGCGAACGGTACACGCTCGACTTTCCGCTGCCGTTGGCACCCGTGATCACGGTGAGGCCGGACAGCGGCACGATCAGGTGGCGCAGGCTGCGGTAGTTCTCGATCGCGAGCGTGGTGAGCACACCGCGAGCATAGGTCCCAGTACTGACCTGCACTAGCGGCGAGCGGCCTGCAACTTACTCAGGGTCGCGACGACCTGACGCGCGATCATCCGGCCGGCGCGGTTCGCCCCGATCGTGGATGCCTGGGGTCCGTAGCCCGCAAAGAATACGCGAGGGTCCTTCCACGATGCGCCCTGAGCGACGACGACGCCGCCCTCCTTCTCACGGAGCTTGAGAGGGGCAAGATGGCGCAGCTCCGGGCGGAAACCCGTGGACCAGATGATGACATCGGCCTCCTTGAACGCCCCATCCTTCCACCGCACGCCGTGGGGCTCGATCGACTCGAAGATGGGCCGCGGAGTCAGAACTCCTCGCTCGATGCCGGCTTGGATGCGACGGGTGCGCGGCACCCCGGTCCCGCTGACAATGCTGGGTAGGGCGCGACCCGCACGGGCCGCCTCGTCCTGTCGCTGCACCGCCTCGATGCGGGCCTCAAGATTGAGGTCGCCGTCTTCGAGAAAGTCGATGGGGCGACGGCTGACCCAGGTCAGATCGCTGGCGATGTCCTCGAGCTCGAGCAGGAAACCGATCGCGCTCGTGCCACCCCCGACCACGATGACCTTCTTGCCGCGATACTCCTCGGCGTTCTTGTAGTCGTTGGTGTGAACATGGGTGCCCGCGAACGACTTGAGCCCCGGATACCACGGAATGAAGGGCGCGCCCCAGGTGCCCGTCGCGTTGACGACCGTGACCGTAGACACCTCCTTGTCCTCGCCGTCGAGGGTGAAGTTGACCATCATGTCCAGACCGAAGTTCTCGACACTCGTCACATCTGCCGGACGCACGACCTGAAGGCCGTAGTGCTCCTCGTACTGTCGGTAGTAGTCGGCCACGACGTCCTTCGCCGGTGCGTGCCGGTCGGCCGTCTCGAAACTCAGGCCGAGGGCATCCAGTCCCGGAAGGTCGTTGATCTTGTGAGCAGAACCGATGCGCAGCGACTCCCAACGAAACTGCCAGGCACCCCCAGTGCCGGGCGCGCGGTCGAGCACGACGAAGTCGTTGCCCGCGTCGAGACCGAGACGCTGCAGGTAGTAGGAAACCGAAAGGCCCGCTTGCCCAGCACCAATGACCACCACGGAGGTATCGGTGTTAGCGGACGTCACGCCCCAACGTTACCGGCCCGCGGGGTACACGGATGGCGGGTCCGTGGAGAACCGCCGCGAGCATGCATACACTGGGTGCTAAACTCAACGCTAGTTTTCCACTATCCCAATTCGCACATTCCCTGCGCGGTGGCAGCGTATCGGGACTGATCAAGAGGGGGTCTCGCATGGGGCGTGGCCGTCAAAAAGCAAAGCACACCAAAGTAGCTCGGGATCTGAAGTACTTCAGCCCTGACACCAACTACAACGCTCTTGCTCAAGAGCTTTCCGGCGCGCCCAGCGACCCGCGTCTCGCCGAGGATCTCGAGAAGTGGCCCGAGTACGTGGCTGGCTCCTACGAGGGCGAAGACTTCGAATCAGACGACGAGGCGGCGACCGCGTAACTCTTACGCGTACGCGCCGGCGAGCCGCACGGCTCCGCCATCGACTCCCTTGGCTCCGACCTCGAAGCCGTCGAAGTCGCGCGTCGAGGTCGACACCTGACCCATCGTCCATGACGGGATGCCGCGTGCCGTGAGGTCCGCGCACACCGCCGCTGCGGCATCCGCTCGCACGACCGCGATCATGCCGATCCCGAGGTTCCAGGTGCCTTCGGCGCTGACCAGCGTGCTGCCCGCCATGTCGCTGAGCACCCGGAAGACCGACGGCGGGCGACCACGAGCCGCGGTCGAGTTCGACCCATGAGCCTTGAGGGAGCACGCGAGCGAGGTTGGCGGCGATGCCGCCGCCGGTGACGTGGCTGAGGGCGTGCACGACGCCCGGGTGCGCACCGATCAGCTCGAGCAGCGGCGTCGTGTAGAGGCGAGTCGGCTCGAGCAGTACCTCGCCGACGATGCCTCCGAGTTCTGCCGAGGCATCCGTGTATCCGATGCCGCGCTGCGCGAGGATGTGGCGCACGAGCGAGAACCCGTTGGAGTGCAGTCCGCTCGACTCCATGCCGATGACGACGTCTCCGTCGGCCACCAGCTGCGGGCCGAGCAGGTCGGATGCCTCGACAGCGCCGACCGCTGCGCCCGGCTACGTCGTAGTCGTCTGGGCCGAGCAGCCCGGGATGCTCCGCCGTCTCGCCACCCACGAGCGCGGTTCCGGTTTCGGCGCAGGCGTTGCGCGATTCCGGCGACGATGTCGGCGATGCGCTGCGGCACGACCCGGCCGCACGCGATGTAGTCGGTCATGAACATCGGCTTCGCGCCGACGACCACGATGTCGTCGACGACCATGCCGACGAGGTCTTGACCGATCGTGTCGTGCTTGTCGATGGCCTGAGCGATCGCGACCTTCGTGCCGACGCCATCCGTGGATGTCGCGAGCAGCGGCCGCTCGAAGCTCTTCAGGAACGCTCACGTCGAACAGCCCGGCGAAACCGCCGACGCCGCCGAGAACCTGCGGCCCGTGCGTGCGGGCGACGGCCGACTTCATGAGTTCGACGGCGAGGTCACCGGCCGCGGTATCGACCCCCGCGTCGCGGTAGCTGCTGGAGGTGTCCTCGGTCACGTGTCCAGCGTACCGGTGGCACGGTGAGCTCCGCCCCGTCGATAACTCCTGCAATCCTGCGGATGGACGCTCAACCGCCGCGAACTCTCGCGGCTCGCGAACCCCGCTGCGAGAATTGCAGGAGTTATCGCAGCAGCACTTGCGGAGGATGACACGCCGCGGGCCCCGGGCACACAGCAACCCGCGCGGCGCGCCATCCTCCGCAACGTCGCGTGATCGATCTCGCGCGGCGCGCAATGTGGGAGACTGGAACGTACCCGCTTCGGGTACGCCCCCGCGAACTCGTAGGAGCCACCGGCCAGCATGTGCGGCATTGTCGGAATCGTCTCAGCCCAGCCGGTCAATCAGCAGGTCTACGACGCGCTGTTGCTGCTGCAGCACCGCGGACAGGACTCGACCGGCATCGCCACCGCCGAGGGCAGCATCCTGCACATGGTGAAGGTCAAAGGCCAGGTGCGCGAGGCGTACCGCACCCGCGACATGCGCTCGCTGCTCGGCAACGTCGGCCTCGGTCACGTGCGCTACGCGACCAAGGGCAGCGCCTCCAGCGAGGAGGAGGCCCAGCCGTTCTACGTGAACGCGCCATACGGCATCACGCTCGTGCACAACGGCAACCTCACCAATACCCGCGAGTTGACGCAGGAACTGTTCCACATCGACCGGCGGCACCTCAACACGTCCAGCGACACCGAGCTTCTCGTCAACGTGCTCGCCAACGAGTTGCAGGAACAGATCACCGGAACCGACCTCGATCCCGACCAGGTGTTCGCCGCGATCACCCGGGTGCACGAGCGGGTCGAGGGCTCGTACGCCGCGATCGCCGTTATCGCCGGGCACGGGCTGCTGGCGTTCCGCGACCCGTTCGGGATACGTCCGCTCGTGCTGGGGCGCCGCCAGACCGGATTCACCGGCACGGACTGGATCGTGGCATCCGAGTCGCTCGTTCTGGAGAGCGCCGGGTACGAATTCGTGCGCGATGTCGCACCCGGTGAGGCCATCTTCATCGCCACCGACGGCGAGATGACGAGCCGACAGTGCGCGGCCAACCCGGTGCTTATCCCGTGCTCGTTCGAGTACGTCTACCTCGCCCGGCCCGACTCGATCATGAACGGCATCTCGGTCTACGAGGCTCGCCTGCGTCTCGGCGACCGCCTCGCCGACACGATCGCGAAGTACACGCCGCACGGCGACATCGACGTCGTCATGCCGATCCCGGATTCATCGCGGCCGGCCGCGATGCAGGTCGCCCAGAAGCTCGGCGTCGAGTACCGCGAGGGCTTCTACAAGAACCGTTACGTCGGCCGCACCTTCATCATGCCCGGGCAGGCGGAGCGCAAGAAGAGCGTCAAGCAGAAGCTCAACGCGATGTCGAGCGAGTTCAAGGGCAAGAACATCCTCATCGTCGACGACTCGATCGTGCGCGGCACCACCTCGAAAGAGATCGTGCAGATGGCCCGCGAGGCCGGCGCCAACAAGGTGACGTTCACCTCGGCTGCGCCCCCGGTGCGTTTCCCTCACGTGTACGGCATCAACATGCCGTCGCGGCACGAGCTAGTCGCGCACGGGCGCAAGATCCCCGAGATCGCCACCGAGCTCGGCACCGACTACCTGATCTTCCAGGAGGTCGCCGACATGCAGGCCGCCATCATCGAGGGCTCGGATGTCACGAGCCTCGACATGAGCTGCTTCACCGGCGACTACGTCACCGGCACCGTCACTCCCGAGTACCTGGACTGGGTCGAGCGCACGCAGCTGAGCTGATCCGGAGGACGGCGTGCCGCACCGAGGCGCGCCGAGACCGCCCTACGGTGTGTCGTCCTCCGCTTGTGTTGTGGGGGGCTCCACGAGCTGGCGAGTCGCGTTGACCGTCTTCGCCCGCTTCGCCGAGCGGCGGTCGAGCACGAGGGCGAGCAGCGCCCCGAGCAGCACACCGGCGGGGATGCCGTAGAGGCAGAAGTAGGCGAAGAGCGCCACAAAGCCCACGCTCGGGTCTACCGGGAACAGCGACGTGAGCACGAGTGTCACTAGCGCGCCGAACAGCGCCACCGACGGCGAGGAACGCGCCGATCTTGGGCGCGCGGCGGATGGTAACGGTGTCGACGGGTTTGCTCACCCCTCCATTGTCTCCCACGCCAGAGGCAGGTACGCCGCGAGGTCGGCGCGCTGACCCGAGGCGTGCACGGCACCGGATGCCACGGCATCCGCCCACGCCAGCCCCCCGGTCGCCAGCGCAAGCCAGGTCGCGGCATCCGTCTCGACGACGTTGGGCGGTGTGCCCCGGGTGTGCCGCGGACCCTCGATCGCCTGCACCGCGCCGAACGGCGGCACCCGCACCTCGACGGTGTTGCCCTCAGCGGACTCGGCGAGCAACTGAAGCAGGTACCGGCAGGCGGTCGCGAGGTCAGCGGCCGAACCGTCGAGGGCCGCGGCGACGGCGGCCCGCCCGGTCTCGGCGGGGATGCGCTTGGGGGGCATCCTGCTACGTTACGGGCTTCTTCGCCGTCGCCAGCGCCTCGCGGTACTCCGCGTAACCGGGGCCGAGCACCGCGATGAGCGAGAGCGATCCGACCGTACCGAGTAGACCGTTGGCGAGGTTGAGTCCCTCCAGGTCGAGACCCGCCAGCACTTCGAGCACCGGCACCAGAATCAGCACGAACCCGAGCCCGATCCACGCGACCGCGATCACCCGAACCGTCGTTGTGCCTTTCACGAAACTGAGGTTGCTGACGCCTCGGCGACGGATGCGCGTGGCCAGCAGCGCCCCCAGCACCACGGCGGCGAACGAGATGATCACAATCACCATCTGTGCCGCGGTGGAACCGCCGAGCAGGCCCGAGACCAGCAGGTAGCCCGAGACGAGTGTCGCCCACCAATAGATGATCAGCCAGACGCGTTGAACGGTCGTGGTCGCGGACTTCTCGGCCAAGATCGTCTCCCCGGTGCGGTCGGTTTGGCACCATTGTGGCTGGCAGTTCCCTCCTTCCGCTAGTGGCACGCCCGGGCGTCGGTAGGGTTGACCCGTGCGAATTCTGGTACTCGGCTCCGGTGCTCGCGAGCACGCCATCATCACGCGGCTGCTCGCCGAGGCGACCGCGCACGAGATCACCGCAGCACCCGGCAACGCCGGCATCGCCGCGGTCGTGCGCGACGGTCGCTCTCGACCCCACCCGCGGCGATGTCGTGAGCGCGTACGCGCTCGACAACGACATCGAACTGGTCGTGATCGGCCCCGAGGCACCGCTCGTCGCTGGGGTCGCCGACGCGCTGCGCCAGCGCGGCATCCCGGTGTTCGGTCCGGGCAAGGCGGCGGCCGCCCTCGAGGGCAGCAAGACGTTCGCCAAGCGGATCATGGATGACGCGGGCGTGCCCACCGGGACGTGCGACCCGCGCCGGCACCATCGACGAGGCCATCGAGGCGATCGACGAGTACGGAGCGCCCTACGTCGTCAAGGCGGACGGCCTCGCCGCGGGCAAGGGCGTGCTCGTCACCCCGGATCGCGCCGCCGCGGTCGCCCACGCCGACTACTGGCTCGCCCACGGCGCCGTGCTCGTCGAGGAGTTTCTCGCCGGCCAGGAGGTCTCGCTGTTCCTGCTCAGCGACGGCCACACCGTGCTGCCGCTGTCGCCCGCCCAGGACTACAAGCGCGTGTTCGACAACGACGAAGGCCCCAACACCGGCGGCATGGGCGCGTACTCGCCGCTGCCGTGGTTGCCCGACAACTTCGTCGACGAGGTCATCGACACGATCGCCGTGCCCACGATTCGCCAGCTCGCCTCCGAGCGCACCCCGTTCATCGGACTGCTGTACTGCGGTCTCATCGTCACCGAAGCACGGCATCCGGGTTATCGAGTTCAACGCCCGCTTCGGTGACCCCGAGACACAGGTCGTGCTGCCGCGCCTCATCACGCCTCTTAGCGAGCTTCTGCTGGCCGCGGCGAGCGGCAACCTCGCGTCGCATCCCCGGCCCGAGTTCACGGACGACGTCGCCGTCACGGTCGTGCTCGCGAGCGAGGGTTACCCCGAGGAGCCGGTCACCGGCCGCACCATCACCGGCCTCGACCAGGTGACGGATGTCACGGTCGCGCACGCCGCAACCGCGCTCGTGGACGGCACGTACCGCGCGACCGGGGGGCGCGTGCTCAGCGTCGTCGCGACCGGGGCGAGCTTTGCCGAGGCCCGCACCAAGGTCTACGCGGCACTCGACACGATCCACCTCGAGGGCGGCCACTACCGCACCGACATCGCGCTGCGGGTGGCCAGTGAGCCTCGCCGGCTTCGTGCCGGTGTACTCCGGCAAAGTGCGTGACCTGTTCGAGCATCCCGATCATCCCGACCTGCTGCTCGTGGTCGCGAGCGACCGCGTGAGTGCCTTCGACCACGTGCTCGAGCCGGGCATCCCCGGCAAGGGCGAGCTGCTCACCCGACTGAGCCGGTGGTGGTTCGAGCGACTCGACGTGCCCAACCATCTGGTCGAGCCCACCCCCGTGATCGGGCCTGTCGAGATCCCCCCCAACGCAATGCTCGTCAAGAAGCTCGACATGTACCCGATCGAGTGCGTCGTGCGCGGCTACCTCTCGGGCAGCGGCTGGCTCGAGTATCAGGCAACCCAGAGCGTCTGCGGCGTGCCCTTGCCCGCCGGCCTGAGCGATGGCGACCGCCTGCCCGAGCCGATCTACACGCCCGCCTGGAAGGCCCCACTCGGTGAGCACGACGAGAACATCTCGTACGAGCGCACCGTCGAGCTCGTCGGCGGCGAGACGGCGGCCGCGCTGCGCGATGCGTCCCTGCGGGTGTTCGCCGCGGCATCCGCCATCGCCGAGGCGAAGGGCATCATCCTCGCTGACACGAAGTTCGAGTTCGGGGCGGATCCGGTCACCGGCGAACTCACTCTGGCCGACGAGGTGCTCACCAGTGACAGCAGTCGATACTGGGATGCCGCGCTCTACGAGACCGGCGAACGCACCGCGAGCTTCGACAAGCAGATCGTGCGCAACTGGCTCGCCGCCCACTGGGACAAGCAGGGCACCCCGCCCGCGCTGCCTCCCGAGATCGTCGATCAGACCGCCGCCCGCTACCGGGAACTCATCGAGCGACTAACCGGCGTCTGACCTAGGCTGACCGCATGGCAACGCCGCTACCCGAACTGTTCGCTGAGGTACCCACACTCAACGCCGTGGGTTCCCCTGCGTTGTTCGCCGTCGTCGAGTCGACGATCACGGGTCGGTGGGATGCCTCCAATGCCACCGTCGCGCAGTGGCTCGCCGCCGACCTCCTGGATGAGCGCTACGTCGTCACGGCGTCGTTCGACTCAGGAAAGGCACGCTACCGGCTCACGGAGTCCGGCGGAACCGGATTTCCGTTCGAGGCGGGCGGCATCTTCACGAAGGCCAAGCAGTTGTGGGGCGTCGACGCCGAGCACTCGCTCGAGCACTCGCGCATCCGCGATCCGCTGACCGAGTTTCTCGCCGAGCACGGCTTCAGGCGGCGGGGAATCTTGCGCTAGTCGCGCGGGTTGAGTTTCGTATGAGCGCCACCACGAACGGCTCCCTCGCCGCCGACACCGCGATGGGGGCCGTCACCCTCAAGGTCGCGAACCTCGATGCCATGACGGCCTACTACCGGGACGCGGTCGCCCTTCGCGTGCTCGACGAAACCAACGCACGCGTCGTGCTCGGGCGCGGGACGACCCCGATCGTCGTTCTGGAGCACGCCCCCGAGCTGAAGCACGCCAGTCCACGGGATGCCGGCCTGTTTCACACCGCGATCTTGTTCGAGACGGAGGAGGCACTCGCCGCCGCCGTGTATTCGGTCGCGACGCGGCATCCGACCACCTTCACCGGCAGCGCCGACCACCTCGTTAGTAAGGCCTTCTACTTCACCGACCCCGAGGGCAACGGCGTCGAGCTGTACTGGGATCGCGAGCGCAGCTCGTGGAGCTGGGCGCACGGCACCATCGAAATGGGCACACTCTTTCTCGACCCGAACGGGTTTCTGCAGCGAGAACCTCACGGAGGCGGCAATCGCCGATCCGGTGATCGGCGGCGCACAGGTCGGACACGTTCACCTTCAGGTAGGAGACGTGGCGAGCGCGCGCGAGTTCTACGTGACCCGACTCGGATTCGACGAGACGGTGGCAGCACGGGGCGCAAGCGCTGTTCGTGAGCGCCGGCGGCTATCACCACCACATGGCGATGAACACCTGGAACAGCGCGGGCGCCGGCCCGCGACTGCCCGCCCTCGGCCTCGCCCGGGTCGATATCGAGGTGCCTGCGGTCGACGACCTCGGCGCCTTGAGCGAGCGGATGCACGACTTCGGCATCCAGACCCGCGACGACGGTGCGTCGGTCAGCTTCGACGACCCGTGGAATAACCTGATTCGGGTGACCACCAGGTCCAGGCTGAATTACCCGCCGAGCCGCTCGTCCAGTTCTCGGATGATCGGCCACGCGCCCTCTTCCGAGTTGGACAGCACGACGATGTCGAGCCCCTCCTCGAGGTAGTGCCGCACGATGCCGGATGCCCCGTTGTTGATGCCGTCCTTGAAATACGAGCGCACCGTGCCGTCTTCGTTCATGTCGAACTCGAGTCCGAAGCCGTACCAGGTCGTCTCGTCGTGCTCGACCTGAGGAGAGAAGAACTCCTCGGTGAACTCGGCGTTGAGCAGTTCGCCGTTGCGCACGGCCTCCAGAAAGCGCACCAGGTCGGCGGCGGTCGTGTGCGCGCCGCCGTCCGGGGAGCCGATCGGCGGGTAGCTGTAGATGTTCTGCACCCAGGTGCCGTCGATCAGGTCCCAGCCTTCGGCGACCCGCGGCGCGGCATCCCGTCGGTCATAGAAGCCGGAGTCGAGCATTCCCGCCTTCGTCATGACCTCGTCGAACACGTACTGGCGGTAGCGTCACCCCGGTGACTTTTTCGATGGCGAGCCCGG
Organism: uncultured bacterium; assembly: GCA_963787305.1. Lineage (GTDB taxonomy): Bacteria > Actinomycetota > Actinomycetes > Actinomycetales > Microbacteriaceae > Rhodoglobus. Next base: position 279,632 of record CAWBCL010000002.1, read on the forward strand.
CAAGGATGTACCCGACATTGCAATATCGGCACTCGACGCCCGGTGCCTCGAGCGGCTGCTTGTGGGCGAACTGCGGCAGAAAGTCTTTCGTCTCGATGATCGAGTAGTTGGGGGTGTCGAGGAACAGGTCGGAGTAGTTCTCGCCGGCCTCCTCGTCGGCGTCGTCCGCGATGCCGCTCGTGTGGGTGAGCAGGTGCAGCAACGTCACGTCGGTGCTGATCGTCGTGCCCTCGAGGTCGACGTAGTGATGAATGGATGTTTCGAGGTCGAGATCGCCCCGGCCAACGAGGTTCAGCACCGCGACGCTGGTGAACAGCTTGGTGATCGACGCGACGTCGAACCGGGTGTCTGGCGTGTTCGGGATGCCCCAGCGCTGGGTGGCGAGCCCGGTCGCCGCCTCATAGATGGTCGTCGGGCCCTTCTTCACGAGCACGACCCCCGAGAAGTCGTGTTCGGCCAGTACCGCGTCGAGACCGGTGATATCCATGGTCACGAGCCTACGATCTACTTTCATGACCGTGTTGCGCCATCTCAGCCGTGTGGCAATGATTCCGCTGGCTCCCGTGCTGTTCGCGCAGGGTCGGCGACTGCGGCGCGACACCCCTCGACTGCCGGATGCCGCGCTCCCCTGGCACGGCTCGGTCGCCGGCGGGCAGGCCGCTCGAGCTGCTCGTGCTCGGCGACTCGACGGCCGCCGGGGTCGGGGCGGACACGCAAGACGACGCGCTGCCCGGTCATCTGGCTCGCGGGCTCGCGGCCCTCACTGGGCGCGGTGTGCGGTGGCGCGCGATCGGGGAGAACGGGGCGGATGCCCGCGAACTGATCGAGGGCTATCTCGACGCCGCCACGGCGCGCGCGTACGACGTGGTGTTCCTGACGATCGGCGCGAATGATGCGCTCGGGTTGCGTTCGCGGCGGGCCTTCGGGCGGGACATCCGCACGATCCTCGCTCGCCTGCGCGCGGCGAGCCCCGACGCAACGATTCTCGTTAGTTCGCTGCCGGCGTTCTTCCGCTTCGTGTTGCTTCCCCAACCGCTCAAGTGGAACCTGTACCTACACTCAACGAGCCTCGAAGACGCGGCCCGATCGATTGTGGCCAGCACTCCCGGCGCACACATGTCGCCTCCACCGCCACCGTACACGGAAGGGTTTTTCGCGAGCGACCTGTTTCATCCGAGCGCGGAGGGCTACCGCGACTGGGCCGACTTCGCCCTCGAGGATGCGGTCAGTAGCGCGGCGCTGCCACTCGCCCGCCCATAATGCTCGCGGCGAGTACGACCACCACGACGAGCCCTCCGGCGACCCAGGCGACCCCGGAATAGCCGATCAGGGCGAGCACGGGCCCGGCGCCTGCTCCACCGATCGCTCCCGCGAGGCTCATGATCGTGTCGGTGCGACCCTGCACGCGCACGCGCGCGCTCCCGGTCACGAGGTCGGAGACGAGCGCGGAACCCGACACCGTCGATGCGCTCCAGCCGAGGCCCAGAAGCACGAGCGCGACGGTGACGCCCGTCTCGTTCTCGGGCGCGAGACCGATGAGCAGAACGGATGCCGCGAACAGCGCCTGCCCCGCCAGAATCACGGTGAGGCGGCCGAACCGGTCGCTCGCCCATCCGAAGAGTGGGGACAGGGCGTACATTCCCGCGATGTGCAGACTGATCACGAAGCCCACGAGGCTGAGCGTCGCGCCGTGACTGGTCATGTGCACCGGGGTCATCGACATTATCGACACCATGACCGCGTGGCTGAGGGCGATCGTTCCGATCGCAAAGACCAGCGCGGCTCGACCGCGCACGATTCCCGCGTCGGCGGTCGGGTCGAGCTTCACTTCACGACCGCGCGCAAGCACCAAGGGATCCGGGCGCAGCGCGATCAGGTAGAGGCTCGCCGCGGCGAGCTGAGCGACGATCGCGATGAGGAACGAGCCGGTGTGCACGGGCAGGGCAAACAGGTCTTGCAGCACTACGCCCGGTCCGAAGAGGTTGGGGCCGACGACGGCACCGATTGTGGTGGACCAGACCACGAGCGACAGGTCGCGCCCTCGGCGATCGGGGGCGGCGACATCCGTCGCGGCGAAACGCGCTTGCAACCCGACCGAGGTTCCGACACCGAGCAGGGCGAACGCGATCAGCAGCAACGGGAACACCGAGAGCCCGGTGGCGATGATCGTCAAGGTCGATCCGCCGGCCGCGATGAGTGCACCGAGGGCGAGGGCGGGTCGCCGACCGAGTCGCTGGGCCAGACGCGCGAGCGGTATCGCGGCGGCGGCGGCACCGAGCGTGCTCGCCGTTGCCGCGGCGCCAGCAAACGGTTCGCCCGCCATCTCGGCAGCGATTACCGCGCCGATCGCCAGGGTTGCGCCCTTGACCGAGCCCGGCCAGAACCTGACCTGCGACGAGAGTGCGGACGATGCGCTTCTGGACCAGGGCATCACTCACCCCCACATTCTGCTCTACCGTGGGATCGTGGTCGCATTCGGATCGATCGATTCGCTGACGGATTTCGTCGCAAACCTGCCAACCGGTCGTCGGATCGTCGGTATCAGCGGTGCACCGGGGGCGGGCAAGTCGACGATCGCGGCCGACCTCGTTGCCAGGCTCCCGGCGGCCGCACTGCTGCCCATGGACGGTTTCCACCTAGCGCAGGCCCGCCTGGTCGAGTTGGGACGTCGTGACCGGATGGGCGCTCCCGATACCTTCGATGTCGACGCCTTCGTCGCGACCTTGGTCGAGCTCCGCGCTGTCGATAACTCCTGCAATCCAGTCTCGGTGCCGGGGTTCGACCGCAACAGCGAGGAGCCGGTGCCGAACGCGATCCGGATTCTGCCTGAGTTATCGACGGTTGTGGTCGAGGGCAACTATCTCCTGCTGGACAGCGGTGGGTGGGAGCGAGTCGCGCCGCTGCTGGATGCCACCGTGTTTGTTCGACTGGACCGTGACATCCGTCTCGAGCGCCTGATCCAACGCCACATTCGCTACGGAAAGAGCCCCGAGGATGCCAGGGCGTGGGCGCTCGGATCCGACGAGTCGAACGCGCGCCTCATCGACGCGACGGCGGCGCGGGCCGACCACACGATCGAGCTCTAGACTGGATGCATCACCCAACCGACAATCTCGCGGGAGTCACACGTGCCCACCATCGTCGTCGAGGTCATGCCCAAGGCTGAACTTCTCGACCCAGCAGGCAAGGCCGTCGCCGGCGCACTCACCCGCCTCGGCAAAGGTCACTTCACGTCCGTTCGCATCGGCAAGCGGTTCGAGCTGACCGTCGACGGCCCGATCAACGAGACTCTTCTCGCCGAAGCGCGCGAATTGGCCGAAGACATGCTCGCCAACACCGTGATCGAAGATGTCGTCAGCGTGCACGCCCTCGGCGCCGAGACGGTCGCGGCCGGGGAGACCCACTAGTGCGCATCGGCGTCATCACGTTTCCCGGCTCACTCGATGACCGCGACGCGCAGCGTGCGGTGCGCCTCGCCGGCGCCGAATCGGTCGCGCTGTGGCACGGCGAACACGACCTCAAGGGTGTCGACGCGATCGTGCTTCCCGGCGGCTTCAGCTACGGCGACTATCTGCGCTGCGGCGCAATCGCAGCACGATCCCCGATCATGAGCGAAGTCATCGACGCTGCCAACGGCGGGATGCCCGTGCTCGGCATCTGCAACGGCTTCCAGATTCTCGTGGAAGCCCACCTGCTGCCCGGCGGCCTCGTCCGCAACGACCACGGCGACTTCGTCTGCCGCGACCAGCGGATGCGGGTCGAGAACACGTCGACGTCGTGGACGAACGGCTTCACTCAGAACCAAGAGATCACCGTTCCGCTGAAGAACGGCGAAGGCGGGTTTCTCGCCGACGCCGAGACGATCGCCCGGCTCGAGGGCGACGGCCGCGTGGTGTTCCGCTACCTCGACGTGAACCCGAATGGGTCGGTCAACGACATCGCAGGAATCACGAACGACCGCGGCAACGTGGTGGGCCTCATGCCGCACCCCGAGCACGCCACCGAGGAGGGCTTCGGCCCTGACACCGCGCTCGCGATGCGCTCGGGAACTGACGGCCTCACCTTCTTCACGAGCGCGATCGCCGCGCTGACCCTCGCCTAACTCTCGCGCAAGGACCCCATGACCCCGAAACGCTTGTTCCGTATTGCCGCGATCGCGGAAGCGATCACCTGGACTCTGCTGATCACGGGCCTCATCCTGCGGGCCACGACCGACTTCGCGTTGGGGGTGACGATCGCCGGAGGCATCCACGGGTTTGTCTTCCTCGCCTACGGCGCGACCGCCGTGCTGATGACCGTGAACCAGCGCTGGCATCTCGGCGTCGGCGCGGTCGCGATCGTCAGCGCCGTCATCCCCTACGCAACGATCCCGGTCGAGCTTTGGCTCGCCCGCACCGGTCGGCTCGACGGCGAGTGGCGTCGAGAGGCGACGGATGACCCGCGCGACTCCGGTTGGATCGACCGCACCATGCGCTGGTTCCTGAAGCGCCCGTGGGTGCTCGTCGCCCTGATCGCGGCGGCCGTCGTGTTGTTGTTCGTCGTGCTGCTGAGCCTCGGCCCGCCCCAGCTGCCAAACTAGGCGGCGTGACGGTTCCAGGCGTTGCGCACCAGCTTCTCGAGCACGGTCATGTCGACCGCGTCGAGACGCTTCACGTAGAGGCATCCTTTCCCCGTCGTGTGTGGGCCGAGCCGCTCGAAGAGTGGATCCGGTGGCCCGTACCCGTTGTAGACGCCGTAGATCGTCAGGGCCGCCTTCCGCGGTGAGAATCCGACGACAAACCAGTCGTTCGTTCCCACCGTGTTCGTGTAGGGCTCGGCGCCGAACCCGACCATCGTCGCACCCCACATCGTCGCGGGCTGCCCGGTGATCCGCTCCATGAGCTCGCGAAGCCGATAACCTTCGGCACGCCGACGCTCTTCGGGCACCGCTTCGAGGAATGCCGTGACATCCGCCTCGGTCGGTCTTGTCTTGATCTCGGCCATGCCTCTTACGCTAACTCGCTACGGCGACACCAGGAAGAACGGGATGACGCCACCGTTGCGCGCGTGCACGATCACGAGGAACACGACCGCGTCGAACAGCAGGTGCACCGTCAGCACGTAAGGCAGCGAGCGCGTCTTGGCGTAGATCCAGCCCTGGAGTAGCGCGAACGGGATGGTCAGCAGCGGCCCCCACGCCTGATAGCCGAGCTCCCAGAGAAACGACACGAAGATCATCATTTGCAGCAAGTTGGCCTGCCAGACCGGGAAGTGCCGCTTGTACAGCACGAACACGGTGAGGATAAAGAACAATTCGTCCCAGGTGCCAACGGCATTGACGCCGACAAAGAGCCGCGCAATCTCGTCGGGCTGCACCGTGTTGGGCCAATTGAGGTAGACCCCCGAGCTGATGAAGTAGAAGGGCAGAATCAACCAGCCGAGGAACAGCACAAGCAACAGGTATCCCCACTGCACGCGACTCCACGGCCACCCGCCGCGCCACGGGAAACGGATGAGTCGCTGCTTGAAGACAAACCGGGAGATCAGGTAGGGCACGGCGACCGCGGCCGCGAGCACGAAGCCAAGGAGGAAGAAGTTGCCCCAGCTGATGTCCGCTTCGACGGACACCGTACTCACAATCACCATTCCGACCGCGATCAGCAACAGATCCCGGAACAGGCCGTCACTCAAACGACGGGTGTCGAGCACCCAGGCGATGACGAGAGCCATCAGGAGCATCCCGTATCCGACAACGGTTTGCGCGATCGAGAGCCCTCGGAAGGCGAAAAGCAGCGGGGCCGAACCCGAAAGAAGTAGTGCCGGGATGAGCGCCCACGACAGAGCGGGGCGAATGGCGGTGTCGTCACTGGCGGCGGGCACGGGACAAGCTTTGCACGAGGGCGCCGCGAGCCCGATTTCTGGCGAGAAAGTCGGTGCCGTGGCGAAGCGAGATTCAGTCACTTGCGTGTATCAGAATTGCCTCATGACCACCCTTTCATCACGCTCGATGATCATCGCGGCGCTTGCCTCGACACTCCTGCTTGCGGGATGCGCGCCGACCGCGCCCACCACCAGCACCGGCGGCGACACCGACCCGGGAACCGGTTCCGGCACAGGAGCCGGCGGCGCCGACTGCGGCATCTATGCGGGTCAGACCGACCCCGAACTGATGCTCTTCACGTCGACGGCTATCGCGGCCGGGCCCGCCGAGGGTCAGACCTACGGCGACGGAAGCGAGTTGTCGATCACGCTCTCGCAGGAGGCGATCGACGCCGGGCTGCTCCCGCAGTTCGAGCTGATCAAGCTGACCGACAACGGTGGTCCAGAACTCATTTCCAGTCTCGCGTTCGACCCGACGACCGGAGCCGACGGCACCTACTCGACGTCGTCGTTCGAATTCGGCAACGACGAACTCGTCGGAACCGCGGTCGTGGCCGAGTTCTTCGCGATCAGCGACGCCACCGTCGGCGACGCCCGGCCCTACGGCGACAAGCTGTTGCTCGGCAACTACTGCATGACCTACGGCAACGACGGCTAGTCGGCGCTAGGGGCGCTCTCCTGCTGGCGTGTCCTTGAACTGTTGGCCACGCTCGTCCGCTTCCGGGCTGCCAGAGAAGAGTCCGTCGTTAGCGTCATCCTTGGGGCGCGACCTGGTCGGGCGATCGTTGTCGAGCATGAGCACGCGGGTGCGCGGCAGTGACGTCGCCGACTTGGACTGCGCCCAGTCGACGATCTTCTCTCGAACCAGGCAGCGCAGGTCCCACAGCGCCCCGGCGTTGGCCGCGCTGACCATGACCCGCACGCGCACCATCCCGCCCGTCGCATCCGTCACCTGAACGTTGGACGAGCGGCGGTCCCACAGCTCGGTCGCATCAAGAATCTTCGCCAACTCGGCACGCAGCCCCGACGTGCTTACCCGCCAGTCCAAATCAAACTCCACGGCGCCGAAGAGCGCGCTTCCCGACCGCGTCCAGTTCTCGAATGGCGTGCTCGTGAAGTACGTCGACGGAAGCACGAGCCGTCGCTGATCCCAGGTGGTCACAACGACGTAGGTGAGGGTGATCTCTTCGATCCGACCCCACTCGCCGGCAGCGACCACGACGTCGTCGACGCGGATCGCGTCGCTGAAGGCGAGCTGCATTCCCGCGAAGACGTTGGCGAGCGCCGACTGGGCGGCTATGCCGGCAACCACGCTGACGAGTCCCGCGGAGGCGAGAACACTCGCACCGAGCGTCTGCGCTCCCGGGAACGTCAGAAGAATTGCACCGATCGTGATCACGGCAATGATCGCGTGGCCCAGGCGGCGCAGAACGAGCACCTGAGTGCGCACCCGCCGCGCGACGTTGTTGTCGGCCACGTCGGTCGGATAGTAGTTGAGGGTGCGATCGAGCGCCAGATTGAGCAGAGCACCGAGCAGCCACCCGGCCGCGGCGAGCACCCCGATCAGCAGCACCTGACCAGCGATGTCGCGCACGGTGCCCTCGGGCAACACGAATACGACCGCGAGCCAGACGCCAGCCACGAGCAGCAGAACCCTGAAGCGCCGCCGCACCGGGGCCAACGCCTCATAGATCCCGGGATGCCGTCGCGCAATCAGCCGCATCACGAGCGCCGTTATTGCACCGAGCAGGAGCACCGTGGCCAACACGATAAGCACTGCGATCCCTAGGCCGATCCAGGTGTTCCAGTCGATCACTCGGCGTCCTTCCTGAGCTGCAATTGTTCCTCCCAGACTACGGGGGCTCATTGCGAGGAGGCGCGTGTCTGGTTGACTGGAGGGCGAAACGGGAGGGCGGACATGGCCAGAGGCTCCGTCAGCGGCGTGCGCAAGAAGGCGATAAAGCGCGCCGTCGCCACCATACGAGAGAGCATCGCGACCGAACTGTGGCCGATCCCCTTGGCCGCGATCGCCGTGGGTGTGATTCTCGGTATCGCGCTGCCCCTGCTCGATCGCGCGATCGATGGCGATCTCCCCGGGCCGCTCGCCGCGCTGCTCTTCGCGGGCGGCGTCGACAGTGCGCGCGCCGTGCTCTCCGCCATCTCCGGCTCCCTCATCACCGCGACATCCCTGACCTTCTCGCTCACGGTCGTTGCGCTCCAGTTGGCGAGCAGCCAGGCGTCCCCGCGCATCCTGCGCACCTTCTCGAAGGACCAGACGGTTCACGCGACGCTCGCCCTGTTCGTTGGCACCTTCGCATACGCGCTCACGGTGTTGCGCACCGTTCAGGACGGCACAGACACGGGCGACCCGCAGGTGCCCCGCATCGCCGTCACACTCGCCTCGGTGCTGACCATCGCAAGCGTGGTGATGCTCACGCTGTTCCTCGCGCATCTCGCTCGACAGCTGCGCGTCGAGACGACGATGCGACAGGTGCACGCCGAGACGTCGCGCACCATCGCCCTCATCGCCGCCACCCGAGGCGAAGGCCTCGACGCACTGCCCGATGAGTTCCGCCCGTCAGGCGTCGAGCTCAGCCTGGCTCGGCGATCCGGGTTCATCCGCGGCGTCGATCGCTCCCAGCTACTCACGATCGCGGTGCGCGAAGACCTTGTCATCGAGGAGGAGCACGCTGTCGGACACAGCGTGGTCAAGGGCACTCCGGTCGCCCGGTGGTGGCCCCGTGACGTGTTGCTGCACCGCAGCAGCGAAGAAGTCGAGAGCATCGGCCACGAGATCGCTCGCGCTTTCGGGCTCGCCTACGAGCGCACCGCAAGCCAAGACATCGGCTTCGGCATCCGTCAGCTCGTCGACATTGCCGCGCGCGCCGTATCGCCCGGGGTCAACGACCCCACCACAGCCGTGCACGTCATGAGTCACCTCTCGGCAATACTCGGCGACCTCGCCGCCCTGCCGCCGCAACCGGTCGCGATAACCGACGACGATGACCGGCTTCGCGTCGTGCTTCGAACCCATGTGTTCGCGAACCTGCTCGAGACCGCACTCGAACAACCGCGACGTTACGGGGCATCCGATCCGGATGTCGCGGCTCGCCTTTTCCAGCTGATCCGAGAGGTGGCGTACCGCACGAGAGATCCCGAGCGCAGGGCGGCCGTGCGCGGCCAGTTCGAGCGGCTGAAGGACTCGGTCGCGGTCGTCGACTACGACCCGATCGAGCGGGAACGCTTCGCGCTGCTCGCGGCACAGTGCGAGGCGGCACTCGACGGCGAGTGGGTCTGAGCGGCGGGTAAGATCGACACATCCGGCCACCGACTTGCAGGAGCTTCGTGACCACCACCTCTCGCGGTGCCGACACCGTGTCCAACGCCGCAGCTACCCCCGAGAAGGAGCAGCCGTACGCTGCCCTCGGGTTGAAGAGCGACGAGTACGAGCAGATCAAGACGATCCTCGGCCGTCGCCCCACGAGTGGCGAACTGGCCATGTATTCCGTGATGTGGAGCGAGCACTGCTCGTACAAGAGCTCCAAGATCTACCTCCGCCAGTTCGGGCAGAAGGTCAGCGAGACCATGAAGAAGAACCTCATGGTCGGCATGGGTGAGAACGCCGGCGTCGTGGATGTCGGCAACGGCTGGGCGGTCACCTTCAAGATCGAGAGCCACAACCACCCCAGCTACATCGAGCCGTTCCAGGGTGCTGCGACCGGTGTCGGCGGAATCGTTCGCGACATCATCTCGATGGGCGCCCGCCCGGTCGCTGTCATGGACGCCCTGCGCTTCGGCGCCATCGACGACCCCGACACGGCTCGCGTCGTGCACGGCGTCGTCTCGGGAATCTCGTTCTACGGCAACTGCCTCGGCCTGCCCAACATCGGCGGAGAGACCTGGTTCGACTCGGTGTACCAGGCCAATCCGCTCGTCAACGCGCTGGCCGTGGGCGTGCTGCGCCACGAAGACCTGCACCTTGCCAACGCTCGAGGCGTCGGCAACAAGGTCGTGCTGTTCGGTGCCCGCACCGGCGGGGATGGCATCGGCGGGGCATCCATTCTGGCCAGCGACTCGTTCAGCGAGGGTGGCCCGACCAAGCGTCCGGCCGTGCAGGTCGGCGACCCTTTCGCCGAGAAGGTGCTCATCGAGTGCTGCCTCGAGCTGTTCGCGGGCGACCTCGTCGAGGGCATCCAAGACCTGGGTGCCGCCGGCATCAGCTGCGCGACCAGCGAGCTCGCCTCCAACGGCGACGGCGGCATGTTCATCGAGCTCGAGAAGGTTCTGCTGCGCGACCCGACGCTCACGGCCGAGGAGATCCTCATGTCGGAGAGCCAGGAGCGCATGATGGCGATCGTGACGCCCGAGAAGCTCGACGGCTTCCTCGCGGTCACCGCCAAGTGGGATGTCGAGACCAGCGTGCTCGGCGAGGTCACCGACACCGGCCGCCTGATCATCAACTGGCACGGCGAGGAGATCGTCAACGTCGAGCCGCGCACCGTCGCCGTCGACGGACCCGTGTACGAGCGCCCTGTCGCCTACCCGGCGTGGATCGACGCGCTTCAGGCCGACACGACTGCCCGTCTGCCGCGCTCGGCCGACCTCAAGGCCGACTTCCTGACGCTGCTCGGCTCGCCCAACCTCAGCGACAAGAGCTGGCTGACCAACCAGTACGACCGCTACGTGATGGGCAACACGGCCCTGAGCTTCCCGGACGACGGCGGCATGGTCCGCGTCGACGAGGAGAGCGGCCTCGGCTTCGCCGTCGCCACCGACGCGAACGGTCGGTACTGCCAGCTCGACCCGTATCGCGGCGCGCAGCTCGCCTTCGCCGAGGCGTTCCGCAACGTCGCCGCGACCGGAGCGAAGCCCGTGGCTGTCAGTGACTGCCTCAACTTCGGGAGCCCGGAGAACCCCGAGGTCATGTGGCAGTTCTCGAAGTCCGTCGAGGGCCTGGCCGACGGATGCCTCGAGCTCGAGATCCCCGTCACCGGCGGCAACGTCAGCTTCTACAACCAGACCGGCGACGTGCCGATCCACCCGACGCCCGTCGTCGCCGTGCTCGGCGTGATCGACGACGTGGCCAAGCGCATCCCGTCGGGCTGGCAAGACGAGGGCAACAACATCTACCTGCTCGGCGTCACCCGCGACGAGCTCGACGGCTCGGCGTGGGCAGGAACACTCCACGACCACCTCGGCGGCGTTCCGCCGGTGGTCGACTTCGCGGCGGAGCAGAAGCTCGCCGCGCTCATCGCGGCCGGTGGCGGCGAGAGCCTGCTGGCATCCGCCCACGACCTCGCCGACGGTGGCCTCGGTCAGGCCCTCGCCGAGTCCGTGCTGCGCTTCGGCATCGGTGCCCGCGTCTGGATCACCGAGATCATGGAGCGCGACGGCGTCGACGCCACGGCCGCCCTGTTCAGCGAGTCGACGGCGCGGATGCTCGTGAGCGTGCCGCGCGAAGACGACGTCAAGTTCGTGGGACTCTGCGAGGGCCGCGGCTACCCCGTGCTGCGCATCGGAGTGACCGAGGATTCGGGCGCGCTCGAAGTGCAGGACGAGTTCACGGTGTCGGTCGACGAGCTGCGCACGGTGCACCGCGGAACGCTCGCGGCGGCATTCGGGCCGGTCGTCGGGCAGTAGCGGTAGCTACCCGCGTTCTTCGATCAAGCTCAACTGGGTGCCGTCGAAGTCTCGCGAGGGAAGGTTGGGAACGGCCCGGTCGCGCATGCGACCACCCTAGCTACCGGGCCGTCTTTGGTCACCCCTTGCGCAGCAGGGCTGCAACCTCGATCGCGTCACCCTCGGGAACCGTCGAGTTGCGTCCCGGGCGCGCGATGGCCATGTAGATCAGGCCGGTGACGAGCACCAGTACCAGTCCGATCAACACAATCCAGTCGGTCAGGAAATCACCGCTGGTGCCGGGCGTGGCGAGCAGCACCATGGCGAAGATCCCGTAGGCGAGGGCGACGATGTTGACGACCATCCCCCACACTCCGAGGCTGAACGGGCCGGCAGGCTTCCACCCCTTGAATCGGGCGAGCAGCGCGGCGAGCACTACCGACTGGAATGCGACATAGATCCCCAGAACCGCGAACGCGGTGATCTGGCTGATGAGGCCGTCCTCGCCGACGTAGATCAGCACGCAGATGAGAATCGGGACGATGCACGCCACGAGCAGCGCATTGCGCGGGACCTTCTTCGTGGAGAGCTTCGACAGCCACGCGTGGCCGGGCATCATCTTGTCGCGCCCAAACGAGTACAGCAACCGGCTTCCGGCCGCCTGCAGGCTCAACACGCACGACAAGAACGCGGTGAGCGCAACGACCAAGAAGATCTTGGAACCGACCGTGCCGAGCGATGCCTCGAGGATTCCGGCGATCGGGTCGGCGTCCTCGCCGCTGACGATCTTGGCAAGATCGGGCGCCGCCAGAATGTAGCCGACGAACGCGATCAAGCCGGAGACCCCACCGACCAGGATGGTCATGATCATGGCGCGAGGGATGGCCCGGGCCGGATCGGAGACTTCCTCCGCGACCTCGCCACACGCCTCGAACCCGTAGAACAGGAACAGGCCGGTCAAAGCGGCCCCGATGAACACCGGGAGATAGCTGCCATCGCCCTGGGTTCCGAAGGTGTCGAAGAGCACGGAGAAGTCGTTCTTGCGCTCGAAGATGATCAGGAACAGCCCGACGCCGATGACGCCAATGAGTTCCGCCGCGAGTCCGATCTTGGCCACCCGCGCAAGATTCTTCGTTCCGCTCAGGTTGACGGCGAGCGCAACGACGAGGAACGCGACCGCCAATCCGAGGGTCAGCTCCTTCGTCGGAGTGAGGCCGAGCAAGCTAGCGAGGAACCCCGTGCCGTACTCCGCCACCGCGGTGACGGTCACGATCACGGCCCAGATGTAGACCCACGCCGCCATCCAGGCAAATCGCGCGTTCGACAGGCGCCGCACCCACGGGTAGATGCCACCGGAGATGGGGTACTGCGAGACCACCTCCCCGAAGACGAGGGAGACGAGAAGTTGACCCGCGCCAACGATGACGAGCCAGAACACCGACGGCGGCCCACCGAGTGAGATTCCGTAGGCGAAGAGGGAGTAGACACCCACCAGCGGTGACAGGTAGGTGAAGCCGAGCGCGAACGTGCCCCAGAGCGAGAGGGAGCGGTTGAAGTGCCCGTCATACCCGAGCTTCTTCAGGTGCGCATCGTCGTCGGACAGTGCTGCGCTCTGGGAGGTATCTGTTGCCATGACAACCTTTCGAGATAGATTTTTCGAGTCGCCAAGAATGGCTGCAGCAGCCGAACCGAAAGGTTGCCGCCCCCCACCATTGGAGCGCGATGCCTAATGCTAGGAGTTGCACTCAGGCCTGTCGATAGAGCGAGGAAAATCTCTTTTCCGCTCTAAGCCTCCGGCCACCCACCTCGGGGATGCCGCGACGTCCGCAACGGGAGCACCGATTCCGTCGCACACCACTCTGGGGGATGGGGCGACCTCGACGCGCCCTCGTCTGGCAGGGGTGGGTGGCTCGGAGGAATGGAGCGCCACCGGGTGACGTTCCTTAGTGTTGAGACACTCAATGTCGCCAAATGTGACGCGGAACCGGGCACACGCGCCGGAAGGGGAAACCATGGTCAGGATCTTCAGACGCTTCTTCGTCGAGGGGACGGCAGTGATTGCCCTGATCGTCATCGGCGCCGCGGTGTGGCTTGCTGCGTCGTCCGCGAACTGGTGGTGGCTCGGCACCGCGCTCGCCTGGCTGCCGGTGCTGGGGTACTTCGGCTACCTGCTTTTGGCCCGACCGTCGACCCACACGCGCAACCTTTGGCCGCTCTATGTTGTGGCCGCTGCGGGCATTGCGGTCGCGCTGCCTGCGGGGCGACTCGCAGCGCTACTGGCCCTGCTGGGTCTCGGCTCGGTGCTTGTCTACAGCTACGTGTACTCGAAGCAACACGTGCCAGAGGGCGGCATCCGCGTCGGTGAGAGCCTGCCGCACTTTCCGCTTCAGCACACCGACGGCAGCCTCGCGACGAGCGCCGAGCTCACCGACCGGCCCCACGTGATCATGTTCTACCGCGGCAACTGGTGTCCGTTCTGCATGGTGCAGGTGCGCGAGCTCGCCGAGCAGTACCGTGAGCTCGACCGGCGCGGTGTTGGCGTTGCCCTGATCAGCGCTCAACGCGCGGAAGACACCGCGACGCTTGCCACGAAGTTCGACATTCCGATGCGCTTCTACGTCGACGCCGACGGGGCAGCGGCCCACGCGCTCGACCTCGTTCAGGTCGGTGGCACCCCTGCCATTTACTCGGCAGGCACCAACGGCGACACCACGGTACCCACCGTCGTCATCACGGATGCCCGGGGTACGGTGCTGTGGGTCGACTCGACCGACAACCATCGCATCCGGCCGGAGCCCACCGCGTTCCTCGAGGTGCTGGACCGCGCAGGAATCACGGCCTGAGCGGCACTCACCCGGCCCAATCCCGGCCCTGGCCTAGACCTCGAACTTGATACCGGTTGCCCGCTCGGCCTGCCGCCAGAACTCGGCTCCGAACTCGGCCTCTGCGCTTTGAGCCACGGGCGTGGTCAGTATGGGACTCCCGGTCACGTTGCGGCGCGGACCGTAGAACTCGCCGCCGACGGCATCCGGGTCTGTTGCAGCCCGCACAACGGGCCACGCGCCGCGATCCTTTCCGTGGGCGAATGGGCGAATGAGGCGCTCACCGAATCGTTGACCGGAGCTCGCGAGGTCGGTGATTCCGGCGCGACGGGACGAGTTGCCGTTGACGGCCCACCCGGGGTGCGCGAGCAGCGACATCCGATCGCTTCCCGCGGAACGCACTCGGCGATCTAGTTCGAACGCGAGGGCGTGCATCACGTGCTTGGAGAGCGCGTAGGCGCGCGACAGCGAGTACTTGCCTCGCTCGCTCTGCAGGTCGGTCAAGTCTGCGCGCGCGAGCTTCGTGCTGAGGCTCCCCAGGCTCACCACGCGAGCGTCGGCGGCGAGTGCCGGCCAGAGCAGCGCCGTCAGGGCGAACGGGCCGAGCGCGTTCGTGCCGACCATGACCTCGAAACCGTCGACAGTCTGCTCACGCTGCCGCGAGCCGCTCGTCTTGCCCGCGTTGTTGACGAGCACATCGATCGGGCCGAGGGCAGCAAGCTCTGTGGCGGCCGAGCGCACCGAGTCGAGGGATGCCACATCCAGCGTGACCGCAGACACGTCGGCTCCCGGCACTCGGTCGCGCAGGGTCGCCAGTGCCGTATCGGCGGGACCCCGCGTGGTCAGGATTACCCGAGCACCGGCACCGGCCAGTTGCTCCGCGGTGAAGTAGCCGATCCCGCGACTCGCCCCGGTGACCACGATCGTGCGCCCCTTCTGGGACGGCACCGCCGAGGGACGCCAGGCGCTCAGGGCTGCGTCTCGATCGTGCCGGTGCTCGCGATCGACTGGTGGTGGTGGATGACCTCGGCAACGATGAAGTTCAAGAATTTCTCCGCGAACGCCGGATCGAGATGCGACTCGGCTGCCAGCGCACGAAGCCTCGCGATCTGCACCTTCTCGCGCTCCGGATCCGACGCAGGCATACCCGTGGATGCCTTCAGCCGGCCCACCTGTTGCGTGAACTTGAACCGTTCGGCAAGCAGGTGCACGAGCGCCGCATCGATGTTGTCAATGCTCTGGCGCAGGCTGGTGAGTTCGGCCGCTGACTCGTCGCTCATGAGCCCAATCTACCGCCGCAGTCGCACCGGTTCTGTTCCGTGCGCCGCGAGCCGGGCCTCGAGGCCGGCCCGCACGGTCGCCCACTCATCACCAAGAATCGAGTAAACCGCGGCATCGCGCCAAGATCCATCCGCGCGGAGTTGATCCCGCCGAACGATCCCCTCGAACTGCGCCCCAAGTTTGGCGATCGCCGCCCGGGAGCGGTCGTTGACGGCATCGGCCTGCAGCTTCACACGCCCGAACCCGTGCTCGAACGCGAGACCGAGCAACAGCAGCTTCGCCTCCGGGTTAACCACGGTGCCCCAGACCTGTGGGGCGTACGCCGTCCAGCCGATGTGGGCGCGCTCCTTGGCCTCCTCGAAGTCACCGAGTGTTGTCGTGCCGACGAGCGCTGCGGCATCCGGCCCGCTCGCAATGCGCACGCCGTAAACGTTGCCCGTGCCGAAGGCGAAGTAGCCGCGGGCGAAGTCAACGAACTCTGCTTCGGAGCCCCGGTGGCCGGCCGCGCCGCCACCCCAGCCGCCCGCGAAGACCTCGGGTGAGCCGATAGCGGAATACAGCTCGGGCAGGTGGGAATCGAGCAACGGTTCGAGGCGGATGAAACTGCCCTCAAGAACAGTGAGCGATGGTCGCGTTGCAGGCACCGCTCCACACTACAGTTGCACCATGATCGCACCCTGGCGTAACTCCGTGCTCGTGCGGATCGTCGGCTCGGCCGGCTCGTGGTTTCTGTTCTCGCTGAGTTTCTCGCTCCTAGCCCAAGTGACTACCACCGTCATGTCATTGGGCGGCTCGTGCGCTAGCGGTGGTCCGTACGAGATCGCCGTGGAGTGCCCCGAGAATGTCGCGGCGTTCGCCCCGCTGAGCATCTTCGGGGGTCTAATCGCGGTAGGCATTTCGATATTCCTTGCTCAAGGCTTCGGTACCCCCCTCGCGACCTGGGGATGGCCCATCCTATTCATCGGGCTCGGCAGTGTCTTTCTGCTGGCCTTCATATTCGCGCAGGATCCAGTGGGTCTAATTCTCGGCGTGATGTTCGTAGTGATGGGACTCGTACCCCTCGTGATCGAGCTGCGAGGAAGTGTCCAGCGGGTCTTCCTTGGTCAGTTCAATGCGAACGGTGTCCAGTTCTACGAGGGAGCACGCGCTCGCAAGTCGCTGTTGTCGCCGAATGTACCCAACCCCGAGGGTGCCGTGGCGCCGAGCGGTGGCGCGTGGGCGCTGGCGTTGCTGTTGAGTCTTGGCGGGATAGTGGTGGGCTACCTCACCGCGGTAGCAGTGTTCAGCTAACCCAGCAGGTCGTGCCTGCACGACGATCGCCTCGCGGTCGGGCCCGACCCCGATCGCAGAGATGCGGGCACCGCTCATCGCCTCGAGCGCGAGAACGTACTGCTGCGCCGTCACCGGGAGGTCTGCAAAGTCGCGCACCCCGGTGATGTCTTCGCTCCAACCCGGGAACTCCTCGTAGATCGGCTTCGCGTGGTGGAAGTCGGACTGCGAGACGGGAACCTCATCAACCCGCACGCCCTCGACCTCGTATGCGACACAGACGGGAATCGTCTCTAGGCCGGTGAGCACGTCGAGCTTCGTGAGCACGAAGTCGGTGACGCCGTTGATGCGCGCCGAGTAGCGAGCGATCGGGGCGTCGTACCAGCCGGTGCGGCGTGGTCGGCCCGTCGTGGTGCCGAACTCGAAGCCCTTGGCGCGCAGCCACTCGCCCGACTCGTCGTGCAGCTCGGTCGGGAACGGGCCGGCACCGACGCGTGTCGTGTAGGCCTTGACGATCCCGATCACGCGGTCGAGTCGGTTGGGGGCGACGCCCGGACCCGGTTGCCGCGCCCCCGCTCGTGGAGTTCGAGGAGGTGACGAACGGGTATGTGCCGTGGTCGACATCCAACATCGTCGCCTGGCCGCCCTCGAACACGACGGTCTTGCCGGCGTCGAGGGCCTGGTTGAGCAGCAGCCCGGTGTCGGCGATCATCGGGCGGAGGCGGTCGGCGTACTTCAGCAGCTCCTCGACGACCTCGTCGACGGTGATCGCGCGGCGGTTGTAGATCTTCACGAGGAGGTGGTTCTTCTGGTGCAGCGCACCCTCCACCTTCTGCCGCAGGATGTTCTCGTCGAACAGGTCCTGAATCCGGATGCCCACTCGGTTGATCTTGTCGGCATACGTCGGCCCGATGCCGCGCCCGGTCGTGCCGATCTGTCGCTTGCCGAGAAAGCGCTCGGTCACCTTGTCGAGGGTGCGGTGGTACTGCGTGATCACGTGCGCGTTCGCGCTGACCACGAGCTTGGAGACATCCACTCCTCGGCTGGCGAGTGCACCCAGTTCGTCGAAGAGCACCTCGATGTCGATGACGACACCGTTCGAGATGACCGGCACTACGCCCGTCGGTCAGGATGCCGGAC
This sequence comes from uncultured bacterium, assembly GCA_963787305.1. GTDB lineage: Bacteria > Actinomycetota > Actinomycetes > Actinomycetales > Microbacteriaceae > Rhodoglobus. The sequence continues at coordinate 297,622 of CAWBCL010000002.1, forward strand.
GGCAGCAGGTGCAGCGCGTACTTCTGATCGCCGATGACGACGGTGTGTCCGGCGTTGTTGCCGCCGTTGAACTTGACGACGTAGTCGGTGCGGTCCGCGAGAAGGTCGGTGGCCTTGCCCTTGCCCTCGTCGCCCCACTGGGCTCCGATGATGACGACTGCTGGCATGGGAGATCTCCCTAATATTGGTGGCCGGGATTACACCACAGTCTATCGGGAGGCGCCTCCGACTACCGTGCGGAAGACATCCGGCGACGCACTACGCGCCGAGCGCTGCAACAAGCTTGTCGGGGAAGCTGCCGTCGGTGAGCAGTGCCACCCGGCAGGTGGCGCCCGGCTGGTCGGGGAATCCCTTGTAGCGGCCGCGGGTATCGCAGATAGTCGCTCCTCTCCCCGGACCATCCGTGCAGTCCACCTCGACGTCGATGAGCGGGAAGATCGACGGCACCATCTCGCCCGTGAGGATCGCCGCGGCGAGCGCGTCGTGACACGGCGAGCACCGCGTGCCGTAGGAGTCGAAACCGTAGCCGCCAAAATAGTGGTCGGTCGTCGCGGCCACGAATCGGGTGACCGGGGTGTCTGCGGCGACGAGCCGTGCGCGGTGATCCTCAGTGACCACCTCGAGCATCGTGACATCGAGCGGCACGAGGGTCGTGCTCCACCCCGCGGAGAGCACGCGTTGGGCGGCCTCCGGGTCGTGGATGATGTTCGCCTCTGCCGCGGGACTCTGGTTGCCCGCGACATCCGCTGCCCCTCCCATGATCACGATGTCGACCACTCGATCCGTGAGGTCGGCAATGGCATCGAGCGCGAGAGCGATGTTCGTGAGGGGCCCGACCGCCAAAATTCGCAGATCACCTCGGTACCGGGCGGAGAGTTCGTCGATCAGCTCGACGGCCGTCAGCGGCGACACCTCCGTCGACACGTCGAGCGGCAGCCCAGAGTCGCCGAGCCCGTCTTCGCCGTGAACGTGGGTGGCGAGGTACGTGACCTCACCGACGAGCGGCTTCTCCGCGCCGATCGCGACCGGGATGTCTTCACGGCCCACCAACTCCAGCACACGGAGCGTGTTGTGGGCGCACACCGCGGCGCGGTTGTTGCCGAACACCGAGGTGATGCCAACGACATCGATGTCGTCACGATGCAGCAAGTACAGCAAGGCCATGGCGTCGTCGACGCCGGTATCGCAGTCGACGAGTACGGGAGTTCGCGGGGACATGTCTAGCCTTTCGACGCGTGCTGGGTGATCCATGAATGCATGACGATCGCCGCTGCCGCGCGTCGCGTTGATCGACCGGGTCGACCCGTACTGGGTGATCTCGACCGACACGTCGGCCGCGGCGAGCGCCTCGGCGCTCAGCCCCGGACCCTCCTGCCCGAAGAGCAGCACGCAACGCTCCGGCAGGCGGTACGCCTCGATCCGCTGGCTGCCCTCGACGTTGTCGACGGCGACGATGGGAAGGTCGTTCTCGCGCGCCCAGGCGACGAAGGTCGCGACATCCGGATGATTCAGCACGTGCTGATACCGGTCGGTCACCATCGCGCCGCGCTTGTTCCACCGACGTCGACCGATGATGTGCACGGTCTCGGCGGCGAACGCGTTTGCGCTGCGCACGATTGAGCCGATGTTCATGTCGTGCTGCCAGTTCTCGATCGCGACATGGAACGGATGCCGCCGCTCATCGAGATCCGCAACGATCGCCTCCATCGTCCAGTACCGAAACCGGTCGATGACGTTTCTGGTGTCGCCCTTCGCCAGCAGCTCCCGGTCGTACCGCGGATCCGTCGGCCACTCGACCACGCCACGGACCGACCCCGTGCGTGGTCAGCTCGACGGTGGGGTTGTCGTCGCTCAGTTGGAATCCTCGTCGTTGAGTGCTGCTCGAACCCGCTCGAGCTCATTCCGGGGTTCTGGTGCCTGCGATCGGGCCCGGGGCTTTGCTGCGGGCTTGGCCGGTGTCGGTGCCTGCCAGGTCAGCGCAGACACCACGAGCCAGAGCAGCAACGCAAGAATTCCGGGGGCAACGAGGAAGCCACTGAGCGCCAGCGAACCGGCGGCCACGCCCGTGGCATCCGGCGACGCCGTCTCGCTATTCGCAATCGCTGTCCCGCTGAGCAGCAGAATCAAGGCCAGCACGAGCGAGACGACTCCGACGGCGAGCAGTGCCGTACGAAAAGGGTTCTTGGGGGTCATGCCGCGAGACTAGACCATTCCGGCCCAACGAACTGTTAATCTCAGCACATGACGTGGACCCCGGATGGCCCGAACCTCGTGGTCGCCGGCGACAACCTCCCCGTGATCTCGACGCTGCCCGACTCGAGCTTTCGCCTGGTCTACCTCGACCCGCCTTTCAACACCGGGCGCACGCAATCCCGCACGACGATCACGACCAAACGCTCGGCTGAGGGCGCCCGCACCGGCTTTCAGGGGCGCAGCTACGAAACCATCAAGGGAACCCTCACCCGGTACGACGATCGGTTTGCCGACTACTGGGCGTTTCTGGAACCCCGTCTCGTGGAGGCGTGGCGGTTGCTCGACGATCGTGGCACCCTCTACCTCCACCTCGACTTTCGTGAGGCGCACTACGCGAAGGTCGTTCTCGACGCCCTCTTCGGGCGTGAGTCATTTCTCAACGAGCTCATCTGGGCCTACGACTACGGCGCACGCGCGACCCGCAAGTGGCCGGCCAAGCACGACACGATCCTCGTCTATGTAAAGAACCCGAAGACCTACTACTTCGACAACGAAGCAGTCGACCGCGAGCCGTACATGGCTCCGGGCCTAGTGACGCCCGAGAAGGCGGCCCGCGGCAAGCTTCCGACCGACGTGTGGTGGCACACGATCGTCTCCCCGACGGGCAAGGAGAAGACCGGATACGCGACCCAGAAGCCGGAGGGGGTGCTGCGCCGAATCATCCAAGCCTCGAGCGAACCCGGCGACTGGGTTCTCGACTTCTTCGCCGGCAGTGGCACGACCGGCGCGGTCGCCGCCAGTCTGGGTCGCAAGTTCCTGCTCGTCGACAGCAATCCTGACGCGATCGCAGTCATGCGGGGCCGGCTTCCCGAGGCGACAGCGTTCACGACGCTGTAACAGTGGATGGTTAGCATGAACCCATGAGTAACCGTGACGATATCGAGTGCTGGCTCACCGACATGGACGGCGTTCTCGTGCACGAGAACCACCCGATCCCCGGCGCGGCCGAACTGCTTCAGCAGTGGCGGGACGAGGGTAAGCCTTACCTCGTGCTGACCAACAACTCGATCTTCACTCCGCGCGATCTGAGCGCCCGGCTGAAGGCATCCGGACTTCACGTGCCCGAGGAAGCCATCTGGACCTCTGCGCTTGCCACGGCCGACTTCTTGCAGTCGCAGGCGCCCGGCGGCAGCGCGTTCGTCATCGGCGAGGCGGGAATCACGACGGCCCTGCACGAGGTCGGATTCATCATGACCGAGTCCGACCCGGACTACGTCGTTATCGGGGAGACCCGCAACTACTCGTTCGAAGCCATCACGAAAGCGATCAGACTCATCGGGGCCGGCAGCCGGTTCATCGCCACCAACCCGGATGCCACGGGCCCGAGCGCCGACGGACCGATGCCCGCCACGGGTGCCGTTACCGCCCTCATCACAAAGGCGACCGGGCGGGAGCCCTACGTGGTTGGCAAGCCGAACCCCATGATGTTCCGTTCCGCCATGAACAAGATCGGTGCGCACTCGGAGAACACCGGCATGATCGGCGACCGCATGGACACCGACGTCATCGCCGGTATCGAGGCCGGGCTGCACACCATCCTCGTACTCACGGGCATCAGCGATCAGTCCGAGATCGACCGCTACCCGTTCCGGCCGGACGAGATTCTCGGCAGCGTGGCTGACTTGCTCAACTCCGACCCCGTCGAATCCGACATCTAGGCCGCTGGTTAGCCTGCAGGACTAGGTGACGGAGCCGGGGTGGGTGCCAACTGCGGCACCGCCACTGATTGCGTCAGGTCGTCTCCGCTCGCGCGGCTCACGAAACAGAAGTAGGTGCGGTTGCCATCGCCCCATTCGGCGGCATCGGCCGCAAAACTCGCCTCCACCTGGAGGTCGGTAGCGGCTCCAGCCTTGGCGTAGTCGATGACGGTCGGCGCGGTGCACAGCAGATTGATTCGGGTCTGCAGTTCTTCGATCCCGGGGTAGACGGCGACGCTCGTGTCGTCGAATAGCCCGCGGTACACCATTTGGGCGGGATGCGGCAGCGCGCAATCGACGACCGTGTAGGTGTCTTGCCAGGCCGACTCGTAGGGGGCTAGGCACTCTCCGCCCAAGAGCTCATCCCACTGGTAGTCACCGGGCGCGACAGGTCCGATCGGCAGAACTATCGGCCCGGAACTGGCCGTGGGCGTCGGAGAGATCGCGGGCGCTGGACCCAGGGTGGCGGCGAGCCGGGTTCCGAGCATGAACAGCAACAGAAGCAGCAGCACGCCGATGAGGCCACCGGCAACCCCCATCAAGATCTTCTGCAGTCGGGGGATCGGGCCTCGCGGCGGCCGAGGCGGCTTGGCGCCGTCGCCCGTCGCTTCGCGCGGCGGTGGCACCGTGATGAGGTCGTCGGAGTACTCCCTGAACTGCGTGTCGCCGAACAGAGAATCAAGAGCGGATGCCTCGACACCTTCGCCGTCCGGAGCCCCGAGACCGACGATCTCCGCCTCGATCACCTCGGTGACCCCGTCGAGCGCGGGATCGACGGGCGCCGCCATCCACTGCGTGCGATCGGGCGGCAGCTGTTCGATCTCGGCACCGGGAGTGAAGGGGGCGGTCGGCACGCCAGAGTCGGCGTTGTACGGCGTCGTGGGCACGTCGGCGGGCATCGTGAAGGCCGCGGTCGGGGGCAGGTAAGGCTCGGTCGGCGGGACCTCCGCTGGGGGCGCAGGGTGCTGGGGAGGAGCGGGCTGTTGCGGGGGCGTGGCTACGGGCTGTTGTGGAGGCGTGGCCACGGGCTCTTGCGGAGCCGGGTCCGGCTGCTTCGGGGCCGAGGGGTCGCTCGGCGTGAGACCCCACGAAAACCCCGATCCGCTGACGGGTGCCGGCGGGAATGGGGCCGGCGGGGTCGGCTGCGCGGGAGCGACCGGGGGGGTCGGCTGCGCGGGCGCGACGGGCGGGAACGGCGGGGCCGGAGTCGGCTTCGCGGCATCCTCACCGCCAAACTGGCTCGCTAACCAGTCGCTGGGATCGACGTCGTCGCGGTCGCTCACTCGTCCAGTCCCAGGTCGGCGAGTCCGATCGCGGAGAAGTAGCGGATAGCCGGCGGCCTCGATGCGCTCCCGCGCTCCCGTATTGCGGTCGACAACGACGGCAACGCCGGCGATCTCGGCGCCCACCTTGAGGAGCGCTTCTATCGCGGCGAGCGGAGAACCACCCGTGGTGGAGGTGTCTTCCAACACGATCACCCGCTTGCCGGCGAGCTCCGGCCCTTCGACCTGGCGACCGCGGCCGTGGTCTTTGGGCTCCTTACGCACGACGAAGGCGTTGTAGCTCAAGCCTCGTGCCGCGCCCTGGTGGAGCACCGCGGCAGGAAATCGGGTCGGCGCCCATGGTGAGCCCGCCGACGGCAAAGACGTCGGGAACCTCGGCAATGAGGTCGATCATGACCTGGCCGATTAGCGGCGCGACTCGGTGGTCGAGGCTCACCTTGCGCAGGTCGATGTAGTAGGTCGCCTTCTTGCCGCTGGTGAGCGTGAAGTCGCCGTGGAACACCGCATCGCTGGAGATGAAATCGATGAGCCGCTGCTTCGTGTCAGTCACCCTGTCAGCCTACCGACTCGGGTCGGGTCGAATCAGTGGCCGAAGTCTCCGGCGACGACGAGAAGGCTCGCCGCTACGACGAGGCCCAACGAGGCGGTCGTGATGATGACGGCGCTGCGCGTGTCCCGCCGATTGGCGGCCGCGGCATCCGCTTCGAGAATGTCTTCGGGGTCTGCCACTCCTTCACCATAGGCGCGCGGGTGCCATCGCTGCGCGTCCCCATTGGGGGGAGAACCGGGCGTGGTTCTATCGTCGGTTGAGGCTTGTAGCGTTGTCCCATGCGCGTAGCCACCTGGAATGTGAACTCGATCAGAAGTCGTACCGGTCGAGTCGTTGACTGGCTGGGTCGCGAAGACGTCGACGTTCTCGCGATGCAGGAGATCAAGTGCACCGAGGCACAGTTTCCGTTCGACGCCTTTCTCGAGGCGGGCTACGAGGTCGAGCTTCATGGACTCAACCAGTGGAACGGGGTGGCCTTCGCCAGCCGCCTCCCCATGGCCGACGTCACGATCGGGTTCGAGAACATCCCGGGATTCGGCAAGCCCCTCGACGACGGTTCGTTGCCCCGTGAGGCACGTGCGCTCGGGGTGACCGTCAACGGCGTTCGACTCTGGAGCCTCTACGTTCCCAACGGTCGAGATCTCGACAACCCGCACTACCCGTACAAGCTCGAGTGGCTCGCGGCGCTCGCCGACGACACCGCGCGCTGGCTCGCCGATGACCCGACGCTGCCTCTCGCGCTGATGGGCGACTTCAACATCGCCCCGCTCGACATCGACGTCTGGGACATCGCGGCCTTCGCTGGCAAGACCCACGTGAGCGCCCCCGAGCGCGATGCCTTCGCGGCGCTCGAGGCCGCCGGCCTCGTCGACACCGTGCGGTCTCGCGGGGTTCTGGGCTACACCTACTGGGACTACCAGCAGCTGCGCTTTCCCCGCAACGAGGGCATGCGCATCGACTTCATCCTGGGGTCTACCGCGTTCGACGCTCTAGTCAGCGGCGCCCGGATCGACCGAGAGTCCCGCAAGGGCGACGCGCCGAGCGACCACGTGCCGGTGGTCGTCGACCTCGACCTGCAGACCGAGGATGACGACGATCGTCCCATGTTCATGTAGCCGTTAGGCGAAAACCGGCGCGCTTTTCGCGATTCACGCACTTTTCTCCTGCCGATCGCAACCAAACGCTGCGAGCGTGCTTATAGCCTCGATATGAAGCTATTTTCTGAGGCGACAAGGAGGTGAACCATGTCCGGAGTTACCGCATCTCAGGCGGCCGACACGATCATAGGAGAGCCCGAGGTTGTCGAGCGCCGCACTGAGCCTGTCGAAGTGGACGCACTCGCCGCTCACCCGTCGTGGAAGGCAATCAAAGCCGCCGCGACCGAGTTGCGCACGCTTCAAGAACACGACGGCAGTGTGCCGGATGCCGCGGCGCACCCTCGGGCCCGCGCCCTCGTCGAGGCGATCCGCGACGAGTTGCCGGCGTTCGCCGAGTTGTTTCCGCACGATGCCGAATACCTCGAAGCGCTGGGTGTCGACCTGACCCGTTGGGCCGACGGCGACTTCGCCGAGCCTGACTTCCTCGACTCGTTGCAGGCCTTCCAACCGCAGCTCGATCGCGTCGACGGCCTGCGCCACCTCGTGCTGTTCCCGATGTACACCCAGAACGGCAGCTCGATCGACTCGTCGAGGCCGTGCTCATCGAGGTGATCTGGCCGGAGTTCGTGGCCGCCCTCGAGGCGGGCGACTATTCGAACGCGCTGTTCGTTCCCATCCGGTTCATCGACTTCACCGAGGGCTACGACACCAACTCGGCGGTTCTGTTCCCGGAGACGGTGGCGATGCGGGAGATTCCGCGATTCACCTGGGGCGCGATCTTCGCCGACCGCGAGGCCGCGCGGTTCCGGAAGGTTGTGCGTGCGGCATCCGAGATCACGAAGCTTGATCTACCCGAGGGTGCCGCACGCATGCTCGACGATCAGGCGCTCACCGAGCGAACGTTCGTGATGTGGGATCTCATTCACGACCGAACCCACATGCGCGGCGACCTGCCCTTCGATCCGTTCATGATCAAGCAGCGCATGCCGTTCTTCCTGTACTCGCTGGAAGAGCTGCGGTGCGACCTGACCGCCTTCCGCGAGGCGGTGCGCCTCACCCGCGCCGACGACACGGATGCCACGACGCGCGAGCACGCACAGCTCGTGCAGTACGCGGTGCTCTTCGACCGCATCTTCCGGTTCGCAATCACCGGATCGCGCGTGCGCAACTACGACGGACTGGGCGGACAGCTGCTGTTCGCGTGGCTCCACCAGCACCACGTTCTGCACTGGACTGACACCCAGCTCACGATCGATTGGGCCGAGGTTCCCGATGTCGTTGTCGCACTGTCCGACGCGATCAACGACCTGTACTGGCACTCGATCGACCGCCCGAAGGTGGCTCACTGGTTGGCCGCGTACGACCTTGTCGCCGGCACGCTCACCCCGCACCCGGCCTCGAAGTGGGCGGTGCGTGACCTTCCGCTCGAAGGCCTTCCCCGCGAGCTGACCGATCAGGTGATGGATGACGAGTTTCCGCTGTCCATGTTCTACGAGGCACTCTCGAAGAAGATGACGTCGGTCATCGAGTCCACCAAGGGCATCACCGGAGCACCGGTTGAATAGCGGCCGTCTTGTCGTAGTCGCCGGCGCCTCCAGCGACTCCGGTCGCGCCGTCGCGGCGGCCCTCACGGATGCCGGCGCGCGCGTTCTCGCCGTCGGCACCAGCATGCGCCGCCTGGCCGAGACACCCGCGATCGCGCGCTACGAGTGCGACTTGTCCAGCTGGAGCGGCGTCACGAGCCTCGCCGAGCGCATCCACGCCGAGTACGGCCCGGTAGACGGGGTCGTGCACCTCGTGGGCGGGTGGCGCGCGGGCCGAGCCGATGATGACTGGTCGTGGCTGCAGTCCCGCATCGTGGAGACCTTCCGCAACACCAGCCGTGCGTTCTACGACGACCTCGCGGCGTCGTCGGCCGGTCGGCTCGTGATGGTGTCGAGCACGACCGTCGAGTCTCCCGGGTGGGGTGGAGCAAACTATGCGGCCTCGAAGGCGGCAGCGGAGGCGTGGGCGGAAAGCGCGGCCGCGGGTTTCGCGAAGGGCGGCACCGCGGCATCCGTGATTCTGGTTGTTCGAGCTCTCGGCACCGGCGACAACGCGACGAGCGTCGATACACTCGCCGCCCGCGTCGCGACGCTGTGGGATGAGCCAGCATCCGACCTCAACGGGGCCCGTCTTCGGCTGACGACCTGAGAGACTGGATCTGTGACCCAACTCCACGACCCAGCACTGCGCGGATTCGCGAGCGACAACTACGCGGGTGTGCACCCGGAGGTACTCGCCGCGATCGCCGAAGCCAACGGGGGCCACCAGATCGCCTATGGCGAGGATGTCTACACCGAACGACTCCAAGAGGTCGTGCGCGACCACTTCGGCAAGCGTGCCGAGGCGTTCCCCGTGTTCAACGGCACCGGGGCGAACGTCACGGCGCTCACCAGCGTTCTTCCGCGCTGGGGTGCGGTGATCGCCACATCGACGGCCCACATCCACACCGACGAGAACGGCGCGCCGGAGCGCATCAGCGGACTGAAGCTGCTGACCGTCGCAACCCCGGACGGCAAGCTCACCCCCGACTTGATCGGCGAGGAAGCCTGGGGGTGGGGCGACGAGCACCGCGCACAGCCACTCGCGGTCAGTATCACGCAGACAACCGAACTCGGAACTCTGTATTCGGTCGACGAGGTACGGGCCATCGCCGACTATGCGCACGACCGCGGCATGGTGCTGCACATGGACGGCGCCCGCATCTCTAACGCCGCCGCGGCACTCGGGGTGGGTTTTCGTGAGTTCACCACCGACGCCGGCGTCGACATCCTGAGTTTCGGCGGCACCAAGAACGGCCTGCTGTATGGCGAGGCCATCGTGCTGCTGAACCCCGACGTGTCGGAGGGGCTCATCTATCTGCGCAAGCTCAACATGCAACTCGCGTCGAAGATGCGGTTCGTTTCGGCACAGCTCATCACGCTGTTGAGCGACGAGCTGTGGTTGCGAAGCGCCTCACACGCGAACGCCATGGCGAGCCGACTTCGGGATGCCCTGGAGCGCGAACTGGCCTCGGGGTCGATCACCGGGCTCGCCTTCACCCAAGCCACCCAAGCCAATGCGGTGTTTGCGACTCTGCCGGCCGGGGTCGCCGACCGCCTTCGCGAGAGCTTCCGTTTCTACGACTGGAACCCGGCCACTGGCGAGGTGCGCTGGATGACCGCCTTCGATACGACGGCCGAAGACATCGACGCGTTTCTCGTCGCGCTCAGAACGGAGTTGGCGGCATGAGTGAAATGTTTGTTGAGAACACCCCGGAGGGTCGACCCCCGCGCGGGTGGGACTTCTTTCTCACGATCTTCCTACTGCTCATGCTGGTCATCCTGACCGGTGTGTTCGTCATCGTCGGCTTCGGCCTGGGCGTGACCACGTTGGCCTGCGCCGACTCGCCCGGATCGTGCAACTCCAGCGTCATTAGTCTCGGCACGCTCACCGTCATGGTCGGAACGCCGCTGGTCGCTATTGCCGGCATCGTGGTGTCTGTCGTGTGGATAGCGCGCCGAAAGCTGTCGTACTTCATCCCGATCATTGCACTGCTGGTGTCGGTGGGAGTGTTCGCGCTGGGCACGTGGCTCGTCGACCTCGCAGTGCCGTAGCCCTAGTGCTCAACGGCTAGCTGCACAGTGGGATTGCCGCGGAGTGCACGCAGCACCGGGAACACCGTGGACGCGGCGAGCAGCACAAAGCCAACAGCGAGAACCACTGCTGCCGCGGCCAACTCCACGTGGAACGAGATTCCGGGAACCACTCGGGAGATGCCCTGGGTGATGAGCAGCGCGCTCACAACCGTGCTGACGAGCGCGACGATGCCCGCCGTTGCGGCGTAGATGACCGCCTCGACGAATGCGGTGCGAGCGACCAGCCGACGACTTGCGCCGAGCGCCGTCAGCAGCCCCATGTTCCTCGCGCGAACCCGACCTGCGATGAGCAGAGCGACCGCGGAGCCGACGGTGGTCACCACCGCGGGACCACCCAGAATCAAGACAGCGCCGCCCAACGGCAGCGCCTCATCGCCGCTGCCCCCGTACACGCCCGCCAGAATCGAGGTCGAACTGTAGATCCCGGCCGTGAGGCTCACGATTGTCATCAGCGGCGAGATGCTCGACGTTGATGACGTCAGCCGGAACAGTGCGGAACGTCGTGCGAGATGCCACGCGAGCGAGGTTCGTTCCGGGACGATGCGTGTCCACCCTGCCATGACGGCCGGCAGCACCGCCGGGCTGAGAATAGCCACAATCGCTGTCACCAGCACTGGCACGAAGATCCAGGCTGACTGATCTTCGGCTCGGGTGTGGGGAAGCGAAAGGGCCAGCAGCATCGTCAGTGCGGCCGTGCACGAAGCGAGAGCCCAGCGCCTCCAGCCGAGGTGCAGCGTCGGGTCTTCCGGCTCGCGCAACACGTGCAACGCCGGGGTGGTGATCGCGCGCGCGACTCCTTTTCCGGTAGCGAGGTACGCGAAAAGAGCACAGATCACAATCGATGCAACAGCGCCTGTCGGCGACAGTCCGAGCGTCAGCAGGCTGCTCGACGTGCCGGGCATAAGCGAGCTGATTACGCTGTCGAATAGCGATTGATGTACAGGGATCGCCATCAGATGACCCACCGCGCTGCCCACAAAAGCCACGATCATCACCTGCGTTCGAAGTATCCACTTCACCGAACGCGGCGGCACACCCACTAGGTGCCAACGTGCGACCGACTGCTGCTGCGACACGATCGCCTGGTCCACGATTCCGCTCACGACGACACCACAAGCGATTCCGGAGAACATGACGATGAGGGAACCGAAGCTCAGCAGGAGCCCTTGGAGCTCGTTAGCTTCGGCCCCGAATGCCGCCTCAATGAGGCTTGCCGCAAACGATGCGACACCGCCGGCCGTCACCATCACCAACAGCAGACCTAGCCAACTTGCGGCGTGGTACTTCAGCTCCTGAATCCCGAGAAACCTCATGCTGAGACGACCGAATGTGAGCGGGAGACGGCCGCCGCGATCGCGTCTGCCGTCGCGCCGACGAGCTCCTCGCGAACTCGACCGTCCACAACCACCACGACCCGGTCGGCCAGGGCCGCTGCCTCTGCGCTGTGAGTGGCCATCACGACGCTACTGTTGCCGCCTGCGAGTTCGCGAAGCAACGCGAGCACTTCGTCGCCAGCGCGAGTGTCGAGGGAACCGGTGGGTTCGTCAGCAAACACGATCGAGGGATGTGCTGCTAAGGCACGCGCCACGGCGACGCGTTGTTGCTGTCCGCCCGACAGTTCCCCCGGCGAGTGACCGATCCTGTCCGAAAGGCCCACAGCGCTGAGCGCATCAAACGCGCGGGCACTGGCGTCGCTCGCTTGGCGCAATCGCAGCGGCAGGGCGACGTTGTCTAGCGCCGTCAAGGAAGGGATGAGGTTGTACGCCTGAAAGACGAATCCGATCTTCTCGCGTCGGAACTTCGCCATCGCTGTGCCGTTCAGATCGTGCAGACTAACCCCGTCGATCGTGACGGTGCCCCCGGTGACGGGCTCGAGCCCCGAGAGGCAGTACATCAGGGTCGACTTGCCAGAACCGCTCGGTCCGACCAGCGCAACCATCTCTCCACGGTCGACGGTCAGCGAGATGTCAGTTAGGACGGCAAGACCATCCCCCCGTCTGCTGACGCTGGGATAGGTCTTGTGGATGCTGAAGGCGGTGAGCGCAGAATTCATAGCTGCAAGTCAACCGTCGGTGACGTCGTCCGTCTCTGGGGTGCACCCCTGACTTTGTGAGGGGGTTTGCCCCCGAAACGCCAACGCCCGCGGACCTACGACTCGAGGCGTTTAACGGTGAGTCCGTCGTCATCGACTCCAACGAGCACGGTGTCGCCGTCGCGGATGTCGCCACCCAAGAGCGCCCTGGCGAGCTTGTCGTCAATCTCGCGCTGCATGAGTCGCCGCAACGGCCGAGCCCCGTAGATCGGGTCGTACCCGCGCTCGGCGAGCCACCTTCGGGCATCCGGGGTTACCGCCAGCTCGAGGCGACGGTCGGCGAGACGCTTGGCCAGCCGGTCGATGTAGAGCTCGACGATTTGACCGAGATCCTCCACCGACAGCGGGGTGAACACCACGATGTCGTCGAGTCGGTTCACAAATTCTGGCTTGAACGCCTTGCGCACGAGATCGTTGACGGCCTCCTTGCGGGCCTCCCACGGCAAGTTCTGGTCGGTGATGAACTGGCTGCCGAGATTGGAGGTGAGGATGAGAATCACGTTCCGGAAGTCCACGGTGCGGCCCTGCCCGTCGGTGAGGCGCCCGTCGTCGAGCACCTGCAACAACAGGTCGAAGACCTCGGGATGCGCCTTCTCCACCTCGTCGAGCAGGATCACCGAGTAGGGCCGGCGACGCACCGCTTCGGTGAGCTGACCACCCTGTTCGTATCCGACATAGCCGGGAGGGGCACCCACCAGCCGGGACACGGAGAACTTCTCCCCGTACTCACTCATGTCGATGCGCACGAGCGCCTTCTCGTCGTCGAACAAGTACTCGGCAAGCGCTTTGGCGAGCTCCGTCTTGCCGACGCCGGTGGGTCCGAGAAACAGGAACGATCCGGTCGGCCGGTCGGGGTCTGAGATGCCCGCCCGGGTTCGACGCACCGCCTCGCTGACGGCGGCGACCGCATCTTTCTGACCGATGAGACGCTTGCCGAGCTCCGACTCGAGTTGCAGAAGCTTCTCGGTCTCACCCTGCGTCAACCGGTCGACCGGGATGCCCGTCCACGCGGCGACAACGCTCGCGATGTCCTCCTCGGTGACCTGATCGTTGACCATGCGCGGTCCGACCGGTTCCGCGGACTCGGCGGCCACCAGAGCGGCCTCGATTCCGGGGATCGTCTCGTAGTTGATCTTGGACGCCTTCTGGTACTCGCCCTCCCGCATGGCCCGGTCGAGTTGAATTCGGGCCTCGTTGAGCTGGGTCTTCAGGTCGCCGACTCCGGTGAGCGAGGCCTTCTCGGCCTTCCAGCGAGTCTCTAGGGCGTCGAGTTCCTTCTGACGTTCGCCGAGATCCTCGCGCAGCTTCTCCAGTCGAGCCTTGGAGGCGTCGTCCTTCTCCTTCTTGAGCGCCAACTCCTCGATCCGCAGCCGGTCGACCGCCCGCTTGAGCTGGTCGATCTCGGTGGGCGACGAGTCGATCTCCATCTTCAGGCGGGACGCGGCCTCGTCGATCAGGTCGATCGCCTTGTCGGGCAGCTTGCGGCCGGTGATGTACCGGTTGCTGAGGGATGCCGCGGCGACGAGCGCCGAGTCGGCGATCGCGACCTTGTGGTGAGCCTCGTAGCGTTCCTTGAGACCACGAAGGATCGCGACCGTGTCTTCGACGCTCGGCTCTCCGACGAACACCTGTTGGAAGCGACGCTCGAGCGCGGCATCCTTCTCGATGTATTGGCGGTACTCGTCGAGCGTCGTCGCGCCGATCAGGCGCAGTTCGCCCGCGGGCCAGCATGGGCTTGAGCATGTTGGATGCCGCGACCGAGCCCTCGCCGCCGCCCGCACCCATGAGAGTGTGGAGTTCGTCGATGAACGTGATCACCTGGCCGTCAGACTCGTTGATCTCCTTGAGCACGGCCTTGAGGCGTTCCTCGAACTCGCCCCGATACTTCGCCCCGGCCACGAGGGCGGCGAGGTCGAGCGCGACGAGCTGCTTGCCCTTGAGCGAGTCGGCGACGTCTCCGGCAACGATTCGCTGGGCGAGCCCCTCGACGACGGCGGTCTTGCCCACGCCGGGTTCGCCGATCAGCACCGGGTTGTTCTTGGTGCGACGCGTGAGCACCTGGCTGACGCGTCGAATCTCGGCGTCACGGCCGATCACGGGGTCGAGCTTTCCGCTGCGGGCGATGTCGGTGAGGTTGACGCCGTACTTCTCGAGCGCGGTCTGCTGCTCTTCGTCGGTTGCTGGGGCGCCCTGCATGTTGGCCATTAGCGTTTCCTTGATCGTGTAACTGTGAACTTTGCGGTGCGCGAGAGTTGCTCCGTCGCACCGATGACGTGGGTGAGCTCCTGCCGGTAGCCGAGGTGGGTGTTGAACACGGTGACGAGTTCGCCCCCGGGTTTCAACACGCGGTGTGCCGCAGCGAACAGCTTGGACGCGGCGCCGGTGTGCACCGTGCTGCCGAGGTGGAACGGTGGGTTGAGCAGCACCAGGTCGACGCTGGAGTCGGGTTGGTCGCCGAGTGCGTCGTCGCGGGTGACGGTCACGGTGGTGAGTTCGTTCGCGTCGGCGGTCGCGCGCGCCGAGATCACGGCACCTGCCGACGAGTCCGACGCGATCACCGACACTGTCGGACGTGTCTTAGCCAGCACCGCGGCGACCACGCCGGAGCCGCAGCCGAGGTCGACTGCGGTGGTGGCATCCGGGGCGACCGACGGTAGCACCGCGAGTAGTGCCCGTGTGCCGATGTCGATTCGAGACCCGGAAAAGACCGACCCTGTCGCGCACACCCATATGCCGAGATCAGCATGGAAGGTGCGAGCCGGCTCGGGCGCGGCGCTTTCTCGCGGCGCCGAGGCGACCAAGACCCGGGACTTCTGTCGAGCAAGTGTCACCCTGACGTCGCCGAAGTGACGGCCGAGCACCTCGTTCATTGCCAGCGTCATGTGCTTGATGCGCCCACCGGCATACACGACGACACTCGGATCAGCACTGGACGCGATCCACGCCGCAATCTCCTCGAGCTCGTCGAGCGATCGCGGAAGCTGGAGAAGCACAACGCGGGCTCCCGCGAAAAGGTCGGCGCCGAGCGGCATGCTCTCGTAGTCGGCCTCCGCGCCACCCAAAGCGGCGGCGTTTGCCGCGAGCGCGCGCTCGGCGACGATCGAGTCCTGAAACGAACGGATGCCGCGAGCCCCGTGCAGCGCGGCCGCGCCCAGGGTGAGCGCGCCGAACCCGTCGCCGACGACGACAACCTCGCCCGGAGCCGACGCCGCGAGTGCGGCCGCCGCCTCGTCAAGAATCAGTCGATCCGTCGCGTCAACGGCGTGCAGGTTGGGCGCCTCGACGTCGGGCCAACGCCGCAGTTCCTCGAAACGGAAACCACGGTTGATCGAGCTTGTCGAGATCGCGTCGGGAACCATGTGAACTCATCCCCTCCGCAGCGGTCGCCACACGACGACCTGGTTCGACTTCTCGGCCCGTGAACCGGCCTTGAGCGAGACCACGTCGCCGGCAAGTCCGGCCGCGAACACGCGCCTGCCGGGTCGGGCCAGTAGCTCGTCGGCGAGGGCGTGCTCGAGCTCACGAACCCGCTCGCCCAGCGCCGTCACCTGATTCTCGAGCTCGACGATCCGTTTGATGCCCTCCAGGTTGAGCCCCTGCGAGATGAGCGACGCAATCTCGCGCAACTGGGCGACATCGCGCATCGAGTACCTGCGCGACTGCCCGGCCGTGCGCCGCGGGCTCACCAACCCGAGCCTGTCGTACTGACGAAGGGTCTGCGGGTGCATGCCGGCGAGATCCGCCGCGATCGCGATCGCGAAGACTGGCGAGAACTCGTCGAGCGGCTCAGACATCAGTGGATGCTCCTCGCTTTATCGAGCAGTTCGGCGCGGGGGTTCTCTTGCGGTTGGGCCGCCTCGAAGGCGCGAAGGTGCGCGGCCGCGTCATCCGTCACTCGGGCCGGCACAGCAACCTGCACCTCGGCGAGCAGGTCGCCGGTGCCCTTGGACGAGGTAACCCCTCGCCCCTTGACCCGCAGGATGCGCCCGCTCGGCGTTCCCGCCGCCACCCGCAGTTTCACGGGCTCACCCCCGAGCGTTGGCACCTCGATCGTCGCACCGAGGGTGGCCTCCGCGAACGTCACAGGAACCTCGACGCGGAGGTTGAGTCCGTCGCGCTCGAACACGGGGTGCTTGCGCACGCTCACCGTCAGAACGAGGTCGCCCGCGGGACCGCCGTCGTGACTCAGCTGCACCCTTGCCCGCGAGTTTGATCTTCTGCCCGTCACTGACCCCTGCCGGGATCTTGACGTTGATCGGAGCTCCACCCGCGGGCTGCAGTTTGATCGTTTCGCCGTTGATGGCCGTGACGAAGTCGAGCGTCGTGGATGCCGAGACATCCCGACCCTTGGTGGGGCCGGTCCTGAACCCCTGGTTGCCGCCCGCGAACATGCCACCGAGAAGGTCTTCGAAACTCGTGCCCTGATAGCTACCGCGCTGGTTGCCACCGAACATTCCACCGAAGACATCCTCGAAGCCACCGTTTTGTCCGCCGGCCTGAAAGCGCGCCCCGGACCCCATCGCCCGAACTTGGTCGTATTCGCGACGCAGCTCGGGGTCGGCGAGCACCGAGTGGGCCTCGCTAATTTCTTTGAACTTCGCTTCGGACTTCGCGTCGCCCGGATTGGAGTCCGGGTGATACTGACGCGCGAGCTTTCGGTAGGTCTTCTTCAGGTCGGCTTCGGATACGTCCTTCGAAACGCCGAGCACGGCATAGAAGTCTTTGTCGAACCAGTCTTGACTGGCCATCGTCTCGGCTCCTCTCGGTTACTCGGCGGGCACGGACACGGCAACCTTCGCGGGGCGCACGAGGCGATCCCCCAAGACGAAGCCGGGTTCGATGACGTCTGCGATCGTGTTCACCGTGACATCGGGTGACGGTAGCTGCACGACCGCCTCGTGGAATGCCGGATCGAAGGGTTCACCCTTCTCGCCGATCTGCTTGAGGCCGTACTTCTCGAACGAGCCCCGCAGCTTCTGAGCGACCAAGGTCAGTGGCGCGCCCTCAACGAGATCCCCGTGAGCTTCGGCCCGCGCGAGATCGTCGAGCGCGGGAAGCAGCGAACGGATCACCTCGGCGATTATGGCCTCCCGATTGGTGATGCGGTCTCGCTCCACCCGCTGACGGAAGTTGTACAACTCCGCCTGGGCGCGCTTGACCTCGGACTGCATGTCGGCGACGAGGTTCTTCTCGGCCTCCGCCAGCAGTTCCTTGTCAGCGTCGCTCAGCTCGTCGTCGGTCGATTCGTCAGCTGCGCCGCCCTCGGCGGCGGGGGCAGTGGCCCCCGCCGCGTCGGTCGGTTCGCGAACATCGCCGGTCTCAGGATCGACTCTCCGTTTGTCTCGGATTACCGGTTCCTCGTTCTCATGCCGTTCGTTCTTGTCCGCCATGGTTACTTCTTGTCGGATCCGGCGTCGGCCGCTGGGTCTTCGTCTTCTACAACCTCGGCATCGACGATGTCCTCGTCGTTCGCCTCCGCCGCAGGCTCTTCGCCCGCTGCGCCGTCGGTGGCCGCGTTCTCGCTCGAGGCGTAGATCGCCTCACCGAGCTTCTGCTGGCTCTCGCCGAGCTTCTCGAAGGCCGTCTTGACCGCCGCCTCGTCGTCACCGGCGAGCGCGGACTTGAGGGCGTCGACATCCTCCTGAACCGACGTCTTGACGTCATCCGGGAGCTTGTCTTCGTTGTCCTTGATGAGTTTGTCGGTCGAGTATGCGAGCTGCTCGGCGGTGTTGCGGGTCTCGGCCGCCTCGCGGCGTGCCTTGTCCTCCGCCGCGTGCTCTTCGCCCTCGCGAACCATGCGCTCGATGTCTTCCTTCGACAGCGAACTGCCTCCGGTGATCGTCATCGACTGCTCCTTGCCGGTGCCCTTGTCTTTGGCAGACACGTGCACGATGCCGTTGGCGTCGATGTCGAAGGTGACCTCGACCTGCGGGATGCCGCGCGGGGCCGGCGCGATGCCGGTCAACTCGAACGTGCCCAGGTTCTTGTTGTCCCTGGTGAACTCGCGCTCGCCCTGGAAGACCTGGATCGCGACGGACGGCTGGTTGTCGTCTGCCGTCGTGAAGGTCTCGCTGCGCTTGGTCGGGATGGCGGTATTGCGCTCGATGAGCTTCGTCATGATTCCACCCTTGGTCTCGATACCGAGGCTCAGGGGGGTCACGTCGATGAGCAGAACGTCCTTGCGCTCGCCCTTGAGAACTCCGGCCTGAAGCGCGGCGCCGACGGCGACGACCTCGTCCGGGTTGACGCCCTTGTTGGGCTCCTTGCCGCCGGTGAGCTTCTTCACCAGGTCGACGACGGCCGGCATGCGGGTCGAACCACCGACGAGCACGACGTGTGCGACGTCGGCGAGCTTGACTCCCGCTTCCTTGATGACGTCGTTGAAGGGCTTCTTGGTGCGCTCGAGCAGATCTGCCGTCAGCTCCTCGAACTTGGCGCGAGTGAGCGTCTCGTCGAGGTTGGCCGGGCCGTTCTCCGTGAGAGAAAGGTAGGGCAGCTGGATGGTCGTCGAGGTCTGGCTCGACAGCTCCTTCTTGGCCTGCTCGGCAGCCTCCTTGAGGCGCTGCTTGGCGATCTTGTCTCCGGAGACATCCACGCCGGTGGTCTCCTTGAACTGCTTGATCAGGTAGTCGACGACGCGAGCATCCCAGTCGTCACCGCCGAGGCGGTTGTCACCGGAGGTGGCCCTGACCTGGATGGTGGAGAAGTCGTCGTCCTTGCCCACCTCGAGCAGCGAGACGTCGAACGTTCCGCCACCGAGGTCGAAGACCAGAATGAGCTCGTCCTCCTTGCCCTTGTCGAGGCCGTAGGCGAGCGCAGCTGCAGTCGGCTCGTTGATGATGCGCAGCACCGTTGAGACCCGCGATCTCGCCGGCCTCCTTGGTGGCCTGGCGCTCGGCGTCGTTGAAGTACGCGGGAACCGTGATCACGGCGTCCGTGACAGGCTCGCCCAGGTACTGCTCGGCGTCTCGCTTGAGCTTCGCGAGAATGCGCGCGGAGATCTCCTGCGCTGTGTACTTCTTGCTGTCGATGTCCTGCTTCCAGTCCGTGCCCATGTGGCGCTTGACGGAGGCGATGGTGCGGTCGACGTTGGTGACTGCCTGACGCTTGGCGGTCTCTCCGACCAGCACCTCAGCGTCTTTCGTGAAGGCGACGACCGAGGGGGTGGTGCGGAAGCCTTCGGCGTTCGCGATGACGGTGGGTTCTCCACCTTCGAGGACTGCGACCACCGAGTTGGTGGTTCCCAGGTCGATACCTACTGCTCGAGCCATGTGCTCTTACTCCTTATGTCTGATGCACGAACTCCAAACCTGAGTCGCGCTGTATCAAGTTTGAACCCTGCGCGACCGAGTGTCAAGTTGAAGTTGAGTCGAAGCGACTCAAGGTGAAAAACATCGATGTGTGGTTCACTCGCTGGCTACCCCGACCCAGTAGCGTGTGAGCATGACGGACAAGACTCCCGGCAATGACGCCGCACGTTCAACCCCCAAGAAGGTCCCCATGCCATCGAGCGTGGGTGCTGTAGCCGCGGCCGGAAGGGACCTGTCCGACGACAAAGTCGTTCCCCGCAAGCAGGTCATCTCGTGGGCGCTGTGGGACTGGGCGACGCAACCCTTCAATTCCGTCATCCTGACCTTCGTTTTTGCCTCGCTGTACCTCATCTCCGACAACTTCCTGCCGGCCGACATCGCGGCGCTTGCCGACGGCGACCCGCTCAAAGACAGCGCGCTCGCGACGCTCTCGGCCGGGTACGGCTGGGCGACGTTTGGCGCAGGCATCCTGATCCTGCTGCTGGCACCCGTGCTCGGCCAGCGCGCTGACGCCTCGGGAGCGAAGAAGAAGCTCCTTCTGGGGTTCACCGCCCTCCTCGCTCTCGTGCAGTTCGGGCTGTTCTTCGTCTACGCGGATCCGAGCTACTTCTGGCTCGGGGCGATCCTGCTCGCGCTCGGCGCCGTGGTGTCGGAGATCGCCGGCGTCAACTACAACGCCATGCTCGTACAGGTCTCGACCCGCAAGACAATCGGCCGAGTGAGCGGTCTCGGCTGGGGGCTCGGCTACATCGGCGGAATCGTCGCCCTGATCCTCGTGGTCGTGCTGGACACGTTCTCGTGGTTCGGAATGGACACCTCGAACGGGCTCGCCTATCGGCTCATCGCGGTGGGTGCTGCTGTGTGGACCGTGGTGTTTTCGCTGCCGTTGCTCTTCAACGTTCCCGAAGCGACGGCGACCCAAACCACCGGCCCAAAGGTGGGCTTCTTCCGGGGCTATGTCGTACTCGTGAAAGACGTCGTCGCCCTCTACAAGTCACCCGCCACGCGCCCGACCTTCTGGTTCCTGGTCGCCAGCGCCGTCTACCGTGACGGACTCGCGGGTGTGTTCGCGTTTGGTGGAATTCTCGCCGCAGTCGCGTTCGGCTTCTCGCCGACCGAGGTGATTATGTTCGGCATCGCAGCCAACGTGGTCGCCGGAATCTCGACCATCATCGGCGGACGGGTCGACGACTTTGTCGGCCCCAAGGCGGTCATCCTGTTCGCGCTGTTTGGTCTCGTCGCCATGGCGATCGTCGTCTTCGCCTTCCACGATTCCGGCACCATCGTGTTCTGGATCGGCGGGCTCATCCTGTCGTCGTTCGTGGGCCCGGCCCAGGCGGCGAGCCGCTCGCTGCTGGCGCGCGTCACTCCCGACGGCCGCCAGGGCGAAATCTTCGGGCTGTACGCGACGACGGGTAGGGTCGCGAGCTTCCTGTCGCCGCTGCTCTGGGCGCTGTTCATCACCTGGTTCGGGTCGACAATCTTCGGAGTACTCGGCATCGCTGTGATCTTGCTCTTCGGGGCAATCCTGCTGATTCTGGTGCGGCTGCCCAAACACGTGCGAGTTCAGTAGGTAGCGCGGCGGTCTCGTCCGAAAACCGCTGGCACTGGGGGCATCCAACCGTCAGGCTGTAGGAATGACGACCCAACTCGACAAAGCGCTGCTCCTCGACTCACTGCACGTTCCGGGTGAGCCGCTGATCGTCACCAACGTGTGGGATGCGATCACGGCGCGCACCGTCGCGGCCGCGCCCGGGGTTCGGGCGATCGCCACGGCCAGTCACGCCGTGAGCTTCGCGCACGGAGTCGCCGACGGGGAGGGACTCACGCTCGACGAGGCGCTCGCCGCCGCCCGCCGGGTCGTGTCGGCGGTTGAATTGCCGGTTTCGGTTGACTTCGAGCGTGGCTATGCCACGGATGCCGCGGACGTTCAGCGCCACGTCGAGCAACTGATCGCGACCGGCGCCGTCGGGCTCAACCTTGAGGACAGCAGTTCGCCGACCGAGTTGTTCCCGCGCGAGGTCGCGGTTGCTCGGGTCGCAGCGGTGCGGCGGGCTGCGGAGGCCACGGGCATCCCGATCGTGCTGAACGCCAGAGTGGACTCACTCGTGCGCGGCGGAACCCGCGATGACGCGATCGACCGCGCCAACGCCTACCTCGAGGCGGGCGCCGACGTGATCTTCATGCTGGGTGCTCGCGACGAGGAATCTATCTCTTGGGCCATCGAAGACGTCGATGGTCGGGTGTCGGTGATCGCGAATCCCAACTCGCCATCGCTGGCAACGCTGGCGGAGCTGGGGGTGTCGCGGGTGAGCTTCGGTCCGGGCACGCTAGGCCTCACGCTCGCGCACTTGCAGGCGACCGCCGCCCAACTGACGGCACAGGGCGAGTACCCCGCCGAGCTGGGTTTCTCATACTGACGGGCGACCCCGCCGAGGCGTAGCCTAAAGGCATGGACACACCACGTCCCATCGGTTTCTGGCTCAAACTCGTCGACAAGCTCATCGACGAGCAGTTCGCGTCGACACTCGAGGAACACGGCGTCACGCGGCGTCAGTGGCAACTGCTCAACGTGCTCTCCCAGGAGCCCGCGACAGTGGACCAACTGGATGCCACTGTGGCGCCGTTCCTGTCGGCCGCGGCGGGCGACGACCCGGCCGAGACATCCGCGGACCACCTCGCCGAACTTGTCGATAGCGCCTGGGTGGACGTCACCCCCACCGGATACAGCATCACCGAGCGCGGGAGGGCAGCCTTTGAGCGCCTCGAGTCGGTGGTCGCCGCCCAGCGCACCCAGATAGCTGACGGCGTATCGCCCGAACAGTATGAGCAGACCGTCGCGACGCTGGAGCGGATGGCGCGCAACCTCGGCTTCGAGGGTTAGAGCAGGCGGGCCAGCGCGACTCGCGCCCGGCGGTACGGCTCCGGACTGTCGCGCAGCAGCGACATCGAATTGGCGCCATCGAGGATCGAGGTGATCTCGAAGGCGAGCTGCTCTGGATCGGTTCCCGGGTCCAATTGTCCGCGAGACGTCGCACGTTCGATCGTGTGCACGATGAACTCGCTCCACTCGGCGAGCACCTGCGCTACGGCATCCCGCACCGCACCCGGCCGTGACGAGAGCTCGGCAGACGCCGCGACGAAGAAACATCCGCCCTCGAATACGCGACTTTCGCTGTAGGTCAGCCACCCGTCGATCAGAGCGGCCAAGCGCTCTCGGCCGCCCTTCACGGTGAGCGCTGGTTCGATTACTGCCTCGATGAAGATCTGCTTGGCCGCCTCAACGGTGGCGAGTTGGAGTTGTTCCTTCGTGCCGAAGAGGGCGACGATGCCGCCCTTGCTCATCGCGGTATCGGCGGCGAGCTCGCCAATCGAGAGTCCGTCGAGGCCGGTAACCGACGCGAGATTGACGGCGCGCGACATGACGTGATTGCGGGATGCCGCGCCGCGGGCGCGCCGTCCGTCTTCCGTCACCGTCATGGCATCCATTGTGGTCGTCTCTTGCCTTGTCGTCACGACTTCAATACTATACGAACGATCGTATTTATATTGGAGGAATTGTGAGCGCCTTGACAACCGGCATGCGAATCGTTGGAACGATCAGTCCCGCCATAGCTGCAGCGCTCGCCTACCGCGCCTTTGGCTACCTCGGGACGCCCGAAGAAGTGCATCCCCGGGATCAGGCTACGCACGAGCGTGCAGCCGTCGAACGACTCGATGTCGACGGCAGAACGGTCGTCACCTACCGCTGGGGTAGCGGGTCACGGCTGATAGTGCTGGCTCACGGGTGGCGAAGTCGGGCATCCCGCTTTTCTGCCATTGTCGACACGCTCGAATCGCCCGAAGTCACGATCGTCGCCTTTGACGCCCCCGGCAACGGAGACTCACCCGGACGCGGCACAACGGTTCTCGACTACGCGGCGGCGATCACCGCGATCGCGCGAGCGCATGGCCCGGTCGACACTCTCATCGGCCACTCCTTCGGAGTGCTCGCGAGCTTCCTCGCCGCGCGCGAAGGCGTAGCCGTGCACCGCGTCGTCGGAATCTCGGGCATGTACAACGCAGAACAGCTCGTCGCTCAGTTTTCGACGGCGCTCAGGCTGGGGCCTCGCGCGACCCGGGGTCTGCGCAAGCGGATCGAGCGGCGAACCTTTCCCGGCGTCGCCAACCCGTGGGGCAGATTCGTCGCAGAGCTCGATCCTGCGACGGTGCGGGTTCCCGTTCTACTCGTACACGACGCGGGCGACCAGATCGTCGACCCCGGTCAGGCGCTGCTCATCGCCGACGCCCACACCGGCCCGGTGCAGACCATGATCACGACCGGACTCGGACACAATCGCATCCTGTCCGACCCGGGCGTGCTTCAACGGATCGCCCGTTTCGTGCTACCGGTCGAGTTGGAGACGGCGCCACGAGATCACGACGAGCGCGCTCGCGATCATGGCCACGGGGATCACCAGCGCTAGTTGACCCGCGCTCACCGGGGCGCCCACGGCCCACATCCCGGGCGACGAGAACGGGAACCACGCGCCGACGCCGCTGAACACGGCAACCTGGGCGGCGATGACGACGCCGACGACCGTACCGATGCCGGCAAGCGGGCCCCGGCCGAGCGTCGCCGCCCAGGCCGCCGGGACTGCGAGCAAGGCGGTCAGAACCGTCACCGATACCTGCCTGCCGAGGATCGGTGCGACCTCGGACGGCAGCGGGCCGAGGCCCGCGACGAGACCGAGCAGCACGAGAGCGCCCGCGAGCAACACCGCGAGCGCGACCGCCCAGGCGAAGTAAACGATGAGCTTGGCGGCCGCAATCGTGCCGCGCCCGACCGGAAGCGCGAAGAGACCTGCGACCGTACCGTCGGCGAATTCGCGACCGAACAGCCACGACAGCACTACGCCGAAGCCGAGCAATCCCGCGATCGCGGTAATCTGTGAGGCCGTCAGCACGAAACCGACCCAGCCGCCCGGGTCCGCGAGCGCACCGAGCTTGGCGATCAGCTGGGGATCACCCGAGCCAAGCGCGCCCAGCATCGCCGCGCACAGTATGGCGATGCCAAGCGTGAGCATCACGGATGTCACCACTGGGACCTGGGCCCGAGAGAACTTGGTCGACTCCGTCGCCAACGCGGCGCGCATCATGCCGCGACCTCGTCGTCGGCGCGCACGAGTTCGAAGAAGGCGCGTTCCAGATCAACCCCGTCCGGATCGAGTGAGCCAATAACCCGTCCGGCATTGAGCACCGTGATTCGATGAGCGATACGAGCGACCTCATCGAGATGGTGGCTCGAGACGAACACCGCGGCACCCGCGTCGGCACGGCGACGAAGCGCCTCACGCAGCAGAATCACCCCGCTCGGGTCCAGGGAGTTTGTGGGCTCGTCGAGCACGATCACTCGTGGATCGTGCTGCAACGCAGATGCCAGCCCGAGCCGCTGCCGGTTTCCGAGCGACAGCCGACCGGCACGGCGCCCCGCGTAGGCACCGAGGTTCAGCTCGGTTAGGGCCGCCTCGACCATCGGGCCGGCGGCGCCCCGGGAAACCCCGTGCAGGCGAGCCCCGAGCGCCAGATTCGCCCGCGCGGTGAGTTCGGCATAGGCCAAGGGATACTCCACGAGGTGCCCCACCCCGGCCCACAGCTCGGGCGGAGCCGAGGCGAAATCGTGACCGCAGAGGGTGACCGTTCCGGCGTGCGGTCGGATCATCCCGAGCAGCAGGCGCATGAGTGTCGACTTGCCTGCGCCGTTCAGACCGACGAGCGCGTGCACCTCACCCGGCAGCACGTCGATGTCGACGCCGCGAATTCCCGCGCCCTCATCGAAGGTGCGCACCAGTCCGACGGCGGCGAGGGCGGGCTCAAGCACGCCGAACCTCCAGCACATCGAGCGCCGCCTCGATCGCGGCGCCGAGATCCCCCTCGTCCGCGGCTCCCCACTCCAGCAGGGCCGTCATGAGAGCCGCGAGAGCGGCGGCCGCAGCAACTCGCGCCGTGACGGCATCCACGTCGGTGAGGGACGCGACAATCGCGGCCTGCGTAGCTTCGGAGTTGCGCGTCATGCTGGCTCGCAGGGTCGGGGATGCCGCGGCAATCCGCAGCCGTTCGCGCACGGCCTGCGTGTCCCTGATCGGCAGCCCATGCCACGCCTGTCGGATGCCTCGAACAACCCTGGTTAGTGCGTCGAGGTCGCGGGGCTGCTCGGCCACGGCGGCCGCCATGAGCGGATCGTACGGATCATCGACGACCAGATTCTCCTTGGCGGGAAAGTGCCGGAAGAACGTCATCTCGGTCACCCCGGCTCGCGCGGCGATCTGGCCGACGGTCGTCGCGTCGTAGCCCCCGGTGGCGAACAACTCCAGGGCGGTCGTCAGGATGCGCTCGCGGGTCTGCTCGCTCTTCGTGGTCACTCTCGAATGTTAGTGGCTAACATTTTGAGGGTCAAGCGAAGAGCGCCCACCAGATCAGCAGCATCGTCACGAGGAATCCGGTCACGAAGTTCAGGAGCAGAAAACGCCTCCACCCGCGGTTGGCGGACTCCGACGCGGCATCCGTCACGCTCCAAAAGGGCGCGCACACCGCGACGTAGGGCAGCACGAGCGCCGACGCTAGCGGGCCCGGCCACGCGCTGAACAGCAGAAGCACGCCTCCCACGAGGTAGGCGGCGATCGCGAACCGCACCGTCGACCGCGCCCCAATCACCGTCGCGATGGACGAAATGTCGGCCTCGCGATCGGCGATGACGTCTTGCACCGCGCCGAAGGCATGGGAGGCAACGCCCCAGAGGAAGAACGCTCCCAGCACGGCCCACAACTGCGGCGTGAATACAGCACCCGCAAGAACGAGGCCGTAGACCGCCGGCGAGACGAAGTGGGTGCTGGAGGTCAGGGAATCGAGGAACGGTCGTTCCTTGAACCGCAGACCCTTCGCGGAGTAGGCGACCACGGCGAACAACGACACCGCGAGCACCAGCCACGACAACGGCGAACCCACTGCCACGAGGTACACCACGAACGGCACGGTCGTCAGGACCGATGCGATGAGGGTCGGGCGATGCATCCGGGTGTCCAGCAGTGCGCCCTCGACGCCGCCCTTGCGGGGGTTACGCAGGTCGGACTCGTAGTCGAAAACATCGTTGATGCCGTACATGGCCAGGTTGTACGGGATCAGGAAGAAGAGGGTTCCGACTATGAGGGTTACGTCGACCGAACGCGTCGTGAGCAGGTAGGCGGCGGCGAACGGAAATGCGGTGTTGATCCAGCTCAGGGGGCGGGATGACACGAACAGCGCTCTAAGCATTGGTGGGGGTCTCGAGGGTTGGTCTCGACTTCGCTCGACCACCGAGCAGAGCCCAGAGGGACGGGAGGCCGATTCCTGCCGCGACGGCGTATCCGAAATCCTCCAGCGGAGCGACTCCCACGAAGAGCCCACTGATCGCGGTCGGGTCATACGCGACTAGGCCGACCGAGATCATCACGTTGTCGAAGACCGCGGTGAAGACGAGCAGCACGGCCAGAGTGAGAGCGACAGTGCGCCAGCGAGGGGTGCGGCGCAGGAGCATCCCGATCACGACCAGCAGCGCAACCGTGGCAAGGAAGAAGGCGTTGAGGGTCCAGTAGGTCATGGGGCCGCCTCGGGGGGATTCGAGGCGGGTCTCGACAAGCTCGACCACCGGTTCGCGAAACCGAAGAGGTTCATCGTCAGGTAGCAGAGCAGTGTCAGGAAGAGGACCTCCTCGAGTGGCACTTCGGGCGCCACCTGCAGCCCCGTCATGAACTGGGTCTCGCCGCGGAAGAAGATCCCGAGACCGACGCCCGCGAAGTCCCAGGCGAGGAAGAACACGACGCCACCCACCAACACAACAGCTGCGCGCCAGGGCACGTCCCAGAAGAACAACCCAAATCGTCGGTCCAGCAGCACCATCCCCGTCAATGCGACCAGCAGCGCGGCAAGGTAGGCGAGGGTCATGGCGCTGGGGTCTCGACGGGCTCGACCGCCGGATCGGTCTCGACCGCCGGCGCGGCCTCGGCTACCGTGGCCGCGAGCGGTTCGGGCAGCGGCTCAGTCGAGGTATCGCCGCGCAACCGCTTCACCAACACCTCGGCGCTGATCAGACACATCGGCAGGCCGATGCCCGGAATTGTCGACCCGCCGGCATAGAACAGGCCATCGACCTTCTTGGACACGTTGCCGGCCCGGAAGAACGCACTCTGCTTGAGAGTGTGCGCCGGTCCGAGCGCCGTGCCGCGCCACGCGTGCAGGTCGTCGGCGAAGTTACCGGGGCCGACGGTGCGTCGTAGCGTCACGCGCGACGCCAAATCCGGGATGCCCGTCCAGTGCGCGATCTGATCGATGACTTTGTCGGCCAGCACCTCGATTCGGGTGTCACCATCGCCGTCGACGTCACCGCGTCCGATCTGAGGATCGGCCGGGATCGGCACGAGCACGAAGAGGTTCTCGTAGCCTTCCGGCGCGACGTCCGGGTCAACGCCGCTGGGCTTGCAGATGTACAGGGATGCCGGATCGGGCACCGCGGGATCTGCGCCGAAGATCGCGTCGAAGCCGAGTTCCCACTCGCGCGTGAACAGCAGCGTGTGATGTTCCAGCTCGGGCAGCGCCCCCTCGACACCCAGGTAGAGCAGCAGCGCGCTCGGACCAGGGGTCTTAGTGTCCCAGTACTCCTGCGGGTAGGTCTGCTCTTCGGGCTTCAACAGTTCCGTCTCGGTGTGGTGCAGGTCAGCCGCCGACACGACGATGTCTGAGTCCAAGAATTGGATGTTGCGCTCCCCATCGAGGTACTCGACGCCGGCGGTCTTGCCGTCTTCGACAAGGATCCGAGTCACCTCGGCACGGGTGATCACGGTGACCCCCTCCGCGCGGGCGAGGTCGGCGATCGACTCGATCACCCTCGTAAACCCGCCCATCGGATAGAGCACCCCATCGGAGAGATCGAGGTGGCTCATGAGGTGGTACATGCTCGGCGTCAGATACGGTGACGACCCGAGGAACACGGCTGGGTACCCGAGAACTTGGCGCAAGCGAAGATCGGAGAATTTTCGGGCGACCATGCCCGAAAGCGGCTCGATCAACAACCTCAGGAAGGTCGCCGCTTTGCCGATCACGTCGCGGCGAAGCAACGGCCGGAAGTCGGCGAAAGTTGTGTACAGAAACCGCTGCTTCGCGAGCTCGTAGGTCTGGCGCGCCGACTCCAGATAGTCCGTCAGGCGGGCCCCGGCGCCCGGTTCGATGCTCTCGAACAGCTCGATGTTCTCTTCGACGTCCGAGGAGATGTCGAGCGCGGCATCCTGACCCTCAAAATAGACGCGATACCCGGGGTCGAGGGTGACGAGGCTCAGCTGGTCGTCGGCAGTGGTGTCGAGCAATCGATAGAAGTGATCGAATACTTCGGGCATCAAGTACCAGCTCGGGCCCGTATCGAACCGGAAGCCGTCTTGCTCCCACACGCCGGCGCGACCGCCGAGGTCGGGCCGACCCTCGAGGAGAGTGACCTGATGACCGTCGCGGGCCAGTAGCGCAGCGCTGGCTAGGCCCGCGATTCCCCCACCAATGACGATGACCCGGCTCACGGCGTTCGCCCCAGACTCGCGGCGAGCGCGAGGCGTGCCTTCACCGGGTTGGGCACCCGCACCCGGGTGCGCACGAGCTCGGCGGCCGGCGTCTTGCGAAGGCGCACCGACAATTCGGTGAACAGCGACTGGGCGAGCGCGACGGCACGGCGGCTGGTCGCGGGAAGCTCGGGGATGGTGCTCGCCGAGACCGCGAGGTCGGCGTCGATGTCGTCAAGCAGTCGCACTTTCTCCTCTTCTGTGAATGATTCGACGTTGATGCCCGGAAAGTAGCTTCGACCGAGCTTCTCAAAATCGTCGGCGAGGTCGCGCAGAAAGTTGACCTTCTGGAAGGCAGCGCCGAGGGCCCGGGCGCCAGCCTCCATGCGGGGCAGGTCTGCCACTGGCTCGCCGAGCAGGAAGGCGCGAAGACACATGAGCCCGACAACCTCGGCCGAACCATACACGTAGCGTTCAAAGCTGCCCTGATCGTGCTGTTTCTCGCTGAGGTCAGTGCGCATCGACTCGAAGAACGGGCCGGTGAGCTCGCTGTCGAAGCCGGCCTCTCGGGCCGTTCGGGCAAAGGCGTGCACCACGAGATTCGAGCTGAACCCGGTCTGCATCGCGTTCTCGGTTTCGCGTTCTAGTTCATTGAGAGCGCGCCCCGCCCCCACCTGGTCGATGCCTGCCCCCTCGGCCGCTCCGTCGACGATCTCATCGGCGATCCGCACGAGCGCATAGATGTTCTCGACGTGCTGGCGCACGCCGGCGCCCAGCAACTTGGATGCGAGACCGAACGAGGTCGAATACCGCGCGATGACGATGCTCGCCGTCTCCTCGGCCACGCGGTCGTACAGCGACAAACGTGAACTCACTTGATTCTTCCTAGTACGTCGTCGGCGAGGGGGTGCAGTTCGGTTCTCAGCGCCTGCGGAATGTGCGGCTCCGACAGTCGCGCGAGGGCACGGTTGCCGTAGTAGCGCGCGAGCCCCTCCGCGAACGCCTTCGCTCCGCAACTGACGAGTACCTCCCGGATTCGGGCGGCCTGCTCATCGGTCAGCTCATCGGTGCCGAAGACTGAGTCGACCTCCGTCCAGGCCCGCGTGCTGGTCGCGTAGGCGATCAGCACCGTGCGCTTGCCTTCGCGCAGGTCGCCGATCGTCGTCTTACCCGTCTCTTCTTCCGCTCCGAACACGCCAAGAAGGTCGTCGACGATCTGATACGCGATACCGATCTCGCGGCCGAACTCACCGAGAGTCGCGACCACTTCGGTGGGAGCCCCCGCCAGAATCGCGCCCGCTTGGAGGGGGCCCTCGAAGGAGTAGACGGCCGTCTTGAGTCGCTCCATGGCGAGGATGTCGTCGACCCGAGGTACGTCGGGAAGCAGCGAGAAGTCGACATCGATGAGCTCACCGGCGGCCGAGGCGAACAACGCCTCATCCATCACGTCGAGGAGTAAGCGCCCGGGTGCGATCGTCGACGCCGCAGCGATCGATGAGACGGTAGGAGTTGAACAGCGCCAGATCCCCCGCGATGATCGCCGCGGACAAACCACTGTGTTCGGCGCTGCGCTCGCTCGCCCCGCTCGCGGCCGCCTTGTCACGGTACGTTCCTGAGATGTTGGGTGATCCGCGACGGATGAAGTCGTGGTCGATCACGTCGTCGTGCACGATGAGCGCCGTGTGCAGCAGTTCGAAGGCGGCGCCCACGTAGGCCGCGGACTCCTTGTCGGTGCCGCCGAGCGTCTCGTACGCGCTCATGACCATGCGGGGACGAAATCGTTTGCCGCCGATCGTGTTGTTCTCGAGCGTCTGCCACAGTTCCACGTACTGCTCGCCGAGGGCGCTGGCGCGCTTCTTGGATAAGCTGAAGAATCGCGTCAAAACGGCGTCGACCTGCGCCTGCCTCTCTTCCGAGAGGGAGAGCAGCCCAGAACTATCCACCTAGGCAGACTACCGCGATGGCCATCCCCGAACAGGTCGTACTGCTGGATGACGCGGGCCATCCGGTCGGCGTCGCCGACAAGCTTCTCGTGCATACCGAGAACACGGCGCTGCACTTGGCGTTCTCCTGCCACGTCTACAACCCGGACGGCCAGGTGCTCGTGACCCGGCGAGCGCTGTCCAAGCTCACCTGGCCCGGGGTGTGGACGAACTCGTTCTGCGGGCACCCCGCCCCTGGCGAGTCCATGGAGGATGCGATGATGCGCCGGGCATCCACCGAACTGGGCATCACTGTGAGCGACTTTCGGCTGATCCTGCCCGACTTTCGGTACCGGGCGGTCGATGCCTCAGGCATTGTCGAGAACGAGGTGTGCCCCGTCTATCGCGCGGTGACCACCGACGCCGTTCAGCCGAACCCCGCCGAAGTTGCGGAGTTCGAGTGGGTCTCCCCGGACTCACTGCGGGCCGCGGCGCTCGCTGCCCCCTACGCGTTCAGCCCGTGGTTGGGCTGGCAGTTGGAGCAGCTCGCCTAACGCACCTCGATGATCGAGCTTGTCGAGATCACTCGCCCTTAGACCCAGCATCCGTCGACCGCACGTCGGTCATGTGGAAGTTCTGGAAGCTTCGCGACGCCGTCGGGCCGCGCTGGCCCTGGTAGCGGTTGAGGTAGGCGCCGGACCCGTACGGGTTCTCGACCGGCGAGCTGGTCTTGATGAAGCACAACTGGCCGATCTTCATCCCGGGCCAGAGCTTGATCGGTAGCGTCGCCACGTTGCTCAGTTCGAGCGTGACGTGCCCGGAGAAGCCGGGGTCGACGAATCCCGCCGTCGAGTGGGTGAGCAACCCGAGCCGGCCGAGTGAACTCTTGCCCTCGAGACGCGCGGCGACGTCATCCGGGAGGGTCACCAGCTCGAAGGTCGACCCCAACACGAACTCACCGGGGTGCAGGATGAAGGGCTCCCCCGCCTCCACCTCGACCAGATGGGTGAGGTCGGGCTGATCCTCGGCGGGATCGATGAACGGGTACTTGTGGTTATCGAACAGCCGAAAGAACCGGTCGAGCCGCACGTCGATGCTCGACGGTTGCACCATGTCGAGATCGAGCGGTTCGAGGCCTATGCGACCCGATGCCAGTTCGGCCCGGATGTCGCGATCACTGAGGAGCATGCGGCAAGACTAGCTAGAATCGTTGATGGAGTTGCCAAAGCTCCAGCGCGCGGATGTAGTTCAATGGTAGAACTTCAGCTTCCCAAGCTGATAGCGCGGGTTCGATTCCCGTCATCCGCTCCACTAGTCCACGGTGCCGCGCGCGGCCCATGCCCGCGAGGCGAGCGTGAACGGGCCCTGCGGAAGCAAGGTGCGGCACTTCTCACGCAGCGCGATCTGGTGTTCCTCACTAAGCGTCGCGAAGTAGGACCCAACCGGTCCGACACCGCCCGTGTAGGGCATCCACCATTCATCGAAATCGCTATGGTGCATGGTGATATCTAGGCCGACCTCGGATACATCCCGCAGGCCCGCCGCGGCAAAGTAGCCGCTCAGGTCGCCCTCGTGGGCGCCGGGGGTGACGGTCTCATCGCGCACCTCGGGGTCGAGCTCGTGCGCCGCACTCCAGAACACACTGAGCGGCGATCGGCCCCCGGCGAAGTCCCACACGTTTGCCGCCACGACACCTCCGCTGCGAACCACTCGTGCCATCTCGCGAAGTCCGGCCACCCGATCCTTCATGAAGTGCACGACCAGTTGGGCGAGAGCCACATCGACTGAATCGTCCGGGAACGGCAGGTTCTCGGCCGTGGCCTCTCGAACGTCCACCCGCGGAAACCGCTGCCGCGCTGCCGCGACGAATGGCACGCTCGGGTCGACCGCAGCGACAGAGTCCGCGCCCAGACGCGAGACGAGCTCGGCGGTGAGGGCACCCGGCCCGCAGCCGACATCGAGTGCCTGCTGACCGGAGTGCACCCCGGCGAAATCGGCGAACTGCGCCGAGAGCAAACTGGAATAGCGCCCCATGAAACGGTCATACGCCTCGGCGGGAATGTCGAAAGCCATGGGCGGAGTCTAGGCCGGTGCACAGCAGGAGTGAAGAAAATTCCGCATCAGCTCGCCTGCGGGCCAGCGGGTAGCATCGACCCAAGACGAAGGAGCACCCCATGGCCAAATCCAAGCCCGAACCGGTGGATCCCGCGCAGATCGAAGCGCACGAGGCCATGCCCGGCGGCACTCGCACCGGCTTCACCTGGGCCGCCATCATCGCGGTGCTGTTCTTTCTCATCGTGCTCATCACGTTCATCCTTCAAAATCAGGGGCGCGTCTACGTGCACTTCTTCGGGTGGACCTGGGGACTGCCCGTCGGTGTTGCGCTCCTGATCGGCGCCGTGTGTGGCGCGGCCATCGTCGCTGCGGGCGGGGCGGCGCGAATAATGCAGTTGCGACGTCAGCAGCGCAAGGTTGCCAAATTGATCCAGGCAAAGCAGGCGGCGGCGAACGCGCCCGTCGCGACCAAGGATCCGTCATCCTCATCCTCGAGCTCAACGGCAACCCCGGAGGCTTAGGTGCTCCGGCCGGGTGGCCCGGCTAGCATCGAATCATGACCGAACTGGTCCCGATTCCCTCGCCCGGCGTTCCCGTGTTCTACGGGGAGCCGGGAAATCCGGTGGTTGTCGTGATTCACGACTGGTACGGACGGCTCCCCGGCCTCGAGCCGTTTTCCGAAGCACTAGCCAGCCGGGGTCTTCGCGTCGCTGTCCCCGACCTGTACGAAGGTGTCTGCACAACGGATGCCGCAACAGCCGAGTCCCTCATGAATCAGCTCGACGTCGCGACCGCCCTCGCCGAAGTCGACGACGCGATCGCCCTCGGACAGCAGACCGGCGATGAACGAGTCGGTCTCGTGGGCTTCTCTCTAGGAGGATGGCTCGCCCTCATGCACGCGCAGGCCGGGGTCGCCGACGCCGCCGTTGCTTACTACGCGAGTCTCAGCGAGCAGGAGCACGGCATCATCCCCTGCCCGGTCCTGCTGCAGTGGGCCGAGTCCGACGAGTGGGATGCCGCTGACGGGCCCGAACAGTTCGTCGAACGGCTCAAAGACCACGGAACGCCCGTAACCGAGCACACCTATCTCGGCACCCAGCACTCCTTCGCCAACGCCAGCATCCCGGGCAGAGTCGATGGGCAAGCGGCAGCACTCGCGTTTGCGCGCACCGCGGTCTTTCTGGAGAAACACCTGATCGACTAGTGGCGGTAGCGTTGAAGGGTGACTACCTTCTCTGCCGAAATCGTTGCCGCGGTGCTGCATCACATGAACGATGACCACCCCGACGACAACCTGCTGATTGCGCGCGCCTTTGGCTCGCCCGACGCGTGGGCCGCCACGATGATCGGGCTCGATGGCGCCGGTGGCACCTGGAGTTACCTCATCGGCGGTGACGAAGCCGAGGTCACGGTGCCGTGGTCCGTGCCGATCACCGAACGCCCGGAGATCCGTCGCGAAGTCGTCGTTCTCTACGACGCGGCCTGCGCCAAACTCGGACTGGAACCGCGGCCGCACGAATAACCAAACCGGGTGCGCCTGCGCGTCGAACAGTTTCATGACACAAAGGAGGTCACCATGACCAAATCACCCAATCGCCTGCTCGCGACCGTCTTCGGTGCTGTCTACGTACTCGTGGGAGTGCTCGGCTTCACCGTGACCACGGGAGTTGGTTTCTTCGCCACCGAGGGTGGGCTACTCCTGGGACTCTTCCAGGTCAACATCTTCCACAACGTCGCTCACATCCTGATCGGTGCCGCACTTCTCATCGCTGGCTTGTCCAGCGTGAACGCCGCGAAGACCGTCAACAGCGTGATCGGTGCCGCGTATCTCGTGCTCGGGTTGGCCGGGCTGTTTCTCATCGGGTCGGCTCTGAACATCCTCGCGCTCAACGTCGCGGACAACGTGCTGCACTTCGCCAGCGCAGTCGTGCTGCTCGCGGTCGGACTCGGCGCAGACCGCGCCGAGAAGATGGCCACGGCGTAGTCATGACGGCGGGCGGGGAACCCCAGGAGATGCCAACGATCACTCGCACCTGGCTCGCATTCGCGGCCATCGGTGCCGGGCTGATTCACGTCGCTCTCGTCATCGGTTCCCCTCCCGCCCTTGGCGTCGTCCTGTGTCTGGTGGGCGTCGCCGAGTTCGGCTGGGGCGTCGTCACCTTCGCCCGAGAGACGGTTGCCGTTCCTCGGGTCGCGTTCGCTGTGGCGCTCGCGCCCATCCTCGGATGGGGGTTGCTGCTTGCGGTCGCCGCCCTCGTTCGCGAACCCGCGCTCGCGGCATCCTTGCCCTTCATGCCGCTAGCCGTTTCGAGCCTGTTCTGCCTGTTCATCGCCGGAACCCTCGCTGCGCACTCGCGCCGCGAGGCACCCACAGAGGGCGGCCCCCGGGTTCCCGGCGTCGCTCGATACCTGCTGGCGCTGGTGGTTGGGGGGCTCGTTGTTGCGGGCATGACCACGCCGGCGCTCGCGGCGACAGCGGCAGGGGCCGCGGCGCAGCCACACGGCGAGCATTCTGATGCCCCAGCGGGGGCGGGTGAGCCATTCGAGCTCATCTTGCCCGGCCACGAGCACTGAAGCACACTGGGCTAGGCTTAGGGTCGCCTTACTCGCCGTTGTCTGGAGTTCTCGTGAGCGTCATCCCCTTCTCTCAAGCCCTGCGCGAGCGAACCATGGCCAGCCACGAAGACAGCGCCGGCGCTAACTTCATGAGCGACCTGATGAAGGGGCTCGGAACGCGCGAGGACTACGTCGCGCTAGTCGGCCAGCACTACTTTCTCTACGAGGCACTCGAAACGGCGGAGCGTCGATTTGCGGATGACCCGACCACAGCGCCGTTCATCACAGCACACCTGACCCGGCTGCCCGCACTCGAGGCCGACATGGAGTTTCTCGCGGGGCCCGCCTGGCGCGACTCGTTCTCGCCGCTACCGGCGACCGAGCGCTACATCGAGCGGATCGAACGGATCGCTGCCGACGGCTGGAGCGGCGGTTTCATCGCCCACCACTACACGCGTTACCTTGGCGACCTGTCAGGCGGGCAAGCCATTTCCCGCATCATGCAGCGCCTCTTCGGCTTCGAGGCGGCGGGCGTCGAGTTCTACCTGTTCGACCAGATCGAAAGCCCCAAGCACTTCAAGGATGCCTACCGCGACGCGCTAGATGCCGTCGAGTGGGATGCCGCGGAGCGCGAGCGCGTCATCGACGAGGTTTTGGCGGCCTACCGCCTCAACACCGAGGTCTTCGTCGACCTCGCCGCGGCAAAGGCGTCCGCGTAACGGTGATCGAGCCGGTGATCGAGCTCGATCACCGGAGTGGGATCTCGACACGCTCGATCACCGGTTAGGCGCGGATTGCCGGGATCGCGGTCGAGCGCGACATGAAGCGCACTACGTTGTCGTCGACGATGATGTCGGCGGGGCGCAGCGGGCGGCTCAAGTAGAGTCCCTCGAGTTCGCTGATGCGACTGAGCGCGACATAGGTCTGGCCCGGCGCGAACGAGCGTTGCCCGAGATCGACGATGGCTCGGTCGTAGGTCTTCCCTTGTGACTTATGGATGGTCACTGCCCACGCCAACCGCAACGGAAACTGCGTGAACTCGGCGACGACATCTTTGCGCAGCGATTTCGTGAGCGGCGAGTAGTTGTACTTGAACTTCTCCCAGATCGTCGGCTTCACCTCGTGGCGCTCACCGTCGATCTCGACCCAGACCGTACTGTCGATCTTCAGCACGGTGCCGACGCTTCCGTTCACCCACCGCTGGCTGTCCCCGCCGGTGTCGTTGCGCAGCATCATTACTCGCGCCCCGACCTTGAGCTCCAGTGCCTCGTCCGCCGGGTAAGCACGGCCACCGAATTCGCCCGAGATCTCGGCTTTCGCCGTGAGCACTCGACCGGGAAGCCGGGCCAACTCGGTCGCGTTGATGCGGGTCACAGTGCCATTCGTCGTCGCGAGGGTGATCGCCCCATCGGTGGGAGCGGGCCGGGCTCCGACCTCGTTGAGGCGGCCGGCAATTTCGGCGGTTACCGCCCCGTGGCGCACCGCGTTGAGCATCCGTTTGAAGTCGTCTTCGTGCTGTCGGTGGATCGTCGACAGTTCGTAGATCGTCAACTCGGTGTCGTTCCACACCGCGGCGTCGAAGAACCACATCGACTCGTACCGGTCGGCGAAGTACGCGCGCTCGTCCGCTTCGCCGGGCACCGGCGCCAGCTGGTACGGGTCGCCGAACAGCACCAACTGAACCCCGCCGAACGCCTCGTTCTTGCGTTGCCTGGCCTGTCGCAGCGAACGATCGATCGCGTCGAGCAGGTCGGCATTGACCATGGACACCTCGTCGATGACGAGCGTGTCGATGGTGCCAAGCAGCTTGCGTAACTCCACGCTCTGCACGATGTCGTGGTCGGCGATCACGCCGATGGGCAATCGGAACAGCGAGTGAATCGTCTGCCCACCCACGTTGAGGGCGGCGACCCCGGTTGGTGCGCTGATGACGAGCTGCTTCGACGTGTTCTCGGAGAGGTAATTGAGCAGCGTCGACTTTCCCGTGCCGGCGCGGCCGGTCACGAAGATGTTGTCCATCGTCGTCTCGATGCGATCGTAAACCGCCTGCTGCTCGGCGGACAGGTTTACCTCACTCACCGCTTCACTGTAGCCGGGGGCAGGGGGCGGGCTCGGCAGGCTCGGCCACTGGTGCACAGCCCGGCGAATTAGGATGTGCCTATCCGTTTGCGAAAGGACCCCGTGCGCCGCGAAATTGTCACCCTGCTCGCGGTGGCGGCAATTGTGGTCGGTGGGTTCTTCGGGACGGTCATGCTGCTGAACGCGACGATCTATAGCCCTAGCGGCTTCGTGCGCGGGTACCTCGACGCTCTCGCCAGACACGACGCGCAGGGCGCACTCGAGCTTGCCGGTCCGAGCGTCGCTGGCGACGCATCGACGGCACTGCTGAGCCGGGATGCGATGGGCGACCTAACCGACATCCGCCTGGTCAGCGACACCCCGGCCACCGACGGGTCACACTCCGTCGTTTACGCCTACAACGCGGGCGGTGTCGCGGGGCAGTCGACCTTCTCGGTGCGTTCGGCGGGAACCCTGCTCGGCCTGTTCGACGGCTGGGCGTTCAAGACGAGCCCGCTCGGGGTCATTGAGCTGACGGTTCAGCACGACTACCAGTTCACCGCGAACGGAATCGACCTCGTGACACCCGCCCAGAACGCCGTCGCGCCTTACCTCGTATTCACCCCCGGTCTCTACGAGTTCGAGCACGAGTCGCGGTACCTGATTGCGGATCCGGTGCGCGTTGCCGCGGTCATCCCTAGCGCGGCCGTGTCGGCCCGGCTCGATATTCAGGCGAACGCCGCGTTCGCGGATCGCGTGAGCAAAGAGGTCAACGGCTTTCTCGACGCCTGCACGACCCAGACGGTTCTGCAACCGACCGGATGCCCGTTCGGGCAGACCATCAACAACCGCGTGGTGACCACTCCGGCGTGGTCGATCGTCGACTACCCGGAGGTCACTCTTGTTCCGGGCCGCGAAGACAGCGAATGGCGGATGTCCGAGTCCTCGGCCACCGCCCACCTCCTCGTCGATGTGAAGAGCCTGTTTGACGGCTCAGTGTCGAGCTTCGACGAGGACGTCCCGTTCGGCGTGCACGCCACCGTCACGTTCCTGCCGTCCGAAGAGTTGCTCATCGTCGTGGGCTAGGTCGGCTCTCGCTAGCTTCTGGCGCGTCGGGCAAGCATTTCGTTGTACTCGGCAAGCTCGGCGTCGCCATCCCGGTCGGCTTTGCGGTCGTAGCGCCGTTGCTCGCGTTCGTCGCTGCGCGACCACAGCACGACAATCGCCACCGCGAGGATCGCGTTGGGTATCTCGCCGACGCTCCACGCGATACCACCGCCTGCCTGCTGGTCGACGAGCGCGCTGGTTCCCCAGCCCATGGCCCCGTACCAGTCCGCGGCGAGCAGACCGGTTCCGCTCATGAGCGCCAGTCCGAAGAAGGCGTGGAAGGCCATCGTCGACAGCAGCAGCACCAGTCGGATCGGGTACGTCGGGCGTGCGGGTGCCGGATCGATTCCGATCAACACCGAGACGAACAGGTAGCCGGTCAACAAAAAGTGCACGACCATCCACTCGTGCCCGAGGTGATCGGTGGTCGCCCAGCTGAACAGCGGCGAGAAGTAGAACACCCACAGAGACGCAGTGAACAGCACCGCCGCGACGATCGGATTCGCGAGAAACACGAAGTATCTGGAGTGCACGAGCAGCATGAGCCACTCGCGCGGCCCCCGGCTGCCGTCGGTGCGCTTAGCGATGGCGCGCAGGGCGAGGGTGATGGGGGCGCCGGGCACGAGCAGCACGGGCACCATCATGGCCAGCACCATGTGCGCGAGCATGTGTGCCGAGAACAGGTAGTGCTCGTACGCGTTGACCCCGCCGTTGGTGATCCAGAACAGAACGCCGAGGCCGGCGATCCACAGGGCGGTGCGATGCCACGGCCACTGGTCTCCGCGACGACGCAATCGCAGCACTGCCAGAACGTAGAACAGCACGCCGAAAGCGCAGGCGAGCAGCCAGATCAGATCGAGGCTCCATGTGGTGAAGTAGTTCACGATGCTCGCCGGCGGGGGCAGCGGGGCCCCGGTCAGCAGTTCGGCTGGCGTCGGGTCGGCGAGGTCGGCGGCCGAGATCTCCGGAACTGGTGTCGCGGTGCGGGCGAGTGCCGCCGCGACGCCCGAGGCGATCCCCATGAAGGCGAGTTCGGCTGCGGCGATCACCCAGAAGTAGCCCCGACCGGTCGAGGACTGTGACCGGGACATCCGGCCGATTAAGAACTGGCGCTGCGCCGCGCCGAACACCCCCAGCGCCAACAGGGCACCGATCTTGATCAGCACGAGCACGCCGTACGGCGACAGCAGATTCGGCAGGCTCTCGAGACGGATCGCCGCGCTCACGTAGCCAGAAACTGCGACCACGACGAAACACGCCAGCGCCAACGACGAGTAGCGGCGAAGCACGACCTCGAGACGACCCTTCTCGAGCGTGTTCTGTACGAGGGCGAGCGTGAGCAGACCTCCGAGCCAGACGGCGGCGAAAAGCACGTGCAGGTAGATGGCGCTCACCGCGATGTCATGGTCGGCGGTTCCACCGCGGTGCCCCTGGGTGGCGACCGGCAGCAGCCCCGCCGCCGCGAGCGCCGCGACGAAAGCCAGCAGCGTCAGGTTGCGTACGGCGAAGCACAGCACGGTTACCGCAGCGGCGATCAGCGTGGTGGCGAGCCAGGCCTGCCCGAGCTCGGTCGTGGTGAGGAACGTGCCCAAGATCGACCCGAACTGATCGTCGACCCGGATCGGCTGGTTGTAGACGGAGAGAAAGGTGAGAAAGCCGGCGACGCCCGAGGTGATGGCCCAGACGGCGGATGCCGCGGCCGCGATGTCGAGCGATCGACCAAACTCCGGCCGACTCGCGTCGAACGCGAACAGCACGAGCACCAGGGCGCCCAGGGTCCCCGCCTCCGCAAGGTGGACCAGAAGCGTCGCGATCGGAATTCCGTACCGCACCCCGGCCCCGGGATCGAGCACGATGGGCGCATCGGCGGCCCCTCCGAAGGCGAGTGCGATTGCCAGCGCGATGAGGGCGGCAAGAAGCAGACTCGCCGGAGCGGCGATACGCGAAAGCAGGGGCACCCAGCCAGCCTAAGCGTCGCGCGCTGGGACAGAGCCCCCAAGTCGCGGTCCCAGAAATGGCCCCGGAAACGCCGATAGGGCGACGACCATCACGGTCGCCGCCCTATCGAGCTGCGTTGTTAGCCGAAACTACTTGACTGCAGCCTTGAGCTTGCTGCCAGCCGCGAGCTTCACGCCGTAGCTTGCCTTGATCTGGATTGCCTCACCCGTCTGCGGGTTGCGGCCGGTACGGGCGGAGCGGTGCGTGCGCTCCACTGACATCCATCCGGGGATGGACACCTTGGTGCCATCCGCCACGGATGCGGCCAGCACGGAGAACAGAGCGTCGAACACGCCGTTGACGGCGGCCTGGCTCTGGCCAGAT
Source organism: uncultured bacterium (assembly GCA_963787305.1). Lineage (GTDB taxonomy): Bacteria > Actinomycetota > Actinomycetes > Actinomycetales > Microbacteriaceae > Rhodoglobus. Next base: position 339,161 of record CAWBCL010000002.1, read on the forward strand.
TCCGCGGCAACTGCCGCGACGAACTCGGTACGGTTTAGTGACTTGTCAGCCATGGGATGTCCTCCTCGGACCTCATGCAGTTATGTGTGGTGCCGGTCTAGCGCCTGAAATCTACCAGCTTGACTTGGTAATTCCCGGCAACTCGCCCCGGTGCGCCATGTCACGGAACCGAACACGGGAAACACCAAACTGGCTGAGGAAACCACGCGGACGACCGTCAATCGCGTCGCGACCGCGTACGCGGACCGGCGAAGCGTTGCGCGGAAGCTTCTGCAGCCCGAGGCGCGCGGCCTCGCGGGACTCGTCGGTGCCCGCCGGGTCGACGAGTGCCTTCTTCAGTTCCAGGCGCTTGGCTGCGTAGCGAGCCACGATGACCTTGCGCTGCTCGTTCTTGGCAATCTTGCTCTTCTTGGCCATGGTTAGCGCTCCTCGCGGAATTCGACGTGCTGGCGGATCACCGGGTCGTACTTCTTGAGCACGAGGCGATCGGGGTTGTTGCGACGGTTCTTCTTCGTCACGTAGGTGTAGCCCGTTCCGGCGGTCGAACGGAGCTTGATGATCGGACGGATGTCATGTGCCTTGGCCATTAGATCTTCTCCCCACGGGCGAGCAGGTCCTTGACGACGCTCTCGATGCCACGAGCGTCGATCGTCTTGATGCCCTTGGCGGACAGCGTGAGCGTGACGCTACGGCGCAGCGACGGCACGTAGTAGGTCTTCTTCTGGATATTCGGGTCGAAACGACGCTTGGTGCGGCGGTGCGAGTGCGAGATGCTGTGACCAAAGCCGGGAATGGCTCCGGTCACCTGGCAGGTTGCTGCCATGGTTCTACTCCTGTTCTGGTTACCGTGGGACTCCGTAACGGAATCCCACCCAAGATCACTTGTCGGCACGCCTTGATCCCTAACGTTCTTGGGAGGCGTACGTGTGAGCGGAAATGCTCAACCTGTACATGGTACGGGGGCTAGGAACCTAACGCAAACGCGTATCGTGGAGCCTCATGCGCATTGCCTACTCGGTCGGTTATTGGAAGCAAGGTCCACCCGCGGGCGCGCTGAAAGCAATCCGCGCCGCCGAGCGTCTCGGTTTCGAGTCGGTGTGGACGGCCGAAGCCTACGGATCCGACGCATTCACGCCGCTCGCGTGGTGGGGGTCGCGAACTCGGCGCATCAAACTCGGCACCGGGATCGCCCAGCTTTCCGCGCGCACTCCAACGGCGGCCGCCATGGCGGCACTCACCCTCGATCACCTTTCGGGCGGGCGCGTGATTCTCGGGCTCGGGGCATCCGGGCCCCAGGTGGTCGAGGGCTGGTACGGCCAGCCCTACCCCAAGCCGCTCGCGCGCACCCGGGAGTACATCGACATCGTGCGGCAGGTTTTGGCCCGCGAGAACGAGGTAACTTCAACGGGAGAGCACTACCCGCTGCCCTACACCGGTGCGGATGCCGCGGGCCTGGGCAAGCCGCTGAAGTCCACCGTTCATCCGCTGCGCGCCAACCTGCCGATCTACCTCGCGGCCGAGGGACCCAAGAACGTCGCCCTCGCCGCCGAGATCGCCGACGGCTGGTTGCCGTTCTTGTTCTCCCCGAAGGCCAATGCCGACGCCGTCGCCTCACTCGAGGCGGGGTTCGCACTGCGCTCGCCCGAACGGTCCGCCCGGGAGCACTTCGAGGTGGCGTTGCAGCTCGCGGTCATTCCCCACCCCGACGTGGAGAAAGCGGCCGACCTGGTGCGCCCGGTCATCGCCCTGTACGTCGGCGGCATGGGGGCGAAGGGGGCCAACTACCACCGCAACGTCATCGACCGGCTCGGCTACAGCGACGCGGCAGATCGCATCCAAGAACTCTTTCTCGCGGGTAAGAAGGCCGAGGCCATCGCCGCTGTGCCGACCAAGCTCGTCGAGGAGATCGCCCTGATCGGGCCGCCGGAGAAGATTCGGGACGAACTTCAGGCCTGGGAAGAGTCCGTCGTGACGACGATGGTCGTGCAGGGGCCGGCGTTCGCGCTGCGCACCATCCGCGACGTGGTGCAGGGCGGCTCGCTCACGCGCGCGAAGCTCGGGGCGCTCGCGTTCGCGTACGCGACTCGCGGTCGGTGATCGAGCACGTCGGTGATCGAGCACGGTCGAGAGCGAGCACGGTCGAGATCCGGCTAGCGATCTCCATCCGGCTCTATCACCGAGGCGCTGCAGTCCGCGCACAATCCGAATACGTCGACCACGTGATTCGGGCTCGTGAAGCCATTCTCGGCAGCGACCGTGCGAGCCCACTGCTCCACGGCATCCGCTTCGATCTCGACGGTGAGCCCACAGTTACGACAGATCAGGTGGTGATGGTGGGTTCCCGGAGTGCACGCCCGGTAGATGTTTTCGCTTTCTTGCTGCAGCGAGTCGGCCTCGCCCTCGGCCGCGAGATCCGCGAGAGCGCGGTAGACCGTTGCGAGGCCGATTGATGACCCGGCGTCGCGGAGCGCCGAGTGCAGACTCTGAGCGCTCACGAATCCCTCCGACTCGGCCAGCGCCGCCCGCACCGCCTCACGCTGCCAGGTGTTGCGCTTCATGCCCGCACCCGTGACCTGCCCGCGCGCCAGTTGATGACACGGGCCACGACGTAGATCAGAAACGAGATCGTCGTGATGAACGGGCTTATCGGCAACGACCCGCCGAGTGCCAGCAGGATGCCCCCGACCGCCGAGACCAGTCCGAAAGTCATGGCGAGAATCGGCACGAGCACTGGCGAAGAACTGAGTCTCAGGGCGGATGCCGCGGGCGTGACCAGCAGCGCAAGCACCAGCAGCGCTCCGATCACCTGAACGGACACCGCGACCGTGAGCCCGAGGAGCACCATGAAGACGAGAGACAGAGCACGACTGGGAACGCCGCGCGCGATGGCGACCTCTTGGTCGAGGCTGTCGAAGGTCAGCGGTCGCCAGATCAGCAGTAGTACGACGAGAACCGCGAGGCTGATGGCGACGAGCAGGCCGAGCTGGGGAAAGTCCACCGACACTATCTGGCCGGTAAGCAAGCCGAACTTGTTGCCGCTGCGACCGGGATACAGGGCAAGGAAGAGAATGCCGAGCCCGAGGCCGAAGGGCATGAGCACGCCGATTATCGAGTTGCGGTCTCTCGCGCGAGCGCCGAGCACCCCGATGATGACCGCCGCGATGAGCGAGCCGACCACGGAGCCGGCGACGACGTTCGCGCCGAGCAGCAGAGCACCGGCGGCGCCGGCGAAGGAGAGCTCACTGATGCCGTGAACCGCGAAGGCCATGTCACGCTGCATGACGAAGACACCGACGAGACCGCCCACGATGCCCAGTACGGCGCCCGCGAAGAGGGACGCCTGCACGAGCTGAAGCAGTTCCCCATAGTTGCTGAAGTCCATTAGGCGACTTCCTCGTCGGGGTGGTGGCTGTGTTCGGGGGCGCCGGCAACAAAGATCCGTCCCCGGTTGCGGATGACCTCGACGGGGGTGCCGTACAACCCGCTGAGCACGTCACTGCGCAAGACCTCGTCGGGAGGGCCGATCGTGAACTTGCCCTCCGCCAGGTAAAGGATTCGGTCCACCATCGACAGCACCGGGTTGATGTCGTGGGTCACGAACACCACCGCGGTGTTGCTGTCACGACGGCGGGCATCGATCAGGCCGGCAATCGCCGACTGGTGGTGCAGGTCGAGGCTGGCGAGGGGCTCGTCGCAGAGCAACAACACCGGATCGTCCGCGAGCGCCTGCGCGACTCGGAGCCGCTGCTGCTCACCACCCGATAGCGTGCCGAGCGCGCGATTCGCGTAGCCGCTGGCGCCAACCGCTTCGATGAGGGCATCCACCCGTGCGTGTTCAGCGCGAGAGGTGATCGGAAGCCCGAACCGGTGCCCGTTCACCCCGAGGGTGACGAGGTCGCGGCCGCGCAGCGGCGTTCCGGGCTGCACAATCTTTTGTTGCGGGATGTATCCGATTCGGCGATCGCCACGACGCACCGGCTCGCCCTCGAGCTCGATGCTCCCCTCGTCCAAGGGGCGTCACTCCGAGGATGGCGCGTAGCAGGCTGGTCTTGCCCGAACCGTTTCCGCCGAGCACCGCGAGAAACTCGCCGGGCGCGACGGTGAGGTTGAGGCCACTCCACAGCCGGGCGGAGTCGAACCCGAGAGCGCCACCGGCCACGGCCAGAGTCATGCGGTGACCGCCGCTTCGATCGCCGCGAGGTTGGCAGACATCCATCCCACGTAGTCGAGACCGTCGGGCAGCGTCTCGGTGAAGAGCACGACCGGAACACCAACGGCTTCGGCCGCGACCCGCACCCGCTCGGTTTCGACGCTCGCGGTCTGGTCGTTGTAGGCCAGGAGTGCGACGGTCTGGCTGTCGAAGAGAGCGAGGGTTTCCAGCAGCGCGAGTGGTGACACGTCGTTGCCTTCCTCAATCGCTTCGGTGAACTCGGGTGGGGTCAGGTTGGTCAGTCCCGCCGCCTCGAGCAAGTACAGCGGAACAGGCTCGGTGACGGCAACCCCCGCACCGTCGGTGATCGCGGCAATCGCGGTCGCGCGGTCTGTCAGCATGCGGATGCCGTCGGCGAACGCCTCATAGTTCGAGTGGTAGGCCGCAGCGCCCGAGGGATCGAGCTCGGCAAACGTGTCCGCGAGTCGCGAGGCGAGGCGGTCCATGTCGCTCAGGCTGTACCAGACGTGTTCGTTCGCGCCATCCGCGAGCCCCACAACCTCGGTCGCCGTCACCACGGTTGCTGCGGTGTCGGATGCCGCGACCAGGGTGTCGACGAACGTGTCGTAGCCCCCGCCGTTGGCGACGATCACGTCGGCGTGTGCCACTGAGAGCTGGTCTCGAGCCGACGCCTCAAAGCTGTGCGGATCTTGGGCGGCACTCGAAATGAGGCTCGTGACCGTTATCGCTGCGCCGCCGATTGCGTGAGCGATGTCGCCGTAGACGTTCGTGGAGGCGACCACCGAGAGGGTGCCGTCATCCACAGCAGGCGTGCTCGTGCACCCGGCGAGTAGCACTCCCACCGCGAGCACTGCTGCCCAGCTCGCGTTCCGCTTCGCGCGTGTGTCCACGTGTTCCCCCCGCTATCCATAATGAGATTCGTTATCAATAGCATGGCACGCCGGGCGGTCGCCGTGCAACCTCCGAGCTTCCACAGACGCAGCGACCCTCGCCCGAGTGTTCATCCCAGTACGCCTAACTCCTGCAATACGTCCCGCGGCCAGTGCTGGATGCACGCAAATCCGGGGCATTGCACCTCGGGAACCGAAATATGCAGGAGTTATGAAATTGGCAGCGGGTCATCGGAAAGCGTCCGTGGGGTATCAGTCCAGGAGCAGCGCAGGCTCTTCCAGGACGCTCGCGAGGTCGGCAACGAACCGGCTCGCGACATCCCCGTCGACGATGCGGTGATCGAAGCTCGCGCCGACCGTCGTGACGTACCGCGGACGCACCTCGCCGTCGACGACCCACGGCTTCTGCTTGATGGTGCCGAGCACCACAATCATGACTTCACCCGGGTTGATGATCGGCGTTCCGGTGTCCATGCCATACGAGCCGATGTTGGTGATGGTGATCGTGCCGTTGGCCATGTCGGCCGGTGGCGTCTTGCCGTCGCGCGCCGTTATGGTCAGCTGCTCGAGCGCGGTCGCGAGCTCGATCAGCGACATCGAGTGCGCATCCTTCACGTTGGGAACGATGAGTCCTCGCGGTGTCGCCGCAGCGATTCCGAGGTTCACGTAGTGGTGCACGATGATCTCTTTGTCGGTCCAACTCGAGTTCACGGTGGGGTTTCGGCGCACGGCCCAGATGAGCGCCTTGGCCATGATCAGCAGCGGGCTCACCCGAACGCCGGCGAAGTCGGGCGAGTTCTTGAGTCGCTTGACGAACTCCATCGTGCGCGTCGCGTCGACGTCGGTGAGGATGCTCGCGTGCGGCGCGGTGAAGGCGCTCTGCACCATCGCGGCGGCGATCGCCTTGCGCACACCCTTTACCGGAATGCGCTCCTCGCGCTCCGAACCCCACTCGGGAGTCTCGATGTTGCGGAACACGCTGGCCTGGGAGGCCTGCCGAATGACATCGTCGCGAGTGATCTCGCCGACCAACCCGGTCGCGAGCACCGTAGCGAGATCGACGCCGAGATCCTTGGCGAGCTTGCGAATCGGCGGCTTCGCGATGATGGGGGATGCCGCGGCCGCGGGCACGCTCGAGGGCCGGACCGTGGGCGCGGGCGCCGCCGCTTGCGCGGGCGCAGCCACCGGGCTCGCCCCGCGCCGACGACGGGATCCTCCGTGGCCGCTGCTGCCGTAGCCGACGAGCACGGCGCCCGACTTGTCGGCGGCGGGTGCCTCACTCGCCACCGTGGACTTCGCATCGGCGACCGCCTCGGCCACGGGAGATGCAGTCGGCTCGTCCGCGGCAATCGTGCCGTCGGAAGACACGGTAATGATCGGGGTGCCGACCTCGACGGTCTGGCCCTCCTCGACGAGGAGCGCGGCGACGGTTCCAGCGAACGGCGACGGGAGTTCGACGAGACTCTTAGCGGTCTCGATCTCGACCAGCACCTGGTTGATGATGACGGTGTCACCAGGCTTGACCTTCCACGAGACGATTTCGGCCTCGGTGAGACCCTCGCCAACGTCGGGCAGTGTGAAGTCCGAATTCGCCATCGTGCTCTCCTAGTAGGACAGGGCTCGGTCGACCGCGTCGAGGATGCGGTCGGGATCGGGCAGGTAGGCGGCCTCGAGTTTCGCCGGCGGGAAGGGTGTGTCGAAACCGGTCACCCGAAGCACGGGGGCCTCGAGCGAGTAGAACGCGCGCTCGGTCACGGTCGCCGCAATCTCGCTCGCGACCGACACGAACCCAGGGGCCTCCGCGCCAACCACGAGCCGGCCGGTCTTCTGCACGCTCGCGATCAGCGGGCCGAAGTCGATCGGGGAGATCGAGCGCAGGTCGACGACCTCGATCGAGGTTCCCTCCTCGGCGGCAAGCTCGGCCGCCTGGAGGAGCATCGACACCATCGGGCCGTAGCCCACCAGAGTGACCTCGGTGCCTTCGCGCACGACTCGACTTGAGTGCAGCGCGATTCCGCTGGCCTTCGTGTCGACGTCGCCCTTCGGCCAGTACCGGCTCTTCGGCTCGAAGAAGAGGATCGGGTCGTCGCTGGCGATCGCCTCCTGAATCATCCAATAGGCGTCGTGCGGGGTCGACGGGGTGACGACGCGCAGACCCGGCGTATGCGCGAAGTAGGCCTCCGGGCTCTCCTGGTGATGCTCGACTGCTCCGATGTGGCCGCCATACGGAACCCGAATCACGACAGGCATCGACAGCGATCCCTCGTGACGGGCCGTCAGTTTGGCGAGCTGCGAAGTGATCTGGTCGAAGCCGGGAAAAATGAACCCGTCGAACTGGATTTCACAGACCGGTCGGTACCCACGCATCGCCAACCCGATCGCGGTTCCCACGATTCCGGATTCGGCGAGCGGAGTGTCGACCACGCGAGTCGCGCCGAACTCGGCCTGCAGCCCCTCGGTCACCCGGAAGACGCCGCCGAGCGGTCCGATGTCCTCGCCCATCAGCAGCACCTTGGGGTCGGCGGCGAGCGCCGCCCGCAAACCATTGTTGAGGGCCTTGGCCATGCTCAGAGATTCGATGGTCACGCCGCACCCCCCTCGAACGACGCCTCGTAGGCGGCGAGCCAAGCCTGTTGTTCCACCATCAGCGGGTGCTGCTCCGAGTACACGTGCGCAAACATCGACGCGGGTTCGGGAACCCCGAGCGCGAGGGTTCGCACGCGGATGTCGTCGGCGACGTGCTCCGCCTCGTCCTGCAGCTCGGCGAAAAAGGCATCGTCCGCTCCGCGCCCTCGCAGAAATGCCTCGAAGCGCACGATCGGGTCGTGCTTGACCCAGAAGTCGAGTTCTGCGTCATCCCGATACTTCGTGGGGTCGTCACTCGTGGTGTGTGCCCCCATGCGGTAAGTGAGCGCCTCGATGAACTGCGGGCCTTCGCCGCTTCGTGCAGCATTCAAATTGGCGGATGTCACGGCGAAACTCGCGAGCACGTCGTTACCGTCGATCTGAACTCCGGGAATGCCGAATCCGCTCGGACGCAGGTACAGCGGCGTGCGCGACTGCCGGGTCACCGGAACCGAGATCGCCCAGTGATTGTTCTGCAGGAAGAACACCTGTGGAGTCTGGTAGCTCGCCGCAAACACGAGCGCCTCGCTGACGTCGCCCTGACTCGACGCACCGTCGCCGAAGTAGACCATGACGGCCTCGTCGGTCTCGGGATTGCCGGTCGCCGTCGCCCCGTCGAACTGAATGCCCATGGCGTAGCCGGTGGCATGCAGCGTCTGCGAGCCAATCACAAGCGTGTACAGGTGGAAGTTGCCGTGATCGGCCGGATCCCAGCCGCCGTGGCTGAGACCACGGAGCATCTCAATGATCTTGATCGGGTCAACGCCGCGGATGCGCCCGACGACGTGCTCGCGGTACGCGGGAAAGATGTGGTCCTGCGGCTTGGCCGCGAACCCCGATCCGACCTGCGCCGCTTCCTGGCCGAGGCTCGGGATCCACAGAGCCAACTGTCCCTGACGCTGCAGGTTGGCGGCCTCGAGGTCGATGTGGCGGATCGTCACCATCTGGCGGTGAAACTCCCGCAACGTCTCGTCGCTGAGCTTCTCGACTATCGGAAGGTACGGCTCCGAGAGGTCGCTGGATACCAGCTCCCCGGTCTCCGAGAGCAACTGAATGGTCGCTGCGGTGTAGGCCATCCGTCTAATCTAACGTGGCCGCCGGGGGCGCCGTTCGTCGCATGGTCACAACCTCACCGGATGCCTTTAGGAGTTTGTCCACAGACTCGGCCTCGCCAATGCTGACTCGAAGCCCCTCACCGAGTGCTCGCACGACGATGCCGTGCGCCTCGAAGATGCCGGCGGCGATCGGGGTGACGTCCCCGGTGGGCAGCCAAACGAAGTTTCCTTGCGGTCGCGGGATGTCCCAGCCCTGCTCGATCAGGCCATCGAAGACTAGGTCGCGCCGACGGGCGAGGGTCGCGACCCGCTCGAGCAGCTCCGCCTCGTGCTCTAGCGACACGATGGCGGCGCGCTGGGCCAGGCCCGAGACGGAGAAGGGGATTGCGACTGCGCGCGCGGCGTCCATGACGTATTCAGGGCCGATCGCGTATCCGACGCGCAACCCGGCGAGTCCGTAGGCCTTCGAGAAGGTGCGAAGCAGAACGAGGTTCGGGTAGTCATGGATGACGCTCTCCCCCCGAACCGCGTGCTCATCGGTGACGAACTCGACGTAGGCCTCGTCCAGCAGCACCAGCACCGTCTCGGGTACAGACGACATGAAGTCGCGAAACTCAGCCTCGGTGACGACGGTGCTGGTCGGATTGTTCGGGCTGCACACAATGACTACCCGTGTGCGGTCGGTGATCGCGGCGAGCATGGCGGGGAGGTCGTGGCGGTGATCGGCGGTGTTGGGCACCTGAACGCTGACCGACCCAGCGGCGGTAACGAGGAGCGGGTATGCCTCGAAGCTGCGCCAGGAGTACACGACTTCGTCGCCAGGGCCGCTCGCCGCCGAAATGAGCTGAGCTAAGACCGATACGGACCCGGCGCCCACCTGCACCCTCTCCGGAGCGACGTCGAAGCGCGCCGCGAGCCGAACGCGCAGCAGCGCCGCGGAGGTGTCGGGGTAGCGGTTGATCTGGCCTCCCGCGATGGCCTCGAGAACGACATCGAGTGGCGCGAACGGGTTCTCGTTGCTCGAGAGCTTGAAGGCGTCGTCGGCCGCGGGTCTCCCCTGCCGGTATGGCACCGTCGACTCGATCTCTGGTCGCAGGCGTACCCGTGGCGTCGTCACCGTCACAGCCTAAAGGTCGACACGGGCCCGGTATGCACGAGGTCCGCGGCGCTCCCCGTTGCGAGCCCATGCCCTGAACGGCATAGTGGGCGTATGCGCCTCATCATCAAGCTCCTGATCAACGCACTCGCCCTCTGGTTGACCACCATCATCGTCACGGGCGTCTCGGTCTCGCCGTTCCCCCCGGGAGGAACCCTCGAGACGGTCCTGACCTACATCCTGGTCGCCGCAATCTTCGGAATCGTCAACGCCATCGTCGGCAACTTCATCCGTATCGTGGCGTTCCCGATCTATATCCTGACGCTCGGCCTCATCTCGCTGATCGTGAACGGGCTGCTGCTTCTGCTCGCCGCCTGGCTGTCGAGCCTCTTCGGCTTCGGCCTTCAGGTCGAATCATTCTGGGTGGGCGTGCTTGGGGCACTGGTATTGGGCCTCATCAGCTGGCTCATCGGAGTGCTGCTTCGTCCGATCATGAAGAAGCGCTAGCCCGCCAATCATCCGCTGGCCCGGTCGAACTCGTACCGGGTGCTCGTCACGCGTGTTGCGCCGGCGATTAGCTCGTCGAATCCCGCCATTGTCACGGCCAGCTTCGCGTCGCTAGAGCCGTCGATCAATCGAGCGGTCTGCGAGTAGCTGGTTCTCAGGTGGGCAGGCACCGGCGCGTCTTCGGGAACCTCGCCCTCGGCAAACATGCGGCGCGTGACGACCACCGCCGCGTCGTTGTCTTGCCGACCTCCGAGGGCGGGGACGAGATCGTCGGTGTGCTCCACGAGAACCGCGGGAATGTCGACGGGCAAGGGAATCTGGCCGGTCGGGCTGCCAAAAGTCAGGATGCCGCGCACGTCGAAGTCCCCCGATTCGGCGACGCGCGCCACCGAGGCCCCGCCCTGCGAGTACCCGACCAGTTGCACTCGGCTGTCAGCCTCGGCCCCCGCAGCATGCAGGGCGTCACGCACCGCGTCGGCCGAAGCGCTCGATCCGTTGACGCCGTTGAGCACGTTGCTCTCCATATCGAACGGTTCGCTTGCGACAAGCGGGTCGAAGTCAACCGTGCCCGCGGCGTAGGCGATGAATACGTCGGGCTCGCCGGGAATCTCGTATCGTTCGACGAGCACCTGCGCCGAGTCGGTTTCGCTCGGCGAGGGTACGCGGTCCAGGCGGTCCGCCGCCCCCACCGGGGGATCGTCGACCGTCGCGCTCGCCGTCGAGACAATGCGCGGCGGTGTCAGCCTGGTCAGCCCGACCACGACACCGGCCCCCGCAAGCAGCCCGGCCGCGGTGTGCGCCCCGGTGATGCCCAGCGCGCCGAGCAGTTGAGCCGTCGGCAGGGGGACGCCCAGCGCACCCGCAGCGGCGTCGCCCGAGTGGGTTACCGCTTCGCGAATTACCGAGACCACGGTCGGATCGCTGCGTACGTGTGTGTTGGTAAGCGCCGCAGCGACTCCGGCGCCCACGACAAGGGCGCCCGCCGGGGCGAGTCGGGCCAGAAGTCCGCCGATCCACGAACCGCTACTCGCGCCGCTGTCGAACAGGTACCCGACCAGCTTCTCGGTGATGATGTAGCCGTCGGCGGCGAACTTGAGGCTCCACTCGAGCCCGGTCGCCGCCGCCCTGATCTCACCGAACACGGTCTGGGCCTGGTCGATGTCCCACTCCGCCCGCGCGGCGTCGGGCGGGGCATCCATCGCATCAAGCGAGCCCATCGTCACGAGGCGGTCGACGGAGGCGAGCTCGAAGCTGAGCGCCATCGCCTCGTCGGCGAGTCGGCCGAGCAGGTCGCCCGCGGCCTCGAGCTCCTCCGGGGCGACCGACGTGGTTCCCCCGGTCGTGACGGTGATCGACTCAGCCACGAACCCGCACCTCGGTGATGGCAGTCCCGGTCAAGTCGCGAGCCGAGCGCAGTGCCGCGATGCCCGCGTCGACGGTCGTCGCCAGCGCCGACATCGCCGAGTCGTAGGCCAGCCGCGCGCTACCCAGCCAGAACGTCGCGTCCTGGGGCAGCAGTGTCGCGCGAGCCAACTCCAACCGCGAGGCGATCTCGTCGAGCCGACGATACTGGGTTTCGAGCGCCGCAAGCAGGACGGCATCCGTGGGCAGAGGCATCCCCCGATGGTGTCCGCCGATAGACAACCGGCGCCGAAATCTCGATCACCGGTGTGTCGGGCATCGTCATCCGATCGTGGTGAGGAGGGGATTCTGGGCCAGAATGAAAACATGAGTTTCGAGCGCACCTTCGACGAGTCAGCGCTCTTTCGCATCTGTTTTGTCTGTACGGGCAACATCTGCCGCTCGCCCATGGCGGAGACGGTGTTCAAGTCGATCGTCAAGAAAGCCGGCCTTGAGTCTCGGCTCGCCGTAATCTCGGCGGGCACGGGGGACTGGCACGTGGGCGAGCCATCCGATGATCGAACGCTCGCCGCACTTGCCGCACAGGGCTACAACGGATCGGGTCACCGTGGCCGACAGTTCGACCCAGACTGGTTCGCTAACCTCGATCTCGTCGTGGCATTCGACCGCAGCCAGGAACGAATCCTTAAGGAGTGGGCGTCGACCGACCAAGATCGCTCGAAAGTTCAACTGCTGCTGAGCTTCGACAGCGACCAAGCGGGACTCATTGATGTTCCCGACCCGTACTACTCGGACGCCGCACTCTTCGACCAGGTGCTCGCAATGATCGAAAAGTCATGCGAGGCACTCTTTCGCCAAATCAAACCAGGAATCCGACAGGGAGCCCCATGAGCCTGCCCGAACAACCACTGAGTCCGCTTGACGGACGCTACCGGGCCACCGTGGCCGAGCTGGGCGAACATCTCTCCGAGGCCGCGCTCAATCGAGCGCGGGTGCGCGTCGAGGTCGAGTGGCTGCTTTATCTCACCGAGCACGAGCTATTCGGCTCCGGCCGACTCGACCATGAGCAGGCCAGGTCGCTCCGCGAGCTCGCCGCGGAGTTCGGGCAGCCCGAGATCGACGAGTTGGCGACCCTCGAGGCGACGACGCGTCACGACGTCAAGGCGGTCGAATACCTCGTGCGCCGCAAGCTCGCCGATCTCGGCCTCACCGACGTCGCCGAGCTGACCCATTTCGCCTGCACCAGCGAAGACGTCAACAACACGTCGTACGCGCTCACGATTCAGGCCGCGATGCGAGACGTGTGGCTTCCGAAGTATCGCGGCGTGATCGCGGCACTGCGCGCTCGCGCCATCGAGCTTCGGGATGACGCGATGCTCGCCCACACGCACGGGCAGCCCGCGACCCCCACCACGATGGGCAAGGAGTTGGCGGTGTTTGTCTACCGGCTCGAGCGCATCCTCACCCAGATCGAGTCGACCGAGTACCTCGCCAAGTTCAGCGGAGCAACGGGCACCTTCGCCGCCCACGTCGCGGCGGATGCCACGCAAGACTGGCCGGCGATCTCCCACGAGTTCGTGACATCCCTCGGGCTCACCTGGAACCCCCTGACGACCCAGATCGAGTCACACGACTGGCAGGCCGAACTCTATTCGCGGGTCAGCCACGCGAACCGGGTGCTGCACAATCTGTGCACCGACGTGTGGACCTACATCTCGATGGGGTACTTCACCCAGATTCCGCAGGCCGGAGCGACCGGGTCATCCACGATGCCGCACAAGATCAACCCGATCCGCTTCGAGAACGCGGAAGCCAACCTCGAGCTCTCGAGCGCGCTGCTCGACTCTCTTGCCTCGACGCTGGTCACCTCGCGGCTTCAGCGCGACCTCACCGACTCGACGACCCAGCGCAACGTCGGTGTCGCTCTCGGGCACTCTCTGCTCGCCCTCGACAACATTGAGCGGGGGCTCAAGGAGATCGCCGTCAACCGCGAGGCCTTGGCATCCGATCTCGATCGAAACTGGGAGATTCTCGGCGAGGCGATCCAGACGGTCATCCGCGCCGAGGTCACCGCCGGACGCAGTTCGATCGCCGACCCGTACGCGATTCTCAAGGAGCTGACCCGAGGCAAGCGGGTCGGACAGACAGAGATCGTCGCCTTCATCGACGGACTCGATATCGGAGACGACGCGAAGGCTGCCCTGCGCCAGCTCACGCCGGCAACCTATGCGGGTCTGGCGAGCGGCCTGGTGGACTACCTCGACGCGTAGCCGCGGATCGTCAGTGACCGTGCGGCCCGTCGCCGCGCTGCGCCTCGTCCTGTTCGGTCAGATCGAGCCGTTCGTCACCCGTCGGCCGCACGGCGAGCGCCAGCATCGCTAGCCCCACAAGGGCAACGATGAAGGCCACACCCATGAAGATCAGGGCGAGCTCCCACTGGCGAGTCGACATGAGCACAACGAGCCCGGTAAAGACCGCCATCACTCCGGAGAGAAGCAGAAGCTCCATTGGCCGGGTGCGGTCGCGGCGGGTCGGCGGCGTGGGCGGAGTTGACATGTCAGGCCTCATTCTTGGGTTGCGGCATCCGGTGCCCACTTGATGGAGAGCGCCGCGATAACGAGATAGATGCCGAGAATCGCCCAGTACGCGCCGAGCGTTCCTACGACGATGACGGATGCCGTCAACGCGCGCTGCACTCCGTCAGGGCCCTCGAAATTCTGCACGAACCCCGGCGGCACCAAGAGAACGACGACAGCGAGCAGCACGGTCAGTCCGCCCGCGAAGATCCAGTCTCGAGCGACGCGGGTGGAGCGCCGACTGCGCACACCGAGGATCAGCTCGAGGAATCCCGTCACGACCGCGAATCCCGCGACGATGTAGATGAGAAAAGGCAGCCCAGCCGAGGTCATAAATAGGGCGAGGAATCCGGCTACCAACGTCACGATCCCCTGGGCCAGCTGCAGCGTGCGCACAATCGACGGCGCACCCCGCAACGAGAACGCGGTGATGACGGCGCCGGATGCCGCGGCGAACGCCCCGAACAGTGTGAGCCCGAGCGTGGCCGAGTGATCGGCGGAGAAGGTAACCACGACGGCGACGAGTAGCGCAACAATTGCGCGCGCGAGCGGCGCGTACCAGGTGATCACAACTCCCAGTCTACGAACCCGGTGGGAGGTCGACGAACCGCGAGAAGTGACCGTGGAAGCCGACCGTGATCGTGCGCGTCGGTCCGTTGCGGTGCTTGGCGATGATGAGGTCTGCCTCACCCGCGCGTGGGTTGTCTGCCTCGTACGCGCTCTCGCGGTGAAGAAGGATGACCATGTCGGCGTCTTGCTCGAGCGATCCGGACTCACGCAGGTCAGACAGGGCGGGCTTCTTGTCGGCGCGCTGCTCGGGTCCACGGTTGAGCTGAGAGATCGCGATAACGGGAACACCCAATTCCTTCGCGAGCAGCTTGAGTGCTCGAGAGAACTCGCTGACCTCTTGCTGGCGCGACTCGACCTTCTTGCCGCTGGTCATGAGCTGCAGGTAGTCGATGATCACCATCTTGAGGCCGACCCGCTGTTTCAGCCGTCGGCACTTGGCTCGAATCTCGACGAGCGTCATGTTGGGGCTGTCGTCGATGTACAGGGGAGCGTCGTTGATGCGACCCCGGGTCTGGGCGATCGTCGTCCAGTCGTTGGTGTGAACTGTGCCCTTGCGCATGTGCTGGAGCGGAACCGCGGCCTCGGCGGAGAGCAGGCGCATCGCGATCTCGCTTCTGCCCATTTCCAGCGAGAAGATGATCGTCGGCATGTCGTGCTTGATTGCGGCGGATCGCGCAAAGTCGAGGCCGAGCGTCGACTTACCGAGCGCGGGTCGTGCCGCCAGAATGATCAGCTGTCCGGGGTGCAGGCCGTTGGTGAGTTCGTCGAGTTCGGCGAAGCCCGTGGGAACGCCAACCATCTGTCCGTCGCGACCGCGGGCCGCCTCGATCTCGTCGATGGCCGTCGTGACGGCATCGGTGAGCGGGATGAAGTCTTCGCTTTCGACTCCGCCGGTGACGGCGTAGATCTCGGCCTGGGCGTTGTTGACGAGATCGACGACCTCACCCTCGCTCGCGTAGCCCATCTGGACGATGCGGGTCCCCGCTTCGACCAGCCGACGCAACACCGCCTTCTCGGCGACGATCGACGAGTAGTAGCCGGCGTTGGCCGCTGTCGGCACGAGGCCAGTGAGGGTGTGGAGGTATTCCGCTCCGCCGGCACGGGTGAGCTCACCCGTCTTGGTCAGCTCGTCGGTTACCGCAATGACGTCGGTGGGCTCGCCGTGCGAGTACAGCGCCATCACCGCGTCGAAGATGGTCTCGTGCTTGGGAATGTAGAAGTCGATACCGCGCACGACCTCGATGACGTCGGCTACGGCATCCTTGCTGAGGAGCATTCCGCCGATGGCGCTTTGTTCCGCGAGGAGGTCGTGCGGGGGAACTCGATCGCCGCGGGAGTCGCTCGACTGGCGCTGGTCACCAGCGAGTCCCAGATGAGCAATGGACATTTGACCTCTCCCAACGGATCACGCTACGCCTCTGTTGTAGCGGCGCCCGCCGACACTCCGGTCGCCAGCTCGTCCCCCAGCCCCACCGGTTCGATGGGACTGCCCCACACTAGGGAGCCGCCAGATTTGCCGACAACTACGCCTGTGGACGGGCATGTGGATAACGTGCGAGAAACGCCGGGGCCAGTGTGAGGAACCTGTGCACTTCGCTGTGCACAACTAGTCGGTTTGCGGCAGTTTCACCCGTCTGACCTGCACTTTTAGTTTTATCCGTATGTGTGTAGAAACATGTTTAGACTTCGACTTGAGGGTTGTCAGAATTTCTCGTCAACTGTGCACAAAACGCTTGACATTTGCTCGTTAAACACCGAAAGCGACGAGGTTTCGCTCGTCGCTTTCGGGTGAACCAGTGCTACTTACCGGCGACGACCTTCAGGGTGATGGTCGCGACGAGGTCGTCACGCAGGCGAACAGTCGCCTCGTGCTCGCCCGTTGCCTTGATCGGAGAGGTGATCTCGATCTTGCGCTTGTCGATCGCCCCCAGGCCTGCGGCAGCGACTGCGTCCGCGACATCCGAGGTCTTGACCGAACCGAAGAGGCGTCCGCCCTCGCCCGCCTTGACGGTGAGCGAGACGGTCGCGGCCTGGAGGCGAGCCTTCAGGTCCTGTGCCTCTTCGAGGGTGGCGTGCTCGCGCGCGCTGCGCGCTGCCTTGATGGATTCGATCTGCTTCTCGCCACCGCGCGTCCACGCCACGGCAAAGCCCTGGGGGATGAGGTAGTTGCGAGCGAACCCGTTCTTGACGTCAACGACGTCGCCGGGAGCACCGAGGCCGGTGACCTCGTGCGTGAGGATCAGCTTAGACATGTCGATACTCCTTAACGGCCCGAGCCGGCGTAGGGAAGCAGTGCCATCTCGCGGGCGTTCTTGACGGCCGTTGCGATGAGACGCTGCTCCTGCACGGAGACACCGGTGATACGACGAGCGCGGATCTTTCCCCGCTCGGAGATGAACTTGCGAAGCGTTGCGACGTCTTTGTAGTCGATGACGCCGACACGGATCGCCTTGGCCGGAGCGGCGTTCTTGCCGTCCTTGCCCTTGCGGATGGGCTTGCGGCGATCGCCGCTGCTCTTTCCTGCCATGAGTTGTTATTCCTTAGTAGTTCGGTGATCGAGTAGCGGCAAAGCCGCGTATCGAGATCAGGTCGAGATCGAAATCAGAAGGGAGTCTCGTCGGTGTAGTTGCCTGGGGTGTTCCAGACATCGCCACCTGCCGCTGCGGAGTCGGGGGCGGATGCCGCCCACGGCTCGTCAGCGCCGGCGCCAACCTGGCCACCGCCACGAGGAGCTCCGCCACCGGAGGAGTCGCGGGATGACGCGGCACGCGTGACCTGAGCGGTCGCGTAGCGCAAGCTGGGGCCAACCTCGTCGACCTCAAGCTCGATGCTTGTGCGCTTCTCGCCTTCCTTCGTCTGGTAGTCCCGCTGCTTCAGGCGACCGGTCGCGATGACGCGACTGCCCTTCGTGAGAGAACCGGCAACGTGCTCGGCGAACTCGCGCCACACGCTTGCGCGCAGGAAGAGCGTTTCGCCGTCCTTGAACTCGTTGCTCGCACGATCGAAGTTGCGAGGAGTCGAGGCGATGGTGAAGTTCGCCACCGCGAGACCGTTCTGCGTGTACCGCAGCTCCGGGTCGCTCGTGAGGTTACCCACGACGGTGATGATCGTTTCGCCGGCCACGAGCTACTCCGCTTCCTCGGTCGCTTCGGCCTTGGCCTCGGCGACGTCAGCCTTGGGCTCAACGACCTCTGCCTTCGGCTCTGCCTTGGGCTTGGTCGCTGCGGCGGGCTTCGCCGGGGCGTCCTCGCTCTTGGCTGCTGAAGCCGGTGCGGCTGCCGGAGTCTTGGCGGGAGCTGCTGCCTTGCGGGCGGCCTTCTCGTCGGCAAGCTTCTTGGCTGCGGCCACCTGCGCCATGCCGGCTTCGGCCCGCAGCACCTTGGTGCGCATGACGGCTTCGCTGAGCTTGAGCTGGCGGTCGAGCTCCACGGTCGCTGCCGAGGTCGCCGTGAAGTTGACGACGGCGTAGATGCCTTCGGACTTCTTGTTGATCTCGTATGACAGGCGACGGCGTCCCCAGATGTCCACGTTGTCGATGGTTCCACCATCGGTGCGGATCACATTGAGGAATTTGTCGAGACTGGGTGCCACGGTGCGCTCATCGATCTCTGGATCGAGGATGACCATGAGTTCATACTGGTGCGTCACAAACCCACCTCCTTCGGACTAGAACGGTTGCAGACGATCTGCAACAGGAGGGTGTTGACGATTGACCGGCGCCCATGACGGGTTCCAGACAACCTGCCCAGTGTAGTCGGAAGGAGCCGCTAGTTCCTAACGCTCTTTCCACCACGTGAGCAGCCGGGCGGTCGCCTCGTCCGGGCCCAGGGGTCCCTCGTCGAGCCGCAGGTCGAGCAGGAATCGATAGGCCTCGCCCACCTCTCGGCTCGGCCCGATGCCCAGGATCGCCATGATCTGTTCTCCGTCGAGGTCGGGCCGCACCGCGGCGATCCCCTCGGCTTCCGCGATTTGGGCGATCCTCTGCTCGAGGTCGTCGTAGGCGAAGCCGAGCCGATCGGCTTTGCGCTGGTTACGTGTAGTCACATCGGCCCTGGTCAGGATGTGCAGGCGCTCGAGCTGTTCGCCGGCGTCCCGCACGTAGCGCCGCACTGCCGAGTCGGTCCACTCGCCCTCGGTGTAGCCGAAGAACCGAAGGTGAAGCTCGATAAGCCGCGAGACGGATGCCACGGTGTCGTTGTCGAAGCGCAGCGCCTTCAAGCGTCTTCCCGCCAGCTTCGCGCCGACCACATCGTGGTGGTGGAAGGTGACGACCCCACCCGACTCGATCTTTCTGGTGGCCGGCTTTCCGATGTCGTGAAGCAGGGCGGCAAGCCTCAACACCAGATCGACGTCGTGCCCGCGCGACTTCTCGAGGTCAATCGCCTGCCGCAACACGGTGAGGCTGTGCTCGTAGACATCTTTGTGGTGGGCATGTTCGTCGATCTCAAGCTTGAGTGCCGGGATCTCGGGTAACACGAGCTGCGCGATCCCGGTCTCCACGAGCAGACGGATGCCCGGAACCGGGTCGCTCGTGCGCATGAGCTTCGACAGCTCATCGCTGATCCGCTCGACACTGACAATGTCGAGCCGTCCGGCGAGGTCTCGCATGGCTTGCACGGTGGGCTCGCTGACCGTAAATCCGAGTTGACTGACGAACCGGGCTGCGCGAAGCATCCGGAGCGGATCGTCGCCGAACGAGACCTCGGGGGCACCGGGGGTGGTGATGACCTGGGCGAAAAGATCGTCAAGGCCACCCCACGGATCGACTAACTTGCGCTCGGGCAGCCGCAGCGCCATCGCGTTGACCGTGAAGTCGCGCCGAACGAGGTCGTCTTCGAGAGTGTCGCCGAACGCGACCGCCGGCTTGCGGGTGGCCCCGTCGTAGGCGTCGGCGCGATAGGTGGTGACTTCGACGAGTACACCGCCCATGCGCGCAGCGATTGTGCCAAATTCACGGCCGACGTCCCATTGCGCCTCGGAGATCGGGGTGACCAGTCGAAGGATCTCGTCGGGGCGGGCGCTCGTTGTGAAATCGAGGTCGCTGAGCTCTCGGCCCAGAAATGCGTCGCGCACCGGGCCACCCACGAGCGCGAGCTCGTGTCCAGCGGCGGCGAAAGCGTCGGCCAGTTTGGCTACGGAGGGCGAGTCTGCGAGTGTGCCCAGACGGTGCACTGCCTTGGCCACGCTCTCCATAAGACCCAAGCTTGTCACAGCGGCCGCGGGGTGAGCCGACTCCCAGAGCCCGAGTGAATAGACTCGGGGCATGCTGGCCGAGCGAACGAGGGCGCTGCGTGCTGCGCTGGCGCTGACGATCGGGCTCGTCGCCGCCGTGGCGGGGGTGGCTACGACCGGCGCCGCCGCGGTCACGGACGACGCAACCACGACAACCCTCGTCGTCATCGTTCCTATCGAGACGCCCGCGAGCGAAGACGCGTTTATCCCCGCAGACGCGCTCGAGCAGTACACAAGCCCGCAGGGCCTGCTCACCCGGCAGCTCGACTCCGTTATCTCGCTTCCTGTGACGATTGCAATCGATCCGCGCATCGTCGCCTCGATCCGACTGCTCGGCAGTTCGGCCCCCGCGAGCGCCACCGCCTGGCTTGCCCGGCTGGCGTCCGCGAGCAACGAGACGTTCGCGCTCGGCTACGGCGACCCCGACCTGACGCTCGCAACTCAGGCCGGTAGCCCTCGGGTGCTCGCACCCGAATCGTTCGAGTTCGCCATTGACGAGGGGCTGTTCGTTGACGCTCCCGATCAGACCCCGGAGCCCACCGCGACGCCCGAGCCGCCGCAAGTTCCGACGAGCGACTCGCTGCTCGACTGGAACTACTCCGTGAGCAACATCGCATGGCCGCGGGCGGGCTCCGTCGTCGCATCCGACCTCGGCGCGATTTCGGGCAGCGGATACGACGCGATCATCCTGTCGTCGGGCAATGTGGCACCGGGCACCAGAGCGGTCGCACGAATCGGTGGGATGACGGCCGCGATCGACAACGACGATCTGACCTCCGCGGTGCGTGCGGCCGCGGCATCCCGCACCTCGGAGGATTGGCAGCAGGCCATGGCCGCCGTTTCCGCGAAACTCCCGGGCGGCACGACCGTCGTCACTCTGGATCGAAGCGTTCCACTCACGGGCACTCGTGTCGCCGAGACCATCCGGACCCTCCAAGCCGACTCAACGGTGACCCTCGGCCGTTTAGACACCCTCCTCGCTTCCTCGGCCAACTCGGCGACTCTCGTGGAGATGCCGCGGGATGCCGCAACGCTCGACCGCGTGCGCACCCTGCTCAATGCCGTACGCGCGGAGGAGCGGTTCGCCTCCGTCGCCGTCGAGCCCGTGGATGTCACAGCCCCGCGCCGCCTGCGTCTGCTCGCGCTGCTCTCGACCGCTTGGGACTCGAATCCCTCGGGATGGCAGACCGCGACCGGACAGTTCTTGACCGACTCGACCGATCTGCGCAGTTCCGTTCAGGTGGTCTCCAGCAGCAGCTTCCTCCTGTTGGCCGACAAATCGGGCCTTCCCGTCTCAGTAAGCAATTCCCTCGACCAGGCCGTGACCGTCTACATCACGCTGCGACCGGAGACCGCCCTGCTCGCGGTCGGAGACAGCAGGGTCGAACTCACCGTCGAACCGCGATCCCAGGCCAAGGCGGTTGTTCCGGTTCAGGCAATCTCGAACGGAACGGTGCAGGTCTTGGTGACTCTGAGCAGCCCGACCGGAGTCGACGTCGGCCAGCCGACGACAGCGGAAATCAATGTGCAGGCCGGATGGGAGACCCCCGTCGTCGTCATCATCGGTGGCCTTGTCGTCGTGGTGTTTGCCGGAGGGATCGTGCGCAATATCGTGCGACGACGACGTGGCGTGCGAGCGGAGTAGCGGTGACCGACAGGCCCAGTGACGAGGTTGATGGCGCGTCCGCAATAGGCCGTGCCAGCGCGGCTCTCGCGTCGGGCACGATCGTGTCGCGCATCCTCGGATTCGTCAACGCCGCGGTGCTCGCCGGTGCGATCGGATACATCGGTGGGGCGGCCGACGCGTTTACCCTCTCCACCCAGATTCCCAACAGCATCTATGCGCTCATCGCCGGCGGGCTGCTCAGCGCCGTGCTGGTTCCGCAGATCGTGCGCGCCGGCATCCAGTCGGATGGCGGTGCGGCGTTCATCAACAAGCTCGTGACCCTCGGCACTGTCGTCTTCGTGATCGTGGCGATCGCAGCAACCCTGGCCGCTCCGCTGCTGGTGGCGGTGTACGCGCAGTCGGGTAGCCGCGGGTTCGGTCCGGACGAACTCGCCCTCGCCACCGCGTTCGCGTATTGGTGTCTGCCGCAGGTGCTCTTCTACGCTCTGTACAGCTTGCTCGGGCAGGTGCTCAACGCCCGGCGTGTGTTCGGTCCGTTCACCTGGGCGCCCGCGCTCAACAACGTCATCGCGATCATCGGCATCTCGACGTTCATCGCGATCTTCGGGGCGTTTCCCACGAACCAGGATGCCTCGGTCTGGACGCCGACGATGATCGCCGTGCTCGGCGGCACGGCAACCGTGGGAATCGCGGCGCAAGCCACGGTTCTGCTCTTCTTCTGGAAGCGCGCCGGCCTCACCTATCGCCCCGACTTTCGCTGGAAAGGCGTGGGGCTTGGGCGCACCGGCAAGGCGGCAGCTTGGGTATTCGGCATGATCCTGATCACCCAGCTCGCCGCGATCGTCGAGACCCGCGTCGCCACCGGCGCCTCCGGTGAGGCGTCGATTGGCGCACTCAAATACGCGTGGCTGATCTTCATGCTTCCTCACTCGATCGTGACGGTGTCGATCGCAACCGCCTACTTCACCCGCATGAGCACCCACGCGCGCAACGGTGACCTCGTCTCGATCCGCTCGGATGTCTCGCTGTCGCTTCGCTCGATCCTGCTGATCATGATCTTCTCCGCGCTGGGGCTCGCGGTTCTCGCCTATCCGTTCAGCGCCGTGTTCGGTGGCGGGTTTTCGGAGATCAGCGCGCTCGGCAATGTCGTCATTGCCTATCTGGTGGGGCTCGTGCCGTTCACCGTTCTCTTCGTGCTGCAGCGCGTGTTCTACGCCCTCGATGACACGCGTTCCGCGTTCTGGCTTCAGGCCCTGCAATCCGCAATCTTCGTCGGCGGTCTCCTCGCCCTAGTCTGGGTACCCGCCCCGTGGGTGGCCGTGGGTGTGGCAGGCATGATGAGCCTCTCGGCGATCGTCGGTACCGTCGTCGCCGCGCTCGTTTTGCGCCGTCGCTTGGGCGGACTCGGGGCACGCGAGATTCTCGCCTCGTCCGCGAGATTCTTCGGGGCGGCCGTCGTCGCCGCTGCTCTCGGGCTTGTCGGGGTCTGGGGCATGGGAGCGTTCACCCCTGGCGGTTTCGCCGTGGCCACACGTCTCGGCGGCGGGATCACGCTCGCCGTAGTGGGCACGGGGATGGCGGCGGTCTACCTCGCGATTCTCGGCCTGAGCCGCAACCGCGAGTTGGCGCAGCTGGCAGCACCCGTTCTGCGGCGATTCGGTCGCGGAGACGCGGAATAGTCCCGGCCTAGGATTAGTTGTACCCGTAGACAACAACCCCGAGGGAGATGTTTCACGTGCGGCAAGTAATCATTGTGGGATCAGGACCGGCCGGCTACACGGCCGGAATCTATGCCGCCCGAGCGAGCCTCGCGCCGCTACTGATCGCCAGCTCCGTTGAGGCCGGCGGCGAGCTGATGAAGACCACCGAGGTCGAGAACTACCCGGGGTTTGTTGAGGGAATTCAGGGCCCGGAGCTCATGATCGCGATGCAGGGTCAGGCCGAACGCTTTGGTACCGAGATCGTGCTCGACGATGTCGTGAAACTCGAACTTGAGGGCGACGTCAAGCGCGTGACGCTCGGTAACGGAGACGTGCACGAGGCCCTCACGGTGATTTTCGCGACCGGCTCGGCCTACCGCAAGTTGGGCCTTGACGACGAGACGCGGCTCAGCGGCCACGGGGTGTCGTGGTGTGCGACCTGCGACGGTTTCTTCTTCCGCCAGAAGACGATCGCTGTCGTCGGCGGCGGAGACTCCGCAATGGAGGAAGCCACGTTCCTGACTCGCTTCGCCGACAAGGTGTACGTGATCCACCGCAAAGACGAGCTTCGGGCATCCAAGGCGATGCAGGATCGCGCGTTCAGCGACCCGAAGATCGAGTTTCTGTTCAACAAGACCGTCGAGCACATCTACGGCGACGAGCTCGTCACGGGCGTCGGTCTGGTCGACACGGTGGATGGCACAGAAACGACGCTCGACCTCAGCGGCCTGTTCATCGCGATCGGCGCCGACCCGCGCACCCACCTCGTTCACGGTCAGCTCGACCTGAACGCCGACGGAACCATCGCGGTCGACGGGCGATCCTCCCGCACCAACATCGCCGGCGTTTTCGCCGCCGGTGACGTGATCGATCCGACCTACCGTCAGGCCGTCACCGCAGCGGGCTCGGGTACGGTCGCCGCGCTCGACGCGGAGCACTACCTCGCCTCGCTGCCCAAAGACGTAGTCGACGCTGCAATCCAGCACGCGGTCGCTGCCGTCTAACCCCACCGACTAACTACCGAATTCACTACGGAAAAGAGAAACCCATGTCAACAGCTCACGACGTCACCGACGCCACTTTCGCCGAGGAAGTACTCAACTCGAAAGACACCATCATGGTGGACTTCTGGGCCGAGTGGTGCGGCCCGTGTCGCGCCGTCTCCCCCATCCTCGACCAGATCGCCGAGGAGCACGCCGACAAGATCAAGATCGTCAAGCTCAACGTCGACGACAACCCCCAGATGGCGATGAAGTACCAGATCACGTCGATCCCGGCGATGAAGGTCTTCCGCGGCGGCGAGGTCGTCAAGACCGTCATCGGCGCCAAGCCGAAGCCGGCGATCGAGGCCGACCTGGCCGAGTTCCTCGTCTAGAACTCGCGCTCACAAGCGCCACACTGCCCCGCGAATCAGCACGATTCGCGGGGCAGTTTCGCGTGCTGGCGTATGCTCACCGCATGAAACGCGTACTGCCCTGGGTGCTGGTTGGGCTCCAATTTCTGCTGCTCGCCGCTCTCGTCGTTGCCGTCGTGATTGCGGATGCTCGCCTGTGGCCGGTGGGCACCATCGCCGTCGTCGTTGCCGCCGTTCTGATTCTCGGTGGCGGCACGGTCGCGGTTCTTGGTGTTGTCGGCCTAGGTTCGTCGCTCACCGCTAGCCCGGTGCCGCTGCGGGACAACGTACTGACCACCACCGGCGTGTACGGGTTGGTGCGGCATCCGATCTACAGCGGCCTGCTGCTCGGCGCACTCGGGCTCGTCGCGCTCGCGGCATCCGTGCTGGCGATCGTTCTGTGGGTGGCCCTTCTGGTGCTGCTCGCGATCAAAGCACGCTGGGAGGAGCGGATGCTCCGCGCCTCTCATGCGTCATACGCCGAGTATGGCGCGCACACCGGACGATTCATTCCCGGAGTCGGTCGACTGCGCTGAGGGGGCGACGCTGAAGCTATCCTTGAAGCTTCGCGACTGGAAAAGGGCAGCGCATGACGAATCAGGGCAACAACCTCGATCAGTGGTACGGCCACTACGCCGATCGCACGGCCGGCCTCGCCGCCAGTGAGGTGCGCGCCCTCTTCGCCGTTGCATCCCGTCCCGAGGTTGTTTCTCTGGCCGGTGGCATGCCGTACGTGTCTGCTCTGCCGCAGGACCTGATCTCCGACGCGTTCCAGCGGGTGATGCGCGACAGCGGCCCCGTCGCTCTCCAGTACGGTTCGGGCCAGGGCATGCCCGCCCTGCGCGAGCACATTCTCGAGGTCATGGCGCTCGAGGGCATCCGTGGCAGCGTGGATGACATCGTCGTGACGACGGGATCGCAGCACGCGCTCGAACTCGTCACCAAGCTGTTTATCAACCCTGGCGACGTCGTGCTCGCCGAGGGGCCCAGCTACGTGACCGCGATGGTCGTGTTCAAGTCATTTCAGGCCGACATCCAGCATGTCCCGATGGACGAGTTCGGTCTGATTCCGGCGGCGCTGCGCGAGCACGTCGCGCGAGTGAAGTCCGCAGGCAAGTCGATCAAGTTCTTGTACACGGTTCCGACGTTCAGCAATCCCGCTGGCGTGACTCTCACGTGGGAACGCCGACTGGAGATTCTCGAGATCTGTCGGGCCAACGACATCCTCGTGCTCGAAGACAACCCGTACGGCCTGCTGTACTTCGACGGCGCCCCGCCTCACGCGATGCGCTCGGTCGAAGAGGATGGCGTCATCTACCTCGGCACGTTTTCGAAGACACTCGCTCCCGGTTTCAGGGTCGGGTGGGTGCTCGCCCCTCACGCTATTAGAGAAAAGCTCACGTTGGCGAATGAGGCGGCCGTGCTGTCGCCAAGCTCGTTCACGCAGCACCTCATCTCCGAGTACCTGACGACCGCCGACTGGAAGGGCCAGATCGACACCTTCCGCGGGGTGTACCGAGAGCGTCGCGACGCGATGCTCGCCGCCCTGACCGACTATCTCCCCGACCTCAGCTGGACGCATCCGACCGGAGGCTTCTACGTCTGGGTGACGCTGCCCGACAACCTCGACTCCAAGTCGATGCTGCCCAGGGCCGTGAAAGAGCTCGTCGCGTACACGCCGGGCACCGCCTTCTACGCCGACGGCGGCGGACGCAACAAGATGCGGCTCGCATTCTGCTACCCGACGCCCGACTTCATTCGGGAAGGCATCCGTCGCCTCTCCACCGTGATCAACGGCGAGCTCGAGCTGCTCACCACCTTCTCGCAGACGGCGCCCCTGCCAATCGTCCGACCGGAGTCCGCCATGATCAACCCGCCAGCGAACCTCGGCTGATGACCGTCCCCCACGTACTCGTCCTCGCCGGCGGAATCTCTCACGAGCGCGACGTATCGCTGCGCTCCGGGCGCCGAGTCGCCGACAGTCTTGCTTGAGCACGGCATCAGTGTCGAACTGCGTGACCCGGATGCCACGCTGCTCGCCTACCTGCGCGACGCCCGACCCGACGTGGTGTGGCCGGCCCTGCACGGCGCCAGCGGCGAGGACGGCGCGCTCCGCGGCCTCCTGGACTTCATCGGCATTCCCTACGTCGGGTCGCGCGCCGAGGCATCCCGGCTCGCCTGGGACAAGCCCACTGCGAAAACCATCGTCGGGCGCGTCGGGGTCAGCACTCCCCGGTCGATCACCCTGCCGCGCGACGCGTTCCGGGAGCTCGGGGCCAACAGCATCCTCGAGGAGATTCAAGACGAGTTCTCCGGTCCGCTCGTCGTCAAGCCCGCTCAGGGTGGATCGGCCCAGGGCGTCACCGTCGTCGACGACCGGTCGCTGCTACCCCGCGCCATGGTCGACGCCTACACCTATTGCGACTCGGCGCTCATCGAGCAGAAGATCACCGGAACCGAGATCGCCGTTGGCATCATCGACAGCGGTGACGGCCCGGTCGCACTGCCCGCGGTCGAGATCCAACCGCTCTCGGGGGTCTACAGCTTCGAGGCGCGATACAACGCCGGTGAGACCCGGTTCTTCGTTCCGGCGCGCATTGCCGAGGATGTCGCGGCGCGCGCCGCCGAGGTCGCCCTCGCGGCGCACCGTGCCCTCGGTCTGCGTCACCTGTCCCGGGTCGACCTGATCGTTGACGGCGCAGGCACTCCGTGGTTTCTCGAGGCCAACGTGCTGCCAGGACTCACCGAGACCTCAATCCTGCCCCAGGCGCTCGAGGCCGCCGGTCACGACCTCGGCTGGGTGTACTCCGCACTCGCGGAGGCTGCCATCGCCGAGGCGCTTCTCTGAGCTACTTGGTGAAGCCGGGCTGCCCGAGTTCACCGAGGATGCGGTTGAGGTCGCCCACCGTCGCGAAGTCGATCACGATCTGGCCTTTGCTGGATCCGAGGGTCACCTTGACGCGGGTGTTGAGACGATCGCCCAGTTGGGATGCCACCTCGTCGAGTTGTCCCTGACGCTTGCCCGCGGTGGGTTTAGCCTTGGGTGCCTTCGCCGCCGACTGTCCCGCGGCCGCCTCAGCGGCACGCACGGAGAGGTCTTCGTTCACGATCTTGTCGGCGAGACGTTCCATCGCCGAGGCATCCCCGACCGACAGGATCGCCCGGGCGTGGCCCGCGCTCAAGACCCCGGCAGCAACGCGCTTCTGGATCGTTGCCGGCAGCTTGAGCAACCGAAGGGTATTGGTGATCTGGGGGCGGGAGCGCCCGATCCGATTCGCGAGCTCGTCCTGGGTGATACCGAAGTCGGCGAGCAGCTGCTGGTAGGCGGATGCCTCTTCCAACGCGTTGAGGTTCGCCCGGTGCAGGTTCTCGAGCAAGGCATCCCGCAGCATGTCCTCGTCTGCGGTGTTCTTGATCACCGCAGGGATTGTGCCGAGCCCGAGCTGCTTGGTGGCCCGCAGACGACGCTCGCCCATGATGAGCTCGAAGTGTGGCGACTCGGTCGCTCCGGCGATGGGGCGAACGACGATGGGCTGGAGTACGCCGATCTCGCGAATGGACACGACGAGTTCTTCGAGCTCCTCGGCCCGGAACTCCTTGCGGGGTTGCTGGCTGTTGGGTGCGATGTCGTCCGGGGTCAGGTTCGCGAGCTTGGCGCCGGGAACGGCTAGCAAGCCTTGACGAGCATCCGCTCCTGCGGGGAAGAACACGTCGACTGGACGCTGAGAGTCCTCGTCGGTTCCGGGAATCAGCGCGCCAATGCCGCGGCCGAGTCCTGTGCGTTTGGGTGTTGCCATTTAGTTCGGTGCTCCTCGTCGCGCGATCTCCGCTGCCGCTTCAAGATATGACAGCGACCCCGGGGAGTTGCCGTCGTAGCTGATGACGCTCTGTCCGTAGCTCGGCGCTTCGGAGATGCGCACCGAGCGCGGGATGAGCGTATCGAGAACTTTGTCTGGGAAGTGCGTTCGCACATCTTCGACGACCTGATTCGCGAGGTTCGTGCGCGAGTCGTACATCGTGAGCAGGATGGTCGACACCGTCAACCGGGGGTTGAGGTGGCGTTCGATCAGCTGGATGTTCGAGAGCAGTTGACTCAGGCCCTCCAGCGCGTAGTACTCACACTGGATCGGAATGAGCACCTCGCGGGCCGCGACAAACGCGTTGATCGTGAGCAGCCCCAGCGACGGCGGGCAGTCGATGAAGACGTAGTGGAAGAGGTCCGGCGACTGGGCGAGGAACAGATCGAGGGCGGTGCGCAGGCGCTGCTCTCGGGCGACGAGCGAGACAAGTTCGATCTCCGCTCCGGCGAGATGGATCGTCGCGGGCACGCAGTACAACCCGTCGAACTCCGGGCTCTTCTGAACGACGCCCGCCATGGGCTCGTCGTTGATGATGACGTCGTAGACGCTCACGGTCTCGGAGCGGTGCTCGACGCCGAGCGCCGTCGAAGCGTTGCCCTGGGGGTCGAGGTCAATCACCAGAACCCGTGCTCCGCCGCGCGCCAACGCCGCCGCGAGGTTGACGGTGGTGGTCGTCTTTCCGACGCCACCCTTCTGGTTGGCGACGGTGAACACCCGGGTGTCTTCGGGCAGCGGGAGTTGCTCGGCCGCCAACGCCTGCCGGCGCCGAGTCATCTCCGCCAGCTCGCGCGCGAGCGGGGTCGAATCATCGAACGTCGTCCTGGACTCGGCGAGATCGCCGTCTGGATGTTTCACGTGAAACCTTAGGGGGAGCGTGGCTGGAATCGGCTGGAATCCGTCTCGAGGAGGCGGTCCGCGGTCAGTCCACTGTAGCCCGAAACACCCGCGTCGCCTCCGGGGTGATTCCCTCGCCCAACACCAGGACCTCGATGTCCCGCAATCTCGCCTTCCGGATCGCCTTGGCGGCGGCGACCTGCTCATCCCCGACCCGGGAGCCCTTCATGAAAATCATCTCTCCGCCCGGCTTGAGCAGGTGCGCGGTAGCCGGAATGAGCTTGCTCAACGCGGTGACCGCTCGCGCAGTCACCTGGTCCAGCGGCTGGTCGAGACGCGCCTCTTCGGCACGGGCGCGCACGACCGTGACGTTGTTCAGCCCGAGCTGCGCCGACTCGTGCGTAAGCCAATCGACCCGGCGCTCCATCGGCTCAATGAGCACCAGCTGAACGTCCGGACGCGCGATCGCGAGCACGAGACCGGGCAGGCCTGCCCCGCTGCCGACATCGCCAGTCACCCCGGGGCGGAGCAGCGGAGCCACCAGGGCGCAATTGAGGATGTGCCGCGACCACAGGCGCGGTGGCTCGAGCGGACCGATGAGCCCCAGCTCCTCACCCCGCCGACCCAGATCGGACGTGAAAGCACGAGCAACGTCGATGCGATCACCGAAGAGGGACGCCGCGACATCTGGCTCGGGCTCGAGTGTGATCATTGGTCGTTGTTTCACGTGAAACATTTCGCTGGCGTCGCGAGATCGCGGTGCGATCCCCTACGCTCCTGCGCGCTTCGAGATGACCGTGTGCCGGTCGCGTCCTTCGCCCTCGGACTCCGACGAGAATCCCCGCGCGGACACGATGTCGTGAACGAGCTTGCGCTCATACGACGACATGGGCGGCAGCGCGGCGGACGGCGACCCGGCCTCGATGCGCTCGACCGCCTTGTCGACGAGGAGTGCAAGCTCTGCGGCGCGCGCCTCGCGCGATCCACCGACGTCAAGGATGAGGCGAGAGAACGACCCCGTCTTGGTCTGCACCGCAATGCGAGTGAGCTCCTGAAGCGCGTTGACCGTGTCTGGCTTGGAGAGCATCCGCAGAGCGGACTCCTCGCTCGAAGTCACCGAGACGTACGCACGCCCAGCGCGAGCATCGATCTCAATGTCGCCATCGAGATCGGTGATGTCGAGAAGCTCCTCGATGTAGTCCGCCGCGATCTCGCCCTCTTCTTCGAGTTGGCTCGGGGTGCGAGCGGCATCAGAATCGACGGTCGGATCGGTAGCTGCCTCGACGTCGAGGTCGGGGGTTTCGGTGTCAGTCACGTCGCTCACTTCTTCTTCTTTTTCTTCGAACGGTTCTTGCCGGTCGGCTGCTGTCGTTGCGGCTTCTTCGGTTCCTCGACCATGAGAGTGCCTCCGTCGGGAAGCTCCTCAATGATTCCCTTGCGCTGGTTGCGCTTGGCTAAACGGGCCTCGCGAGCGAGTGCGGCCTCACTGCCGGGAGTCGGCATGTTCCGGATGACGAGGAACTGCTGACCCATGGTCCAGAAGTTCGACACGAGCCAGTAGGTCATGACACCCAGAGGGAACGTGAAGCCCGAGAACGCGAACACCAACGGCAGCAGGTAGAGCAGGATGCGCTGCTGGCGGAACATCGGGCTGGCCTTCATCTCGGCCGACTGGTTCTTCGACATGATCTGCAGCTGCGTTATGAACTGCGAGCCGGTCATCAGCACGACCATGATCGACGCGATCACGATCACTGCGACATTGCCGTCGGCGGTACTGATCGAGAGATGAAGCGGAGCGATGCCGAACAAAGATGATGTGCCGAACGACTCGGACAGCTCGGGAGAGAGCAGGCCGACCCCGGGGTTACGTGACCCGTCGGCGTTCACATGTTGCGCGTTGCTGAGCACCGAGAACAGTCCGAAGAAGATCGGCATCTGCATCAACAGCGGCAGGCACGAGCTGAGTGGGTTGGTGCCGGTGCGCTTGTACAGTTCCATCGTCTCGCGCGACATCGCCTCGCGAGAGAACTGATCCTTCTTGCCCTTGTACTTGTCTTGGATCTTCTTGACCTGCGGCGCGACCTCGAGCATTCGACGCTGGCTCTTGATCTGCCTCACAAACACTGGGATCAGAGCCGCACGCACCACGAGCACGAGTCCGACGATCGCGAGAACCCAGGTGAGGCCGGCATCCTTGTCGAATCCGATGGTCGTCCACAACCAGTGGAAACCGACCAGGATCGCCTCAATCACCCACTTGATTGGCCACAAGAGGGTGTTGAAGAATCCGAAAATATCCATGACTGGAGTTAGCCCTTTCCGTGGCTATTGGCGACAACGAATCCGAATCGGGTTACGGCGTAGCGTTCGTGGTGCGCGTGAGGGACGTCGTCAACGCCACCCTCGGCCCACGGGTGGCACCGAGCGATCCGGAAGGATCCGAGCCAGATGCCCTTGAGCACCCCGTGCTGCTGGATGGCCTGAAGTGTGTAGTGCGAGCACGACGGGTAGTAGCGACACACATCACCGTAGAGGGGGGAGATGACCGCGCGGTAAACCGTCAAGATTGCGACGCAGAGGTTGCGGGGTGCGAGCACGATGAACGCCAGAGTGCGGTTCATCCCTTGCCCATTGTCTTCCCGATCGCGATAGCTACCTCGCCACGCAGGGTATCCCACGTAGCCGAACCAGAACCTGGGAGCGCACGCACCACCACATCGACGCCGGGGCGAACCGTGGGCATCAGATCACGACAGGCCGACCGTAGTCGCCGCCGAACCCGATTCCGAACAACGGCACCACCGACGGTCTTAGCCACAATGAAGCCAAAGCGCACGGAACTGCTCGCCTGCCGATCGACAACATGCACCACCGTGTTGGCCGAGCCGACCCGGCGTCCTTGACGCATGGCGACCCGAAAGTCGTCAGGCCGGCTCACCCGGTTGCCCTTGGCCAGCACCGTACTTGCTAGGCCGACAGTTCGGTGCGGCCCTTGCGACGACGAGCACCCAAAATGGCGCGCCCGGCGCGGGTGCGCATACGAAGCCGGAAGCCGTGCACCTTGGCGCGACGACGGTTGTTCGGCTGGAAGGTTCTCTTGCTCATAGTGGTATCTCCAAAGCCCAGCTCTGAAGGCCGGAAAGAAGTCGGTTAGCCCTGCGGCTGGAAGTCAACTGATTAAAACTACGGTGTAAAGCCCGCCCGGTCAAACTTTCCCGCTTTGCCCTATCGGATTATCCACACAATTTGAGTTGGGGTTGGTCAGCGCGGCCTGTGGACAACTAAGGTAAAAGCCACCCGAATTGTCGGTCATAGGCGGTGTTTGCGGGGATTACCCACCCTGACGACCGGTGTACAACCCTGTGAATAAGTAAGAGCAAGGATGTGGAACGCATGTCGGAGACACCCGACCCAACGCGAGTGATCTGGCAGACCCTCCTGACTCATCTCACCGATGACGATCGTATTACTCCTCAGCTCCTGGGCTTTGTCAGCCTCGTCGAACCCAAGGGCGTCATGGCCGGAACCCTCTATCTTGAGGTTCCCAACGAACTCACCCGCGGCATGCTTGAACAGCGAATCCGGGTCCCCCTGCTGAACGCAATCGCAGCCCTCGACGACGAACTCGAAGTCAGCAACTTCGCCATCGTCGTAAACCCAGACATCCAGCAGGATGTGCTCGAGCAGAGTCATGACACCACAGAACAGTCCTACATCGAACCCACAATCGTGACCCCCGTCGACACCACGGGTCAACGGCGGTCCGACTCGCGACTCAACCCGAAGTACAGCTTCGATAACTTCGTCATCGGCGGATCCAACCGCTTCGCTCACGCCGCCGCAGTAGCCGTGGCTGAAGCACCAGCCAAGGCGTACAACCCCCTGTTCATTTATGGTGAGTCCGGCCTAGGCAAGACCCACCTCTTGCACGCCATCGGCCACTACGCCGAAAGCCTCTACCCGGGCATCCGCGTTCGCTATGTCAGCAGCGAAGAGTTCACCAATGACTTCATCAACTCGATTGCCAACAACCGCGCATCGGTATTCCAGTCTCGTTACCGCGAGATCGACATCCTGCTCATTGATGACATCCAATTTCTCCAAGGAAAGGACTCCACTCAGGAGGCGTTCTTCCACACGTTCAATACCCTTCACGACCACAACAAACAGGTGGTCATCACGAGCGACCTGCCACCGAAACACCTGACCGGATTCGAAGACAGGATGCGATCGCGCTTCGAGTGGGGACTCATCACCGATGTTCAGGCTCCCGACCTAGAAACCCGAATTGCGATCCTCCGCAAGAAGGCCCAAAGCGAAAAGCTTCAGGTCAGCAACGAGATCCTCGAGTACATGGCATCCAAGGTGTCATCCAACATCCGCGAGCTAGAGGGAACTCTTATCAGGGTCACCGCTTTCGCCAGCCTCAACCGCACCGAGGTCGACATGTCCCTGGTGCAGACAGTTCTCAAAGACCTCATAACCCTTGACGAAGACAACGTCATCGCGCCGGTCGACATCATCAACCACACCGCCGAGTACTTCAAACTCACAGTCGACGACCTGTACGGCTCGTCTCGATCCCAAGCCGTCGCAACCGCGCGACAGATCGCAATGTATCTGTGCCGCGAGATGACAAACCTCTCGCTGCCGAAGATCGGCCAACTCTTCGGAAATCGCGATCACACGACCGTGATGTACGCGAACAAGAAGATTACTGAGCTAATGAAAGAGCGACGGTCGATCTACAACCAGGTCACAGAACTGACGAGTCGAATCAAGCAGAACCACCGATACGGCAAAGGTTGAGTTTCGTACCATGTGCATAAGGTGTGCATAACTTCCCCGACTCGCCGGACCTCTTGTTGACTCAGCTCTAGCCTCTGTGGAAACACGGCGCGAGTTCGAGACTCGCGTCGAGAAGTAGTTCACCCATTGCACACCCCTCGTCAACATCTCACACCGTTGTAGTTCCCAATGAAGTAGCGACGGATCGATAGTTGTACACAGTTCCCACAGCGGTTAAGAATGTTGTCCTTCTTAAAGAAGAGTTTGATAGCGAGATAACCCATGAGCGCGGGCATGATTGGCCTGTGCCAGTATTAACCGGCCGGACCCACCGACTGCGTAAGGGGTGAATGTGAAGTTCCAGGTCAACCGCGACGTCTTCAGTGAGGCCGTCTCCTTCGCCGTCAAGCTTCTCCCGCAGCGAACCACCCTGCCCATTCTGAGTGGGGTATTGATTGAGGCAACAACCGACGGTCTGACACTTTCGTCGTTTGACTACGAGGTCTCGGCTCGTACCCAGATCGCAGCTCAAGTCGATGAACCAGGCAAAGTTCTCGTCTCCGGCCGGCTCCTTGCCGACATCGCTAGCCGACTACCGAACGCCCCGGTGACTTTCACGCACCGAAGAGGGTCGCATCACCGTCGCTTGCGGATCCGGTCAGTTCACGCTGCTGAGCATGCCGGTGGAGGAGTACCCGACCCTTCCTGAGATTTCCGAGCAGTCTGGTGTTCTGCAGGCAGAAGACTTCGCGAATGCCATTTCACAGGTCGCCGTTGCGGCGTCGCGTGACGATGTCACCCCCGTCATTACGGGTGTACAGCTCGAGGTATCCGAAAACAGTCTCTCGCTGGTGGCGACCGATCGATACCGGGTCGCCGTGCGCGAGATTGCTTGGGATGCTGCCAATTCGGGAATCGAGACGGCGACCGCCCTGGTTCCCGCGCGCACGCTTATCGAGATCGGCAAGACGTTTGGTCACAGCGGCACGATTGCTGTTGCCATCACGAGTTCGGATGATCGCGAGCTCATTGCCTTCCGCGCCGACAATAAGACGGTTACCTCGCTTGCTCATCAAGGGAAACTTTCCTCCGGTTCGGCGACTGTTTCCCGAAACCGTCGACAACTACGCGGTGCTCAACACTGCGGAGCTCATCGAGGCGGTGCGCCGAGTGTCGCTGGTTCTCGAGCGGGAGGCAGCGCTGCGGTTCACTTTCTCCAGCGAGGGATTGGTACTCGAGGCGATCGGGTCTGAACAGGCTCAGGCATCCGAGCAAATCGATGCTTTCCTGACGGGATCCGACACAGTGGTTTCGCTCAAGCCGGCGTTCCTGCTGGACGGCTTGAGCTCGGTGCATTCCGAGTTCGTGCGCATTTCGTTCACGAAGACCGAGAACCCGAACAAGCCGGGTCCGGTGCTTGTGACCAGTCAGTCGTCTAAAGACCAGCCGGGCGCCGACAACTACAAGTACCTGCTGCAGCCCAACCTGTTGCTGCGCTAGTTCCGGCAACCGAGGGAGTACAACATGCACATCGGCATCGTTGGCCTGGGCAAGATGGGCAACAACATGCGTGCCCGACTTCGGGCGGGCAAAGTTGAGGTCACCGGATTCGACCCGAATCCCGATGTCACGGATGTCGCATCCCTCGCCGATCTCGCGGCAGCGTTACCCGCGCCCCGGGTGATCTGGGTCATGGTTCCCTCCGGCGAGATTACCGATCAGGTCATTCGCGACGTGTCTGAAGTTCTCGAACCCGGAGATGTCGTTATCGATGGAGGCAATTCGCGCTTCACCGACGACGCACTCCACGCCGAGTTCCTCAGTGCGAAGAAGATCAGGTTCATCGACGTGGGTGTGTCTGGCGGTATCTGGGGTCTGGAGAATGGTTACGGGCTCATGGCCGGCGGTGCCGCGGAGGACATCGAGTATGCAATGCCCATCTTCGACGCCCTGCGCCCTGATGGTCCTCGCGAGGAGGGATTCGTCCACGCTGGGCCGGTCGGTGCCGGGCATTACGTGAAAATGGTTCACAACGGTATCGAGTACGCACTGATGCAGGCGTGGGCCGAAGGATATGAGCTTCTCGACAGCCGCAAAGATCTCGTGACCGACGTGACCGGTTCCTTCAAGGCATGGCAGCGCGGAACCGTTGTGCGTTCCTGGCTGCTAGAGCTACTCGTTAAGGCCCTCGAAGAAGATCCAGACTTCACGCAGATTGCCGGATACGTCGACGACTCAGGTGAGGGTCGCTGGACCGTGCACGAAGCGCTCGACCGCGCCGTTCCCGTTCCCACCATCAGCGCGGCGATCTTCGCACGTTTCGTGTCGCGCCAGAAGGACTCACCATCGATGAAGGCCGTTGCCGCGCTTCGCAACCAGTTTGGTGGCCACGCCGTTCGCAAGAGCTGAGGCGTCGAACCGCCCGTGATTGTCACTCAACTCAGCCTCACCGACTTTAGAAACTACGAGTCTCTAGAAATCGATCTCGTCGGTGGATCCAACCTGTTTGTTGGCAGCAACGGTCAGGGTAAGACCAATCTGGTGGAAGCGCTCGGCTACCTGTCCACCCTGGGTTCACATCGAGTCTCGGTCGACCACGCGATGATTCGGCAAGGTCAGGACTCCGCGATCATTCGGGCCCGCCTTGCCCACGGCGGCCGCGACGTTCTTGCCGAGGTGCAGATCAATCGCACCGGAGCGAATCGGGCTCAGGTCAATCGGTCGAGCATCAAACCGCGAGAACTACCTCGGTATTTCTCGAGCGTGCTGTTCGCCCCAGAAGACCTCGCCCTGGTGCGGGGCGAGCCCTCGGTGCGCAGAAAGTTCATGGACGAACTCCTGGTGTTGCGAATTCCACGAATGAGTTCGGTGATTAGCGACTACGAGCGGGTACTTCGGCAACGCAACACCCTGTTGAAGTCGGCGCGAGCATCCGGCCTCAAGACAACCCAATTGGGCACTCTGGAAATCTGGGATGAACGCCTCGTCGCCCTGGGTGCCGAGATTATCCAGTCGCGAACGTCGTTGGTCGCCGAACTTGCCCCCGAGGTCTCCCGCGCCTATTCCGCGATCGCCGGTTCAGACCACGGCGCCACCCTCGCCACCCAGCTGAGCATTTTTTCCGGACCCGACTTCGTCGGGGAAGACGAGACAGCGGATGCCACGGCAACACGCGAGGGTATCGTCGATGCCGCTCAAGCCGACGTGGCGTTCCGCGCGGCGCTGGCGCGACTTCGCCGCGCCGAGTTGGACCGGGGCATCACCCTCGTCGGCCCGCACCGCGATGACCTCGTCTTGGGACTCAACGCGCTCGCCGCTCGGGGATACGCCAGCCACGGCGAGAGCTGGTCGTTCGCCCTCGCGCTCAAGCTCGCCTCGGCCGCAGTGCTTCGGCGGGAGGCATCCGCCGGCGATCCGGTACTGATCCTCGACGACGTCTTCGCCGAACTCGACGAAGCACGACGCGGTCGCCTGGCCGACGCGGTCGGAGACTTCGAGCAGGTTCTCATTACCGCAGCGGTCTTCGACGACGTCCCCGAATCCCTCGCCGCGAACGTCGTGAGAATTAGCGCGGGTCGGGTGGTTTCGGATGACTGAACCCGAGGAACCGGAACACGTCGCCGTGTACCTGCGGTTCAGGCAGGTGTTTGGGGGCGTGCGCGGCGCGCGGCCGCGAAAGACGATCAAGCGCGAGGGCACCAGCGTTCCCTTCGCGGCCGGGCGCGACCCGATCGGGCTGGGAAATGTCATGGACACGCTCAGCTCCACGATGGGATGGACGTCTCCGCTGGCGCGCTCGGACCTCATCGCGTCGTGGTCGCAAATTGTGGGGGACGAGACAGCGGCACACTCGACGCCCGCCGGAATCGAAGAGGGCGTGCTCACGGTCAGTTGTGACTCCACCGCGTGGGCCACGCAGCTGCGACTCATGCGCAGTCAAGTGGCAACAACCATCGCGGTGCGATTTCCCGACGCCAACATCGAGTCGGTGCGGTTTGTTGGGCCCAACGCCCCTTCGTGGAAACGGGGCCCCAGATCAATTCCAGGCCGGGGCCCACGCGATACTTACGGCTAAATAGTCAAATCAGGTCAAGCGATCCGCAAAAAGTCCCCAGACGGCGGATTTCGCCCGATTGACCGTGAGGATTTGGTAGAATCGAGGCCAGTCGTCGGGCGCACCTCCTCCGGGAGCTACCTGCCTCGGATGACGGAGTACATGAGCGGCAGGAGCCCCACCACAGATGACATCGACGCCCCCCGACGATCTGCCCGAAAACACTCCCATTTCCAACGGTCACGTCGCAGCCGATAGCTACGGCGCTGACCAGATCCAGATCCTCGAGGGACTCGAGGCCGTGCGCAAGCGCCCGGGGATGTACATCGGATCGACCGGCCCCCGTGGACTTCACCACCTCGTCTACGAGGCGGTCGACAACTCCGTAGACGAAGCCCTCGCCGGCTACTGCGACACGATCGCCGTGACGTTGCGCCGGGACGGTGGCGTCCGGGTCGCCGACAACGGCCGTGGCATCCCGGTCGATCTCAACAAGCAGGAGAACAAGTCGACCGTCGAGGTCGTCATGACGATTCTCCACGCCGGCGGCAAGTTCGGCGGCGGCGGGTACACGGTGTCGGGAGGTTTGCACGGCGTAGGTATCTCCGTCGTCAACGCGCTCTCGAAAGAGGTCGACACCGAGGTGCGTCGCCAGGGATACGTCTGGCGGATGAGTTTCGCCAACGGTGTTCCCGTCGGCCCGCTCGAGCGCGGCGAGTCCACGGACGAGACCGGCACCATGCAGACTTTCTGGCCGAGCCCGGAGACGTTCGAGACCGTCGAGTTCGACTACGAGACGCTGCGTGCGCGCTTCCAGCAGATGGCATTCCTCAACAAGGGTCTGCGCATCACCATCACCGACGAGCGCGGCGACGAGGAAGTCAGCGAGAGCTACATGTACGAGCAGGGTCTCGTCGACTACGTCGAGTACCTCAACAAGGCGAAGAAGAACGACCTCATTCATCCCGAGATCATCGCGTTCGAGTCAGAGGACACCGACCGCAAGATCTCGCTGGAGGTCGCGATGCAGTGGACCAACGGATACACGGAATCCGTGCACACCTACGCGAACACGATCAACACCCACGAGGGCGGAACCCACGAAGAGGGATTCCGAGCGGCACTGACGACGCTGGTGAACAAGTACGCGCGCGAGAAGAACATCATCAAGGAGAAGGACGAAAACCTTTCCGGTGACGACGTTCGTGAAGGGCTCACCGCCGTAATCTCGGTCAAGCTCGCCGAGCCACAGTTCGAGGGCCAGACCAAGACGAAGCTCGGCAACACCGAGGCCAAGGCATTCGTGCAGAAGGTTGCCGGCCAGCAGCTCGGCGACTGGTTCGATCGCAACCCCACTCAGGCGCGCGATGTCATCCGCAAAGCGATCCAGGCATCCCAGGCTCGCATCGCGGCGCGCAAGGCGCGCGAACAAACTCGACGCAAGGGTCTGCTCGAGTCGGGTGGCATGCCCGGCAAGCTGCGCGACTGCTCGAGCAAGGACCCGTCGCTATCCGAGATCTTCATGGTCGAGGGCGACTCGGCAGGCGGATCTGCGGTACAGGGCCGCAACCCCGAGTTCCAGGCGATTCTGCCGCTGCGCGGAAAGATCCTGAACGTCGAGAAGGCACGCCTCGATCGCGCGTTGGCCAACGCCGAGGTTCAGGCGATGATCACCGCGTTCGGCGCCGGCGTCGGGGAGGACTTCGACCCCAGCAAGGCCAGGTATCACAAGATCGTGCTCATGGCCGATGCCGATGTCGACGGCCAGCACATCACGACGCTGCTGCTGACTCTTCTGTTCCGCTACATGCGACCGCTCATCGATCTGGGCTATGTGTACCTCGCCCAGCCGCCGCTGTATCGACTCAAGTGGACCAACGCGGAACACCAGTACGTGTACAGCGACCGGGAGCGCGACGTTCTGCTCGAGGCGGGTCTGGCCGCGGGCAAGCGGGTTCCGAAAGACAACGGCATCCAGCGCTACAAGGGTCTCGGCGAGATGGATTACAAGGAGCTGTGGGAGACCACCATGGATCCCGCAACCCGAACGCTGCTTCAGGTCACTTTGGATGACGCGGCCGCCGCCGATGAGACGTTCTCGACCCTCATGGGTGAAGACGTCGAGTCTCGCCGCAACTTCATCCAGCGCAACGCGAAAGACGTGCGCTTCCTCGATATCTAAGCCGGTCGAGTAGGCCGCAGGCCGTACCGAGACCCAAGACGAAAGACTTCCTATGGCAGACGAAGAGATTCCAGAAGAACCGACATTCGAGAAGGCCATCCTCGACGAGCGTCACGACAAGATCTCGCAGGTAGATCTGCAACTGGAGATGCAGCGGTCATACCTCGACTACGCGATGAGCGTCATCGTCGGACGTGCTCTGCCCGAGGTGCGTGACGGCCTCAAGCCCGTGCACCGCCGCGTGATCTACGCGATGTACGACGGCGGCTACCGTCCGGACAAGGGGTTCTCCAAGTGCACCCGCGTCATCGGTGACGTCATGGGCCAGTTCCACCCACACGGCGACTCGTCGGTCTATGACGCACTCGTGCGACTTGTTCAGCCGTGGAGCCTTCGGTACCCGCTGGCTCTGGGCCAGGGCAACTTTGGCTCTCCCGGAAACGACGGCGCGGCCGCGCACCGATACACCGAGACCAAGATGGCGCCGCTCGCCATGGAGATGGTCCGGGATATCGAGGAAGACACCGTCGACTTCCAGGACAACTACGACGGCCGCACGCAAGAGCCGACGGTATTGCCGAGCCGCTTCCCCAACCTTCTGGTCAACGGGTCGGTCGGAATCGCGGTCGGCATGGCCACAAACATCCCGCCGCACAATCTCCGGGAGGTCGGTGAGGGCGCGCTCTGGCACCTCGCGAACCCGGATGCCACGCAAGGAGGAGCTCGTCGAAGCGCTGGTCCAGCGCATCAAGGGCCCCGACTTCCCGACCGGCGCCCAGATTCTCGGAATGAAGGGCATCCAGGATGCCTATCGCACCGGTCGCGGATCGATCACGATGCGTGCCGTCATCAACGTCGAGGAGTTGCAGGGTCGCACCTGCCTCGTCGTCACCGAGCTGCCGTACCAGGTCAACCCCGACAACCTCGCTCTGAAGATCGCCGATCTCGTCAAGGAGGGCAAGCTCGCCGGCATCGCCGACATCCGCGACGAGACGTCGGGGCGCACCGGCCAGCGACTCGTCATCGTGCTCAAGCGAGACGCCGTCGCCAAGGTCGTGCTGAACAATCTCTACAAGCACACCCAGCTGCAGGAGAACTTCGGCGCGAACATGCTCGCGATCGTCGACGGCATCCCGCGCACCCTGTCGATCGACGGATTCATCACCCACTGGGCCGATCACCAGATCGAGGTCATCGTTCGGCGCACGAAATTCCGTTTGCGCAAGGCGGAGGAGCGCGCCCACATTCTGCGCGGATACCTCAAGGCGCTCGACGCTCTCGACGAGGTCATCGCCCTGATCCGCCGCTCGTCCACGGTCGAGGATGCGCGCGACGGCCTGATCAAGCTCCTCGACATCGACGAGCTTCAGGCCCGCGCCATCCTCGAGATGCAACTGCGCCGACTCGCTGCCCTCGAGCGACAGAAGATCATCGACGAGCACGACGAGATCGAGCGCGAGATTGCCGAGTACCAGGTGATTCTGGGCAGCGAGCAGCGCCAACGCGACATCGTGAGCGAAGAACTCACTGACCTCATCGCGAAGTACGGCGACGACCGACGCACCGAGATCATGTTCGGGTTCGACGGCGACATGAGTGTCGAAGACCTCATTCCCGAAGAAGAGATGGTCGTCACTGTCACCCGCGGCGGGTACATCAAGCGCACGCGAAGCGACAACTACCGCAGCCAGCACCGGGGCGGCAAGGGCGTGCGGGGTGCTCAGCTGCGTGCCGACGATGTCGTCAACCACTTCTTTGTCACGACGACGCACCACTGGCTACTGTTCTTCACGAACACCGGGCGCGTGTACCGGGCGAAGACCTACGAGATTCAGGAGGCCGGCCGCGACGCCAAGGGACAACACGTCGCGAACCTGCTCGCGATGCAGCCGGGCGAGGAAATCGCCCAGATTCTCGACATCCGCGACTACCAAGCCGCCAAGTACCTCGTGCTCGCAACACTCGGGGGGTTGGTGAAGAAGACGGCACTCAGTGAGTACGACACGAACCGCACGGGCGGCATCATCGCCATCAACCTGCGAGAGGGCGACGAACTCGTGTCGGCGATGCTGATCGAAGAGGACGAAGACGTGCTGCTCGTCTCGCGCAAGGGCATGTCCATCCGGTTCACAGCATCGGATGCTGCACTTCGTCCCATGGGACGTTCGACTTCCGGTGTCATCGGCATGCACTTCCGCGAGGACGACAGCCTGCTGAGCGCGAGCGTGGTCGGCGAGGACGGATTCGTCTTTGTCGTCACCGAGGGTGGATACGCCAAGCGCACATCCGTTGACCAGTATCGCGTTCAGGGCCGGGGCGGTCTGGGCATCAAGGTGGCCAAGCTCAGCGACAACCGGGGCGACCTGGCCGGCGCACTGATGGTCGGCGACGAAGACGAGGTGCTTGTGGTTCTTGCCAGCGGCAAGGTGGTACGCTCGTCTGTCGCTGAGGTGCCAGCAAAGGGTCGCGACACCATGGGTGTCGTTTTTGCCCGATTTGCCGACGACGACAAGATCATTGCAATCGCCAGGAACAGCGAGCGGAATCTAGAGAATCAGGAACTCGACGCTGACAGCGAGAACGCTGTTGAGGAAGTCGAGTCAACCCGGAAGGACGAGTCAGTAGATGAGTAGTGTCGCGGAGAAGCTGCAGCGCAAATCGCAGCGCCAGGTGGCGGTCAAGCAGGTTCGCCTCAAGCTCGTCTATATCGACTTTTGGTCGTCGGTGAAGCTGTCGTTCCTCGTCGCCGTGTCTCTGGGGATCGTCTTGGTGGTCGCGAGCATCCTGGTGTGGATCGTTCTGAACTCGACCGGAATCTTCGGCAGCCTCGACAAGATCCTCAAGGATGTTCTCGGCGACCCGGAGTTCAGCGTGGCGACAGGTTCTCGCTCGGGCAGGTCGCACTGTTCTCCTTCATCGTCGCGATCTTGAACGTTGTCGTCGGCACCGCGCTTGGCGCGATCGCGAGCATGCTCTACAACTTCAGCGTGCGCATCACGGGCGGGCCTGCTGGTGGGCTTCACAAACAACTAGCGATTACGAAAAACCCGGCCGGATGGGGTAAGTTTCTATCTGGCCTTCAGGGGGTATAGCTCAGGCGGTTAGAGCGCTTCGCTGATAACGAAGAGGTCCCAGGTTCAAGTCCTGGTACCCCCACAAGAACTCTCACAAGGAGTTCTTCCCGGCCGTTTGACCGAGCGCTCGCGCGCGGTCGGTCAAACAATTGTGCGCAGCAGAAGCGGCGGCGCACAAACTAGTACGGGGCCTTAGCTCAATTGGTAGAGCGCCTGCTTTGCAAGCAGGAGGTCAGGGGTTCGATTCCCCTAGGCTCCACTCCTAACACCCTCGCGATGCTCAGCAAGTAAAGAAAACTTGACACAGCCGGTTCGGACGACCTACTCTCGTCATGTCAGCATTTCTTTACATGGAGGTATGTCGTGTCATCCGAAGAACGAAGCGCGTGGACGATGCTCGGCGTCACCGTCGGCGCCTATGCCGTGTACCTGTCACTGGTGCTCGGAGGGTCGAGCGAACTGCCGTTGGCGGAGCATCC
This sequence comes from uncultured bacterium, assembly GCA_963787305.1. Lineage (GTDB taxonomy): Bacteria > Actinomycetota > Actinomycetes > Actinomycetales > Microbacteriaceae > Rhodoglobus. Next base: position 383,239 of record CAWBCL010000002.1, read on the forward strand.
CTATGTCATTCCCATGCTCTGGACGATCGGGGGCGCGATCGTCGCCAACGTCGTCGTCACGATCGTCACCGCGATCGTGCGAGGCCTCGCACTGCGGCACACCGAGAAGGACAAGAAGGATCAGCGTGACCGCGAGATCTACCACTTCGGTGAGCGAGTCGGCCAATCGTTCATCGTGATCGGCGGGGTTGGCGCACTGGTGCTCGCGATGGTGCAGGCACCGTACTTCTGGATCGCCAACGCGCTGTACCTTGGGTTCGTGCTCTCCGCCATCCTCGCCTCGATCACCAAGATCGTCGCCTACCGACGGGGCATGCCCCAGTGGTAAAGCCGACCAAGGTCACGAACTCGATTCGTCAGTTGCGATTCGCCAACGGTGAAATGACGCAAGCGGAGTTGGCCGATCGCGTCGGGGTGACTCGACAGACCGTTATCGCGATCGAGCAGGGTCGATACAGTCCCTCGCTCGAGATGGCGTTTCAACTCGCTCAGGTGTTCGGCGTCGGCCTCGACGCAGTGTTTCACTACCCCGAGGCGGCGAGTCCCGAATAACTAGGCGGCCGGGCTGCCCTCGGCCTCGTCGTCGATCCACAGGTCGTCATCGGCGCGAAGCGTCTGCCACGCCGCGTACGCGACAGCAGCAGCGGCGACCACGCCGAAGGTGATCAGGATGTATCGGCCAGGCCCGGCTAGACGGCTTCGGCTTGATCACGCCGACCTGCGTTCCGACCTCTCGGCCGAACCGGGTGGCGCGGCCGATGGCGTCTCGAACCTGCTTGTTCTTGGCGACCTCAATGGCGGCCAGCGCGGTTCCGAACGCTGACGACATCGCCGGAAGAACGTCATCGACGAAGCGGTCGCGCGTGCCGAGCGCCGCCGAGCGTGCCCCCGAGACTCCGGATGCGACTGCGGGCTTCACGCGGTCTTCGAAGGTGTCGCGAACGCGAGGAGCGACGTCTTCGCGGGCGTACTCCGCCGCCTGTCGACTAGCGGCGCGCACGACCTTCGCTGCGTGATCGAGCAGCTCTTTCTGGTCGTCCCACAGGTCTTCGGCCTGATTCTTGAGGCGGTTAAGTTCTTTCTGGCGCTTGCGTGTTCAGTGCCACGGGGAAACCTCCAGGGTCGAGTCGTCGGAGCTTCCATCCTGCCACGCCATGCAAGAATTGACGCCATGTCTCTCCATACTGCGGTTGCAACCATGAACACGTCCCTCGGGCCGATCAAGCTCAACCTTTACGGAAACCACGCGCCGAAGACGGTCGCGAACTTCGTCGGACTCGCGAGCGGAACCAAGGAGTGGACGCACCCGGCAACGGGCAAGGTCTCGACCGACAAGCTCTACGACGGCGTGGTCTTTCACCGCATCATCAAGGGCTTCATGCTGCAGGGCGGCGACCCCCTGGGCAAGGGAATCGGCGGCCCCGGCTACGAGTTCGACGACGAGATTCACGGCGAGCTGAACTTCTCGGCGCCCTACGTCCTCGCGATGGCCAACGCGGGCACGCGCGGAGGCAAGGGAACCAACGGTTCGCAGTTCTTCATCACGACGGTGCCGACCGGGTGGCTGCAGGGCAAGCACACCATCTTCGGTGAGGTCGCTGACGAGGAGTCCAAGCGGGTCGTCGACGCGATCGAGGCGGTGGCGACGGATGGCAGCGACAAGCCGCTCACCGACGTCGTGATCGAGAGCATCACCATCGAAGAAGTCTGACCCACCGGTGTCGAGCAACCCAGGCTCGTCGAGCAACTTCTGTTACCGGCATCCTGACCGGCAGAGCTATGTGCTGTGCCAGCGGTGCGGGCGAACGATCTGCCCGCAGTGTCAGACGCAGGCCGCCGTCGGGGTGCACTGCCCCGAGTGCGTCAAAGAAGCTCGAGCGAGTGCGCCCCGCACGAAGCCGGCATTCGTTACGGCGCTTCGGTCGGGCAACGCCCCGATCGTCACCTACTCGATAATCGCCATCTGCCTGCTCGCTTTCGTGGCTCAGAACATTCCTGGCACAATCGCGACGACCGTGAACATCTTCGGCGTCTACCGGCCTTCGTTCACCGCGCAACTGCCCTGGACGATGATCACGTCGATCTTCTTGCACGGCTCGCTCGTGCACATCGGATTGAACATGTTCTCGCTGTACATCTTTGGATCAATCTTGGAGCGGTCGCTGGGTCGAGGTCGGTTTCTCGCCCTGTACCTGATCAGCGGCTTCGGCGGATCGGTGGCGGTGTTGCTGCTGAATCCGCAGAGCGCCGTGCTCGGGGCATCCGGGGCAATCTTCGGTCTGCTCGGGGCATTCTTCGTCATCCAGCGCGGGTTGGGTGGCAACAACCGTTCCCTCATCGTTCTCGTGGTGCTGAACCTCGTCATCGGATTCGTTCCGGGGCTCAACATCGCCTGGCAGGCGCACATCGGAGGTCTGATCGTCGGCGCGGCGGTCGCACTCGTCTACCTGCGCACACGCCGCAGCGACAAGAAAGTGGCGCAGGTGCTCGGGGTAACCGGCATTGCCGTGGCCCTCGTTGCTACGACCGTCGTGGCGGTTGCCGCGTTCTAGGCGAGAAAGTTATCCACAGGCTTGTCCACAGTGGGTATAACTACACCGCTGTAGTTCAACGCTTGGCGCTCAGCGCCACCGCGTGGTCATGAGGAAACCAATAAACATGATCCCGAATCCGATGAGGATGTTCCAGCTGCCCAGGTCTGGGATGGGCAGTTGGCTCTGGCTCACGTAGAAGACAATGATCCAGATGAGGCCCAAGAGCATGAACCCGAACATCACCGGCTTGAACCACACCGGGTTCGGCGCGGGTTCGCCGGAGCGAGTCTCGGCGGGGCGGTCGGAGTTGCTTGCAGAAGTACGAGCCATGCTGACGATTCTAGCCTGACCAGCACTTGCGGTACCCCGTGGAAAAGGAGGCGAGCTCACAGCCGCTCGTCGTAGAATCGGGAGCATGGTTCTCGAGGACGGCAGGGTGGCGCGACGCCTCAGTGAGAAGCACGCTGAGAAGCACGCCCGACGATCCCGCGTGTCCGTCGTGGGGGTGCTCGGGGAGCTCTTCATTACGGCCGGAGTAGTCGTGCTGCTCTTCCTTGGGTGGCAAGTTTGGCTCAATGATCTCGTGGTCGGCGGACAGCAGCAGAACCAGGCGGTCGAGCAAAGTCAGACCTGGGACCGTGGCGAGGCGTCGGCTCCTGCCCCCGTGAATCGGGCAGATCCGGGGCCGCCTGTCGTGCTCGCTTCGGCTCCCGCCGACGACGTGCAGTTCGCTAACCTCATCATTCCGCGCTTTGGCGCCGACTACACCCGGCCGATCCTCGAAGGGGTCGCCGTACACGGCGCGCTCGCCGACGGCATCGGCCACTACCCCGGCACCCAATTGCCCGGCGACGTGGGCAACGTCGCGCTCGCGGGGCATCGCACCGGATGGGGTGCGCCCCTGGGTGACATCGGCAACCTCGTGGTGGGTGACAGCATCTACCTCGAAACGGCCGACGGCTGGTACCGCTACGTCTTCCGCACTTTCGCGTACGTGATGCCGACGAGCATCGACGTGCTGGAAGCCGTTCCCGAGACGCCCGGCGCGACCCCGACCGATCGCATCCTCACGCTCACCAGCTGCAACCCCAAGCTCACCGCCGCCGAACGCATCATTGCGTACAGCGTCTTCGACACGTGGTATCCGCGTGCGGGTGGACCTCCGCCCGAACTTGCACCGGCGGTCTCCGCCTCGGTGGCGGGCTAATGTACGCGGCGCTGTGGCGCGTGCTGCCCGGACCGTTGTGGCTACGTATCCTCATTCTTGCCGTCGCGGCGGCAGCAGTACTTGCCTCGCTGGTGCTGTGGGTGTTCCCCGTGGTGAACAACCTGACGACGCCACAGGAGGTCACGGTGGGCGGGCAGTGACGCACGTTCTCGTCATCGACAACTACGACAGTTTCGTCTACACGCTCAATGGCTACCTAGTGGAGTTGGGTGCCGAGACGACAGTTCTGCGAAACGACGCGTTTTCGGTGGCCGACGCGGCATCCGTCATCGCCGACTACGACGCCGTGCTGCTGTCCCCGGGTCCGGGCACTCCCGCGGCGGCGGGGGTCAGCATTCCGATCGTTACTGCGGTGCTCGCGTCCGGCCAGCCCCTGCTCGGGGTCTGCCTTGGACACCAGGCCATCGCGGAGGCCATGGGCGCGACAGTCACCCATGCCGAAGAGCTGATGCACGGCAAGACCTCACTGATCACGCACGATGACAGCCCGTTCTACTCCGGCGTGCCACAACCATTTGTCGCCACGCGGTATCACTCACTCGCCGTGGTCGACTCGACTGTTCCCGACCGAGCTGGTGGTCACCTCGCGAACCGAGGGCGGCGTCATCATGGGCGTTCGGCACGAAAGCCTGCCGATCTATGGCGTGCAGTTTCACCCCGAATCGGTATTGACCGAAGGCGGATACCGCATGCTCGGCAACTGGCTCGCCGTCGCGGGCTTGCCCGAAGCCGCCGAAGCCGCCAAGTCGCTCACCCCGCTGGTCAAGCTGTAGTCGCGCCGGGCGCGCTACTCCGGTGGGCTAACTCCCGCTGCAGTATCGCAGGCTGATCGGCGACTTCTGCGGCTGATCGCCCACGATGGACTGGCTCGCAACCGTTCCACCGCTGCAGCTCTGATCGACCTGCACCGTCGGGTTGAGACCGATAGCGCTCAGTTCTGAGGATGCCTGTGCGATCGTCTTGCCCGTGACATCGGGAACCTGCACGAGCCCATTCGACACCACCAGGTTGACGACCTGACCCTTGCGGATTATCTCGGCACCGATGCGTTCGGAGCCACCCGCGGGATCCGAATCGATGACGATGCCCTTGCCGATGCTCGACGAGTAGGTCTGGGTCGTCTTGCCGTAGACAAGACCCTTCGCTTCGATGGCGGCGATCGCGTCTGCCTCGCTCATGTTGGTTACGTCGGGAACCGTGACGGGTGTCTCGCCGAGAGAAACGTAGACCTTGATTTGCAGGCCCGGGTTCACCCGGATGCCAGCGCCCGGGTCGGTGCGGATGATGGCACCCTCGGGCACCGTCTCGCTCACCTCGGCGAGCTTGTTGGGTTCGAGCCCGGCGTCGATGAGGGTAGCGGAGCCGTCGGTGTAGCTCTGCCCCACGACGTTGGGCACATCGACGGCGACGTTGCCGGTGAGCTGCGCTGGGGCAAGATTGAAAGTCCAGAACACAACGGCGGCGACGATCACGACCATGCTCGCGATTCCCGCCCAGATCCATGCGACCGGCGGTCGACTCTGGGTGCGAACGATCCGCTCGTCGTTGTCGACGGCCAGCTGGCGCATAGTCGCCTCGGACCCGGCCACCGAGCTGGGGTTTACCCCGAACAGGGTTGCGCTGAAGTCGTTGGCCGCGAGCTGTTTGCGCGCGGGAACCTCGCCGGCGGCGGCCGCTTCAACATCGGCGCGGAACTCGCTCGCGCTCTGGTAGCGCGCAAAGCGGTCCTTCGACAGAGCACGCAGCACCACGGCGTCGAGGGCCGGAGAGACCTTGGGGTTGAGGGTGCCGGGAGCCGCGGCATCCGAGTTAACGTGCTGATATGCGACGGCGACCGGGTTCTCGCCGTGGAACGGGGGGCGCCCGGTGAGCAGCTCGAACAGCACGACACCCGTCGAGTACAGGTCGGTGCGAGCATCGACGCTCTCGCCTCGCGCCTGCTCCGGCGAGAAATACTGGGCAGTGCCGACGATGGCGCTGGTTTCGGCGATGGTCGCGGTGGAGTCCGAGATCGCACGGGCGATGCCGAAGTCCATGACCTTAACCTGCCCGCTCGAGGTGATCATGATGTTGCCCGGCTTGATGTCGCGATGTACGACGCCGGCGCGATGGGAGTACTCGAGGGCGGTGAGAACCTGGCCGATGATGCGCGCGGCCTCGGCGGGTTCGATCGGTCCGTCGGCGAGAACATCCTTGAGCAGACGGCCGTCGACGTACTCCATGACGATGAACGGCAGCAGCGATTCGGCTCCGGTGGCGTCGCGAACCGACTCCTCTCCGGCGTCAAAGATTCGCACGATCGTCGGATGCGCCATCTTCGCGGCATCCTGAGCCTCGCGGCGAAACCGGGTACGGAAGTTGGGGTCGTTGGCCAGCGACGGCTTGAGCAGCTTGATCGCCACTCGGCGGCCCAGGCGAGTGTCTGTTCCGACCCGAACATCAGCCATGCCGCCGCGGCCGATCAGCTCGCCCAGTTCGTACCGACCGGCGAGCAGACGAACGCCCTGCGCCACGCCTTCGCTCACGAGCAGTCTCCCCGATTCGGAACCCGACAATATCTCTGACGAGTGTACCCGCTGCCTCTGCCGGGAACTGTCAGTTGACCGTGATCGTCGTCTGGTCGGACACGGTCGACTCGAAGTCGGTGCACAACGCGGTGTACGCGATCGTTGTCGTGCCCGGATCCCCCAGCGTGATGCTGAGGCTGGTGGTCGAGGCCGAGAGCGGGTTGCCGCTCGCGGCCGTGCCATTGACGATCTGGAAGTTGAACCCGTTGTGCGGGTGTCCTGTCGGGCACCCGTTGTAGGTGGGCCACGTCACAGTGAGGGACTGCCCCGACAACCAGGGCCCGGCAGGTGCCGTCACGGCGCTCGGTTTCGTCGCAACGGGCGGCGGGATCTCCGAGTAGAAGTTCACCGTGATGGTTTCGCCGATGCGAACATTGCCCTTCGGGTTGGCGCTGTACGCCAGCCCGACCTGATCCTCGGAGGGCGCGACCTGGCCGTCTTGGGCATTGAGCACGAGCCCGAGATCTGTGAGGTACGCCTCAACGACCTCCTTGGTGCGACCGATGATCTCCGTCTCGTCGAGGAAGACTCGATCGCTGGACGGCGTCGGTACGGGGGTCGAAGCAGAAGGCGATCCGGGAGGAGAACTCGAGGGACTCTCCCCGCCGCCCGGGTTCGCAATGAGAGCGATAATTGTGCCGATAAGCACCACCGCGAGCAGTGACACGAGGGCGACGAGAGGCCAAGTCCACGGGTTGCGACGACGTTGCTCCGGCAGCGCTGGTGTGTCCACCGGACCGTTGACGGGCAGCACCCGCGTGGCCTGGGTGGTGTTCTGCCCGTAGTTCGGTCCGACCGTGGCGGCGAGGGAGCCGGTGCCCACGATGCCGGGGACGGCGGCCGCTGCGGCCGCGACATCACCGCGTCGAAGTGACTGTGCAGCGCGAGCCAGGTGGGCGGCAGTGGCCGGGCGATCCGCCGGGCTCTTCGCGATGCAGGAGTAGACAAGATTGCGTACCGGCTCGGCGACGGTGACGGCGAGTTCGGGGGGCGTCTCGTTGATCTGCGCCATGGCGATGGCGACCTGAGACTCGCCGGTGAAAGGCCGTCGGCCCGCGAGCATCTCGTAGGCCACGATGCCCAGCGAGTAGATGTCCGTGCTCGGCGACGCCGAATGACCGCTCGCCTGCTCCGGCGAGAGGTACTGAACCGTACCCATGACCTGACCGGTCGCGGTCAGAGGCACCTGGTCGGCAATGCGCGCGATGCCGAAGTCGGTGATCTTTACCCGACCCTCCGGCGTGATGAGGAGGTTGCCGGGCTTGATGTCGCGGTGCACGAGGCCCGCAGCGTGAGCTGCCTGGAGGGCAGACGCCGTCTGAGCCACGATGTCGAGCACCCGGTCGGTCGGCAGTACGCGTTCGCGCTCGATGATTGCGCTCAACGCCTCGCCGGGAACGAGTTCCATCACGAGGTAGGCGCTGCCGTCTTCCTCGCCGTAGTCGAAGACGTTGGCGATGCCTTCGTGGTTGACGAGAGCGGCGTGGCGAGCCTCGGCGCGGAAGCGCTCCAGGAACCCGGGGTCACCCAGGTACTCGTCCTTGAGGATCTTGATGGCGACGGTGCGCCCGATGACGAGGTCGGTGGCCTGCCAGACCTCGCCCATGCCGCCAATCGCGACACGACTGGACAGCTGGTATCTGCCTCCGAAGGTGAGCCCGCTGGTGGGTCTCATCTGAATAGCACCGCCTCTAGTACTCTCTTCGCGATTGGAGCGGCGATCGTGTTCCCGACGCCGGACTGTCCGATTCCTGCGCCATTCTGCACGACTACCGCAACGGCAACCTGTGGGTCGTTGGCCGGGGCAAACCCGGTGAACCAGAGAGTGTACGGATCACCCTCGCCGTTCTCCGCTGTGCCGGTCTTACCCGCGACATCGACTCCGTCTATTGTGGCATTACTCGCCGCGCCATTGCTGACGTTGGCGACCATCATCTGAGTCAGCGCATCCGCCGTCGCCCGACTGATTGGCTGACCGTAGATGCTCGGTTGTAGTGACTGCAGAACCGTCAAGTTGGCCGCGGTGATGGAGTCGACGAGGTTGGGCTGCATCAGGGTGCCGCCGTTGGCGATCGCCATCGAGACCATCGCCATCTGCAGCGGGGATGCGCGCACGCTCGACTGTCCGAACGCGGAGAGCATGGTCTGCGGAACGTCGAGTGCCCGCGGGTAGACGCTGGGGGTCGACTCGAGCGGAACCGAGATGCTGGAGTTGAAGCCGAACTTCATGGCCTGGTCGAGAATCGCGCGCGTGCCGATCGACTGGCCGAGCTCCGCGAACGGGATGTTGCAGCTCAGTCGCAGAGCATCCGCGATCGACACGGTGGTCGTGCCACCGCAGTTGTCGCCGCCGGAGTTGGTGATTACCGCGCTGCTTTGCGGGAGCTGGAGTTGAGTCGGATTGGGGAACTGCGTCTGCGGGGTGAGTCCGCTTTCGAGAGCGGCGGCGGCGACGACGAGCTTGAATGTCGAACCGGGTGGGTCGAGCGGGCCCGCAAGAGTTCGGTTGAAGAGCGGGTCGGACGGGTCGTTCAGCAACTCGTTGTAGCGCGCGATGACCTGATCGGTGTCGTGGCCGGCCAGTTCGTTCGGGTCGAAGGCGGGCTTCGAGACCATCGCGAGAATCTCACCGGTCTTGGGGTTGATCGCGATGACCGCGCCCTGGTAGTCGCCGAGAGCATCCCAGGCCGCCTGCTGAACCACGGGGTCGATCGTGAGTTCGACCGCGGCACCCTTGGGGTTCTGGCCGGTAAGAATCGCGTTGATCTGATCGAGGAACTGCGAGTTGGACGTTCCGCTAAGGAAGTCGCTATTCGTCCCCTCGATGCCGGTGTTGCCCTGATTGAGGGTGAAGTACCCCGTGACGGCCGAGTACAGCGGACCGTCCGGGTAGGTGCGCAAGAACTTGTACTCGTCGTTGACGGGAACCGAAATCGCTATGGGCGTGCCGTCGACGAGGATGGGGCCGCGCTCGGCGGAGTAGCTCGCGTACAGCGTGCGGGAATTTCGGTTATCGGCTCGCAGATCGTCGGCCGCGACAACCTGAATCACGGTGCTCGACGTGAACAGGGCGATAAACATCAGTAGCACGACGGTGCTAACCCGCTTGAGTTCCTTGTTCACTGGCCCACCACCAGCCGGTTGGCGAGCGGATCGACGACCAAACGGGGCTGACTGCGCACGCTGTCGGACAGGCGCAGCAGCAGCGCCGCGATGATCCAGTTGGCGACGAGGGACGACCCGCCGGCGGCGAGGAACGGCGTGGTCAGTCCGGTCAACGGGATGACCCGGGTGACGCCCCCAATGACGACGAACACCTGAAGGGCGATGACGAACGAGAGACCGACGCCCAGGAGCCGGCCGAAGTCATCCTGCCCGGCGAAGCCGATGCGAAAGCCGCGGGAGACGAAGAGCAGGTAGAGACCGAGAATCGCGAAGAGACCCACGAGGCCGAGTTCCTCACCGAGCGCCGAGATGATGTAGTCACTCTCGGAGAGCGGTGTGATTTCGGGGCTACCGCGACCCAGACCGGTGCCGATGAGTCCGCCATCGGCCAGACCAAACAGCCCTTGTACAAGTTGGTAGCTGCCGCCGTCCGCGTTGTACAAATCGGGGTTGAAGGCATCCAGCCACGCGCTGACCCGCCCGCCGACGTAGCTGAGGGTCTGACTTGCGACGAGAGCGCCGATCGAGAAAGAGGCTGAGGCCGAGAACGATCCAACTCGACCGCCCGGTTGCGACATAGAGCATGACAAGGAACAGGCCGAAGTACAGAAGCGCGGTACCTAGGTCGCGTTGAAAGACCAGCACGAGCATCGATGCGGCGAAGACGACCAGGATCGGGCCGAGATCCCGGGCCCGAGGAAACTGCATTCCGAGGATGCGTTTGCCCACCATCGAGAGAGAATCGCGAGCGCTCACGAGGTAGCCGGCGAAGAAGATCGCCAGCGCAACCTTGGCGAGCTCGCCGGGCTGAAACGAAAACGGACCAAGCTCGACCCACAGCCGGGCGCCATTCTTGGCGGCACCGACGACCGGCAGCATGGGCAGCAACAGCAACAGGATGCCGGTAAGCATCGCGATGTACCGGTATCGCTGCAGAACGCGATGGTTGCGAACCACCAGCAGCACCCCGATGGCAATGACGATGGCGAGAGCGGTCCACGCCATCTGACGGATGCCAGCGCTATCCCAGCCCGAATCACCGTCGGCGAGACCGATCCGGTAGATCATGGCGATTCCCAGGCCGTTGAGCACGGTGATGATGGGCAGGATCAGCGGGTCGGCATCCGGGGCGACGACCCGAAGAACCACGTGCATGACGAGCACGAGCAGTCCGAGAAGCCCGCCGAGCATGAGCACAGAGAGGTCGAGCTCGCCGAGTGCCCCGACCTGAACCAGAGCGAGAGCCGAGACGGTGATCGCGACCGCGAGAATGACGAGGGCCAGTTCGAGATTGCGCAGCCGAGCCGGCACCCGGAGCTTGAGCCGGATGCTCGACGTGAACGTGGGGCTACCCGATTCGGACATCGGACAACTGATCGACTATTCGGTGGGCATCGAGGAGGTTTTCGGCGTTGATTGTCGCCTCGACCTGGTCGCGCTGGTACAGCGGCAGGTCGGTGAGGTCGATCGTGGTGATCTGCACGACGTGTGACAGCTCGAAGGGCCCGATGTCTTGCTGCACGCCCTGGAAGATCGCGACGCGCCCGTCGCTGGACCCGACGAAGTAGTGGCGTTGCGTGAACTGGTAGCCGAGAACGACTGCCCCGGCGATGAGGGCGACGACGAGAGCCGCAAACACTCCCCACGCGACGCGACGACGGCGGGCGCGTTTGCGATCCTCGATGATCAACGCCTTGAGGTACTCGTCGGACTCCGGTTCGAAGTGGCTATCGTCCGGCTGGGTCGCCTTGAGCGGGTGTAGCAACAGGCTCGGAAGGCGAAGGGGCCGCCGTCCCGTGTCGCCGTCGAACGACAGCGGGGCCGCCGCGGAACCCACAGTGACAGGCGGCAGGTGCGAGGAATCGTTGGACTCATCGACGTCGACCAGAACGACGGTGACATTGTCGGGAGCGCCTTGATCCAGACTTTCCTTGACGAGACGATCGGATGCGTCGCGCGCCCCCGCCACGGTGGCGAGGGTCGATGCGATCCGATCTTCCGCCACGTAGCTACTCAGACCGTCGGAGCAGATGAGCCACCGATCGCCCGCACGGGTATCGAGCACCGTCGTGTCGATCTCTGGCGCGGCATCCACGTCACCGAGAACCCGCATGAGAACCGAGCGACGCGGGTGCACGGCGGCCTCCTCAGCGGTGATGCGACCGCTGTCGACGAGGCGCTGAACAAAGGTGTGGTCCGCCGTGATCTGCTCGAGCTTGCCGTCGCGAAAGAGGTACAGGCGTGAGTCGCCAATATGGGCGATCGCGATCTTGTTGTCGACCCGAAGAAATGCGGTGACGGTGGTGCCCATGCCGGTGAGCTCGCCGTGCTCGAACACCGTTTCGGCCAGAAGAGAGTTGGCGGACAGCAGGGCCGACTGGAGAGCGAACTCAGCGTCGTTGGGCGAGGTGTATAGCCTGTCCGTTTCAGCGATGTGCTTGACGGCGATCGCCGACGCTACATCGCCACCGGCGTGCCCGCCCATGCCATCGGCAACCACAAACAAGTATTGGCCGGCATAGCCGCTGTCTTGATTGTTCGAGCGAACCTTGCCGACGTGGGAGACGGCCGCGCTCTTGCCTGTGTTGACCATCACCTACCGCCGAAGTTCGAAACTGGTCGTACCGATCTTCACCGGAGTGTTCAACGGCACCTGTGTGGGAACGATCACCCGAACCCCGTCGAGGTACGTGCCGTTGGTCGAGTCTAGGTCTTGGACGACCCACCCGTCCGTCGAGCGCAGGAGGCGGGCGTGATGGGTGGAGGTGTAGTCGTCGCGGATGACCAGACCGGAATCGCTCGAGCGGCCGATCGCCAGTTGCTCGTCGGGAAGATCGATCTCGAGTCCCTCTTTGGCGCCCGACGTGATGACCAGGCGGGTCGCGTCGAGGGAGCCCCCGGCGTCGGCGCGCGGTATCGCGGGCTTCGGCGCAGGAGCGCTTGCAGGCGAGCCGGCGGGGGGTGCGGCTGCGGCAGTCGGCACTGGCATCCGCCTGGCCTTCTGACCAAAGAGGTCGGCGCGCAGGGCGTAGACGATTGCGAACACGAAGCCCCACAACACGGCCAGGAACACCAACCGCAGAACGACGAGGGTCAGTTCACTCACCGGTCACCACTCTCGTTTTCGGTGCGCAGATCGGCGAACTGGTCGACTGCGGCAGCTTGAGCGAGCACCCGGAACACAATACGGGTACGACCGATGTCGATGACGGAGTCGGGGGGCAGCGGAGCCTTCGAAACCCGACTCCCATCGAGTAACGAACCGTTCGTGGACCCGAGATCGTTGACCTGAGCTCGGCTGCCGTCCCACAGAATTTCGACGTGCTTGCGGGAGATTCCCGTGTCATCCACCGTGATGTCGGCGTCGCTGCCACGGCCGATCACGGTTCGTGAGTGCACAATCGGGTAGCGCTTGCCGGCGATGTCCAGAACCGGGCTCCAGGCGACCGAGCCTTTGACATTGGTGGAGGTGACTTCGATCATTCCTTGGCCGAGCGAGGCATCCGCCACGAGGGAGATCGAGATGCCGCCGGCGAAGGAATACCGCTGGGCCGTGGCGTGCCGCTGCACTAGGTCCGTGAGTTCCGAGATGAGGGTAGGGCCGAGTGCTGCCATCCGCTCGTGGTCGATTGTGCTCAGGCGCACGACAAAGCTGTTCGGAACGAGGATGCGGTCGCGCGAGACGACGGCCGCTTTGGTGTCTAACTCGCGCCGCAGGGCGCTCGTGATTTCGATGGGCTGCAGACCGCTTTTGAAGGTCTTGGCGAATGCGCCGTTGACGGCGCGCTCAAGACCCTTCTCGAAGCTGTCCAGAAGGCCCAAGACTCTCCTCGTGATTGCTCGTGCTGACTCAAGTCGATGTTAGCCGCTGGGAGCGGGTGAACCGATTCGCCACAGGACGAGCACAGCAGAGAGGCCGACAATCGCGGCTGCCGCGAGACACAAGAATCCGAGGGTGAAGGAGCCAGTTGTGTCGCGGAGCACGCCGAGAGTCAGCACCGAACAGACACCGCCGAGGTTGGCGCTGAAGTTACCAAACCCGCCGCTGAGGCCTGCCAACCCAGGGCCGAAGAGGCGCGACGGCACGGCGAAGAGCGGGCCGAAGTAGAGCTGGATGAACAGCGCAAGTAGGGCGATCACGCCGAGAAGCGGCGCAGGGTTCAACTCAACCAAGCCGAGAGCGCCGAACAACAGCGCGAGCGCGGCCAGGGAGGCTCCCACAATAAGGAAGGGGCGCCGGAGACGGTCGGAAAGGATGCCCCCACCAATGTTCGCTGGCGCGGTGATCGCCGACGATGCGGCGACGACCAGTCCGGCCATACCGATCGCGAAGCCACGATCCTCGACGAGATATGCGGGCAACCAGAAGGTAAAACCGGCAACGATCCACAGGCGACTGAACTGCACGACGGCAAGCAGCCACCAGGCCGCGGTACGCCAGACCCAGCGGGTGGCGGGTCGTGTCGTCGACGCGGTCGACGGCCCATCGTCGGCCAACCACCAAAATGCGACAAGAACGGCCAGACCGAGGGTCGAAGAGAGCACGATCACGCCCCGCCACCCCAGCGGCGCGACCAACAGCGGACCGGCAAGGTTGACGAGGATGTTTGACGAGAAGCCCCCTGCGACGAATAGCCCCAGCGCTGTCGCCCGTTTGGCCGTCGAGAAGTGTCGGGTGATGAGCACCATGCCGGGGATGAACATGAGGGCGCGGAATACGCCGCCGATCGCCTGGGTGGCAAGCATGAGCGGGAAGGAGTCGCTGAGAGCGAATCCGATCGCGAGGGCATTGGCCCCGAGAACTCCGATCGCGAAGATGATTTTGGGGCTGTAGCGATCGGCGATGAGGCCGGCCGGGATCTGGAGGAGCGCGTAGCTGAGCGTTGCGGCGGCGGCGAGCATCCCCGCTTGGGAGAAGGTGAGACCCAGTTCGGCCCGGATTAGCGGCAGGAACAGCGCGATTGCCCCAATTGCGATGGCCTGAGTTGATTGGGCGACCACGATGAGGGTGCTGTTGAGAGCGACACCGCGGGTGGTCGAAGGCATGAGACTCTCGATGCTAGTGGCCGCCGCACTGTGATAATCTCGCTCAGTTGGAGCTTCGGTTTCGACCGGTGGGCGCGAGTGGCGAAATTGGCAGACGCGCACGGTTCAGGTCCGTGTGCCCGTGAGGGCATGGGGGTTCAAGTCCCCCCTCGCGCACCGAAAACAACTAGGGCCGTCTCTTCGGAGGCGGCCCTCGTTAGTTCACGAGGCAGGATGCCCCCACTAGCAGCGCTTGTAGGTTCCGACCGCCGCCGACAGAGACCCGGTTCCGCCCAACAACACGATGGTGCTGGGGTTGAGATCGGTCACTCCGCGGGAGATGGATTCCGGGATGCAGCCAGGTCGCACGACGAACAGTGGGGCTCCGCCACCTCCCGCCAGTGCCGCGCCGGCGAGGGCGTCGGGGAAGTTGGTACCTGATGCCATGTAGACGGTAGATGCCGAATCGAAGGCCTGTGCGTTGATGGCACGTCCGGTTTCGTACCGGTCGGTTCCGGAGACACGCAGCACGGAGTAGCCCGCATTGTTCAGTTGGGTCTCGATGCTCGAGCGAACGGCACTGGTTCCGCCGGCGATGCGCACGGATGTCGCACCCAGGTCGACGAGCAACTGGAGGGTCGCGGCATCCAGCGCGGATGCTGCACTGTCCACGAGAATCACCGGCGCGCCTATGGCCCCGGCTGCTGCGCTCGCGGTGAGTGCGTCCGGGAAGTTGGTGCCGGTGGCGAGGTACACGACATCAGCAGAATCGAAAGCGTCGGTGACGATGGCCCGCGAGGTCTCGTAGCGGTTGCTGCCCGCGATCCGTGTAGTGGGCGCGATGTTCTCGAGGGTCGCGACTACGGAATTCGAGATCGCCCCGGCGCCGCCGACGACCACAATTCGATCCGGGCCGAGCCTCGTCAGTTCATTTAGCACGCTGGCGGGAACTGACGTTGACGGCGTGAGGAGCAGTGGCGCGCCAAACACCGAGGCTGCGGGTGCCGCGCCGAGCGCATCCGGGAAGTTGGTGCCGAGCGCAACATAGGCGACCTCGATACCGGGCGAGAAGCTGTTCTTGGAGATCGCGACGGCAGTTGCATAGCGATCCGCACCGGACAGACGGGTCATCGGCGGAGCCCCGCTCACGACCGTGGTGGCCGCCGATGTGGTTGACGCGGGTAAGTATCCGGACCGTGAGCCGGTCGCGACCGCAGTGATGCGTCGGCCGTTATCGCTGAGCGAGGGGATGTACGTCGACGAGGTCGCTCCCGACACAACAGCGCCGTCGGCTTGCCACGTCCACGAGATCGTCGTGCCGCTGGGCCAACCCGAGGTGGTCGCAGTGAGGGTCGAACCGATTTCGGGCGTTCCGGAGACGACGGGGGCGGCGCCCGGAGTAAGGCGCGGGGCGGTTGATCTGGCGAAAATCTGTACCCAGTAGTAGCCGTACGAACCGCCACGCACATAGCCCACACCCATTCCGGTGTAGCTCGAGTTGAGGATGTTGGCACGGTGCCCGGACGAATTCATCCAGGCGGTCATGACGGTGCTTGCGGTCGCGTAGCCCGCGGCGATGTTCTCCCCGGAGTTGGTCCAGCCCGCGCTGGAAATCATGGACACGCGCCAGTCGTAGGTGCTGTGCTCGAACGAGTTCGTGTCGGCAAGATGTTGCGCCCAGACCTGTGCGGCGCGATCGAGCGTCGGATCGGACATCAGGGCGGGCAGGCCCGCGTTCGCTCGGTTCTGGTTGACCAAGGAGAACACTTCGGCGGCGACCCCGGTGGCTGCAGAGGCCGGCGCTGCGACGAGTCCGGTCGCCAGAAACAGGCCAACGACTAGCGCCACTACCCCACGCTTAAAGACATTACGCATGTCGTCCCCCTCCGGACCATGCTCGCGGCCAAGCTCTCTCCCCGAGCTTGCACCGTGCGCCGATTCTAACCGGGCGGGTTCGATCGCACTACCCACCCTTCGGGGGGCGAGCGGTCGTACGCTGGGGCCATGAGTGATTTGCCTCTGGGGTACAGCATCCGTCACACCAGGGAAACCGACCATCCCGCCATCGTCGACGCGATTGGTCGGTGGTGGGACACGCCCAACCGCGCCATGCTCGGGCTGCTGATGCCTCGACTGTTTCTCCAGTTCTTCACGAAGACGAGCTGGATCGTCGAGAGCGAGTCCGGCGACACTGGCGCGTTTCTGATTGGCTTCAGGTCTCAAGACGATCCGACCGTGGGCTACATCCACTTTGTCGGTGTCGACCCGGAGGTGCGGCGATCGGGTCTGGCGCGCGTGCTCTACGAGCTCTTCTTCGAGACGATGAAGAATCAAGGATGCACCGAAGTGCGAGCCATCACCGGCTCGTTCAACCGGCGGTCGCAGGCGTTTCACGAAGCGATGGGCTTTAGTGCTCACGGCGATCGGGAAATCGATGGCGTTCTGGCCTACCCGGACTACGACGGCCCCGGGGAGCCGCGGGTAGCGTTCACCCGGGCGCTCTAAGAAATCGCTAGCGGGATGCCGCGATCAGTTCGGTGAGACCGTCGCGGATGTTTTCCAGTTCGGCGACACTCATCCCCAGCCGAGCGACGATCTGGGCAGGAACTCGCTCGGCACGGGCGCGGAGGATGCGACCGGAAAACGTGAGGGAGACATCGAGCGCGCGCTCATCGACTGGGTTGCGCTCCCGAGTCAACAGCCCGGCAGCCTCAAGCCTCTTGAGCAGGGGTGACAGCGTCGCGGGGTCGAGCAGCAGGGTTTCGCTGATGTCGCGAACGGTGCGGGGGCTACGTTCCCAGAGCGCCAGCATCACGAGGTATTGCGGATGCGTGAGGCCCAGCGGTTCGAGCACCGGACGGTAGAGGGCGATGACACTGCGAGATGCCGCGGCCAGCGCGAAGCACACCTGACGATCGAGCGCGAGCGGGTCATCCATTTAGTTAGTATACTAACCATTTGTGAGCAAAGTAAGAGGATCGTGGTGGGATCGCCTCAATGCGGCGCTGTTCCCCTACCTCGGGCCTCCTCCGCTCGGACCGTACAACGAAGAGCCCCTGCCCCCGACCGCGGCCAAGCCGTGCCCCCTCTGCGGCAACGAAATGTCGCAGCACAGCTTCGAACGCAGTCAGGATCGGCACTCGACCCGCATGCACTGTCCGCGCGACTAGCTCCCGGGCGCGCTCGCCGGCACCGGGCCGCGTCGACGCAACACAACGAAGCCAAACGCGGCCGCGATGAAGAACATCAGAACTCCGTACACCGCGGCCGGCAACGACATCTCGATGTTGACCAGCACGGTCTGCGCGATCACGATCGCCAGGGTCGCATTGTGGATGCCGATCTCGAACGAACTCGCTACCGACTGCTCGCGACTAACCCGGAAGAGCCGAGGAACGAGGAAGCCGATGGCGAGGCTCACGACACAGAACAGCACGACAATCCCGGCAAGCGACGCGAGATTGTCGAGCAGAATCTGCAAGTTCGCCGCCACCGCCCCCGCGATAACGACGGCGAGAATCACTATTGAGGCGATACGCACAGGGCGGTCCATTGCCCGGGCGAACGCGGGCTTCCACCAGCGCACGAGCATGCCGACCGCGACCGGCACGAGAACGATGGCGAACACCTCGACGGCCTTGGCTAGCTGGATGCCCACCTGACCTTCGCCGGGGTTGAAGTAGACGATCGCAAGGTTCGCTATGAGTGGCAGCGTGAACACCGCGATGACTGAGTTGATGGCGGTGAGCGAAATGTTGAGGGCAACATCTCCGCGAAACAGGTGGCTATACAGGTTGGCGGTCGTACCGCCAGGGGACGCGGCGAGCAGCATCATCCCGACGGCAAGAACCGGTGGCAACTGAAAGGCCAACACCAGAGCGAAGCAGACCGCCGGCAGCAGCAGCAACTGGCAACCGAGTGCGACGACCACCGCCTTGGGGTGCTTGGCGACTCTCGCGAAGTCCCCGAGCGTCAGGCTGAGGCCGAGGCCCAGCATGATGATTCCGAGAGCGACGGGCAATCCGATGGTGGTCAACGCTGATCCCATGGGCCCATCTAACCGTCAAACGCGCCCGGAGGCGAGCATGCCTATCCCAGCAGCAGGGGCAGCAGCTCTTCCGCGGCGTCGACCGTGGCCAACGCGCCGGCTGCCTCGCCTGGCTCGCCGTAGCCCCAGTTCACAAAGATCGTCGGGATGCCGTGAGCCGCGGCGCCCTCGACGTCGTAGTCGCGGTCACCCACCATGATCGGCCGGCTGGCGTCGACGCCGATCATGCCGAACCGGGTGAGAGCCTCGGCGATGACATCCTTCTTGGCGCTGCGAATCTCGTCGATCGACGACCCCGAAATCACTCGGAAGCACGCGGTGAGGTTGCCGTGATCGAGGATGATCGATGCCGGAAACTCGGGCTTCGACGTGGCCAGGGCCAGGGGCACCCCCGCGGCGTGAATAGCTTTGATTACGGCGGGGATGCCGGGGAAGATGGGGCTGCCTGTCCCGGCATGCTCAAGGTAATGGTCGCGGTAGATCGCCAACGCCTGAGCCGACTGGCTGGGAGTCATGCCCGCCTTGTCGCGGAACGAGTCGAGGATCGGCGGCCCGACCCAGCCGCGCAGTTCCTCAGGCCCGGGCACCTCGAGGCCCAACTGCTCGAACATGTAGCCCAGCGACGCGGTAATGCCGGGGGCCGAATCCGCGATCGTTCCATCGAGATCGAACAGGATGCAGGAATAGGGCGACATTAGAACAGTCTGCTCCCCGAGTCGTCGAGTCCGCGCATCGCGTCGTAGTCGAGCACGAGACATCGGATGCCGCGATCCTCCGCAAGCGTGCGTGCCTGCGGCTTGATCTCCTGAGCCGCAAACACTCCGGCGACCGGCGCGAGCAGCGGATCTCGGTTCATGAGCTCGAGGTAGCGAGTCAGCTGCTCGACGCCGTCGATGTCGCCGCGACGCTTGATCTCGATCGCGATACTGGCGCCCGCGGCATCCGTCGCCAGAATGTCCACGGGACCGATCGCGGTCATGTATTCGCGCCGCACGAGACGGGCGCCCTCGCTGACCAGTTCGATCTGCTCCGCGAGAAGTTTTTGCAGGTGAGCTTCGACGCCATCCTTCTGAAGCCCGGGGTCGATGCCGAGCTCGTGATTGCTGTCGTGAAGAATCTCATGGATCGAGATCACGAGCAGGTCGGCGGTCTTGGCCTGCATGACCTTCCAGAGCTCCACGACACCAACCTCGGCCTGCTCGTCATCCGGCTCGAGGACCGCGATCGTGCAGGGCGGACTCATCCAGTTCAGCGGCTTATAGGAGAGGGAGTCGCTGTGCACGAGGACCGAACCGTCGGCCTTAACGACGAGCAGTCGAGTGGCAATAGGAAGGTGAGCACTGAGGCGGCCCGCGTAATCGACGGAACAACGGGCTACGACGAGACGCATCTCATCAGGCTACAGAACGGACAATGATTCGCGTGACCGAGCTGCAGGTGGACCGCTGACTAGGAGACGCGAGGGTCTTGGAAGGGGTCGACCGGGGCCGCCGTCGTGCGCGACGGTTCGCGGGCAGCACCCGAGACAATCGCCCCGATCGCGCAGAGGATGAGCACCACGAGAAGTGCGTCGAGAACGCCGACCCACTCACCGAGCAGTCCGATCACGGGCGGGCCCACGAGAAACGCGAAGTAGCCGATCGTAGCGACGGCACTCACGCGCGCCGCTGCGGTCTTGGGGTCGTCGGCAGCCGCCGACATTCCCACGGGGAACCCGAGGGCCGAACCCAGACCCCACAGAACGGCACCGCCCATGGCGACGTACGGGTTGGGCACGAAGATCACGATTACGAGGCCGATCGCGGCGAGCAGGAATGACCCACGCAATACGACCACCCGCCCGAAGCGATCGAGCAGGAAGACGCCGCCAAGCCGACCGGCCGTCATCGCTGTGACGAAGATGCCGAAAACCAGAGCCCCTGTGGCGTTCGGAACGTGGTGACCGTCGACCATCGCGATCGCCAGCCAGTCGTTGGCGGAGCCTTCGGCGAACGCGGCGGCCAGAACGATGACACCTATCAAGAGGGTTCGCGGATCCCGCCAGATGGCCAAGCGCGCGCGCCAGCCTGACGTGGCAGGGGCACCGGGCTCGGGAGCTTCGTCCGACGCTTCCGGCTGCAGATACCGGCTCGCGATCAGCACCGCGACGACCATGGTCACGCTGACCGCTCCAAGGTGAACAGCGATGGGCAGGCCCCCCACCTCGGCGAGCGCGCCGAGCCCGGCACCGATCATGGTGCCGAAACTGAAGAACGCGTGAAAGACCGGCATGATCGAGCGCCCCAGCGCGCGCTCGTTGGATGCGCCCGAGACGTTCATTGCGACATCCGTAATTCCCATGGCGGCACCCAGGGCCGCTAGGCCGGCGAAGGCGAGCGCGAAGCTCGAGATCGTGCCTCCGATTCCGGCGACCGCGAGCCCAGTGGCGGCTACGACTGTGCCCCAAAGCATCGTCGACCTTGAGCCGATGCGAGCAACGATGTGACTCGACGCAGAGAGTCCTACTATCGAGCCGGCGGCCATGCCGAAGATGAGCGCGCCCACCTGCGCGGGACTGATCTCCAGCGAATCGCGAACGGCGGGCAGGCGAGAGACCCAGCTCGCGAGGGCGATACCCGCCATTGCGAAGACGACGAAGATCGCGTTACGCCAGGCGGTTAGCTCTCCACGAGTGTGGCCTGACGGGGTGGGCGCTGACTGATGCGGGGGTGTTGAGTTCACCGCAGGCTCGCGACGATTGTGTCAAGCCTGGCATCCAGGTCGTCGTTGACGACCCGGCGTTTCGGGTCGGCGTCGTACCACCGCACGATCTCTTGCGCTCCACGCCAAAACGGCGTACTCGCGACGTACTCGGGAACGAGGCGTTTGATCTTGCTGTTGTCAAACACGACCGAGTGTGACTTGTCGCCCAGTAGCCACGGGCCCCAGTCGGGCAACGCGCGTGCGATGGCGTCGGAGGTCTCATGAACGAGCACCGGCTCCACGCCGGCCGCCCGCCCGAGAGTGGTGGCGATCTGGTTCCAGGGCATCGCCTCGTCCGAGGTGATGTGGAAGGTGTCGCCGATCGCGGCGGGATGACCGAGAAGCCCGGCGAAGGCCACCGCGAAATCGCGTGTGTGGGTCAACGTCCACAGGGATGTTCCGTCGCCGTGCACGAGGATCGGCTTGCCGCGTCGCATCCTGTCGACGATCGTCCAGCCCCCGTCAAACGGGATCGAAGTCTCGTCGTAGGTGTGTGATGGACGAACGATCGTGGCGGGGAACCCCGTCGCCCGGTACGCGTCGAGCAGCACCAACTCGCTGGCGATCTTGTCTCGTGAGTACTGCCAGAACGGGTTGCTGAGCGGCGTGGACTCCGTTATCGGGAGCGACGCCACGGGCTTCTGGTAGGCGCTCGCCGAGGAGATGTACACGTATTGGCCCGTGCGCGAGCCGAAGAATTCGACGTCTGCGGTGACCTGTTCCGGAAGGAAGGAGCGGAAGTTGACGACGACGTCGAATTCGCGCGCTCCCACCGCGTCGTGTACTGATTGAGGATCGGTGGCATCTCCGACGAGGTGTCGCACCCCGTCGATGGGTGGCCGAGTGGTACTGGTTCCCCGATTGAGGAGAGTGAGATCGTCGCCAGCGGCCACCACCCGCTGCGACACCGCGCGACTGATAGTGCCGTTGCCGCCGATGAACAAGACCCGAAGTGCCATACCCGCAAGCCTAACTACGGGGACGAGTGGTTCTCGGCCAGTCAAACTAGGCTGGCTCGCATGAGCGTCCAACCCCTCTCCTCCGGTATTCAGTCCGACGAACTCGACCCAGCCATTCGGCCCCAAGACGACCTGTTCCGCCACGTCAACGGCAAGTGGATCGAGGAAACCGAGATCCCGAGCGACAAAGCCCGGTACGGCTCCTTCTACCTGCTCGCGGAGGAGGCCGAGAAGGCCGTACGCGAGATCATCCGCGAGTCTCGGTCGGCGGACCCGGGCACCGAAGCGCGCAAGGTCGGCGACCTCTATGCGAGCTTTATGGACGAGGCCCGGGCGCAGGCGCTGGGCGCTCAGCCGATCGCCGCGGCGATAGCCGAGGCCGAGAAAGTCAACTCCATCGAAACCCTCCTCTCTACGCTGGGGAGGCTCGAGCGCGGAGGCTCGAGCGGCTTCTTCCAGGTCTTCGTCGACAACGACCCCGGCCAGCCCGATCGCTATCTCGTCTTCCTTGAGCAGGGCGGGCTCGGCCTGCCCGACGAGTCGTACTACCGCGAGGAGAAGTTCGCCGAGATCCGCACCAAATACCTCGCATTCATCGAACGGATGCTCGACCTCGCCGGTCTCGACGAGGCGGCCGGCCGCGCGACTCGAATCGTCGCGTTGGAGACCGAGCTCGCCAGTCACCACTGGGACAACGTCGCGAACCGGGACAGCGAGAAGACCTACAACCCGATGCAATGGTCTGCGGCGAACGCGCTCGCCGGGGCGGTCGACATGGACATCTGGCTGACCGCGCTGGGCGTGCCCGATCGATCGTTCGACGAGGTCGTCGTGCGCCAGCCCTCCTTTATGAGCGGGCTCGAGTCGGTGCTCACCGAGGAGAAGCTGTCGGCCTGGCGGGATTGGCTTGCATGGCAGGTCATCCGCTCGAACGCCGCGTATCTCTCGGCCGACTTTGTGGATGCCAATTTCGACTTCTATGGCAAGACCCTCACCGGCACGCCCGAGCTGCGTGCGCGCTGGAAGCGGGGAGTCTCACTCGTGGAGGGTGCACTCGGTGAGGCCGTCGGCCACATCTACGTCGAGCGTCACTTTCCCGAGGCGGCGAAGACGGCGATGGATGAGCTCGTAGCCAACCTCGTTGAGGCGTACCGCCAGTCGATTACCAACCTCGACTGGATGGGTGAAGACACGAGGGCCCGGGCGCTCGACAAGCTTGACAAGTTCACCCCCAAGATTGGCTACCCGGTGAAGTGGCGCGACTACTCCAGCCTCGCAATCGATGCGACCGATCTCATCGGAAACGTCCGCGCGGCCAACGAGTTCGAATTCCAGCGAGAGCTCGGGAAGATCGGCAAGCCGCTTGACCGTGATGAGTGGTTCATGACCCCGCAGACGATCAACGCGTACTACAACCCGGGGTTCAACGAAATCGTGTTCCCTGCCGCCATCCTGCAGTTCCCGTTTTTTGACGAGACCCGGGATGCCGCGGCGAACTACGGAGCCATCGGTGCAGTCATCGGGCACGAGATCGGTCACGGCTTCGACGATCAGGGATCCAAGTACGACGGTGACGGCAAGCTCACCGACTGGTGGACCCCGGAGGATCGGGCCGCGTTCGAGTCGCGCACCGCATCCCTCATCGAGCAGTACAACGCGCTCGCGCCACGTCAGGTGCCCGAGCATCACGTCAACGGTGCACTGACGATTGGCGAGAACATCGGCGACCTCGGCGGCCTCAGCATCGCGTGGCGGGCCTACCTAATCTCGCTGCAGGGGGAGGAGCCCGTGGTCATCGACGGTCTCAGCGGAGCCGAGCGATTCTTCCTGTCGTGGGCTCAGGCGTGGCAGATCAAGGCCAGAGACGAGGAGGTGATTCGGTTGCTCTCGATCGATCCGCACTCACCCAACGAGTTTCGGTGCAATCAGATCGTTCGCAACATCGACGAGTTCTATGGCACCTTTGGAGTTACCGAATCCGATGCACTATGGCTTGACCCGAAGGATCGCGTCACTATTTGGTAGATCAATCCCGAACCCGAGAACGCAGCGAACGAGCCAGTGCACCCAGACCGGCTCGCCACGCTGGAGCTGGAGATGTAGAGAACTTCTCGAGCACCTTTGCCGCGCTCGGACGGTTGGCCTACGACGGAGCTCAGGTATCCGCGAGCGCCGTCGATCTCAACACGGGCAAGACTCTGCTGGCGATCGACGACCGCATCGTTTTACCGACAGCGAGCATCGGCAAGATTCTGCTTCTCATCGAGGTCTCGGCCCGGCTCACCAGCCGAGACTTCTCGGGATACGCGATTCTCGACAAGACCGCGCACGACGCGGTCGGCGAGTCGGGGATCTGGCAACACCTGCAGGCACCGTCGCTACCTGTTGCGGATCTCGCGTCGCTCGTCGGCGCGACCAGCGACAACCTCGCTACCAACGTGCTGCTTCGCCAGGTGGGCTTGGCCGCGGTGCGGGCCAGAACCGAATCCCTGGGCCTCATGCGAACCGCGCTGCTCGACCTCGTTCGAGACAGCAGAGGTCCGGATGACGCGCCTCAGCTCTCCGTGGGATCCACCGCCGAGCTGAGTTGGCTATTTGGAGCGCTCGCCCGCAACGAGATCGTTGACTCGCTCACGAGCCAACGGGTCATGGGGTGGCTGTCGTTGAACTCGGATCTTTCCCTGGTCGCGAGTGCGTTCGGCCTCGATCCGCTCTCCCACCGAGGCGCCGATCACAATACGCTGCTGGTCAACAAGACGGGGTCTGATCAGGGGGTACGTGCGGAAGCGGGCGCGCTCCGCGGCAGCGGCAGAGCGGTCTCCTACGCCGTCTCGGTGCAGTTCAACGACGACGGTCTGGATGCCAGACTGCGCGTGCTGGATGCCATGCGTACTGTCGGGTTCGACCTGCTCGAGTACGTGCACTAGCGCGAAAACGTACCCTTGTCCACCAATCTGGGGACGTGCTAACCTGACGCCGCGTACCTGAGTCTGGGCCCCCGAACCCCTGGCTTACCCCCGAGGTACTGGCAATAGAGGTGATACGACTACCCGGTCGTGAGCATTCGCCGCTACGACGAAGCTCACGCATTACTTACCCCCCACCCTGACGCAGCGTCCCGCGACCCACGGGAGTTCACGCAGCGTTTCGGGGTTTTTCCCAACCCGAAAGCAGCCCGAAAATGCTTAGAAAAAAGCTCATAGCCGGGGTAGCAGCCCTGGCGATCGCACTAGGAATGGTCGCGATAACCGCCACCTCCGCGAGTGCGCACCACAACACGATCAATGCAACGGTCACGTGTACAACGGACTTCAAGTATCAGGTCAACTGGTCTGTCGAGAACTCTGAGACCGACAAGACCGAGACAATTACGCTGTCGAACCGTACGCTCACGCCGACCGCCGTTGGCGCGACGTTGACGGCCAAGAACACCCCAGGCGGAACCAAAGTCTTTACTGAGGTTCTGACCACCAAGATCAACGCGACGCTAACGCTGTCTGCGGAATGGTCAAACGGCGTCACCCACACCGACTCGGGCAGTATCACCAAGGGAAGCTTCCCGGACTGTGACCCGCAGCACGTGCCCGTGACGATCTGTCACGCGACTCCGCCGGACACCGCAGCCAATGGCTGGGAAGAAATCACCGTCGATGACGACGCCATTGTCACCAGCGGCCACAACGAGCAGCACGACAAGGACATCATCCCCGCCTTCACCTACTGGGCGAAGAATGGCGACGGTGTGTGGAGCCAGTTGAGTTTCCCGGGCAAGAATCTGGGAACCGTATTCTCGGGCTTCACCGGAGCACAGATTCTTGCGGCCGGGTGTGCGCCGACGGTGGCCGCAACTGCACCGATCTTTACCCCCGCGGAATGCACCGCTCCCGGCGTGGCCGGTGACGGCAGCTACACAATTCCCAGCACCGCGGGAGTTCAGTACAGCGTTCGACTGAACAACACGGGCGGCTACAGCGACAAGGCAGCGGGCACCTACAGCGTTCCCGTCGGAACGTACATCCAGGTCAAGGCCGTGGGTCTTCCGAGCTGGATTTCGCTGACCGGCACCGCTTCATGGAGCTACACCTTCCTCAGCCCCGGTGACTGCATTAGGACCGTCACCCCTGTGGAGCCGACCGTGGTGTCGATTACCGAGTGCGACATGACCGGCTCGGTAACCCTTCCGACCACCACCGGCGTTGTGTACGAACTCACCGCGGGCAACGGCGAGACCGGCGTCTGGGAGGTCACAGCGACTCCCGCCACGGGCTACAAGTTCGACGGCGCGCAGAGCGTGACGTTCGGCGGCGACCTGGGCGAGTTCACCGAGTGTGTATCGCCGGCGCCTCCGACGTTCGTTGACTCCGAGTGCACCGGACCCGGTACCTACACCGATGGTTCATACACAATCCCGACCACCGAAGGCGTTAGCTACGAGGTAAAGATCGGCGACGAGTCGTGGGTCACCGTGGCGGCCGGCACCTACCCGGTCACCGTGTTCCCGACGACCATTCAGGTCAAGGCAGTCGCTGACGAGCACTACACGCTCGACGACTACGACGGACCGTGGGATCACACGTTCGAGAGCGCGGGCAAGTGCCTCGTCTCGTCGAGCCCGGTAGAACCCGACGTCACCTCGATCACCGAGTGCGGCATGGTCGGTTCTGTCGAGTTCCCTGACACGATCGGTGTTGTCTACGAGTTCACCGTCGGAGACGGAACCCACGGCGCGTGGGAGGTCACTGCGACTCCCGCCGCGGGCTATGTGTTCGAGGGCGAGCAGACCGTGGTGTTCAGCGGTGACGTGGGCATGTACACCGATTGTGTGACTCCGAAGATTCCGACATTCGCCGACAGCGAGTGTGAGGCCGGAGTAGTCACCAGCGGAACGTTCACCATTCCTGAGACTGAGGGCGTGCAATACAGCGTCAGCATCAATGGCAGTGAGTACAGCGACTACGCGGCAGGAACGTACGAGGCGGCCGATGGCGACCTCGTCGAGGTTCAGGCAACTGCGATGCCGACGTACACCGTTACCGGCGACGACTACTGGAGCCACGAGTTTGCTGACGTCGGAGAGTGTGAGCTTCCGACCTTGGGTCTCGCGGTTCCGAGCTACTCGTCCGTGCAGCTGACCTGTTTCGCAGCCGGCAGCTACACGGTCGGTGGAGCGATCAACGGCGAGCACGTGGTCTGGACGCTCGAGGGCGACGACACGGTCATTCCGTTCGGCACCTACCCCGTGACGACCGCCAAGACCGTCACTCTGGTGGCGTCGTCGGACGACCCGGAGCACTACGGCCTCGCCGACCTCGACAGCAACGAATGGGTCAACCCCGTCGTTCTGACGTTCGATGCACCGAACGCGGCGCTTTGCGGCGACCTGACGACGCTGGCCCTCACGGGCTCGGGCGTCTCGGTGCTGGGCATCGCCCTGGCCGGTGGCCTAGTGTTCCTCGGAGCGGCTGGCATCTACATGCACCGTCGCTACACGGTGACCATCAAGTAACACAGCGCTAATCACGAAACCCTCGTCCGGATTGTTCGGACGAGGGTTTCGTGCGTTGGGAGGACTTGTCCTCCTTTCTGCCGACATGCTACGGTTGGCGAGCATTGCGCAGTTTGGGGCCCGAAACCCTGTGCTGCACCCCCGAAGCAATGTAAGTCGAGTCCTAACCCAAGTCTTTGACGGCACGCGCTACCCGGTTGCGTGGACGACGGTGCGACTCGTACTCCCTTACCCAGGAGAAACGCACCCGATGTTAAAGAAGATCCTTGCTGTCGTTGGCGCCGTGCTGCTCACGGTTGGCCTGTCCGTCGTAGCTACTGCCCCGGTCGGCGCAACGAGTTCGTATCCCACCGGTTCAACGGCTAACCAAGCGGACAACTGGGAATTCGTCACGGGCGAGACCTGTATCAAGATCGAGCCCGTCAACACGGTGCCGTACGTGCTCCCGGCACCGGACGCCGGACGCACCTACTCGCGCATTGTGGTCAAGGCGGGCTCAGACCAAAGCACGAGCAACCCGAACGCGGTCTTCGAAAACCCGATCGTGGGGCAGGGCTACAAGCACCCCGAGAAAGACAGCATCAGTCACATCATCTTGTGCACGGTGCCTTCAACATTCGACTGGAACTGGCAGTACGCGGCGCCGACCTGTGACGCCTTGACTGTGGTCTACCCGGCGAACATTCCCTCCGGTCAGGCGAACGACGCCAACGTGAAGATTCTCTACGGCGCCGGGTACGCGACCGAGAAGACCCTCAACTTCCACAACAACGACGGAACGTGGGCGGGAACGAAGACGTTCACGTTCGCGACGCATCCCGACTGGCCGGCCGGCATCGGCCTCTACAAGGTCGTCTGGACCCAGGTGGGCGGCACCAACTACCACTGGTCGGGCGAGATCAGCTGTGGAACCCTTCCCGCGGATGCCGCGGCATCCGTCACCGTGATCCCGCCGACGTGTAGCGCCGCCGCACAGCTCGTGCTCAACACCCCGACGTTTGCAACATGGGGCGCGGTCTCCGGCGCCTACTCGGTGACGGCGACCGCGGTTGCCGGCCACACGTTCCCGGGCGGAACGACGACCAAGACCTTCACCGGCACGCTGGCTGCGAAGCTTGCGCCCACCGATCCTTTGTGTGCGACCCCGCCCGTGTGCATCCCGACTTCGGCGGTGAGCTACACCTATGACCCCGCGACCAACAGCGGTGTTGTCACCGTTGCCGATGTCGCCAACTCGACCGGCGAACTGTGCAAGGGCTTCTGGGTCACGGCAACGAGTTGGAAGTACACGACCAACGCCACCTGGCCTCAGGTGCGCGACGTCGTGCAGAAACTTCCCAAGATAACCACCCCGGGCCAGTACCCCTACGTCGCCGCGATCACCTGTGGACAGGGCGACATCTACGCGTCGTTCACCGCGCAGCCCGACCCGACCCCGACCCTGATCGGGCCGAACAACCCGTTCCCGGAGACCTTCCTGCACAGCATGGGGTTCACCGGCCCGAAGCCGACATACACGCAGCAGCCGGTCTCGTGCAATGACGCACCGGTGACGGTTCCGACCGCGTCGGCCATCACGGAGTGCGGCACCGACGGTTCGATCTTCGTGCCGGCCGACACCGACAAGATTGACTACACGCTCACGGGCAACGGCACCACGGGCGTCAACGTCGTGACCGCCGTTGCCAAGTCGCCCTACACGCTCAAGAACTACCCCGCGGGCGGCTGGAGCTTCGACCTCGGGCAGCGCGTCGACTGTGCGCACGAGTGCACGGTGACCGAGTTCGGTGGCAAGTCGACCAACCTCAATGCCAACGGATGGGACTTTGCGGAGTCGCGCAGCGGAGGGCACCACGAGTACGTGGAAACCGGACTGCGCATCTACACGGATGCCGCCGACTACGACGGCAAGTCCGCCGGCTATGTCGCCACCGACCTGAACCTCGAGGATGTCGGTACGCCGATCCTCAACTTCACCAACACCTCGGGTGGCGCTGAGCCGGGAATCAACCTCTCGCTCTTCGTCAACGGGGTGTGGCAGGGCAACCTGGTCAAGGAACCGCTCTTCTCGCAGTGGTGGCTCGGCAAGGCCGTCACGGGTATGCCCGCCGGCCCCAACCCCGGCTACCAGAAGGCCTACGGCTCGATCGATGACTTCCTGTTCGCCTACGCTCAGCTCGGCTACACGGGCGACGAGGTGAAGGTCGTGGCAGTCGGATACTCGCTCGGGTCCAACGCCAAGGGTGACGGCATCCTCACGTCCATCACCGCCGGATGCGTGAACTACACGTTCGGGGCAGAGACCGTCGCCCCCACGGCGACGTACCGGGTCGACGTGTGCCAGGCCTACGGCGACGAGCCCGACCGCTACTCGACCAAGGCGCTCTTCATCACGCTCGACAACAGCGCCTCGAGCGTTCCCGTGACCTTCACGGTCGTCGGAGCGCCCGACGTGACCAGCTCGGATGACCCGGTGCCAGCAGACATCGTGCGCACCCTCGCCCCCGGAGAGACCCTCGAGGTCGAGACCTCCGCCGCCACGACCGCCGGCGCAAGCTACGTCGTGACATACAGCGCGGCTGGCGCCGATCTTCCGAACGGGCAGATCGTCGTTCCCGCGTTTGATGGATGCCTCGACGGATCACCCGGCGACCCGAGCCACACCAACCAGCAGTGCGTGTCGGGTGAAGTGATCGGCGGCACCATCACGGTGCAACTCATCGAGGGGTTCACGTACACGATCACCGGCCCGAACGATTTCGAGTGGGTGTCTGACACCGAGCCGACCGTCACCGGACTTGCCGCGGGTACCTACATCGTCACGGTCGAAGCCTCTCCCGGCTATGTGCTCACCGGCGACACTGTGTGGCCATACGAGGTGATCATCGACGAGCCCGTGCACTGCGAGCTCATCCCCATCCCCGTCATCGCGACGTCCCAGATCGAGTGTGACGCCGACGGGAGCTTCACGCTGCCCGAGATCGATGGCGTGACCTGGTTCGTTGACGGCGTCGAAACTGACCCCGACACCTACCCGGTAACGTCCGCGAAGACGATCACGCTGACGGCGGAGCTTGCCGACGACACCTACGGATGGGACGGCGAGCTGCCCGACCCGTGGCTGCTGGTGTTTGCCGATCCCGAGAACTGCGTGGTCAGCGATGCCGATGCGAACGTTGACGTGCTCCTCGCGAGCTGTGGCGTCGACGGCGCCATCGACGGGTCGAAGACGTGGCTCACCAACGCGGAGTGGAGCGAACCGTTGCCGACGGTGCCCGGAACTCACCTCGTGACGGCCGTCGCAAAGGCGGGCCACGCGTTCATTAGCGGCGGCACGACGAAGACCTTCGAGATTGTTATCGGCGAACAGATACCGTTGAGCGATCCGTCGTGCGACCTGCCTACCGCTGGTCTCGCAACCCCGAGCTACACGTTCACTCCGATGACGTGCACCGCGGCGGGGACGTACAGCGTCGGCGCAGCGATCAACGGCGAGTTCGTGCAGTGGCGTCACCAGGGATCGGATGACCTGATTCCGTTCGACACAACCTTCAGGGTCAAGACGGCGCAGACGATCACACTGGTCGCGACATCCACCGATCCGATCGATCACGGCCTCGTCGACATCGACAGCAATGAGTGGGTCAACCCGGTCGTGCTCACGTTCGCTCCGGCGAGCAAGGACTGCGATCTGACGACGCTCGCGCTGACCGGAATTGGTGCCGGCGCCGGTCTCGGCCTGGCCGGAGGGTTGCTGTTCCTCGGAATTGGCGGTCTGTTCGTCTTCGCTCGCCGTCGCGAACTCGAGGCACGCTAGGACTTGATACCGAGACCCCGGAACCCGCGACTGTGTGGGTTCCGGGGTGCGGTCGTCTCGTGTGTTAGCCGCGGGTCACGCGGTCCACTCTGACGCGAGAATCGCGTAGATGTCGGTGTCTGCCCACTCGCCCTTGAACGCCATGTGCTCGACGAAGTGTGCCTCGTGTCGCATCCCCAGTCGACGGCACAGCGCGACGGATGCCCCGTTTCGCGGGTCCAACTCGGCGAACACCCGGTGCAGCCCGAACTCCCCGAACGCGAGGTCGAGCATTGCGCGGGCCGCCTCGTTGGCGTAGCCGCGGCCGTGTGCGGCTTTGGTCAGAACCCAGCCAATCTCTGCGGTCAAGTCATCGAGGCTGACGAGCTTGAAGTAGATGGTTCCCACGACGACTGAGTCGGCGACGATGGCCGGCTGCAGGTAGTCGCCATCGGCGGCCAGACTCGCGGATGCCCCGTACTCGGCGACCTTCTCGGCGACGGTATCCCGGTCGCGGGGTTCGTGGAGCTGGTAGCGCACCACTTCGGGGTCAGACATCCAGCCGTGCACCGCGTCGACGTCGCCGGGCTCCAGGAGCCGCAGGGTCAGTCGGTCGGTCACGACCGGTTCACTAAAGAGGTAGGGAAGAGTCACGAGGGTAGGGTACATTCCCCGAGCGGCATGATCCACGGGACATCCCCAGATGACCGGGGTATTGTGGGACGACCACCCCAATAAACAGGAATGGAGAAACCCATGAAAGGCAAGATCCTCCTCGTCGTAGGGCTGGGCATCGGCTATGTGCTGGGTACCCGCGCTGGTCGTGAGAAGTACGACAAGATGAAGGCCGCCGCGGTCAAACTGTGGAACGACCCTCGCGTTCAGCAGCGCGTAGACGACGCCGGAGACTTCGTCAAAGACAAGGCTCCCGACGTCGCAGAGTTCCTCGCAGACGGTGCGAAGAAGGTCGTGTCCCAGGTGTCGGGCTCGAAGGCCCCCGCTGCAAAGAAGCCAGCGTCGCGCAGCTCGGCCTCGAAGACCGCCGCGACTAAGTAGTCGGCCATGTCAGGCCAAGAAGAGCGCTCAGCGCGCAAGCGGTCCCTGTTCTCGCTGTTAAGCGACATCCCAAGTCTCATTAGCGACCTGGTGCGCAGCGAGATCGAGGGACTCAAAGACGAGCTCGTCGGCAAGCTCAAGCACGCCGGAGTCGGAATCGGCCTGTTGGTCGCCGCCGCGGCAGTTCTGTTCTTTGCCATTGGAGTTTTCACGACCGCAGCCATTCTCGCGCTCGCGCTCGTTGTGCCCGGCTGGGCGGCGGCGTTGATCGTGGGCGGAATTCAACTCGTGATCATCGCGGTGCTGGTAGCCATCGGCGTGGCCCAGCTCAAGCGGGGAACTCCCCCGACGCCGACCCAGACCATCGACAGCATCAAACAGGATGTCCGAGTGATTAAGGGCACCGGAAAGCGAGCGACACCGTGAACGCAACACCCGCCGAAACCCGCATCAGCCAGGCGCGCGCCGACCTCGAACAGACCCTGGACGCCATCGAAGACAAGCTCAACGTTCCCAAGAGGGTCGGCGAGCTGAGCACCCGGGTTCGCTCGTCGTATGAAGGCAACCCGTTGCCGTGGATTATTGGCGCGAGTGCCGCGGCAATTGTCGTCGTTGGGCTCGTCGCCTGGGCGATTCTGAGCGACGACGACTAACCGCTCGATTCGCTTGACTCCCCGAAGTCGGGGAGGATGGACGCATGGCAGCCAAAGCTCTGCGCGGCCTTCGCGTGCTGGTCCCCCGCGGCGGAAAGTGGGGGGATTCCACTGCCGCCACCCTTCGTAGCGTGGGGGCTATCCCAGTGATAGCGCCGATGATCAACTTCGCCAGTGCCGATGACGGTGTTGTTTTGGCGAACTCTCTCCACGAGCTTCAGGACGGTCAGTTCGACTGGATCGTCATCACGAGCGCGACGACCGTCGACGTCTTCGTCGGGCACGGTGTCACTATCCCGGAGTCCACCCGGGTCGTCGCCATCGGAGAAACCACAACCGCGGCATTGACCCTCGCCAACTATCGTGTCGACTTCGCTCCCGCCGACAATTCGCCGCGCGGACTCGTCGCCCAGTGGCGTGAGGAAAGCGTTACCGGTCGCGTTCTCGTGCCGCAGTCGGACATCCCGGAGCCGACGCTCGTCACGGGGCTCGCGGAGCTCGGCGTTGATGCACAGTTTCTCGCGGTGTACCGCACAGTCGGGGTGCCCGTGACCGACGCGGTTCGCGCCGACGTGGCATCCGGTCGCATCGGGGCGGTTCTCGTGAGCTCCGGTTCCGTTGCACGGCAGATCGCCGATCAGCTCTCCCCGCTGCCCGCAGGCACGGTCGTTGCGTGCATCGGGCCGCGCACCGCGTTCGACGCACGCGCCGCGGGGATCACGGTCGACGTTATTGCCGAGGAACGATCGTCAGACTCGCTCGTCGCGGCGCTCATCGATCACGTTGCCTCGCGACGCGACGCCGCCGGCTAGAGCGCGAGCGAGAGGGCGACGAGAACAATCCCCACGAGGGGTGCCGCGCCCTGAATGAGCGCAGCGCGGGCCAGCTTGGGTGACGACACGATCAGCACCGTGGCCGCGGCGACCATGCTCGCCGCGGCGAACAGCGCGATCCCGAGGCCGACGGCGGTGAGCCCTGTTCCGATCATGAGGATGCCGAGGGCGACACCGACCGCGAGGAACAGGTTGTAGAACCCCTGATTGAACGCCATCGGCCGAACGGTGTCGGCGTCGGCCTGACTCGTCACGCCAAACACTCGCCACGTCGAGGGCTTGCTCCAACGCACGCTCTCCAGAACGAAGATGTAGAGGTGGATGAGCGCGGCAAGCGACAGAAAAACCGAGCCGGTGACGAGCAGCACACTATTCATGCAGCACAGCATGGCACGCGCGGCGCTATCCGAACAGGATGGCTGCCTCGTCGTAGCGGGACTGGGGCACCGTGTTGAGCTTGCCGAGGGCGTCCTCGAACGCGACGTGAGTGATCGAGGTGCCGCTCAGCGAGACCATGCGGCCCCACCGGTTGTGCACCACCGAGTCGACAGCGGCCATACCGTACCGGGTCGCGAGTACGCGGTCGTATGCGGTCGGTGTACCACCGCGTTGGATGTGGCCGAGCGTCGTCGAGCGCGTCTCGACGCCCGTGCGGGCCTCGATCTCGGGGGCGAGCACGTCACCGATGCCGCCGAGCCGGGGTCGACCGAACGCGTCGAGTCCGCGCTCGGAGTGTGCGTCATCCATGGTGTCGAGAAGAAAGCCCTCCGCGACGACGACGAGCGGTGCCCGGCCGCGGTCGCGGGCCGAGTCCACCCACTCGACGATCTGGTCGATCGAGGTCTTCTGCTCGGGGATCAGGATGGCGTGCGCTCCCGCCGCCATACCGGAGTGCAGCGCGATCCAGCCGACGTGTCGGCCCATGACCTCGGCGACCATGCATCGTCCGTGCGAGTCGCCGGTGGTGCGAAGTCGGTCCATGGCGTCGGTGGCGATCTGGGTCGCCGTGTCGAAGCCGAAGGTGTAGTCGGTAGCAGAGAGGTCGTTGTCGACCGTCTTGGGAACGCCGACGATGTTGATGCCGGCATCCGTCAACCGCTTGGCGGCGGCGAGGGTTCCCTCGCCGCCGATCGCGATGAGGGAATCGACGCCGAGCCGGTCCATGTTCTCGCGAACCCGGTCGGCGCCGCCGTCGCCTTCGAACGGGTTCGTGCGGCTGGTGCCCAGAATGGTGCCACCCTGCTTTGACGATTCCCTGGATGTCTTTGCGCTCGAGCGGCATGATGTCGCCGTCGACAACGCCGCGCCAGCCGTCTTTGAATCCGACGAACTCTTTGCCGTAGATCTGGATGCCCTTGAGCACTGCCCCGCGAATAACTGCGTTGAGGCCGGGGCAGTCTCCGCCACTGGTCAGGATTCCAATGCTCATGTATCTATCTTGCCCTGTGCGCAATACCCGTGGTGCACAGGGCCCCTCCGGCGCTAGAGTCGGTGCCGACGCGACACAAAACGAGGTCGCGCACAATTTCGCAAGGAGCAGACATGACTGATGCAGCACCGGCACCCGCACCGATGGGCGCTCCCGCCCAATCCGACGGCAAGACGCTTGGCATCGTTGCCCTCGTGGTGGCGTTCTTCTTCTCCCTGATCGGCATCATTCTCGGATTCGTCGCCAAGAGTCCAGTCGAAGCGAGCCGGCGTCAAGAACACGCCGGCGACCGTCGCGATCGTTCTCGGATTCATCTTCCTCGTGGTCGGCATCATCATCGCTATCGCGGTGGGCGGCAGCATCGGCGCGCTCGCGGGCCAGTGCGCTCAGTACGGCCCCGGCGTTCACGAGTTGCCCAATGGGGTCACCCTCACCTGCGGCTAGGAGCCACACACCAAGCGCGGCGCCTAGGGTCACACCCCGGGCGCCGCGTTTGTCATTAACTCGCAATCGGATGAAGCGGAGTCTGTGATGACGATGTTGAACGGCGAACCGATCGACAACCCGATCCAATCGACCGCCCCATCCAGCAGCGCCGTCGTGACGCCCGTGACCGCGTCGCCCGAGTCGCAGCGGGTTGGATTCATCGCGGGGATCATCGCGATCTTCTGTGCGTTCGTTCTCCCACCGCTCGGCGCGGTGATCGGAGGCATCGCCGTCAATCAGGCCCGCCAGGGCGGCTATCGAAACCGGCTGGCCGTGGCCGGTCTCGTGCTCGGAATCGTAGTGACCCTCTTGATAGCCGCGGCCATTGTGGCGAATGGTCTACTTCGGGCGTCGCGCTGTTCACCGAGGCGTGCTCGGGGCAGTGCACCGCCATGCGGATCGTGGTTCTCGCACACGACGAGCTGAACCCGGCAGGCCGGGTCCGCGCAGTTCTGCATGCGGCTCGACGGATCGCCGCACTGACTGCACCGCCCGATGACGGCGGTGTGATCGCTGAAGTCGACGGACATCCGGTTGTCGAAGACGTAGAGCGATCCCTCCCAGAGGCCGTCGTCGCCGTAGGCCTCGCCGTAGCGGGCGATGCCGCCGTCGAGCTGGTAGACCTCGCGGAAGCCCCGGTTCACCATGAGCGAGGAGAGCACCTCGCAGCGGATGCCGCCGGTGCAGTACGTGACGATGGGCTCGTTCTTGAGGTGGTCGTAGCGGCCGCTGTCGAGTTCGGCGACGAACTCGCGGGTGTTCGCGACGGGCGGGATGACGGCATTCTTGAACCGGCCGATCTGGGCCTCGAAGCCGTTGCGGCCGTCGAAGAAGGTGACCTTCTTCTGTTCCACGAGGTCGTGGAGTGCTTCGGGGGTCAGGCGGGTGCCGCCTCCGACGACTCCGCTCTCGTCGACGCGGAGTTCGTCGGGCGCGCCGAAGCTGACGAGCTCGTCGCGCACCCGAACGCTCAGCCGCGGGAAGTCGTTGCCGGCGCCCTCGCTCCACTTGACGTCGAGGTGCTTGAACGGCGCATACTCGCGCGTCTTGCGCAGGTAGCGCTTGACGGCTTTGAGCTCGCCGCCGACCGTTGCGTTGATTCCGTCTTTGGACAGGATGATGCGGCCACCGAGCCCGAGGGACTCACACAGGTCGCGCTGCCACAGCCGCACCGCCTCCGGGTCGGCGAGCGGCGTGAACGCGTAGAAGAGCAGGATCTTGGGAACGGCCACCCGGCAATGGTACGTCGACTGCCGCGGCATCCCCCGGTCGGCGTAGTCTCTGCGCATGCCCGTGAGCACGCTGTACGCGCCGGCCGAGCCGGTGAGCCTGTCGGCGACCCTGCGCCCGCTTCGCCGTGGTGCGGCAGACCCCACGTTCCGTGCCGACGACTCCGGGGTGTGGCGCACGCTGCGGGCACCGACGGGGGCGGCGACACTGCACCTGGCCCGTTCCGCTGAGGGCATCGTCGCGACGGCGTGGGGCGACGGCGCGGAGTGGACGATCGACGGGGTGCCGGAACTCTTGGGAGCCGGGGACGACTGGGCAGAACTCGATGTCTCGGCTTCGCCGCTACTCAGCGACTCGTTGCGGCGCCATCCAGGGCTGCGCCTCACGCGCACTCGCCAGGTGTTCGAGATGATGTTTTCGGCGATCCTTGAGCAGAAGGTGACCGGCAAGCTGGCCCGACAGTCGTGGCACCGACTGCTCGCCCGGCACGGCGAACCCGCGCCGGGGCCGGCGCCCGTCGGCATGGTGGTGTTCCCGACCGCGACCGCGTGGCGCATGGTGCCGTCGTGGGAGTGGCACGGTGCCGGCGTCGGGCCGGAGCGAGCGGACACTATCGTTCGCGCGGCGGTGGTCGCGGCATCCCTGGAGCGCACCCTCGAGCGGGGCAGGGGCGGTCCCGACGTGGACGCGTGCTCTGCGCAGCATCCCCGGCGTGGGCGTCTGGACCGCCGCGGAGACCATGCAGCGCGCCCACGGCGACCCGGACAGCCCCAGCGTCGGCGACTATCACCTGCCGTCGATCGTCGGCCTCGCGCTCGCCGGGGAAGCGGTCGACGATGCTGGGATGCTCGAACTCCTGCAGCCCTGGGCTGGCCATCGACACCGCATAGTGAGGCTGATCGAGCACAGCGGTTTCACGAAGCCCCGCCACGGGCCACGGATGTCCGTGCAGGACCACCGCGGCCACTGAGCGGCGCTGCTCCCGGAATCGAGGGATGGTCGGAGAGTCCGTCGCACTGCGGCAGGCGGCTAGCTGACCAGCGCTGGAGGAAATCGACAACACGCGCGCAGCGGGAGCCGCACCGGACTAGCCTGACGCGGTGAACCTGATCTTTCGAACCATCCTGCAACTGCTCCGCAGCCGCCGCCGGCCACCCCTCGCCATAACCGATGTCGGGCGCGCGCCCTTCCGAACGCTGCTGACCGACATCGACGTGCTCGGTCACATGAACAACGGCGTCTACTTCTCGATAATGGACCTCGGGCGGATGGACCTCATGATTCGCGCCGGTGCGTGGGAGAAACTTCGGGCGCACGGCATGTACCCGGTGATGGTTAACGAGACGATCAGCTTTCGCAAATCGCTGAATCTGGGTCAGAAATTCGTGCTCGAGACGCGACTGGTCGGCATGGACCCCAAGGCGATCTACACCGAGCAGCGTTTCGTCGTCGACGGCGAGATTTACGCGAAGGCCATGACCCGCGCACGCTTTCTCAAGAAGACCGGAGGCACGGTCAGCGTCGCCGAGCTGGTCGAAGTCGTTGGGGCTGATGTCACGGACATGAGGCCACCCGCCTGGGTCGAGAAGTGGGCGAGGGATGTCGCGCTGCCGACGACCCGGGAGGCAGCGCCCAGCGACTGGGACTAGCGCGCTAGCTCGACTCCAGCACAGCCATCGCCGCGTTGTGGCCGCCGATAGCGCTCACCGCGCCGCCGCGCCGGGCTCCGGCGCCGCAGAGCAAAATTCGCGGATGCCGGGTGGCGACACCCCAGCGTTGGGCGGGCGTGGACAGCTCGTCGGAGTCTTCAGCGAACGGCCACGAGAGCGGGCCGTGGAAGATGTTGCCGCCGGGCATGCTGCAGCGCGTGCTGCAGGTCGAGGGTGGTCTTCGTTTCGATGGTGGGGTTGCCCGCGGCATCCGTCAGCAACACGTCTTCGATGGGCTCGGCGAGCACGCTGTTGAGAGACGAGAGCACGGCGGTCTGCAATTGCTCGCGTCGAGCGTCGTTGTTCGACTCGTCGACCAACCGCGAGGGCGTGTGCAACCCGAAGACCGTAAGGGTGTGAGCCCCAGACTCCCGCAGTTCGGGCGACAGGATGCTCGGGTCGGTCAGCGAGTGACAGTAGATCTCGCACGGCAGCGGGTCGGGGACCGAACCGCCGGCTGCGGCACCAAACGCCGAGTCGAGCTGCGACCAGGTTTCGTTGATATGGAACGTTCCCCCGAAGGCCGCGGCAGGCTCGACGGAGCTGTCGCGCAGCCGCGGAAGTCGAGACAGCAGCAGGTTCACCTTTACCTGCGCACCCTCCGGCTGTTCGGTGGTCGAGCCGCCCCCGGTGGTCGAGCCTGTCGAGACCAACCCCTCCAACACGGTCGGCGCGACGTTGGCGAGCACCCAACTCGCCGCGAGGGTGCGCTGGCCGTCCGCGTGCCGAAATGTGACCTCGCCGTCGGGCGTAATCGAGGTGACTTCGGCCCCGGTGAGCAGCTCGGCACCCGCGGCCCGTGCGGCCCGCGCCAGCTCGCCCGACACCGCGCCCATGCCGCCGACCGGAACATCCCAATCCCCGGTTCCGCCGCCGATGACGTGATACAGAAAACAGCGGTTCGCGGCGAGTGACTCGTCGAGGTTGGGCGCGAAGGTTCCTATGAGGGCGTCGGTCAGTACGACCCCGCGAACCAGGTCGCTGTCGAAGGATGCCGCGATCGCCTCGCCCACCGGACGCTCGATGAGTTCCCGCCACACGTCGGGGTCGCCCACGGCGTCCCGTGCCTCGGAGCGGGTGAGCAGAGGTTCGAGCACTGTGGGGAAGAGCGCCGACGCGAGCCGCGCGGTCCCCGCGTAGAACGCCGACCAGGCGGCGGCATCGGCGCCGAGCGCGGTGGCGGTAGCGGCGGCATCCGCGTTGTCGATGAGAAGGCCGCGATCGGTTCCGGGCTCCGGCGTGTAGCTGGAGTAGCGGCGGCGCTTCAGGGTGATGTCGAGGCCGAGATCGGAGATGATCCTGGCCGGAAGCAGCGACACGAGGTAGGAGTACCGCGAGAGTCGGGCATCCACCCCCTCGAACGCGGGCGCCGAGACCGCGGCACCGCCGAGGGCGTCGAGTCGCTCCAGTACGGTCACTCGCTTGCCCGCGAGGGCAAGGTAGGCGGCGGCGGCCAACCCGTTGTGGCCGCCCCCGACGATCACCACGTCGCGACGATCATCCCCGGCCCGGTTGCTCACGTCGCCATGCTACTCAGAGGGAACCACCGCGCGGCATAGTTGCGCGAATCGCGCCGAGATACGCAGAAGAAGTGCGCATTCCTGCGTTTTCCGCTCAGCCTTGCGCGCATATGCTCGAAGCATGCTGCCCGAGTCCGATCTTGCCGACGCGTCTGTAGCCACCGTTCGCCGGTGGCTCGAAGAGAGCGCGGCGGTGCCTATTGATGCCAGCGCCGCCCGCCTGGCCGGACTGCTCAAAGACCCCCAAGGGCTCGAGTTCACCCTCGGGTTCGTCGACGGCGTCGTGCGCCCAGAAGACCTGCGGGTCGCCGGGCGCAACCTCGAGCGCGTCAGTCATACGATTCCGGGATTTCTGCCCTGGTACCTCCGCGGCGCGATATTGCTCGGCGGGGGCTTCGCCCCGCTCGTTCCGTGGCCGATCGTGCCCATCGCGAGACGCGTGCTGCGCGGCATGGTCGGGCACCTCGTCATCGATGCGACCCCGGAGCGCCTCGACAAGAGTCTTGCGAAACTCCGCAGCAGCGGCATCCGGCTGAACCTCAACCTGCTCGGCGAGGCCGTGCTCGGCGACGACGAAGCGAACCGTCGACTGGACGGCACGCGTGCGCTACTCGAGCGCGATGACGTGGACTACGTCTCTATCAAGGTGTCCTCGGTCGCGGCGCAGCTGTCGATGTGGGCGTTCGACGAGATGGTCGCCGCGGTGGTCGCGCGCCTCACGCCGCTGTACGAGCTGGCCGCGGCAAGCGACAAACCCAAGTTCATCAACCTCGACATGGAGGAGTACCGCGACCTCGACCTCACGGTCGCGGTGTTCACCCGTCTGCTCGACCAGCCGCAGCTGCGGCGGCTGGAGGCCGGGATCGTGCTGCAGGCGTACCTGCCCGACGCACTCGGGGCCATGCAGTCACTCAACGAGTGGGCTACGGCTCGTCGTGAATCGGGGGGTGCTGGCATCAAGGTGCGGCTGGCGAAGGGCGCCAACCTCGCGATGGAACACGTGGATGCCGCGGTGCACGACTGGCCGCTAGCAACGTTCTCGACCAAACGCGAAACCGACACCAACTACAAGCGGGTGCTGAACTGGGCGCTCACCCCGGAGCGCACCGACGCGGTTCGTCTCGGTGTTGCGGGGCACAACCTGTTCGACGTGGCGTGGGCCTGGCAGCTTGCCAAGCGGCGCAACGTCGAATCCAAAGTCGAGTTCGAGATGTTGCTCGGGATGGCCGCGGCGCAGGCCGACGCGGTGCGACGCGACGTCGGCGGATTGCTGTTGTACACGCCGGTTGTTCACCCCGACGAGTTCGATTCGGCGATCAGCTACCTCGTGCGGAGGTTGGAGGAGAACGCGTCGAGCGAGAACTTCATGAGTGGTGTCTTCGAGCTCGCGAGCAACGAGCACGTGTTCGCCCGCGAAGAGAGTCGATTCCGCACCTCCCTCGCCGCACTCGACACTGCGGTGCCCCTTCCCAACCGCACGCAGAACCGGTCGAAGACTCTCGCGACCGCACCGGCCACCGGATTCAGGAATGAGCCGGACACCGACCCGTCGCTCGCCGCCAATCGCGCGTGGGCTTTGCGAGTGCTCGAGCGCAGCGTCGGATCACGCCTCGGCGCCGGAACCGTTGCTGCGACGCTCGTGTCTGACGGGGAGGTGCTCGAGCAGCGCATTGCGGCCGCAGCGAGCGCCGGCCAGGCGTGGGGCGCGAAATCCGGTGCCGAACGCGCCCGGGTGCTCCACGATGCCGGAGATGTTCTCGCGGCCTTCCGCGGGCGCCTCAGTCGAGGTCATGGCCAGCGAGACCGGCAAGACGGTCGCGGAGGGCGACGTCGAGGTGAGCGAGGCGATCGACTTCGCGCACTACTACGCGGAGCGCGCCATCGAACTCGACACGATCGACAACGCGACCTACGTACCGCCGCGACTGACGGTGGTCACGCCGCCGTGGAACTTCCCGGTGGCCATCCCCGCCGGATCGGTTCTCGCCGCGCTCGCCGCGGGCAGCGGTGTCATCAT
The DNA here is from genome assembly GCA_963787305.1 of uncultured bacterium. Lineage (GTDB taxonomy): Bacteria > Actinomycetota > Actinomycetes > Actinomycetales > Microbacteriaceae > Rhodoglobus. The sequence goes on from CAWBCL010000002.1 coordinate 425,742, forward strand.
CAAGCCGGCTCGCCAGGCTCGCCGCAGTGGCGCCGTCATGGTCGAGGCGCTGTGGGAGGCGGGGGTTCCTCGCGACCTCCTGACGCTGGTCGGGCTCGACGAGGGGGAACTCGGCAAGCAACTGGTGTCGCATCCGATCGTCGATCGGGTCATCCTCACCGGCGGCTGGGACACCGCGAACCTGTTCCGGTCGTGGCGCCCCGACCTTCCGCTGCTCGCCGAGACGAGCGGCAAGAACGCAATAATCGTGACGCCCAGCGCCGACCTCGACCTTGCCGTGGCCGACGTCGTGCGCAGCGCCTTCGGGCACGCCGGACAGAAGTGCTCGGCGGCATCCCTCGTGATTCTGGTGGGATCGGTAGCGCGAAGCGAACGCTTCGCGCGCCAGCTCGAAGACGCCGTTCGTACGCTCCGCGTCGGCTATCCGCAGCATCCGGCCACCCAGATGGGCCCGCTCATCGAACCGGCGTCGGGCAAGCTTCTGAAGGCGCTCACGACCCTCGACGAGGGCGAGCAGTGGATTGTCCAACCTCGCGCTCTCGACGACTCCGGCGCGCTGTGGTCGCCCGGGGTGCGCACTGGCGTCGCGCGCGGCAGCGAGTTCCACCTGGTCGAGTATTTCGGCCCGGTGCTCGGCGTCATGAACGCAGCGAACCTCACCGAGGCAATCGGCATCCAGAACGCGGTCGCGTACGGCTTGACCGCGGGCATCCACTCGCTCGATACCGCCGAGATTTCGCACTGGCTCGACACGGTCGAGGCCGGCAACCTCTACGTCAACCGCGGCATCACGGGGGCGATCGTGCGGCGCCAGCCGTTCGGCGGCTGGAAGCGCTCGACGGTCGGCACCGGCGCGAAAGCGGGCGGCCCCAACTACGTGCTCACCCTCGGCACCTGGCTGCCGATCGAGCACGAGCCGGTCGCCAACATCGCGCTCTCTGGGCTGTCGAGGCGGGTGGCCTCTGTCATCAAACGCGGGCAGTCCGGCATCACCTTCGAGGAGTTCGACCGGGTGCGCCGAGGTGCCCAGAGCGACGCACAGGCCTGGGCGAGCGAGTACGGCACGAGCCGCGACGTCTCCGCCCTCGAGGTCGAGCGCAACGTGTTTCGCTACCGGCCGATGCCCGTCACGATTCGCCTGTCGGAGGGCGCGTCGCTCGGCGACCTCGTGCGACTGCTCGCCGCCGGCGCGCTCGCCGAGGCGCCGCTAACCATCAGCTCAGCCGTGCCGCTGCCCGTGGCGCTCGTCGAGTCGTTCACCGACCCGATCCCGAGCGCCGTAGTGACAAGCGTGACGATCGAGACGGATGCCGCGTGGCTAGCCCGAGCCGGCGGCCTCACCGGTCGCGTGCGCCTCATCGGGGGCGACCCGCTCACACTCGCCAAGGCCGTGGACGGCAATCCGGATGTCGCGATCTACTCCGGCCCTGTGACGACGGCAGGTCGGATCGAGTTGCTGCCGTTCCTGCGCGAGCAGTCCGTCAGCATCACGGCGCATCGCTTCGGAAACCCCGATCGGGCGATGGCGGATCTCGTAGTCTAGGAACATGATCGCCTCCCTCCCCCTGAACGACGGCTCGAGCATCCCGCAACTGGGACTAGGTACCTACGGGCTGTGGAACGACGAGGGAGCGGCAGTCGTTGCCGAGGCGATCAGAATCGGCTACCGGCACCTCGACACCGCGGCACGGTACGAGAACGAAGACGCCGTCGGTGCCGGCATTCGCCGTTCGGGCATCGATCGATCCGAGCTGTTCGTGACCACGAAGCTCGACGGCGAGTGGCAGGGCGAAGACCGTGCAGTAGCGGGTCTGGCCGATTGCCTCGCGCGCTTGGGGCTCGACTATGTCGATCTGCTCTTAATCCACTGGCCGCTGCCCAAGCGCGGCGAATTCGTTTCCACCTGGCGTACCTTCGAGCGGCTCAAGGCAGAGGGGCTCACTCGGTCGATCGGAGTGTCCAACTTCAAGCCGGCGCACCTCGACGTGCTTGCCGCCGAGACGGGCACCGTGCCCGCGGTCAACCAGATCCAGCTCTCGCCCGCGATTCAACGCCGGGAACAGCGCGCGTACAACGCAGCTCACGGAATCGTGACCGAGTCTTGGAGCCCGATCAAGAGTGTGCTCGACGAGCCCGTCGTGGTGTCGATTGCGGAGCACCTCGGCCGCACGCCCTCGCAGGTGGTGCTGCGCTGGCACCTCCAGAACGGGCTAGTGGCGATCCCGAAGACGGGCAACGTTCAACGACTTGCGCAGAACCTTCAGGTGGGCGACTTCGAGCTCAGCGAATCGGAGCTGGCTCAGCTCGACACGTTGGATCAGGGCCCGGATGCCGGGGTCGACTCAGACCAGAGCGGTCACTGACCCAGAGCGGCACGAACGTAGCCGAGCGCCTCATCGGCACCCACTCCGAGGTCGCGCGCCCTAGCGGCGTAGTCGGTCGCCGCACGTTGAAGCAGGGACTGACCGGTGTCGGTACGCGCGCTCACCAGTGTTCCGTTGCGCCCGCGGGTCTCGATGAATCCGTCCGCCTCGAGGGCCTTGTACACCCGAGCCACCGTGTAGGTCGCGACGCCGAGGTCTGTCGCGAACTGCCGCACCGTGGGCAACTTGGTCCCGGCGATGAGCGTGCCGCTCGCGATTCGCTCGAGTAGCTGCGAGTGCAACTGCTCGTACAGAGTCGTCTTCGAGTCGTGATCGACGGCGATGTCCACTAGTCGCGGTTCCGATGGATGAGTCGGGACAGCACGATGGCGCTGCGGGTGTGATCAACGTTGGGCGCGATCCGCACTTTCTCGAGCGCCACCTCGAGGGAGGGGATGTCCCGGGATCGCATGTGCACGATCGCATCCGCCGACCCGGTGACGGTTCCGGCGTCGACTACCTCGGGAACGGCGGAGAGGATGCGCTTCAGTTCTTCGGGGGCGACTGTGCCCCGGCAAAACAACTCGACGTAGGCCTCGGTGCCCAAGCCGTCGACCGCGGGGTCGACTTGAATCGTGAACCCGCGGATGACTCCGTCGGCCACAAGCCGGTCGACGCGGCGCTTCACGGCCGACGCCGAAAGTCCGATGACCTCACCGATGTCGCCGTACCCGGCCCGCGCGTTGAGCCGCAGTAGGTCGATAATTCCGTAGTCGAGATTGTCCATTGGGGCATTCTATGGCGAATAGTTGTGTGGCTCTAGAGAAGCACGCGGATTCGATGCGCTTCAAGCTCTGACGTTGCGGATAGGTGCGTGAAACACTGGAAGCATGACTATGACTGACGCGACCGGCGCCGCGCCCGCCCGAATCGCCCGCAAACGTACCGTGCTGATGTGCCGCCCCGACTACTTCACCGTGAGCTACAGCATCAACCCGTGGATGCACCCAGACCGCCCCACCGACACCGCACTCGCCGTCAGCCAGTGGCAGGTGCTGCATGACACCTACGTCGCACTCGGCTTCGACGTGCATCTGGTTGATCCCATCGCCGAACTGCCGGACATGGTCTACGCGGCCAACGGTGGATTCGTCATCGACAACATTGCCTACGGCGCCAAGTTCACCTACCCCGAGCGCCAGCCGGAAGGTCCGGCATACATGGACTGGTTCCGGGGGGCCGGGTTCGACGTGCGCGAGCCCGTCGAAGTCAACGAAGGCGAGGGCGACTTCCTGCTGGTGAAGGGGGTCATCCTCGCGGGAACCGGGTTCCGCACCGCGAGCAACAGCCACGAAGAAGTCGCCACCATCTTCGGGCGCCCCGTGGTGACGCTCAACCTCATCAACCCGAGTTTCTACCACCTCGACACGGCTATCGCCGTGCTCGACGACGACACTATTGCGTACCTGCCGAGCGCCTTCGACGAGGAGTCCCTGGCGACACTGCGCACCATGTTCCCGGATGCCGTCATCGTCACTGAAGGCGACGCCGCCGTGCTCGGCCTCAACTCGTTTAGCGACGGCTACAACGTCGTCATCGCAAACCGCGCCAAAGACTTCGAGCGCCAGCTGCGCGAACGCGGCTACAACCCGATCGGCGTCGACCTGTCCGAGCTGTTGCTGGGCGGCGGCGGGGTTAAGTGCTGCACGTTGGAGTTGCGGCGGTAGGTAGGTAGGGACGGTCGGCGGCTTCGCCGAAGGTTTCCGCCCAAAGATGCCCGCCGAACCCCGAAACCTTCGGCGAAGCCGCCGACCTCGATGTGAGGAGGCCCGCCACACCCGAGACAATCGGCGCAGCCGCCAACCGAGTTCTGGGCAGCAACCCACCGGCGCAGTGGGGGAGGAATAGGGTCGGGGCGTGAGTGAAGCGGAGCTGGTCGGGCGGTTGCGCGCGGCGGGGTGCGTGTTTGCCGAGGAGGAAGCGCGCGTGCTTCTGGGGGCCGCGGCATCCGGGGATCAACTGGAGGCAATGACCGCGCGACGGGTCGCGGGGGAGCCGCTCGAGTACGTCGTCGGGTGGGCCGAGTTCTGCGGGCTGCGCATTGGGGTGGATGCCGGTGTGTTCATCCCACGCCGCCGAACCGAGTTTCTCGTGGAAGTCGCCGCCAAGCTCGCGTCGCCCGGCGACGTCGTGCTCGACCTCTGTTGCGGGTCGGGAGCCCTCGGCCTCGCGCTCGCGGCCGCCGTCCCCGGAGTCGAACTGTACGCATCCGACATCGATCCCGCCGCCGTGGAGTGCGCTCGCCGCAACGGTGTCGCCGCGGTCGTCGGGGACCTGTTCGAGGCCGTGCCGGCGTCGCTGGCCGGCCGCGTCGCGGTGCTGCTCGCCAACACGCCCTACGTGCCGACGGGCGAGCTCGATCTCATGCCGCGTGAGGCGCGGTTGTACGAGGCGCCCGTCACGCTCGACGGTGGCGCCGACGGTCTCGAGCTGCAGCGCCGAGTCGCGGCGGATGCCTCCCGCTGGCTCGCCCCCGGCGGTGTGTTGCTCGTCGAGGCTAGCGCCCGCCAGGCACCCGTCACCGTCGCCATTTTCGAGGGGGTCGGGCTGACCGCGGAGGTGCGCTACGACGAGGAACGGGACGCGACCGTGATCGTCGGCACACGTCTAGTACCCCTACCGGTGTAGCTGCTGTTCGAGGTTGAACACTTCGCGCAGCGGGGCGGCGGGCCGCCCAAGCTCCCGCGGCCAGCGCGGCGGCCGGTCACCGCGGTACTCGCCGTACGCAACCACACCCACCGACGCGATGAAGACGGTCAGCGAGTCGAAGCCCCGCGCGCTATCGGGGGTCGACTTGGGTTGGGGAAACATGGCGCAGACCCGACGCACATCGGGCATGGGCGCTGCCGCAGGTTGCAGCCGAATGGCGAGGGCCAGCTCGGTCAGTGAGGTTCCGGGCACAACCAGCCTGTCCATCTCGCTCGACCACTCGTGAGCGACCGACGCCTGAGACATCTGTGATTGCGCGGCTGCCCAGTTCTCGGACTCCAGGTAGCCCACGAGCGCGCCATCCTCTGCGAGGTAGAGCGAGTAGTTTGTCCACCCAGTGCGCGCCAAAGCGGCCAGCAGGTCGGGCCACACATTGGCGTGCATTGTGACGTACCGCTCAATGTGGTCCGGGGCGATTCGCATTGCGAAGCCGATGTGCTCCATGGAGGCCTACTCGTAGAGGGATGAGGATGTCTGTCGCCGAGGCATCCGAACATACTATTGTTTGCGATAACGAAGGAGTGGGCACGGTGGTGGCACGGCAACCCAACTCGAAGGTGCGCGCACCGACGATGGCCGATGTGGCGAGCCTTGCCAAAGTATCGACTCAGACCGTCTCGCGGGTGTTGAACGACTACGAGTTCATCAAGCCTGGTACGCGAGACCGGGTCTTGCAGGCAATCGAGCGGCTCGACTATCGGCCCAACATGGCGGCGCGCACTCTAGCCACGAGTCGGTCCCGAACGATTGGAGTGATCGCTACCGACTACCTTAGCTACGGGCCGGCCACAGCGCTCTGGGGGGTGGAGCAAGCGGCTAGGGAGGCCGGCTACAGCGTAAGCATAGTGAGCCTGCGGGAGTCGACATTCCGCACGACGACCGAGGCGCTCGAGCGACTGTCGTCGCAGTCGGTCGAGGGAATCGTCATGATCGCTCCTCAGGATGCTCAGGCTCACGCCGCCTTCGTGAGTTTTGATGAGATCCCCGTGGTCACTCTCAGTTCGTACGACAGCGTCGAGGACTTGTCTCCCGTGATGCTTGATTCCGCCGAGGGGTCGCGCATTGCCACCCGTCACCTCATTGAGCTCGGCCACACCCGGATTCTCCATCTCGCGGGCCCGCCGGGGTTTACGGTCTCCGAGTCCCGAGTGCGAGGGTGGCGCGATGCACTCGGAAGGGCAGGCCTCGCCGCGACCGAACCACTCGTGGGCGACTGGACGGCGGAGAGTGGGTACCTTCGCGGCCAGGAGATGGCGCGCGACCTCGATGCGACGGCGGCCTACATCGCGAACGACCGGATGGCGCAAGGGGTTCTCTTGGCGATGCATGAGGCCGGGCGCCGGGTGCCCGAGGACTTCAGCATCGTCGGGTTTGACGACGTGCCCGAGGCCGCGTACCTCATCCCGCCGCTGACGACGATCCGGCAGGACTTTACGGCGCTCGGTCGGCGATGCATCGAAGCAGTGCTTGCACTCATCAACGGGGACCCCCCTATTTCACCCGAGCCGCTCATCCCCAACCTCGTCCTGCGCGCGAGTACGGCACCGCGGTCGGTCTAGGCGACCCCGGCCTCTGGCGCTTGCCTGAGCGCGGCGCGCACGCGGTCGGTGGTGCGCATGAGTGTGACGGATTCCGCAACGGTGCACAGCGGATGTTCGCGCCACTCGCTCGCGACGGCCTCGTGCACGGCGCGAAGCATGGGCACGTAGCCGTTGCCCTCCCTGGGTACTGTGCGCGCCTCGGAGCTACCGCCCGGGCGCCGTACCGTGTAGGTCGTGTCCGACCAGAACGCCTCTGCGAGCTCGATCAAACCCTCGGCACCACCGATGGCCGCGGTCAACGGAAGCATGGCGCGGATTGAGGTTGAGAGCACCGCTTGCTGCCCACCGTCGTATCCCAGCAGCATTCCCAGCTCGGTATCCACCCCCGCGTCGTCACCCAGGTAGTCGCGAGTCGAGCCGACGGCGGCCACAGTCGCCGGTTCGCCGAATACGAGCTGAGCCAGACTGAGCGGGTACACGCCTTGGTCGAGCAGGCTGCCGCCGGCCCGCAGCGGATCCCAGAGGCGATGGTTGCCCTGAGGTACAGGAAATCCGAAGCTCGCCTGCACCGTTCGAGGCTCACCGATGGCGCCACTGTCCAGCAGGGCGAGGATCTCGCGCACGGCGGGGTTGAACCGCATCCACATGGCTTCCATGAGGAAGACCCCGGCGGATGCCGCAGCCTCCGCGACCTCGACGGCCTCGGCCTCGGTGGTCGTGAATGACTTCTCGACGAGTACGGAAAGACCGGCATCGATCGCAGCGAGAGCGAGTTCGCGATGGTTGTTATGCGGTGTCGCGATGTAGATCACATCGAGGTCGTCTCGGCCGAGAAGGTCGTCGACAGACAACACCTCGGAGATGTCGTGTTGTTCGGCGAAATCGACACCAGCGCGCCTGTCGCGTGCACCGAGGGCCGCCAGGTGAACCTCATCGCAGAGGGTGAAGTCGCCCGCGATGGCGGCGCCCATCCACCCGGCGCCGATCATTCCGAATCGGGTGGGTCGCGTGAGGTGATCAGTCATGCGCACACGCTAGCGCCTTCCCGACCGCGAAGAGGTGAGGAGACTGCATGCTTGACAATTACATTGTTTGCGCAAACAATTGAGGAGGACGCGGAGGTCGCGTCGACACAAAGGAGTGCTTCGTGGCGCAGCAGCAGGGCTACCGGGTTGGGGATCGCATCCTCTTCGGTGCCGCGTACTACGCCGAGTACGAGCCCGTTGAGCGTGTTGCCGAAGACTTCCGACTCATGCGCGAAGCGGGATTCACCCTCATCCGCGTGGGCGAATCCGTCTGGAGCACCTGGGAGCCTCGCGATGGCGAGTTCGACCTCGAGTGGCTACTCCCCGTTCTCGACGCGGCTCACGAGAACGGCGTATCGGTAGTGCTCGGCACCCCCACCTATGCGGTCCCGCCGTGGCTCATGAAGAAGCATCCCGAGATCGCCGGGGAATCGTCGACCGGGGTTCGCGTGCCGTGGGGTGCACGGCAAGAGTCGGACCCGTCGCACCCCGTCTTTCGCACCTACGCCGAGCGGATCATTCGCGCCGTCGTGTCACGTTACGCGCAGCATCCCGCTGTCGTCGGCTTTCAGGTCGACAACGAGCCCGGGAACCAACTGCCGCACAACGACCACGTATTCGTCGGCTTCAAGACCTGGCTGATGACGCGCTACTCCGGCATCGAAGAGATCAACGACGCGTGGAATCTCGCCCACTGGGCCCACCGAATGACCGATATCGAGCAGCTCTGGCTACCCGACGGTAATCACGTGCCGCAGTATGACCTCGCGTGGCGTCGTTACCAGGCCGAGCTGACCACGGACTACATCCGGTGGCAGACCGAAATCGTGCGCGAGTATGCCGCCGGGGACCAATTCGTGAACACCTGCATCGACGCGATGCGCCCTGCAGTGGATGATCGCGCGCTCGGAGCCGAGTCCGACATCGTCGCGGCGAATCAGTATCTCGCGACGCAGGATGAACTCGGCGTGGGCGCCGATGGCGACTACTCGTGGCCGCCCTCTGGAAGTTGGGCACCTTTCTTTGTTGCCGACCGCACGTGGGCGATAGGACAGCGCCCTTTCATGGTCACGGAGACCAATGCGACGAGCGTGGGCTTTCCGTGGTTCAACTTTCCGGCATACGACGGTCAGTGGCGGCAGGTGGCGTGGGCCATGATCGCGCGCGGCGCTCGGGCAATTGAGTACTGGCATTGGCACACGATGCACGGCTCGTGGGAGGCCTACTGGGGCGGCGTTCTGCCGCACAGCTTCATGCCGGGGCGCGTCTACGAGCAGATTGCCGCGCTGGGGCGCGAGATCCAGGAAGCGGGCCGGGCCGTCGAAGGTCTCGTTCCCGACGCCGGGATCGGGCTCGTCTTCTCGATGCCGACCCGCTGGGCGTTCGATTTTCAGCCGCCGCTTCAGGACCCAGACTCACGACTCACCAAGCAGGGACCGAAAGACGCCGCCGCGTACGAGCGCATCGTGTACAGGTTCTACGGTGGTCTTTCGCGCGCGGGCCATCAGGTTCGAATCATCCATGCGGAGGACCTCGAGTCGATGGATGCCGCGGAGCTTGTCGCGAGCCAGCCGATTCTCGTAGTTCCGGCTCTGTACCTCGTCTCTGATGCGCTCGCCGAACAGCTTCGCGATTATGCACGCCTCGGTGGCCACCTGGTGGTGGGCATCCGCACCGCCTACGCCGACGAACTCGGCCGCCCGCGAATTGCCCGCCAGCCGGCCGGTCTCGCCGAGGCTGCTGGGGTCTGGTACGACGAGTTCTCGAATCTGACCGCACCGGTTTCCGTGTCTGGAGTGCTGGCGGGAAGTGCCACGGGGCTGATCGAGGGACTTACCGTCGACGGCGCCGAAGTGCTCGCCGAGTACGATCATCCCCACTTTGGTCGCTGGCCCGCAGCGACCACTTCGGCGCACGGCGAGGGCCGAATCACCTACCTCGGCACCCTTCCCGACCTCGAATTGGCGACGAGCCTGGGCGACTGGCTTGCCCCGAGCAGCCCCTGGCGGCACGCTGCGCTCCCTGCGGAAGTGGCCGTGCATGGCGCGGTCAACGGGGCGGGCGAACGTCTCTGGTTCGTTCACAACTTCTCGTTCGAGGCGCTCAGCATCGACGTGCCCATGGCGGTCAGAGATGTGCTCACCGGCCTGCCGGTCGAAACACTCGAGCTGGGGCAGTGGGACGTGCGCGTGCTGCGCGAGGTGAAATCGTGAGCGCGGTGCCTTCGCGCAAACGCCCGAATCCCAAGGCGCGCGCGAGCCGCATCGCGTACTTGTTCCTCGTACCGTTCCTCGTCGTGTTCTCCATCAGCATTGTGATTCCGTTGGGCTACGCCATCGTGATCTCGTTCTACAAGAAGCAGCTCGTTGGCGGCACGAGCTTCGTCGGGTTAGACAACTACCTGCGCGCCTTCACAGACACTTTGCTGCACGATGGCGTCGGTCGCGTGCTCCTGTTTCTCGCGGTTCAGGTGCCCATAATGCTGGTCATCGCTATGTGCACGGCGCTCGCTATCGACAGCGGTCGGCTCGGGGGCAACCGCGTCATCCGCATCGGTCTCTTCTTGCCGTACGCGGTTCCCGCGGTCGTTGCCGCCCTCATGTGGGGATATATCTTCGGCGGCCAGTTCGGGCTTGCCGGTCAGGTATTCGGATTCATCGGGGTCCCCGTGCCCGACTTCCTCGGCCCGTCTCTGATGCTCGCCAGCATCGGCAACATCGTGACATGGTCGTTCGTCGGCTACAACATGCTGATCTTCTATGCGGCGCTGAGAAGCATCCCGCTCGACGTCTACGAGGCGGCTGCCATCGATGGCGCGGGCGAGTGGCGCAAGGCGTGGTCCATTAAGATTCCCGCTCTCAAGCCCGCGCTCGCGTTGGCCCTCATTTTCTCCGTGATCGGAAGCCTTCAGCTGTTCAACGAGCCGAGCATCCTCCAGGCATTGCGGCCCAGCGTGGTGACAAGCAACTACACCCCCAATCTCTATGCTTACAGCCTCGCCTTCTCCGGTGGACAGACGAACTACTCGGCGGCGATCGCGGTGCTTCTCGGTGGCCTCACCGTTGTCATCGCGTATGTGGTCCAGCTGGGAATCGCTCGCCGAGACAGGCTCATCTGATGCGCCCCGCAGTGACACCTCCCGCGGTGACGTCGCCCACGAGCAAGGCGGCCGAGAAAGCCCTTCGCCGACGCCAGACCGTGCTGCGTGGCCGACCGTCGCCGGTGCTCACCATCGTGTTCTGGATGCTCTTGGCCTACTTCATGCTCCCGCTGGCGTGGCTCGTCGTGAACTCGACTAAGTCCAACTCCGACTTGTTCGCCACTTTTGGGCTTGCCTTCAGCGACTCCTTCGCTTTGTTCGACAACATCGCGCGGCTCACGACCTATCAGGACGGCATCTTCTTCCGCTGGTTCGGCAACACGATCCTCTACGCCGTCGTAGGCGCCGGTGGGGCCGCGCTCATCGCTGCAATGGCTGGGTACGCGCTCGCCAAATTCGACTTCTTTGGTCGCCGCGGAGTGCTCGCGACTGTGCTGGGCGCCACGGCTGTTCCCGGCACCGCCCTCGCCGTTCCGACCTACATGTTGTTCAGCCAGTGGGGTCTGATCAACACCGAGGCGGCAGTGATTCTGCCCGCGCTAGCGAGTCCGTTCGGCCTGTTCTTGATGATGGTCTACGCCAAGGACGCCATCCCGGATTCGATGATCGAGGCGGCGCGAATCGACGGCGCCAAGCGAGGGCCGGATCTTCTGGACGATCGCGTTCCGCCTGATGACCCCCGGATTCGTCACCGTCTTGTTGTTCCAACTCGTCGCGACCTGGAACAACTACTTCCTGCCTCTAATCGTTCTCAACCAGTCCGACAAGTTCCCCCTCACGGTCGGTCTCAGTCTGTGGAACAAGCTCGCGAATGCTGGTGGCGTCAGCATCGCGGAGCCTCTGTACCCCCTGGTTATTACCGGGTCACTCCTAGCGGTACTCCCGCTGATCGTGGCCTTCATCTTCCTTCAGCGCTACTGGCAATCAGGTATCGCTGCGGGTGGAGTCAAGCAATGACGGCGCGGCGATCGTCAGGGCCCGACAACCCCTCATCCAATCCGGGTGAGGTTCGAGTGAGCGCTCTCAACGAAGAGTCAAGCCAGCATCACAAGGAGATAATCCATGAATCGACACACAGCATCCCGCGGCGCACGCCGCGCGATGGCCATCGCCGCAACTTTGGCGGCAACCGCCCTCGTTGCCACAGGTTGCGCGAGCACCCCGGCAGCGGAGGAAAAGGTCGAGCTCACGTTTTGGACCTGGGCGTCCAACGCGCAGCCGACCATTGATCTGTTCGAGGCCGAGCACCCGAACATCAGCGTCACGGTCGAGAATGTCGGCGTCGGTGACGACGAGTACACGAAGATTCAGAATGCGGTGGATGCCGGCAGCGGCGGCCCCGATCTCGCCCAGATGGACTACAGCGCCATTCCCAACTTCGTGCTGACCGGGGCGCTTGCCGACCTGACGCAGCACGGCGCGACCGACATGGATGAGACGTTCCTGCCTGGCGTGCTCGGGCTGGTCAAGAACGGCGACGGAATCTACGGCGTACCGCAGGACTTCGGACCTGCCGTCATGTTCTATCGCGTAGATGTATTCGAGGCGGCGGGCGTGGAGGTACCGACAACATGGGATGAGTACGCTGCCGCTGCGGTGGCGCTCAAAGCTGCCAACCCTGAAACCTACATCACCTACTTCGAGCCGGGTCTCGTGGATGCCGCGTATGCCGGACTGTGGCAGTTGGGCGCGCAGCCCTGGGAGATGACCAGCGACACGGAGATCACGATCGATCTCACCTCCGCCAAGGCGAACCAGTGGTCCGACTACTGGGACGACCTCAACCAGAAGGACCTGACCATCGAGTCCGTGCAGGGCTCGGACGAGTGGTTCAAGCAGCTGGGCGCCGGACAGATTGCGACCTGGGTCGTCGGCGCGTGGGGACTCGGCGCGTTGACCGGCGTTCTCCCCGAGAATGACGGCCTGTGGCGCGTTGCACCTCAGCCGGTCTGGAACGCGGGCGATGTCGGTACGAGCCAGTACGGCGGCGGTGGAACCGTTGTTCTTGAGCAGAGCGCTCACAAGGAAGCAGCGACCACCTTCGCTCTGTGGATGAACGGCTCCGAGGCGGGCGTACAGTCCCTCAAGGACGATCAGGGTCTGCTCCCGACGACCAACGCCGCATGGGCCGACCCGGCTTTCACCGCCGAGGAGTTCTCGTACCTCGGTGGCCAGAAGGCACGCGAGATCTTCGCGCAGTCCGCTCAGGACTCGGTCGTCGGCTGGGCCTGGCTTCCGTTCCAGCCTTACATCAGCAGTGTCTACGCGGACACCGTAGGGCAGGCGATCTCGGGAAAGACGAGCATCGCCGACGGCATGGCCGCATGGCAGGACCGCATCGTTGACTACGCCAAGGAGCAGGGCTTCACGGTCACCGTCAAATAGACGGAAGGATGTGCCGCCTCGCCGAGCGAAGCATCCTTCTCATCGCTGGTCGCACGTCTCGTTCGTTATTTCCTTTCGATACGAGGCGTGCGACCGGCACCCTCCAGCGCCACAACAGAAAGCTTCGCCATGCCCAGAATCACCTTCCCGAACGACTTCCAGTTCGGGGTCGCCACCAGCGCTTTCCAGATCGAGGGCGCCTGGGACACTGACGGCAAGGGTCCATCCATTTGGGACACGTTCGGTCATACGCCGGGAAAGGTCTGGCGGGATATTCCCGGCGACATCGCGGTAGATCACTACCATCGGTTCCGCGAAGATGTCGCAATCATGAAAGACCTGGGGATCGATAGCTACCGATTTTCGCTGAGCTGGCCGCGAATCCTCCCCGAGGGGACGGGACGGGTCAATCAGAAGGGGATCGACTTCTACAAGAACCTGCTCGACGAGTTGCACGGGGCGGGCATCCAGCCCAACGTCACGCTGTACCACTGGGATCTGCCGCAGACCCTCGAAGACCGCGGCGGCTGGGCGAACCGGGACGTGGCCGAGTGGTTTGGCGAGTACGCCGAGCTGGCCTTTCGTGAGTTCGGGGATGCCGTGCCGCGCTGGAGCACCCTCAACGAACCCATCGCCCTGTGGGTCGGGTACGGAATGGGAGTTTTTGCGCCGGGCCACGCCGATCACAAGGCGGGCAAGCAGGCGATGCACAACGCTCTTCTCGCGCACGGTAGAGCGGTCGAAGCGTTCCGCGCCGCCGACCGGCCGGAGTCGGAGATCGGCATCGTCCTGGACATCTGGCAGCGTCACCCGGCGACGGATGCGCCCGCCGACCGGGACATCGCAGAACGGGACGAAGATGACTCGTTCCGCTTCTTCCTCGACCCTCTGTTGCGCGGCTCATACGGCGACCGGATTATCGCTCGGCTCGAGCAGAACGGTCTCATGCCGGACATTCGTGACGGTGACCTCGACCTGATCCACCAGCCCATCGACTTCCTCGGTCTCAATGTCTACTCACGGGTGGTTGTCAGCGCCGAACACTACAACCCGCAGTGGTGGGTGGCAGGCGACGCGCATCCGGGAGGCAACTTCCTCGACAACGGCATGGAGTTCTACCCGAGGAGCGTCTACGACGCGATCTTCATGGCCAAGAACGACTACGGCTTCGACAAGCCGATCTACATCACGGAGAACGGTGTAGCCGACAACCACAGCGACTCGATCGACGGCCCCATCCACGACGAGGAGCGAATCCGCTACATCGCCGGCTTCCTTGAGTGGATCGCTCGAGCACGGGAAGACGGCGCGGACGTTCGGGGCTACTATCTGTGGTCGCTCATGGACAATTTCGAGTGGGCGGCCGGCTTCAGCCAACGGTTCGGACTCGTGCACGTCGATAGCGAGACTCTTCAGCGCACCCCGAAGGCCTCCGCAAACTGGTATCGAGGTGTGATCGCCCATCGGGGTCTCGACTGATCCGGCGACTCCCACCCGTTCCCAGTAGATTCGGGGGATGACGATCACCAGCCTTCCCCAGCCCGATTTCGCCCCACTTCGCGGAGGCGCCACCGTGCGCTGGGGAGTGGTCGGACCAGGGAACATCGGGACGGCATTCGTCGAGTCGCTCGCTGCGTCGACGGACCAGAAGGTCGTGGCCGTGGCATCCCGCCGACTGCTGCGCGCGCAGGAGTTTGCGGCAGCGCACGGCATCCCGACCGCATACGGCGAGTACGCACAGCTCATGGCCGATCCGGGGGTAGACATCGTCTACATCTCGGCACCGCACACCGAGCACGCCCCGCTCGCCCTTCAGGCGATCGCCGCGGGTAAGCATGTGCTCATCGAGAAGCCGATTGCAACGACGGTGGCCGACGCCCGCGCGATTGCCGCGGCCGCCCGAGCCGCCGGGGTTTTCGCCATGGAGGCGATGTGGTCGCGCTACCTTCCGCAGACCACGATTCTGGCTCGGCTCCTCGCCGACGGTGAACTTGGTGACGTGAAGCTCGCAACCTCCGACTTTGGGTTCAATGCCCCGTTCGACCCGAAGGCCAGGCACTTCGATCCGGCGCTCGCCGGCGGAGCGCTGCTCGACCTTGGTGTGTACGCGGTGTGGTTCACGAACCTCGTACTCGGGGCACCTAAGACCGTCAACGCAACGGGTTCACTCGCGCCGACCGGCGTCGACCAGCAGGCGACGATCACGATGACCTACGAAGGGGACGCGATCGCGCTGGCGTCGTGCAGTCTCCTGGCCGACACCACCGTCACCGCGAGTGTGAGCGGAACCGTGGCGCGGGTGGAGGTTGCCGCGCCGTTCCTCTCCCCGACCTCGCTGCTGGTTTCGCAGAACGGACGCGATCCACTGGAGTGGGTCGACGATTCTGGACTGACGTGGTCGCAGGGCCTGTGCTACCAAGCCGTCGCCGCCGCACAGTACATCGCCGACGGCCGCACCGACTCGCCACTTCACGGCCTCGATGACGCCATCGCCGTTCTCGCCGTGCTCGAGGAGGCTCGGGCGCAGTTGGGCTCGTTGTGACCAGCGCGGCGGCACTCGACGCGGCCGACCCGCTCGCCTCCTACCGCGAGCGGTTTGCTCCGATGCCGGGCGTGCGCGCGTACCTCGACGGCAACTCGTTGGGCAGGCCGCTGTCGGCATCCATCGACCGGGTCGCCGCGTTTCTGCGTGATGAGTGGGCCGGTCGACTGATTCGCGGCTGGGACGAGGGTTGGATGAGCCTGCCGCAGACGATAGGCGACGAGCTGGGCCGCGTCTGTTTGGGCGCTCACCCCGGCCAGGTCGCGATCGGAGACTCGACCACCGTGCTGCTCTACAAGGCTGTGCGCGCCGCCCTCGACGCTCGACCCGGTCGCACGGAGCTTGTCATCGATCGAGACAGCTTCCCCACCGACCGCTACATCGTCGAGGGCATCGCCGCGGATCGCGGGCTCGCGGTTCGATGGGTGCAGACCGACCCGGCCGCCGGCGTCACCCCCGAACTCGTCGCGCCGTTGCTCGGGCCGCAGACCGCGCTCACCCTGTTCAGCTCCGTCGCATATCGCTCTGGTTTTCTCGCTGACGTTCCCGCAATCACCGAGCTTGCTCACGATGCCGGGGCGCTCGCGATTTGGGATCTCTCGCACTCTGTCGGCTCGGTTCCGACCCCGCTCGATGACTGGGGCGTCGACATCGCCGTCGGTTGCGGTTACAAGTACCTCAACGGCGGTCCGGGCGCACCGGCGTTCGTCTTCGTGGCGACGCACCTTCAGCCGTACCTGCGTCAGCCGATCCAAGGCTGGTTGGGCAGCAGCACGCCGTTCGAGATGGGTCAGGGATATGAGCCCGCGGAGGGCATCCGGGGTTGGCTGAGCGGCACTCCGCCGGTGATCGGCATGCAGGCGATGCGAGACATGATCACCCTCATCGACGAGGTGGGCATGGATACCGTGCGGGCCAAGTCGGTAGCCCTCACCGAGTACGCCATCCGACTGTGCGACGAGTTGTTGCCGGAGGCGCGGCTCGCGAGCCCCCGCGAGTCCGCCCGCCGGGGCGGACACGTCACGATCGACCACGAGCGCTTCGCCGAGCTGGTGCCGAGGCTTTGGGCTGACGGCGTCATCCCCGACTTTCGCAGGCCGGACGGCATCCGTCTGGGGCTGTCGCCGCTCTCGACGAACTTCGCCGAGGTGGAGCTGGCTGTCGAAGCGATCCGGGCGGGGTTACAGGTCGACTAGGTCGTCGTATAGGTTTCGATTGACGCGGATCTCGCTCGCGTGGTCGAGAGCCCAGCCCGCCAGCGCGATGATCGGCGGAACGATCGTTTCGCCCAGTTCCGTGAGCGCGTACTCGACCCGCGGCGGCGTCTCCGGGTAGACCGAACGCGACACGAGGCCATCACGCTCCAGCTGCCGCAAGGTGAGGGTGAGCATGCGTTGAGAGATGCCGGGCACTGTTGTGCGCAGGGCGGTGAACCGCTGCGGTCCTGGTTCGAGCATCCGGATCACCAGGAGCGTCCACTTGTCTCCGACACGGTTGAAGATGTCGCGGACAATGCGTGTGGAATCGCTCTCGCAGGTCGCAGCGTCAACTGCGGGGAGAGTGGTGGACATCGCGCGCTCCGTTACTTCGGTGTGCCTCAGGAACACTGAAGTGCCCCGAGGTGGTCGTGTATACAGGTTACCAATAGTGCGTTAGTTACGCATAAGAACTTAGAAAGGTTTAGCTCATGCTCATTGCCGTCTGGATTATCTCCGGGATAGTCGCCGCACTCAGCCTTCTGGCTGGTGCGATGAAGATCGCCACTCCCAAGGAGAAGCTGAAGGCGAATACGCCCTACGTCGAGGACTTCTCCGCGTGGCAGGTCAAGGCGATCGGTGCGCTCGAAGTTCTCGCCGCAATCGGTCTAATCGTGCCGCCGCTTACCGGCATCCTCCCCATCCTCGCGCCGCTCGCAGCGGCGGGCCTCGTGGTCTTGCAGCTCGGCGCGATCGTTGTGCACGTGCGCCGCGGTGAGCAAAAGGTTATCGGCATGAACATCGCGATCGTGCTGCTGGCCCTGTTTGTGGCGCTCGCGCGATTTGGCGTCTTCGGCGCCCTGTAGCCGGTCGTCGTGGTCGTAGCCTGTTGGAGTGAGCACTTTGACTCCTGACCTGCTCGAGCGCATCCGCTCGCGCGCCGCGGGCTACGACCGCGACAACTCTTTTTTCACCGAGGACCTCAAGGAACTGCGCGAGGCGGGCTACCTCGCCCCGCGCAGCCTGGTCGAGACCGCTCGAGATCAGCGCCTTCTCGCGGCCTACGCCCCGGCGACCGCCCTCGGCATCAACATGCATCACGTCTGGGTGGGTGTCGCCCGCGTGCTGCACGATCGCGGCGACACGAGTCTCGACTGGGTGTTGGCGGATGCCGCGGCAGGTGAGCTCTTCGCCTTCGGCAACAGCGAGCAGGGCAACGACCTCGTGCTCTGGGATTCGACGACCACCGCCGAAACCGTCGAAGACGGTTACGCGTTCACCGGCACGAAGATCTTCACGTCGATGGCCCCGGCCTGGACGCGGCTCGGCATCTTCGGGCGCAACGGAGACAGCCTGGTGCACGGCTTCATCACCCGGGACACCCCGGGCTGGAGCACCGTGGACGACTGGGACACGCTCGGGATGCGGGCGACGCAGAGTCACACGACGGTGCTCGAGGGGGCGGTCGTTCCTGCCGAACGCATCGCTCGCGTTCTGCCGGTCGGCCCCAATGCCGACCCCTTCATCTTCGGAATCTTCTCCAACTTTCTGCTGCTCATCGGATCCGTGTACGCCGGGATCGCCGACCGCGCCCTCGAGCTCGCGGTCGAGGCGGTCAAGCGCCGCACCTCGTTGAAGTCCGGCGCGACCTACGATCAGGATCCGGACTTTCGGTGGCGTCTTGCGGATGCCGCGCTCGCGCTCGATGCCCTCGCTCCGCAGCTCGAGTCGCTCGCCGCCGACGTGGACGGCCTCGCCGATCACGGCGCGAACTGGTTCCGCTACCTCACCGGCGCCAAGCATCGCGCGACGGAGTCTGCGCGCTACGTCGTCGAGCAGGCGATGCGCAGCGCGGGCGGCGGCGGCTACCGTACCGCCTCCGAGCTGGCGCGCCTGCAGCGCGATGTGCTCGCGGGCATCTACCACCCCTCAGATACCGAGTCGATCCATAACACCGTGGCGACGAATCTTCTGGGCCCTCTGAAGCACTAGCGCCGGGCGGCGCCGGGTCTCAGTCCTTCGCCGCGAATGCGTCGTCGAACGAGCCGGTGGGAACGTTCCAGAGCAGCGACCGCACGTACGCGAGGCCCGCGGGGGCGCCTTCGAGGCGGTCCATTCCTGCGTCTTCCCACTCGACCGAGATGGGTCCGGCGTATCCGATCGAGTTGAGCGCACGGAACGCGTCCTCCCAGGGAACGTCGCCGCGGCCGGTCGAGACGAAGTCCCAACCGCGACGCGGGTCTGCCCAGGCGCCGTGAGATCCGAGGATGCCGTTGCGGCCATTGCCCATGCGCATCCTCGTGTCTTTGCAGTCGACGTGGTAGATCCGGTCGGCGAAGTCGAGGATGAATGCCACGGAGTCGAGGCCCTGCCACACCATGTGCGACGGGTCCCAGTTGAGCCCGAACGCCGTGCGGCGATCGATCGCGTCGAGGGTCTTGACGGTCGTCCAGTAGTCGTAGGCGATCTCTGACGGATGTACCTCGTGGGCGAATCGCACCCCTTCCGAATCGAACACGTCGAGGATCGGGTTCCAGCGCTTCGCGAAGTCCTCGTAACCGGCGTCGATGACGTCCTGACCCACGGGCGGGAACATCGCCACGTACTGCCAGATGCTGGAGCCGGTAAATCCGACCACGGTGTCGACGCCGAGCTTTCGCGCGGCGATCGCGGTCAACTTCATCTCTTCGGCCGCGCGCCGGCGCACACCCTCGCCGTCTCCGTCGCCCCACACCTTCGCACCGACGATCGCCTGATGGCGGAAGTCGATGGGGTCGTCGCAGACGGCTTGGCCCTTGAGGTGGTTGGAGATGGCGTAGAGCTTCAGGTTGTACTTGTCCAGAATGTCGAGCCGAGACTGCACGTAGGCGTCGTCTTCGGCGGCCCGCCACGGATCGAGATGGTCACCCCAGCAGGCGAGCTCGAGGCCGTCGTAGCCCCACCCGCTGGCGAGTTTCGCGACCTCTTCCAACGGGAGATCCGCCCACTGGCCGGTGAATAGGGTGACGGGATGCGTAGCCATTTCGTTGCTCCAAGTGTTGTCAAACGGGAGAGTCAGGGGATCTGAATTCTGGCGCCGCCCGAGGCTGAACTCTCTGCGATCGCGCCCAGAATGCGCTGAACGCGAAGGCCGTCCTCGAACGACGGGCTTGACGGCGTCGAGTCACGGATGCTCCACAGGAACTCCGCGAACTGGTGGGTGAACGTGTGCTCCCAGCCGATGATGTGGCCGTCCGGCCACCAGGCCCCGACGTAGGGATGATCGGCCTCGGTGACGAGAATGCGACGGAACCCCTGCTCCCCTGCGGGGTCACTGCCGTCGAACAGCCAGAGCTCGTTGAGGTTCTCGAGGTCGAAGGTGATCGCGCCTCGGTCTCCGTAAAACTCGAGCGTGAGCCCATTCTTCCGGCCGAGAGCCATGCGGGTGACTTCGAGCTGCACGATTCCGCCGCCGGACAGCTCACCCGTGCCCCAGGCCGCGTCGTCGACCGTTACGGACTCGAGGGGACCGGAGCCGCCAGATCCTAGGATGCCGCCGTCACCGCTGTTGCCCGCCGGCCGCTCGGCGACGAAGGTGCGCAGCCCTCCGGAGATCGCGACGATGTTCTCGCCGGTGATGTGCTGCACGATGTCGGCCACGTGCGAACCGAGATCGCCGAGCGCGCCGCTGCCGGCTTCTTCTTTGCGAAGCCGCCAGCTCATCGGGCCGCTGGCGTCGCTGAGCCAGTCTTGGAGGTAGGCGGCACGCACGTGCCGAATGGTTCCCAGCCTCCCGTCGGCGACCAGACGCTGAGCGAGCGCTAGTGCCGGAACTCTCCGATAGTTGAAGTTGACGATGGCGTGTTGCCCGCGCTGCTGTGCGTCGGCAAAAGCCGCCGCCATCCGCTGCGCTTCCTCGACGGTGTTCGCGATCGGCTTCTCGACGATGACGTGCTTGCCGGCCTCGAGAGCCGCGATGGCCACGTCGGCGTGCATCCAGCCCGGAGTGCAGACGTCGACGATGTCGATGTCATCGCGTGCGATCACTTCGCGCCAGTCGGTTGCCGTCGACTTCCACCCGAGCTTTGCCGCCGCCACCGCAACGGCCTCGGGGTTGCGGCCAACGAGCACCGTCTGCTCCACGGGAGGAACATCGAAGAATGCGGAGACGTTTCGCCAGGCCTGCGAGTGGGCCTTACCCATGAACGCGTAGCCGATTGAGGCCACCCGAAGGGGGGAAGCTGGCATCGTCTGTCCTTTCCGCTCGGCGCACACGCCTTCCTCGGAATCCTAGGCCGGATCGCCGGTCAGGCGCTCGGGCGCGGGCACGAGGGAACACCCGGGGCGGCCCACCACAGTCCGCCCCGGGAGCTTTTACTTCGCCGCGCGAGCCGTCGCTTTGGGGGCGCTTCGCTTGGCGGGTACGGCGGACGCGAGCGCGGGGCTAACCGAGCGAGGCACGAGCCGCTGGAGCTGGGTGACGTGTCGTGGCTCGAGTTCGTCGATGCTGGCGACCTCGAGCAGCTTCATGGTGCGCACGACCTGCTCCGACAGAATCTGTATCGTTCGGTCGACGCCGGCTCGTCCGCCGGCCATGAGGCCGTAGAGGTAGGCCCGGCCGATGAGGGTGAACTTGGCGCCGAGGGCGAGGGAGGCCACGACATCCGCGCCGTTCATGATGCCGGTGTCGACCATCACCTCGGTGTCTTTGCCGACCTCGCGCACGACGTCGGGCAGCAGGTGGAACGGGATCGGTGCTCGGTCGAGCTGGCGACCGCCGTGGTTGGAGAGCAGGATGCCGTCGACCCCGAGGTCAGCGAGGCGTCGGGAGTCTTCGACGTTCTGCACGCCCTTGATGACGAGCTTGCCCGGCCACATGTCCCGGATGATCTTCAGGTCGTCGTAGTTGATCGAGGGGTCCATTGCGGAGTCGAGCAGTTCGCCCACCGTGCCGCCCGTGGCGGAGAGGGAAGCGAACTCGAGCGGCGGCGTGGTCAGGAAGTCCCACCACCACCACGGACGCGGGATGGCGTTGACGATGGTGCCGAGAGTCAGTTGTGGCGGAATGGAGAACCCGTTGCGCTTGTCGCGCAGGCGAGCGCCGGCGACCGGGGTGTCCACGGTGAACATGAGGGTGTCGAATCCCGCGGCGGCGGCGCGCTCGACGAGCCCGTAGGAGATCTCGCGCTGGCGCATGACGTAGAGCTGGAACCAGTTGCGTCCGTCGGGGTTGGCCGCCTTGACGTCTTCGATTGACGACGTTCCGAGTGTCGAGAGGGTGAATGGGATGCCCGCCGCCGCAGCTGCGCCCGCCCCAGCGATCTCGCCCTCGGTCTGCATCAGGCGGGTGAACCCGGTCGGCGCGATGCCGAATGGCATAGCGGATGTTCCGCCGAGGATCGTGGTCGTCGTGTCGACAGTGGACACGTCGCGCAGGATCGACGGGTGGAACTCCACGTCTTCGAACGCCTGTCGAGCGCGGGCGAGTGACAATTCGCCTTCGGCGGCGCCGTCGGTGTAGTCGAATGCCGCGGTGGGTGTGCGCCGCTTGGCGATGTCCTTGAGGTCATAGATGGTTAGCGCACCGTCGAGGCGACGCTTCTTGGCGTTGAGGGTCGGCTTGCGAAACTTCATGAGCTTCATGAGTTCGACCGGATTGGGGAACTGGCGCTTGACCATGGTGTCCTTAGCTGTTTCGGGTCTCGAGGTGGGTGAGGAGGGCGTCGCGCGCCCAGGCGATGTGGGTTCGAGTGAGGGCGGCCGCGGCATCCGCGTCGCCGGCAGTTATGGCGTCGAGGATCCCCTGATGCTGGCGGTGCACTTCGGTCGCGGTCATGAGGTGGGCGGCCTGCACCTGCCCGATGCACAGCTCGATTTCGCCCATCAGGAGCTGGTGCATCCGGGTGAGGCGGGGGCTGGACTGGCCGGCGACGAGGGCGCGGTGGAACACGATGTCGTGATCGGCGAACCGGTCGCTGCCGGCGAGGGCACGGTGGGCGGCGAGGGCTTCCGCGGGAATCGTCCCGGCAGACGCGAGAGCCGCCATCGCCGCGGACTCGACGACGGCTCGATTGTCGTAGAGGTCGACGATGTCGGCGGCGCTGAGTTCGGGCACTCGGGCCGCGCGGTGGGCCTCGCGGCGCAGCAGCCCATCGGCGACGAGCTTGTCGATCGCGAGCCGCGCGGTGGGCCGGGCGACTCCGAAGCGCAGGGCGACAGCGGTCTCGGTTATTGACTCGCCAGGGGCATCCGTCTGATCGAGGATGCTCGCCCGCAGTTGATCGGCGATGGCCTCGGGCAGCGGGGTTGTCGGTTCGAGCGACATACTGCCTCCTTTGGCCAAGGGATGATTGTTAGACAATCTAGCACTTTGTCTAACAATGTGGACGATGGGATGTTATCGTCTGTGGTGCAACGTGGCACTCGAGAGGAGACGGCAATGACCGGACAGCTGGCATGGGGAATCATGGGGACCGGCTCGATCGCCGGGTCGCAGACAATCGATCTCGTGAACCACGGGCACACGGTAGCGGCAGTTGGTTCTCGCTCCATCGAGTCGGCCGAGAAGTTTGCGAGCACCCACGGCATCCCGACGGCGTATGGCAGCTACGAAGAGCTCGTCGCCGACCCGAACGTGGATGTGCTCTACGTCGCGAGCCCACACCCCTTCCACGCCGAACAAGCCTTGATGGCTCTGAACGCGGGCAAGCACGTGCTCGTGGAGAAGGTGTTCACGATGAACGCCGCCGAGGCGCAGCGTGTCGTCGACAGGGCGACCGAACTCGGCCTCGTCGTGCTCGAGGCGATGTGGACCCGCTACCTTCCGCACATGATCCGTATTCGCGAGCTCGTGCGGTCGGGTGCCTTGGGAACCGTGCGCAGCGTGATTGCCGACCATAGCCAGCTCACGTCGACCGACCCGTTGCATCGAATGAATAACCCCGACCTTGGCGGTGGCGCACTGCTCGACCTCGGAATTTACCCGGTGTCGTTCGCCTACGACGTGCTCGGTGCGCCCACAAGCGTCACGGCGGTGGGCTCCGTCAGGGCGACCGGCATAGACCGGCAGACCTCGATCATCCTGAGCTACGACGAGGATGCCCAGGCCACCCTGCAGATGACCCTGGACGCTCGCGGCCCCAACCGTGCGGTAGTCAGTGGCAGCGAGGGCCGCATCGAGATCGATCAGGTCTGGTACGCCCCCACCCGCTTCACCAGGTTTGACGGCGCGGGAGCTGTTGTCGAAGAGTTCGACGGTTCCGTGACGGGACGCGGAATGCAGTTCCAGGCTGCCGAGCTGGAGCGACTAGTTGCCGCGGGCGAACTGGCCAACGACATCCTCTCGCCGAGCGAGAGCGTACAGATCATGCACACCCTCGACGAGGTGCGCCGCCAGATCGGCCTGACCTATCCGATGCTCGACGAGTCAGAGGGAGAATAGAGCCATGAGAATCGCGGTTACTGGTGGAAATGGCAAGCTCGGGCGTGCGGCAGTGGACGGGCTGCGGGCTGCGGGGCACGTGGTCCTCGTACTCGACGTCGCGGGCGCCGACCGCACCGCCTTCACCCGGGTCGACCTGACCAACTACGGCTACGTCGCCGACGCTCTTGCCGGAATCGACGGCAGGCACGACGGCCTCGATGCGGTCGTACATCTCGCCGCTATCCCCGCGAACGGCATCGAGCCGGATGCCGCGATCTTCCACAACAATGTGAACGCGACCTTCAACGTGTTCCAGGCGGCGCGGCGCAACGGAATCAAGCGCATCGTCTTCGCCTCGAGCGAGACGGTTCTGGGGCTCCCGTTCGACGCACCGCCGCCCTACGTTCCGCTCGACGAGGAATACGACACCCGGCCGGAGAGCGTCTACTCGCTCGGGAAGCATCTCGAGGAGGAGCTCGCACAGAAGCTCTGCCGCTGGGACCCCGAACTGAGCATCACCGCTCTGCGTTTCTCGAACGTCATGGTCGAATCCGACTACGCCGGGTTCGCGGACTTCGACGCCGAAGGCCGCAAGTGGAACCTGTGGGGCTACATCGATGCTCGTGACGGCGCCGAGGCCATCCGCCTCGCCGTCGAGGCCGGCCACCCGGGTTACGACGTGTTCAACATCTTCGCCGCCGACACCGTACTCGACCGCCCCAACGCAGAGCTCATGGCGGAGTTCTTCCCCGGGGTCGAAGCCCGCGGCGACCTCGGCGTGCACACCTCGCTCACGAGCACGGCGAAGGCCAAGCGCATCCTCGGCTGGGAGGCCACGCACTCCTGGCGCACCGCACGGTAGCCGTTCGGTCGCGAGGAATAATGTCGCGCGGCTTTGGCGTTGAATGGGTACATGCCACTCACGGGAGAATACGAACCGAGCACCTCCGACTGGGCCCGCAAGCAGGCCGAACTCTACGAGTCGTCGGGGGGCACTGAGGGCGTCGACCTGCGTGGGCGAGCCGTTGTCGTCATGACGTCGGTGGGCGCCAAGACCGGCAAGCTTCGCAAGACGGCGCTCATGCGCGTCGAGCACGAGGGCACGTACGCGGTCGTCGCCTCACTCGGTGGGGCGCCGAAGCATCCGGTTTGGTATTTCAACATCGTGAAGCACCCGCACGTTGAACTTCAGGACGGCCCAGAAAAACGGGACTACCTCGCCCGAGAGGTGACGGGCGACGAGAAAGCGATCTGGTGGGAACGCGCCGTCGAGTCGTGGCCCGACTACGCGAACTATCAGACCAAGACCGATCGACAGATTCCCGTCTTCGTACTGGAACCGATGGCGGGCTAGGTCAGCGCGGGTGGTACCGCACCGGCGAGAAGGCCGCCGACACGAGCGACCTGAGCGACTCGAGCGAACCGCGAGCCAGACCCAGAGTGCGCGCTTGAACGAGCACGTTGCCGATCGCAGTCGCCTCGACCGGTCCGGCGAGAACCGGAACGCCGGCGCGATCCGCGGTCAGCTGGCACAGCAGCGCGTTCTGCGAACCACCGCCCACCACATGGATCACTGACACCGTCTTGCCCGACAGCTCGGCCGCCGTGCGAACGGCGTCCGCGAACGCGACCGCGAGGCTCTCGATGATGCTTCGGACGAACTCGACCGGCGTCTGAGGCGCGGCGAGGCCGTGCTCGGTGCACCAGGCGGCGATGCGCGCAGGCATATCGCCCGGCGCCAGAAATGACGGATCGTTCGCGTCGAACACACTCACCGGTGTGGTCAGGGCGGATGCCGCCTCGAGCAGTTCGACAAGATCCAGGTTCCACTGTCGCACCGACTCGGTGAGCAGCCAGAGGCCCATCACGTTGTGCAGGTAGCGCACCCGCCCGTCGACGCCACCCTCGTTGGTGAAGTTGGCTAGGCGTCCCGCCTCGCTGAGCACGGGACGCTCGAGTTCGACACCGACCAGACCCCAGGTGCCGCACGAGATGTACGCGAAGTCGTCGGATGCCGCGGGCACGGCCACCACCGCGGATGCGGTGTCGTGCGACCCGACCGCCGTCACGCTCAGGTGGGCGCCAACGCGCGCCGCGACCTCGGGGGTGAGCGTGCCGAGCGTGATACCCGGGTCCACCAGCTCGGGGAAGAGTGACGCGCGGCAGCCCGAGGCGCTCGATCAGGGCGTCATCCCATTCGCCGGTGTTCACGCTCAGCAGGCCCGTCGTCGAGGCGTTGGTGCGTTCGGCGACCCGGCGACCGGTGAGCCAGAAGGCGAGCAGGTCGGGTACGAGCAGGAACGACTCGGCCTCGGCGAGCCGGGTCTCGGCGGCGAGCTGGTAGAGCGTGTTGAAGGGGAGAAACTGGAGCCCGTTGGCGGCGTAGAGCTGCTCGGGGCCCACGAGCGCGTGCACGGCGTCGACACCCGCCGCGGTGCGGTTGTCGCGGTAGTGGAAGGGGGGCGCGAGCATCCGCCCGCCGGGCCCGATGAGGGCATAGTCGACCGCCCACGAGTCGACGCCCACGCTCGCGATGGAGGGCTCTTCGCGCAGGGCCGCCGCGAGTCCGTCCAGTGCGTGACCGTAGAGGGCGTCGATGTCCCAGTGCAGTCCGTCTTCGCGTTCCACCGGGCCGTTGGGGAAGCGCGCGACCGGGCGCACGCTCAACTCGTTGTGACCGACGTGGCCCAGCATGACGCGGCCGCTGGTCGCGCCGAGGTCGACGGCGGCGACGAACCCGGTCATCGCAGGAACGCGGCGGCAACCCCGGCGTCGACGGGGATGTGCAGGCCGGTCGTGTGCGACAGGTCCGGTCCCGTGAGCACGGAGACGGCGTTCGCAACGTTCTCGGGCAGCACCTCTCGTTTGAGAATGGTGCGCTGCGCGTAGAACTTGCCGAGGTCTTCTTCGTCGATGCCGTAGGTCTTGGCGCGGTTGGCGCCCCACCCGGCCGCGAAGATCCCAGAGCCGCGCACGACCCCGTCGGGGTTGATGCCGTTGACCTTGATGCCGTGCTCGCCGAGTTCGACCGCGAGCAGTCGTACCTGGTGTGCCTGATCCGCCTTTGTCGCCGAATAGGCGATGTTGTTGGGGCCCGCGAACACCGAGTTCTTGCTCGAGATGTAGATGACGTCGCCGCCCATGCCCTGCTCGATGAGAACCGGTGCCGTGGCCTTCGAGACGAGGAACGATCCCTTCGCCATGATGTCGTGCTGGAAGTCCCAGTCCTTCTCGGTGGTCTCCAGCAGGGGCTTCGACAGCGAGACGCCGGCGTTGTTGACGACGATGTCGATGCCGCCGAAGGCGAGCACGGCGTCCTGAACCATCTGCTCGATCGCGGCGGCGTCGGTCACGTTGACCTGGAGGCCGATCGCGACGTCGGTCCGTGCTGCCGAGTCTCGGCGGCCGCGGCCTGCGCCTTGGCGAGGTCGAGGTCGGCGATGACGACGCAGGCGCCGTCGGCGGCGAGGCGGGTGGCGATGGCCTTGCCGATTCCGGATGCCGCACCCGTCACGAGCGCGACGCGGGTCGCGTGCGACTTCGGTTGGGGCATCCGTGCGAGCTTGGCCTCTTCGAGCGCCCAGTACTCGATGCGGAACTTCTCGGCATCGTTGATCGGGGCGTAGGTGGAGATCGCTTCGGCTCCACGCATGACGTTGATGGCGTTGACGTAGAACTCGCCGGCCACGCGTGCGGTCTGCTTGTTCGCGCCGTAGCTGAACATCCCGACGCCCGGTACGAGCACGATGAGCGGGTCGGCGCCGCGCATGGCCGCTGGGGCGAGCTGTCGGACTACGGCGTGCTTGTCGTAGTACTTCGTGTAGTGGCTGCGGTACGCCTCGTGCAGCTCCTTGAGCCGAGCGATCGACGCCTCGATGGATGCCCCGGCGGGCAGGTCGAGCAGCATCGGCTTGACCTTGGTGCGCAAGAAGTGGTCGGGGCAGCTGGTGCCGAGCGCGGCGAGAGCCGGCGCCTTCGCGGAGCTCAGGAAGTCGAGCACGACATCCGAATCGGTGAAGTGGCCGACCATGGGGCGGTCGTGGCTAGCGATGCCGCGAATCGTGGCGGCCAGGGCCGCGGCTTTGGCGCGACGCTCGGCGACCGGCAGCGCCGCGTTCTTCTTCACGGTGGCGCCAAACGGCGCCTTCTTGCCCTTAGCCGCGATGTAGTCCTCGGCGGTCTTGATGATCCAGAGACTGTTCTTCTCGGCGGCCTTGGAGGTGTCACCCCACGCCGTGATGCCGTGTCCGCCGAGGATGCAGCCGACGGCCTGCGGGTTCGCCGCCTTGACCGCGGCGATATCGAGCCCGAGCTGGAAGCCGGGACGGCGCCAGTCGACCCACACGACCTTGTCGCCGAACGCCTTCTTCGTGAGCTTCTCGCCGTCCTTGGCCGTCGCGAACGCGATGCCGGCGTCGGGATGCAGATGGTCGACGTGCGCGGCATCCACCAGAGCGTGCATTGCGGTGTCGATCGAAGGGGCAGCGCCACCCTTGCCGTGAAGCGTGTAGTCGAACGCCGCGACCATCTCGTCCTCGCGGTCGACGCCCGGGTAGACGTCGACGAGCGCGCGCAGGCGGTCGAGACGCAGAACCGCGAGCCCCGCCTCCGTGAGCGTGCCGAGGTCGCCGCCGGAGCCCTTGACCCACATGAGCTCGACCGGCTCGCCGGTGACGGGATCGGTCTCGGTGCCCTTGGCCGAGGTGTTGCCCCCGGCGTAGTTGGTGACTCGCGGGTCTTTACCCAAACGGTTGGAGCGCGCGATGAGTTCTGCTGCTGTGTTGGTCATGATTACTACGCTCCCCACCCTGCTTGGGTTCCGCCGACGCGATCGGCCGCGATCTTCGCCTGGTAGCCGGATGCCGCGTACGCCGCCATCGGGTCGCCGTCGAGGCCGCGCGACTCACGCCACGTGGCCAAAGCCGGGCGTACGTCCGTGTAGAACGCGTCCATGAGGATGCCGTTGGCCCCGAGTACGTCACCGGCATCTTGCGCGGCGGCGAGGGCCGCGCTGTCGACGAGCAGCGCACGCGCCGTCATCTCCTGCACGTTGAGCACGGATCGGATCTGTCCGGGGATCTTGTCCTCGACGTTGTGGCACTGGTCGAGCATGAAGGCCACGCCGCTGTCGGTTCCGTAGCCGCCGCCGCGAATCACTTCGTACAGGATGCGGAACAGCTGGAACGGGTCGGCCGCACCCACGATCAGGTCGTCGTCGGCGTAGAAGCGCGAGTTGAAGTCGAACGAGCCGAGCTTGCCGAGGCGCAGCAGCTGCATGACGATGAACTCGATGTTGGTGCCGGGCGCGTGGTGTCCGGTGTCGAGGCAGACAAGGGCACGGTCCCCGAGAGCGGCGACCTGGGCGTAGCTGGTGCCCCAGTCCGGAACATCCGTGTGATAGAACGCCGGCTCGAAGAACTTGTACTCGAGTACGAGGCGCTGGGTCTCGCCGATGCGCGCGTAGATCTGCTCGAGTGAGTCGGCGAGGCGATCCTGGCGGCCGCGAATGTCCCCCTGGCCCGGGTAGTTGGTTCCGTCGGCGAGCCAGATTTTCAGATCGCGCGAACCGGTCGCGTTCATGATCTCAATGCACTCGAAGTGATGATCGATCGCCCGCTGACGCACGGCCTTGTCGACGTGGGTCAGCGAGCCGAACTTGTACTCGTCGTCTTGGAAGGTGTTCGAGTTGATGGTGCCGAGCGGCTACGCCGTGCTCCTGAGCGAAAGCGCTGAGGGCCGCGTAGTCGTCGACCTTGTCCCACGGGATGTGCAGCGCGACGGTCGGCGAGAGGGCTGTGTACTTGTTGACCTGGGCGGCATCCGCGATCTTCTCTTGGGGAGTGCGCGGGGTGCCGGGGGTGCCGAAAACCTTGAAGCGGGTGCCCGAATTGCCGAAGGCCCACGATGGCAGCTCGATGGCCTGTTCGGCGAGGCGGTCGGTGATGGACGTGAACTGCGCGGTCATTGTTGTTCCTTCGCTAGCTGGTCTTCCCGGTGGAGAACTTCGGGGAGGTTGCCTGTCTCTGGCACAACGCGCGACCTTACCGATTGAATCGTTTTAAGAACAGACTAGAGATTACGGCTAGCGCGCTGGGCAGCGCAAGTCCCTCGCTCCCGTGCGTGCCACAATTGAACGGATTCAACCGGAGGGGTGCGGCATGGGCGACGTAAGCGTCAAGGATGTCGCCGAGCGCGCGGGCGTTTCGGTGGGAACCGTGTCCAACGTGATGAACCATCCGGAGAAGGTCGCACCGGCCGCACTGGCCCGGGTTCACGCGGCGATCGAGGAGCTGGGTTTCGTGCGCAACTTCGCCGCACGCCAGTTGCGCCAGGGTCGCAGTAGCTCGATCGGTCTGATCGTTCTCGACGTGCGCAACCCGTTCTTCACCGACGTTGCCCGCGGAGCCGAGGACCGAGCCGCCGAGGCCAGTCTCTCGGTTCTGTCTAGCGAACAGCGACGAGAACCAGGGCCGAGAGTCGGCCCACATCGACCTCTTCGAACAGCAGCGCGTCTTCGGAGTGTTGATCTCTCCCCTCGGCGACGTCACCAAGCGGCTCGGGATGCTCCGCAGCAGAGGAATTCCCGCAGTGCTCGTCGACCGGTCGAGTCCCGACCGGTCGTTCAGCTCGGTCTCGGTCGACGACGTGGCGGGCGGCCGCATGGCAGTCGAGCACCTCGTCGCGCTGGGTCGGCGGCGCATCGCGTTCGTCGGTGGACCGCTGGGCCTGCGTCAGGCGGCCGATCGACTCGAGGGTGCGCGACTAGCGGTGGCAGAACATCCGGATGCCGAACTCCGGGTGATCGAGATCGATGCACTCAGCGTGCTCGCCGGTCGGGAGGCCGGCGCGCACCTCGCGGCATCCGCAGATCGCCCAGACGCAATCTTCGCCGCCAACGATCTCGTCGCGATGGGGGTGCTCCAGGCCTTGCTCATGCAGGGCGCGGGCATCAGCGTTCCCGGTGACATCGCGCTTATCGGCTACGACGACATCGACTTCGCGGCCGCCGCCGTAGTGCCACTCTCGTCGATCCGGCAGCCCAGCGCACTGATCGGCCAGACGGCCGTCGAGATCCTGCTGGCCGAGGCCGACGATCCGAACACCGAGCCACGCCACATTGAGTTTCACCCCGAGCTCGTTGTTCGCGCCTCAAGTTCAGATGTTTGGAATGTTTGACATCAAGTAAAGAAACACGTACTCTCTCGATGTAAACAATCAATGACATTGGAGAGTGAGAAATGGTTCAGGACCACACCGTCACGGTCGGCGATACGCGTATGCGTGTGGCCGCGGCCGAACGCTATGGCGCCCCAGAAGTAGTCTCGATTCAGGAGCGGCCCGTACCTGTGCCCGGGCCCACCGACGTTCTTGTGCGTGTCGAGGCGGCATCCGTCGGCTCGGCAGACAGTGCGAGCCGATTGGGCGAGCCTAGATTCGTTCGTCTCTTTTTCGGTCTGTGGCGTCCGCGTCAGCCCGTACTCGGGTCCGACTTCGCCGGAGTAGTCACAGCAGTGGGGAGCGAGGTCAGCGACTTCGCGGTCGGCGAGCGCGTCTTCGGCGCGACTGGGGCGCGCGCAGGTGCTCACGCCCAGTACATAGCAGTTGGGGCATCCAGCGCCATCGCTCACCTCCCGGAGTCCGTGTCGTTCGCCCAGGCCGTGGCTCTGACTGACGGTGCGCTCACGTCCCTCCCGTTTCTGCGCGACACCGCGCGGACGGTGGCTGGCGCGCGTGTGCTCGTCAACGGAGCATCCGGCGCCGTCGGCTCTTCTGCTGTGCAACTGGCCAAGCATCTGGGCGCGGAGGTGACGGCCGTAACGAGTGGATCGAATGTGGCGCTCGTGAATGAACTCGGGGCTGACGCCGTCATCGACTACACGATCGACGACTTCTCCACCTCGGGTGAGCGCTGGGATGTCGTGTTCGACGCTGTAGGGACGAGCAGTTTTGGTAAGGCCAAGCGGGTGCTTACCTCGAACGGAATCTATCTCTCAACCGTGCCGGGAGTGATCATGCTGCAAGCCCCCTTTACCAAGCGTGCGGCGATTTCGTTCACGGGTCTGCGCCCGGATTCCGCGAAGCGCCCCGACCTCGTCGAGCTTGCCCGCTTGGCGGCCGAGGGCGCCGTCACGCCCCTCATCGACTCGACCTACTCGCTCGACGCGATTGCTGCCGCTCACACACGCGTGGACTCCAAGCGCAAGCGCGGCACGGTGGTTCTCGAGCCCCAGGGGTGACGATCGTCGGGCGGCCGCCATCCCCTCCCTTCCCTCCGAAACACCATCGCAACAAGATCAACGTAGGCTCAGGACATGGCTGACCTGTTCGATGGCTACGGTGCCACCGCCACGAAGGGGTCAGGCACGCCCGCGTGGGACGAGATGTTTTCCTCGCCTGGGGCGACCCGCGCCTCCTACGGCCAGCTTCACGCCGCGCTCGCCCAGATGACTCAAGACGAGCTGCGCGGTCGCACGGATGCGCTCGCCAGTTCGTACCTCGCTCAGGGGGTCACGTTCGACTTCGCGGGCGAGGAGCGGCCGTTCCCGCTCGACGCCGTGCCGCGGGTCATCGATCAGGCCGAGTGGGTTCACGTCGAGGCGGGTATTCAACAGCGGGTGCGCGCGCTCGAGGCCTTCCTCGCCGACATTTACGGCCCGCAGAACGCGGTGAAAGACGGCGTCATCCCCGCCCGACTGGTGACCAGCTCGAGCCACTTCCATCGTGAGGCGGCGGGGATCGAGCCCGCCAACGGCGTGCGCGTGCAGGTCTCAGGCATCGATCTGATCCGCGACGAGCAGGGCGCCTGGCGCGTACTCGAAGACAACGTGCGGGTGCCCAGCGGCGTCAGCTACGTCATCTCCAACCGTCGAGTCATGGCCCAGACACTTCCCGAGCTGTTCGTCTCGATGCGGGTGCGGCCGGTGGGCGACTACCCGCACAAGCTCCTTCAGGCCCTGCGGGCATCCGCCCCGAGCGGGGTCGAAGATCCCACCGTCGTGGTTCTCACGCCCGGTGTCTACAACTCGGCTTACTTCGAACACACCCTGCTCGCTCGACTCATGGGAGTCGAGCTTGTCGAGGGCCGCGACCTGTTCTGTTCGGGCGGCAAGGTGTGGATGCGCACGACGGCCGGGCCGACCCGCGTCGACGTGATCTATCGCCGGGTCGACGACGAGTTTCTCGATCCTCTGGTGTTTCGGGCCGACTCGATGCTCGGCAGTCCCGGCCTGCTGCTCGCGGCGCGCCTCGGCAACGTGACGATCGCCAACGCCGTCGGAAACGGGGTCGCCGACGACAAGCTCGTCTACACCTACCTGCCCGACCTCACCCGCTACTACCTGGGTGAAGACGCGATTCTGCCCAACGTGCAGACCTGGCGACTCGAGGACCCGCTGGCGCTCGAGGAGGTGCTCGACCGGCTCGACGAACTCGTCGTCAAGCCCGTCGACGGCTCCGGCGGCAAGGGACTCGTCATCGGTCCCGGCGGCATCCACAGACCGAGTTGGC
Organism: uncultured bacterium; assembly: GCA_963787305.1. GTDB lineage: Bacteria > Actinomycetota > Actinomycetes > Actinomycetales > Microbacteriaceae > Rhodoglobus. Next base: position 459,572 of record CAWBCL010000002.1, read on the forward strand.
CGACCTTCGGCAGCGCCTGCTCGAAGACCCGCGCGGGTGGATCGCTCAGCCCGTGGTTCAGCTCTCCACGATTCCGACGCTCGTCGACGACGGGATGCGCCCCCGGCACGCCGACCTCAGGCCGTTCGCGGTCAACGACGGCAACGACGTCTGGGTGCTGCCGGGCGGACTCACCCGCGTGGCGCTGCCCGAGGGCGAGCTCGTCGTCAACAGCTCGCAGGGCGGCGGATCGAAAGACACCTGGGTCGTCGGCCAAGACCCGCTCATGGTCACGCGGCACAGCATCCAGGGTCTCGTCGCGGGTCAGGCGGCCGCGACCGAGTCGATCTCGATCATCACGCCCGAGCAGCTCAAGGCACACGAGCAGGATCACGCCCCGCACGACCGCCCGCTCGGCCACGGCCAGCAGGAGCAGCAGCAGCAACACTCGGTGGTCGAGCGTGTCGAGACCACGGTCTCGACTTCGCTCGTCACCATCGCTCGAACGCCGGCGACCGACGGGGAGGTGCACCATGCTGAGCCGCATCGCCGAATCGCTGTTCTGGATCGGGCGCTACATCGAGCGATCCGACGGAACGGCGCGCATCCTCGACGTTCACCTCCAGTTGCTGCTCGAAGATCCGTGGATCGAGGAAGACCTCGCCTGCCGCTCCCTGCTGAGCGTCATGGGCAGTGCCGTGCCCGAAGACGTCGAGCTGACTCGCGAAGACGTGCTCTCGATCCTCGCCGTCGACCGTTCCGAGCCGGCATCGATCGCCTATTCGCTCGGGGCCGCCCGGGAGAACGCCCGCCGTGCCCGCGAGATCGTCTCGACCGAGCTCTGGGAGTGCCTCAACACGACGCGCGCCCGGATGCCGCGGCGCGTGCCCAGCGACAAGGTGCACGAGTTCTTCGGCTGGGTGCGCGAGCGCTCGGCGCTCGCGGTGGGCATAATCGAGTCCGCGACGAGTCGGGACGAGGCGTGGCAGTTCTTCACCCTCGGCCGCAGCCTGGAGCGGGCGGACATGACGGCCCGTCTGCTCGCGACTCGCAGCCTCACGGAGGCCAGCGGGCCGAGCTGGACGACCATTCTGCGCTCCTGTGGTGCGTACGAGGCGTACCTGCGCACCTACCGCGGGGTGCCGAGCGCCCGGAATGCCGCCGAGTTCCTGCTGCTCGATCGGCTGTTCCCGCGCAGCATCCTGTTCTCGGTTCGCCGCGCCGAGGCGTGCATGCGCGACATCGAGCCCCGCAGCGACCGGGTCGGAGTCTCCGATCAGGGCCTGCGCCTGCTCGGGCAGATTCGCAGCGAGCTCGAGTACCGCCCGATCGCGGAGATTCTCGACGACCTGACGCTACACATGGACAACGTGCAGGCGGCGACGAGTGCGGCATCCGAGGCGATCCGCCAGCGCTACTTCCCGACCCAGGTCGCGCCGAGCTGGGTGGGTGAGATCACATGAACCGACTTCGCATCAAACACATCACCGGCTTTCACTACGGTGGCGACGTCACGGCCTCGTACAACGAGGCCCGCATGCTGCCGGCGAGTTCCGACGGCCAGCTCGTCTTGTACTCCAACCTCGACATCCTGCCGATCTCGAGCCAGCACAACTACGTGGACTACTGGGGATCGCGGGTGTCGTCCTTCGAGATCCTCACACCGCACAACGAGCTCGCTCTCACGTCGACGAGCCTCGTGGAGGTGCGTCCCCGCATCCACAGCGACGACTCGATGAGCTGGGATGACCTCGCGGCCGCGGTCGAGCGCACCACCGAGACGATCGAGCAGCTCAAGCAGACCAGACGCACGGCGCCGCCCGAGGATGTGGCCGAGTTGGCCAAGGAGATCGCGGGCCGTTCGGACGATGTCTGTGGTGCAGCGCTGGAGATCGCCACGGCGATCGGCGACGCCGTGGAGTACATGCAGGGGGTAACGGGGGTTCACTCGACGGCCACCGAGGCGTGGGTCGGTCGCAAGGGTGTCTGTCAGGACATCGCTCACCTCGCCCTCGGAGCGCTGCGTTCGGTGGGAATTCCCGCACGGTACGTCTCCGGCTACCTTCACCCGAAGCCGAGCGCCGAGATCGGCGAGACGGTCGCCGGTGAGTCGCACGCCTGGGTCGAGTGGTACTGCGGCGGCCAATGGCGCGGGTTCGACCCCACGAACCTCATCGACATCGGTGACCGTCACGTGATCGTGGGGCGCGGTCGTGACTACAACGACGTTCCTCCGTTGCGCGGCGTCTACGCCGGTCCATTCGGGTCGAAGCTCTTCGTGACCGTCGAGATTACGCGCGAGGGCTAGCGGCTAGCTCGTGCGCTCGGTCGTCGACTCGACGATCGCGATCTCCTGCGTGGCCAGCTCGCGATCCTCTCGGGGCAGGGGAATGAGCTTCTCGGCGGCGAGTCTGTTGCGTCGACGCAACATCCACACTCCGGCGATCGCGGCCGCAACGAGGCCGGATGCCGCTCCGATCGCCAGCCCCCAGCGCGGTCCGAAGACGTTGGTGACGGCGCCGACGACGGGCGCGCCGATCGGCGTTCCCCCGGCGAAGATGGCCATGTAGAGGGCCATGACCCGTCCGCGCAACAGCGGGTGCGTTGTGGTCTGCACGTAGGCGTTGGCTGTCGTCATCATGGTGAGTGAACACACGCCAATCAGGGCGAGGGATGCCGCGAACAGCCCGATAGTCGGAGCGAGCCCGGCCAGCGCACACGCCACCCCGAACGCCGTTGAGGCGATCACGATGACCGAGAGTTGCACCTTGGTGCGCCGCGCGGCGGCGAGGGATCCCACCACGGCACCCGCCGCCATGATCGACGACAGCACCCCGAACTCGGTCGGCCCGAGCCCGAACTCGACGGTCGACATCGTCGCGATGAAGATGGGGAAGTTGAAGCCGAACGTGCCCACCAGAAACACCATGGCGAGAACGATGAGGATGTCGCCGCGCGAGCGCACGTAGCGCAGCCCGTCCTGGATCTGACCTCGCGCCTTGGCGAGCCGCGGCGACGGAACGAGCTGGTGGGTGCGAATCAACACGAGCGACGACAGCACGCCCGCGAACGACACCGCGTTAATGATGAACACGGGGCCCGAGCCGATCCAGGCGATGAGCACCCCGGCGAGGGCCGGCCCGACCAGCCGCGCGCTCTGGAACGACATCGAGTTGAGCGCCACGGCATTGGACAGGTCGGCGTCGGTCACGAGCTCCGACACGAACGACTGCCGCGCGGGCACGTCAATCGCGGTGGCGATGCCGAGCAGGCCCGCGAAGACGTACACGTGCCACAGCTGGGCGTGCCCCGAGAGCACCAGAATCCCGAGCCCCAGCGCCAGAGCGAACTGGGCGCCCTGCGTCCACATCAGGATGCGACGGCGGTCGAACCGGTCGGCCATGAGACCGGCGACCGGCATGAGTAGTAGCAGCGGGCCGAACTGCAGGGCCATCGTGATTCCGAGGGCGGCGGCATCCCGATCGGTCAGTTCGGTGAGTACGATCCAGTCTTGGGCGGTGCGCTGCATCCACGCGCCGATGTTGGAGACGATCGCGCCGGCAAACCAGATTCGGTAGTTGAACAGCCGAAGCGAGCGGAACATTGCATTCACGAGTCGGCGAGCTCGCTCAAGATCGGGGCGGCGGCGGCGAGGATGACGCGCTGATCCTCGGTGAGGTCGGCAAGTTGCAGAGTGAACCACTCCGCCCGGCGTCGGCGAGCCTCGGTGACGAGTTCCTCCGCGGCAGGAGTCGGTGTGATGAGCACCTTGCGGCCGTCATCCGCCGCGGCCTCGCGAACAATGAGGCCGGCCGTCTCGAGGCAGTTGACGGTGCGGTTCATCGACGGGGGAGTGACACGTTCCCGCTCACTCAGCGCGCCGAGGGTCTGTGGGCCGTTCTTCTCCAGCGTGAACAACACGGCCAGTTGCCCGTCGGTGACCTCGTCGCTGGGGCGCTCAAGGCGAATCCGGCGGCTCAGTCGCATGACGGCGATGCGCAGGTCGCTCTCGAAGTCGTTGCTCACAATTCATTAGCTTAGCAAATTAGCAACGCTAACTAACCTCGGCCGAGACGCACCGCGCAATACGATAGAGCCAGAGCGAGGAGGCCCCAGTGCCGAACAAATCCGTGGCAAGAACCGACCACTCGTATGTCGACGCTCACGGCGTCACCATTCACTACTACGTCTGGAAGTCGCCGAAAGCGAAAGGTGTGGTGCAGCTGGCTCACGGGCTCGGCGAGCACGCACTGCGCTACGAGTACCTCGCCCAAGCCCTGGTGGCGGCCGGCTACACGGTCTATGCCGACGATCACCGCGGCCACGGACAGACGGGCATCGAGCACCACGGGGGCGACCTCAGCAAACTCGGTCGGCTCGGTCCCGGTGGGCTGCGTTCCACCATAGAATCCGTGCGCCAATTCACCACGCTAATTCGTGACGAAAACCCGTCGCTGCCGCTCGTACTCCTCGGCCACTCGTGGGGCTCGCTCATGGCACAGAAGATCATCAACACTCACTCGGCCGACTACGACGCTGCCGTACTCACCGGAACGGCGTACCGCACGTTCGGCGAGATGAACGGGGGCGACCTCAACAAGGGGTACTCGACCGAGCACGAGTGGTTGAGCCGCGACCCGGCGGTCGCGAAGGCCTTCGGTGACGACCCGAAGAACTTCGTCGCCAACACGATCAAGCTGTTCGGGCTACCCGACGCGCTTCGGCTGCTCGGCAAGCCAGCGAAGAACCTTGAGCGGGACATCCCGATTCTCATCATGATCGGCAGCGCCGACTCGCTCGGCGGCGAGCGGAGTGTCGCGAAACTCGCCTCGGACTATGTGACCCGATCCGGTCTCAGCGACGTCGAGGCCATCGTCTACCCGGGTGCCCGCCACGAGGTCTTCAACGAGACCAACCGAGACGAGGTCAACGCCGACCTCATTGCGTGGTTGGATGCACGCCTTTCGGCATGAGTTCGGTCTTCACCGAGATTCTGCTCGGTCACTCGCCTGCACGTTTCATTTGGCGCGACGAATCGTGCTTCGCCATTCTCACGATCGAGCCGCGCAAGCCCGGTCACACCCTCGTCATCCCGGTGGCGGAAGTAGACCACTGGCTCGACCTGCCCGAGGAGGTTGCGCTGCACATTTTCGCGGTCGGGCGGATGATCGGGCTCGCCCAGCGGGAGGAGTGGGGCTCGCCCAGGGTCGGGGTCATGTACGAGGGATATATGGTGCCGCACGCGCACCTGCACGTCTGGCCGTCGTGGACGGTGTTCGAGTACAGCCACACCGGGATTCAGCGCAACGCCAAGGCCGCCGAGCTCGACGAGGCGGCGGCGCGGTTGCGGGCGAGACTGGTGGCTCACGGCCATGGGGAGTTCGTGCCGCCCGCGGGTTAGGCTTGCCTAATGCACGGCGAGTTTAAAGTTCCCGGCGGCAAGCTCGTGGTGGTCGACCTCGAGGTCGTCGATGGCCTCATCAGCAACTTCGGCCTGTCTGGGGACTTCTTCCTCGAGCCGGACAGCGCGCTCGCCGCGATCAACGGCGCCGTCAATGGACTGCCAGCGGATGCCCCGGCCGCACGCATCGCGAAGGCGGTCGAGGCCGCCCTGCCGCCCGACGCATCCCTGCTCGGGTTCTCGCCGGACGCGGTGGCGACGACGGTGCGTCGAGCCCTGCAGAGTGCCACCGGCTGGCGCGACTACGACTGGCAGCTGATTACTGGGCCCGCGCTCGACCCGACGGTTCAGATGGCCATGGACCAGGTACTTGCCGAGGAGGTCGGCGAGGGGCGACGAAAGCCCACCCTGCGCATCTGGGAGTGGGAGAAGCCCGGCGGTCGTGATCGGGAGCTTTCAGTCGGTGAAAAACGAGGTCGACCTCGCGAACGCCGAGAAGTACGGGTTCGAGATCGTGCGCCGCATCTCCGGCGGCGGGGCCATGTTCATGGAGGCCGGCTCAGTGATCACCTACTCGATCTACGCCCCGACCGAACTGGTGCAGGGCATGAGTTTCGCCGACTCGTACGCGTTTCTCGACGAGTGGGTCATCGTCGCGCTCAAGGCCCTCGGCATCGCGGCGACCTACGTTCCGCTCAATGACATCGCGAGCCCGTCGGGCAAGATCGGCGGCGCCGCCCAGAAACGACTGGGAAGCGGTGCCGTGCTGCACCACGTGACGATGAGTTACGACATGGATGGCGCCAAAATGGTCGAGGTGCTGCGCATCGGCCGCGAAAAGATGAGCGACAAAGGCACCAAGAGCGCGAACAAGCGGGTCGACCCCCTGCGCAGCCAGACGGGACTGCCGCGCTCGGAAATCATCGAGAAGATGGTCGGCACCTTCCGGGGTCTGTATGGACTCACGCCCAGCGAAATCACCCCCGACGAGCTCGCTCGGGCGGAGCAGCTCGTGGTCGAGAAGTTCGGAACCGACGAGTGGCTGCAGCGGGTTCCGTGAACCGCACCCGCGCCATTGCCCTGACGACCAGCCTCGCCGTGCTCCTCGTCGGCGGAATCATCCTGTCGTCCATGACGGGCCAGTTGGCCGTGAGCCCGAGTGAGGTGGTCGGTTCGGTGCTGCGGTCGGTCGGGATTGCAAACCCGTGGGCGCCATCCGACCCGATCGTCGAGTCGACGCTGTGGATTGTGCGGTTCCCCCGCATTGCCATGGCGCTCATGGTCGGGGCCGCGCTCGCGGTGGCCGGCGCCGTCATGCAGGCGATCTTCGGCAACCCGCTCGCCGAGCCGGGCGTCGTCGGCGTCTCGGCCGGGAGCGCGTTCGGTGCGGCAATCGCCATCGTGCTGGGTGTGACCGCGCTCGGATCGGGCAGGATCGCGGTGTTTGCGTTTGCGGGCGGACTGGGCGCGACCCTCTTGGTCTACTTCGTGTCGCGAGCCAATGGCCGCACCGAGGTAGTCACCCTGCTGCTGACCGGTATTGCGGTGAACGCGTTCGCCGGTGCCGGGCTGGCCTTCATGCTGTTCGTCGCTGATTCGGGCAGCCGCGAGCAGATCGTGTTCTGGCAGCTTGGCTCGCTCAACGGATCGAGGTGGAGCGAGGTCGCGATTGTCGCCGTCGTTGCCGCGATCGGCACCGCCATCGCGATAGTTCTGGGGCGCAGATACGACCTGCTCGCCCTAGGGGAACGCAACGCGAGACACCTCGGCGTCAACGTCGAGTACCTGCGCATCGGGTCCATCGTGCTCGTCGCCCTTCTCACGGGAGTCGCCGTCGCATTCGTCGGGATAATCGCGTTCGTGGGTCTCGTGGTGCCGCACGTCATTCGCATGGCTATCGGGCCGTCGCATCGCGCACTGATCGTCGGCAGCGCGGTCGGCGGTGGAGTGCTATTGGTGCTCTCCGACCTGCTCGCTCGCACCGTCGTTACCGGCGCCGACCTGCCGATCGGGCTGCTGACCTCACTCGTGGGTGGACCGTTCTTCTTCTTCCTGCTGTTTCGGCAGCGTCGACGCAGCGGGGGGTGGGCATGAGTCCATACTCGTCGCGCACGATCATCGCGGATGCCGTCGGCGTGGATCTCGACGGCGTAACCGTGCTAGACGGTGTCAGCCTGGAGGTGGTCCCCGGCGAGGTGCTGTGCTTGGTCGGGACCCAACGGCGCAGGAAAGTCCACGCTGCTCGGAGTGCTCAGCGGGGAGAGGCGTCCGGCCCGGGGAACCGTCACGATTGGGGGGCGCGAGCTCGGCGGCATCCGGCATGCCGAGCTGGCCAGAATGCGCAGCGTACTGACCCAAGAGAACGTGGTGAGCTTTCCGTTCCGAGTGGTCGAAGTCGTGGCGATGGGGCGAGCGCCATGGGCCCGAACGGTCGAGGGTCGCGACGACGTGAGCGCGGTGAGTGCCGCGATGGATGCCGCGGACATCCGTCACCTCGCCCGCCGCCGGTACACCGCCCTCTCCGGCGGAGAGCGGGCCCGAGTCTCGCTGGCCCGGGTGCTCGCGCAGAGCGCGGGGACCGTGTTTCTCGATGAACCGACTGCCTCGCTCGATCTGCGCCACCAGGAAGACGTCATGCGCATCGCGAAGGGCCTCGCCGCCGAGGGGCGCGCGGTCGTCGTGGTGCTGCACGACCTGTCGCTCGCGAGCGCCTACGCAGACCGGCTCGCGTTGATCGCCGAGGGAAGGCTCGAGGCGATCGGGTCGCCTGCCGAGGTGCTCACCGAGGAGCGCATCGAGCGGGTGTACGGGCTGAAAGTGGAACTGCACCTCGTCAGCGGTCGCCCGGTGGTGGTGCCGAGCCGCTCACCGTAGGCTGTTCGGGTGGACTGGCTGATCTTCGCGGGTATCGCGGTCGTGTTGATCGCGCTCGTAGTCGTCGCCCAGCGTGTCGGCTGGATCGACCTCAGCAACAAGAGTCGCACCTCGGGCAAGACCGGTGGCGGCATCATGGGCATTGGCGACGAGGTCTTCAGCCCGACGCGATTCGAGTCGCAGATCGAACTGGATCGCCAGACGATTCTTCCGGCGCCCGCCCCGCTCCCCGGCGATGGCGACAAAGACATCTACCGGGGCAACGTCAGCATCGACGTGACGCGCAAGCGGGCAGACTAGGCGCTGTCGCGAACCACCATGCGGGTGGGCATTACCCGCTCGCGCTCGGTGGGCTCGCCGCGCAAGAGTGACAGCATCATCCGCGCCATCTCCCCACCCATCTCGCGTGAGGGCTGGTGCACCGTCGTGATGCCGATTTCCCCGCTGGTTGCCGCCGAGCTGTCGTCGAAGCCGACGATCGCGACATCCTCGGGAACCCGGATGCCTCGCTCCCGCAGCACCGAGATTGCCCCGGATGCCATGAGGTCGCTCGCGACGAACACCGCATCGAGGTCGGGGGCGCGCTCGAGCAGTTCGCGCATGCCGGCGGCGCCGCTGGCCAAGGTGTAGTCGCCGTGCACGACGAGCTCGGGCGAGAGGCCTCCGCTGCCGATCGCATCGAGCCATCCCTGATGACGGTCGATCGCGGCCTGCATGTTCTGCGGACCCGAGATTGTCGCGATGCGTTGGCGGCCCAGCGCGATGAGATGCCGAGTGCCGATCTCGCCGCCCGCGCGGTTGTCGACGTCAACGAATGCGTTCTGGTGAACCTCGGGATGGAACGGCCGGCCACCGAACACGACCGGAATTGTCGCGTCGAGGGTCGTAAAGAAGTCATCACCCGAGTGGTGCGATACGACGATGGCCCCGTCGACGTTCCCGCCGAGCAGATATCGGATTGTCTTCTGGGACGGCGACGACGGGCTGGCCAACTGAAGGTTGAGAACGTAGTCGCTGTGCTCGAGACCCTGAGTGATGCCCTGCACGATCTCCGCGAAGAACGGGTCTCCGAAGAAGCGGGTGGTGTCTTCGGGAACCACGAGGGCAATCGCCATGGTCTGCCGGTTGGCGAGACTGCGGGCGGCCCGATTGGGCACGTACTTGAGGCGATCGATTGCCGCCGTGACGGCATCGACGACCTCGGCGCTGACCTGCGGCGAGCCGTTGACCACGCGGGACACCGTCGAGCGCGACACGCCCGCCTCTGCCGCGACCGCTTCGAGCGTGGGTGCCACGCGCCGACCGGGCAGATTGAGGGACATGGGGGAGAGTCTAGTCAGCGATAATCGGCAGCGCGCGCCCAGCAATTATGCGGGTGTAAGCGATTGCACTGTCCTTGAGCGTTCTGGCCTGAGTTTCATAGTCGACCCGCACGATTCCGAACCGCTTGTCGTAGCCCCAGGCCCACTCGAAATTGTCCATGAGTGACCAGTAGAAGTACCCGTGAACGGGCACGCCCGCGTCGATCGCATCGAGAATCGCCGCGAGGTGCACTTGGAGAAAATCGACCCGATCGATGTCGTGCACCGAACCGTCGGCGGCAACGACATCGTCGTAAGCCGCACCGTTCTCGGTGACCGCGAGGGCGACGTTCGCCTGTTCGGTGTACTCCGAGTGAATTCGCACGAGGAGGCGGGTGAGCCCTTCCGGCTGAACCTCCCACTTCATGGCGGTCACAGGAAGGTCGCGCAGGTGCCAGTGCACCGTCTCGGCGGCCGGGAACGGCGAGCGTTTCGGCCGCTCGGATGGCGCGGTCGTCGACATGGTCTGGCCGGCGGGCGGCGTGGCTCCGACGAGTTCACCGTGGTAGTAGTTCACCCCGAGCGAGTCGATCGGAGTGGAGATTATCGCGAGGTCGCCGGGCTGCACGACCCGCTCGAAGCCGAGGCCCGCGACATCCTCAAGCACGTCGTGCGGGTACGCGCCGCGGAAGATGGGATCGAGGAACCAGCGGTTGAACTGCCCATCAATGCGGCGCGCTGCATCGAGGTCTCCCGCGTTGGTGGCATCCACCGGATCGGCGACCGTGAGGTTCAGGGTGATGCCGAGCTGAAGCTCGGAGTCACGAGAACGCAGCTCCCGCACGGCGAGTCCGTGAGCGAGAAGAAGGTGGTGGGATGCCGCGAGCCCGGCCGCCGGATCCTGTCGACCGGGCGCGTGCTCACCCCCGATGTAGCTGAGGAACGAGGAGCACCACGGTTCGTTGAGGGTCGTCCAGGCCGAGACGCGGTCGCCCAGTACGTCGTGCACGCTCGCGGCGTACTCCTCGAACAGGAAGGCGGTGTCCCGGTTGGTCCAGCCGCCCTTCTCCTCGAGGGCCTGCGGCAGGTCCCAGTGGTACAGGGTCAACCACGGCTTGATGTTCTTGGACAGAAGCTCGTCGACGAGGCGCGAGTAGAAGTCGAGGCCCTTGGCATTGACCGGACCGCCGTCCGGGCGCACCCGGGACCACGAGGTCGAGAATCGGTAGGTCTGCAGTCCGAGATCGGCCATGAGCGCCACGTCGTCGCGGTAGCGGTGGTAGTGGTCGCAGGCGACGTCGCCGTTATCGGCGTTGATCACGGCTCCGGGAACGCGGCAGAACGCATCCCAAATCGAATCGGTTCGCCCGTCTTCGTGGGCCGCCCCCTCGATCTGGAAGGCGGCGGTCGCCGCTCCGAACAGGAAGTCGGTGGGAAATGTGCGGGGAGCGCTCGATGACATCCGGGCAGACTCCTCTCTCAGTGTGAAGCTCACGAGCCTATCCCTTGACCGCGCCGGCCATGATTCCGCTGACCAACTGCTTGCCGGCGAATATGAACAGCAGGAGCAGGGGAACTGTCGCGAGAACGACGCCGGCAAGCACTATCGAATAGTCGACGAAGTAGTTCGACTGCAGCAGCGACAGGGCGACCGGCAGGGTCGGGTTCTGGCGATCGAGAACGATGAACGGCCAGAAGAAGTTGTTCCACGATCCGACGAAGGTGAACAGGAACAGCATGGCGGCCGCGGGACGCGCGGCGGGAACCCCGACCGTCCAGAAGGTGCGGATCATGGTCGCGCCGTCGATTCGCGCGGCCTCGATCAGTTCGTCGGGTACGGCCTGGCGCAGGTACTGCGTCATCCAGAACACCCCGAAGGCGCTCGTCAGGGCGGGGATGATGATTGCCCCGATCTGGCCGGTCCAGCCGAGGTCGGAGAACAGGATGTACAGCGGCACGACGCCGAGCTGCTGCGGTACTGCCATGGTTGCCACGACGAACCCGAGCAGCACAGGTCCCCCAACGAAGCGGAGCTTCGCGAAGGCCCAGCCGGCCAGCGACGAGGTGATCACGACGGCGGCGGCGATGAGGAACGACGAGTAGATCGAGTTCCACAGCGCCTGCCAGAAGTTGACCGCGGGATTGGAGACGACGGCGAGGGCGTTGTCGATGAAGTTGCCGCCCGGCCACCAGGGGCGCGTTCGCAGCGACGACGCATCGCCCGAGCCGATGATGAACGACCAGTACAGCGGGAAGGCGGCGCTGACGAAGACGACGCCGAGCGCGATGTAGACACGAGCGCCGGGTCGAGAGCCTCGGATGTGTGTGGTGCGCATCTTGGTCGTGCGGGCCGGCTTTCCCGGAGTCTCGGTCGATTGCGTGGTGCTCATCGCACGACCTCCTTCTTCTTCGCCTTGCGGGTCGGTTTCTCTACTCCACGTCCACCGGCATCGCGCACGAGCGTTCGGGTGATGAGCAGGTTAATGAGTCCGATGCCGACGATGATGATGAACAGAATCCACGCCATGGCGGCGGCGCGACCGAAGTTCCACTGCCCCCACCCAATGTCGTAGAGATACAGCGTTATAGTCAGCCACTGTTGTCCGGCGCCGCCTCGACCGAACTGGTCGAACACGCGGGGCTCGTCGAAGATCTGCAGTCCACCGATTGTCGCGGTGATGATCACGAAGATCAGGGTGGGCTTGAGTGACGGCAACGTGATGCTGATGAATTGGCGGAACAGGCCGGCGCCGTCGACGGTCGCCGCCTCGTAGTATTCGCGGTTGACCGCCTGCATGGCGGCCAGGAGGATGAGCGTGTTGTAGCCGGTCCAGCGGTAGTTGACCATGGTCGCGATGGCGACGTGGCTCCAGAACGGCTCCTTGTGCCACTGGATGCCGGGCAGCCCGAAGTCCCCGAGAATTCCGTTGATCAGACCGAAGTTGTCGGCGAAGACGACGTTGAAGATGAGGCCCACCGCGACGGGGGCGACGACGTAGGGCAGTAGCACGCCCATGCGCCAGAAAGTCTTGGCTCGAATGTTGCGGTCGAGCATGGCCGCGATGAAGGTGGCGAGCAGAAGCTGCGGAATCGTGGACAGCAGGAAGATGCTGAAGGTGTTGCGCAGCGCGGTCCAGAAGTGCGGCTGCTGGAGGATCCAGATGTACTGGTCGAAACCGACGAACTTGCCGGAGTTGCGAACGAGATCCCAGTCCTGGAACGAGATCACGGCAGTGAAGATGATGGGGAAGAGGCCGACCACGATGAACATCAAGAAGAACGGCGAGATGTAGAGGTACGGAGAGAACTTGAGGTCCCACCGGCTCATCCGGTGCGAGAAGGAGAGGACCTTGACTGGCTTGGGCTGCTTCACTGCGGAGGACATGGAACGGCTTTCAGGTGCGTCGCGGGAGGGCGAGAGACGAGAGGGGTGCGGGCCGCGTATGCGGCGACCCGCACCCCCGGGGTGGATTAGAAGGCCGAAACCTCGGTTACCCACGTGTTGTAGCTGGTCGTCTCGTCCTCGAGTCCGTCGAAGACGCGAGTGACGGCGTTCTGCAGGGCGTCGTGGTACTGGAAGTACTTCGGACCCTTGAACGGTGCCACGGTGATTGCTGCAGCGCGGTCGGCGAGAATTTCACCGGTGGGAGCACCGTTGAAGTAGTCGTTCGTCGCTGCTGCGAGCTCGGGGCTCGCGAGGGCGTCGACCTGGCTCGGGAAGGTTCCCGCGTTAGCGAAAGCCTTGAGCTGGGTCTCGGGGGAGGTCAGCCATGCTGCGAGCTCCGAAGCGGCCGCGACGTGTGCGCCGTTGGCCGGAACGGTCAGGTACGAACCGCCCCAGTTTCCGCCGCCGCCGGGGAAGACATCAGCGATGTCCCAGTCGGTGACGTCGGGTGCGTTGCCGGAGATGACACCGAGCATCCATCCCGGGCAGAGCATTGCGGCGAATTCACCGCTGGACAGCGACGCGAACCAGTCTTCACTCCACTGGCCCGAGTAGGCCGCGATCGGGATGGCCTTCTCGACGACAGTCTCGTACGCAGCCTTCACGTCGGCGTTGTCGGTCGCGATGATCGAGCCGTCTTCACCCTCGTAGGTGAACTCCATCTGGTTCACCATGCCCTGGAGCACGGAGTTGGCGGAGTCGATGAACGGCTTGCCGGTGGCGGCGACGTAGTCAGCGCCAACGCTGAAGAACTTGTCCCAGCTGCCGTCGAAGAGTGCTGCAACTTCGGTGCGATCCGTCGGCAGGCCAGCGGCGGCGAACAGGTCGGAGCGGTAGCAGATGCCCTGCGGGCCAATGTCGGTGCCGTAGGCGATCAGGTTGCCGGCGGCGTCGGTAGCCGAAGCTTCCTTCCAGTCGAGCCAGCGACCCTTCAGGTCATCGGCCACGGGTGCGAGCAGGTCCGAGTACTGCATGGCCTCGGTGAACCAGTCGATCTCGACTGCTTCGACGTCGGCGAGACCCTGCTTGCCCAGCTTCTGGAAGAAGTTGGCGCGGGCGTCGTTCGAGGTTGCCGCCTTGTTGTGGACGATGGTGACGTCCGGGTGAGCGTCCATGTATTCCTGGAGCAGCTCGTCGGTGTAACCGAAGTCGTTGAACGTGGCGAGCGTGAGGGTGATGGGTCCCTCCTCGGGGGTGTCACCTCCCGTCGCGCATCCGGTTGCTACCAGGGCGATGGTTGCCGCGCCGGCGAGGGCTGCGGCAAATGTGCGTCGTGATGTTCTCACGGTCACTCCTTTGTGTGCGTGGGTGGAGGTAATCCCGCAGGGATGGGAGCGCTCCCAAATGTGGTGGTGGGAGCGCTCCCACGGGATTGCGGCTCAGCCTAGGTAGACGCGCGAAGCCCTGTCAAGCCGCGGATGGGAGCGCTCCCACACCGCGCTCGATCCTGTAAACGCTTGCGGCGCCCGATTGCCCCCGGAATCAGGGGGATCGGGCGCCGCGCGCGTCGTGGAGAATATTTTTCGAAGTTAGGACTTCTTGGGTCGTCGCGGAGCGCCTTCTGGAGCCCCCGCGACATCGACGACCTCGATCGACCCGGTCTGTGCTGCATCGGGCGAGACCATCGACCCGGTCAGGTCGGCCGCGTTCTGAGCGATCACCGCGGCATCCGCCTCGGCGTTCTCCTGCAGGGCCGACTTGGCTCGCAACGGAGCGGCCTTGAGGAAGAAGCTGAGCACGAATGCGACCAGCACGACCACGAGGCCGACCCAGTAGATCGACACCGTCGCGTTGTTGAAGCCCTCGAGGAAGGGCGCGGCAAGCCGTGGGTCCGAACCGTTGAGGAACGACGTGTCTCCGTCCAGAGCGTTGCCGATCGACCCACCGTTTTGCGCTTGCTGGAACAGCTCCAGGATCTGCTTGTTGGCAGGGTCCGCGAGCACGGCCGGGTCGGCGACGGCCTCCGCGATGCCATCCGTCACACTCTTGGACTGGAACGCGGCGGCGATCGTCTCCGGGATGCGTGTGAACAGCACCGAGAACAACACGGCGACACCCAGGGTTCCACCGATCTGGCGGAAGAACGTCGACGAGCTGGTCGCCACGCCGATGTCGCGCGGGCCCACCGAGTTCTGGGCGGCGATCGTGAGGGTCTGCATCAGCTGACCGAGCCCGAGCCCGATGAGGAACATGCCGACCATGATCCAGATCAGGGGCTTGTCTGCGGTGAGGAAGGTCAGCCAGAAGAATCCGACGGCCATCATCGCGGTACCGGTCTTCGGGAAGATCGCGTACTTGCCCGTGCGCGCAATGATCTGGCCGCTTGCGATCGAGGAGATCATCAGCCCCAGGATCATCGGCAGCATGAGGAAGCCGCTCTCGGTCGGGGTCGCGCCGTTCACGAGCTGCAGGTACAGCGGGATGGTCATCATCGCGCCAAACATCCCGAAGCCGACGAGAACGCCGAGAACCGTCGACATGGCGAAGGTCGGGTGCTTGAAGAGCTTGAGCGGGATGAGCGCGTTGTCGCCCATGAGCTTCTCGCTAATGATGAAGGCCACGATTCCGAGGCCACCAATCACGTAGCTGAGGATGGCGGGGATCGAGTCCCAGCCCCACTCACGGCCCTTCTCGGCGACCAGCAGCAGCGGCACGAGGGCGATGATGACGGTTGCGGCGCCCCACCAGTCGATGCGAACGGCGCGGCGCGTGTGCGGGATGTGCAGGAAGCGCAGCACGATCCCGAGCGCAACGATGCCCACCGGCAAGTTGATCAGAAAGACCCAGCGCCAGCCCGTGATGAAGAGGATCTCGGGGGTGCCAGCGAACAGGCCGCCAATGAGGGGCCCGATGACGCTGGAAATGCCGAACACCGCGAGGAAGTAGCCCTGATACTTGGCACGTTCACGCGGGGCGAGAATGTCGCCCATGATCGCGAGCGGCAGGGCCATGAGGCCGCCGGCACCGAGTCCCTGGATCGCGCGGAAGATGGCGAGTTGGTACATGCTGTCGGAGAAGCCCGCCGCGATGGATCCGACGAGGAAGATGACGATCGCGATGATAAAGAGCGGTCGGCGACCGAAAATGTCGCTGAGCTTGCCGTAGATCGGCGTCATCACGGTCGAGGTGATGAGGTACGCCGTGGTCACCCAGGCCTGGAGGGCGAGACCGTCGAGGTCGTCGGCGATCGTGCGCATCGAGGTGCCCACGATGGTCTGGTCGAGTGCCGATAGGAACATACCGGCCATGAGGCCGAAGATGACGAGCAAGATTTGGCGGTGGGTCATGACCCCGCCGGCATCAGCGATGGCCTGAGCCTGCTGCTTGCCCTTGGAAACTGTGGACGACATGGATCCTCTTCTAGAATTTTGCGGAGACTGCAAAGTTACACCCTCCGCAGCGGTCGCGCAAACACTTATGAGTCTGCTGGCAATGCGGGCCCCGACCCCCTGATTCTTGGGGGCCCCGCATACCGTGGAATGGATGACTACTCCCAAACTCTTCCCTTCGGCGGCGGCGTTCACCCTCGCGGCGTTCGCCCTCGTTGGATGCACCACACCGGACCCGACCCTCAAAACCGCGGCGGTCGAAGCTCCCGCAGCACCGCCCGAGCTCGCCTCGCTCAGCCCCGCCGAAGGCTCGCTGATCGGTGGCGAGACCGTTACGCTGACGGGCGCCAATCTCGAGGATGTGACCGAGGTCACCTTCGGTGACCAACCGGCTACCGACGTCACCGTCGTGGACTCGACCACTGTCACGGCCGTGGTGCCCCACTCCATTGACTACGTGTCGGGCGCGAGCGTCGACGTCGAGATCGCCACAGCCGCGGGCACGGCCGGCGTCGAATCGGCGTACACCTATCTCACGCTCACCGCGGTCGATCGGCAGCTCGAGTACGCCTTCGCCCACTGGGACGACTACAACCTCGCGGCCTACGGCGACTTCACGACGTGGGGCGGCGACTGCATCAACTTCGTCAGCCAGACGCTCGTTGCGCGGGGGTGGACCACGACCGACGAGTGGTTCAATGACGCCCAGGAGAACTGGGCTCCCGCGTTCGTGCACGTGCCGAGCTTCGACGACCTTTTGGCCACAAGCTCCCAGTACGACGCGGTGAAACTGACCCACGACCAGCAGGACCAGGCCAAGATCGGCGACGTCGTGGTGTTCGACTGGGACGGCGACGGCTCACTCGATCACGCTCAGGTGATCTCCGGAGTCGAAGGCGACACGATCTACATGGTCGGGCACGACATGAACTCGACGTATCGCTCGATCGACCTGGCCCTCGAGCAGCAGGGCACGCCCGCCGCGACCGTAGCGTTCTGGAGCATCCCGACCGCGTGACTAGGATCGAGAAGTGTCCGAACTTCGCCCGCGAAACCGCCCGTCTCGGGCCGTTCGTCAGCGCCGCACCATCGTCGTCGCCAGTGCGGCGGCCGTCGTGGTCGTTGTCGCGGTCGTGGGGGCGCTCGTGGCGCTGACCCCGCACGAGCCGATGCCCACCCCGACGCCGAGCGCCACTCGCACCCCGACGCCCACTCCGACGCCGACCCCCACCCCGACGCCGACGTTCGACACGACGGCACAGTCGATCGACGAGGCCAACAGCTACTGGGTCGTCGTCAACAAGTTGCGGCCCCTCAATCCTCAGGACTACGAGGCCGCCGACCTGGTCGCAGTGCCAGTGCCGTTCGCCAACGAGCCGTACCTTCGGCAGGCGGCATCCGATGCGGTCGTCGCGATGTTCGCGGCGTTCACCGCCGAAACCGGCCTCGAGATGCAGGCGCAGAGCGCCTACCGCAGCTACTCGGTGCAAGAGAACGTCTACGCGGGCTGGGTTTCCAACCTCGGGCAGGAGGGCGCGGATCTCACGAGCGCGCGGCCGGGCCACAGCGAACACCAGACCGGCCTCGCCATCGACATCAATGCGCTGCCCGACCAGGGCTGTGCCCTCGAGCCGTGCTGGGGTTCGACACCACACGCGCAGTGGCTCGCGGCCAACGCCTACCGTTTTGGCTTCATCGTGCGCTACCCCGACGGCAAGACGGCGATCACCGGGTATGAGTACGAGCCGTACCACATGCGTTATGTCGGGGTAGAGCTTGCGACCGAGATGCACACCACCGGCATCTCGACGCTCGAAGAGTTCTTCGGTCTGCCGGCGGCCCCGACCTACGGCTAGCCCGCGAGGGCGGCGTCGACGATCGTCTTCGCCTCGGCCTGCACGAGCTTGAGGTGCTCGGTGCCCTTGAACGACTCCGCGTAGATCTTGTAGACGTTCTCGGTTCCGCTCGGGCGCGCGGCAAACCACGCGAACTCGGTCATCACCTTGACGCCGCCGAGGGCCGCACCGTTGCCCGGGGCCGCGGAGAGCTTCGCGACGATCGGGTCGCCGGCGAGCACGGTGGCCGTGATGGCATCACCGCTGAGCTTGCCGAGCCTCGCCTTCTGCTCGACGGATGCCGCGGCATCCACCCGCTCGTAGGCCGGGTCGCCGAACTCCTCGACCAGCTCCGCGTACAACTGCGACGGGGTCTTGCCCGTGACGGCGCGGATCTCGCTGGCGAGTAGCGCGAGCAGGATGCCGTCCTTGTCGGTGGTCCACGCGGTGCCGTCCATGCGCAGGAAGCTTGCCCCCGCGCTCTCCTCGCCGCCGAAGGCTACGCTGCCGTCGACCAGTCCCTCGACGAACCACTTGAACCCGACCGGAACCTCCCACAGGCGGCGACCGAGGCGCTCGGCGACGCGGTCGATCATGGAGCTCGAGACGAGGGTCTTGCCGATCGCGGCATCCGCTCGCCACTGCGGTCGGTGGGTATAGAGGTACTGGATCGCCACGGCGAGAAAGTGGTTGGGGTTCATGAGGCCACCGTCGGGGGTGACGATGCCGTGGCGGTCGGCGTCGGCGTCGTTGCCGGTGAGGATGTCGTAGTCGTGACGGTGTGCGAGAACCGACGCCATAGCCGAGGGCGAGGAGGGGTCCATGCGAATCTTGCCGTCCCAGTCCAGGGTCATGAAAGCCCAAGCAGGATCGACGTGCGGGTTGACGACGGTCAGGTCGAGTCCGTAGGTCTGCGCGATTGCTGACCAATAGCTGACGCTTGCGCCGCCCAGCGGGTCCGCTCCGATGTGCAGCCCCGACGCCGCGATTGCGGCCATGTCGATGATGTTGCCGAGGTCGGCGACGTACGCGCCCCGGAAATCGTAGGTGCCCACCCCGCTCGGCTCGCCGCGCTTAACCTCGCGGTTGCCGTCGGCGATGAGTTCGTTGGCGCGGTTCGCGATCCAGCCGGTCGCATCGCTGTCAGCCGGGCCACCGTGGGGCGGGTTGTACTTGAACCCGCCGTCGCGAGGCGGGTTGTGACTCGGGGTGATGACGATGCCATCGCTGAGACCTTCGGTGATCGAGCCTGTCGAGATCCGGTCATCGAGCGTGTCGGGGTGTAACCGGGAGTTGTACGCGATGATCGCGTGGCTCAGCGCGGGCGTCGGTACCCAGTCGTCGAACTCGTCCACCCGAACATCCACGCCATTGGCCACGAGCACTTCGAGCGCGGTCGTCTCCGCCGGCCGCGACAGGGCGTGGGTGTCTTTGCCGATGAACAGTGGGCCCGTGATGCCTTGGCCGGTGCGGTACTCGACGATCGCCTGGGTGATCGCGGCAATGTGGGTCTCGTTGAAGGCCGTATCGAGGGAGGAGCCGCGGTGGCCGCTGGTGCCGAACACGACGCGCTGCTCGGCGATCGAGACATCCGGTACCTTCTCGAAGTAGGCGGCGATGAGTTCGCGCACATCGATGAGATCGGCGGTTGAAGCGGGCTGGCCTGCGCGAGCGTTCATGCACACCAGTGTCCCACCGTTGAAGCTCAGTACACTCAACAGCATGTCTGAGAACTCCGCCGCCGAGGCCTACTCCTACCTGGGTCCGGCCGGAACGTTCACCGAGGCGGCGCTCAAGCAGGTCGCCGCGGCCGCGGGAAAGCCGTGGCGCTCGGTCAACAATGTGGGCGAAGCGCTCGACGACGTGATCTCTGGGCGCAGCATCGCCGCGATGATCGCGATCGAGAATTCGATCGAAGGCGGGGTGAGCGTCGCACAAGACGCACTCGCGACGATCCCGGGCCTGCGCATCATTGGCGAATACCTCGTGCCGGTGAACTTCGTGCTCGTCGCCCGCCCCGGTACCGCGCTCGCCGACGTGAAGACGATCAACGCGCATCCCGTCGCCTACGGGCAGACCCACGTGTGGGTAGATGCCAACCTGCCCGACCACGGGCACATCCCGTCGACGTCGAACGTTGCCGCCGCGGCATCCCTGCTGGAGAACGATCTGGCGGATGCCGCGATCGCGCCCCCCGGAATCACCGAGCACCACCAGCTCGAGGTGCTCGCCGAGAACATCGGGGACAACCCGAACGCCGTCACTCGTTTCGTGCTCGTGTCGCGCACGGCGCCGCTTCCGGCCCCGACCGGGTCGGACAAGACGTCGCTGATTGTCGAACTGCCGGATGACACGGCCGGCCGCCTACTCGAAATGCTCGAGCAGTTCGCCACCCGTGGCGTCAACATGAGCCTGCTCGAGTCGCGTCCCATCGGTGACGCGCTCGGACGCTACCGCTTCGTGATCGACCTCGACGGTCACATTCTCGATGAGCGGGTCGCCGACGCGATGCTCGGCCTCAAGCGCTTCAGCCCGCACGTGATCTTCCTCGGCAGCTACCCGCGCGCCGACGAGCAGCGCATCACGGTTATTCCGCGCTACGACAACGACGCGTTTGTGGATGCGCGTGACTGGTTGCGTGGACTAATCGCGGGCGAGTACTAATTCCGGTCGAGCGCTAGCTCGCGGTCTGGGCTTTGTCGCGGCGGTTGGGAACCATCACGATGAGTGACCCAGGGTCGACGGTCGCACGCACAAGACTCGCTTTACCAAACTCGTCGCCGTCGAGCTGGAATTCTTGCGGGGCCGCGACGGCAAGAGTGATGTCGCTGGTCGTCAGGTAGGTGACATCCCGCACGTCGCGTGACAGGTCGATGATCTTGCGACCCAGGCTCGACTTGCGCAGCACACCGTTCTCCCAGGCGACCTTGCGCCACACCTTCGCCCACCCGAAGGGACCACGCGGGCGCAGGGCCGCGATGTTGAGCAGGCCGTCGTCGGGTTCGGCGTCGGGCATGAGCAGAAACCCGCCGGGCAGCACGCCGCAGTTGCCGACAATGATGGTGTGCACGCTCATGGCGCGCAGTGGGCCGCCCTCCAGCTGGTAGGTGACCCGCACCGGCTTCAGTTCCGGTAGCGATCGGGCGATGCCGTCGACGTAGGCGAGCCAGCCGACCGCTTTCTTCAAACGGGTACTGGTGTTCTTGACCATCTTGGCGTCGAGGCCGAGGCCGGCCATGACGAGAAACGCGTGCTCGGTGGATGTCGCGTCTGGATGCGTGATCTCGGCGATCCCGAGGTCGAGGGTTCTGGGGCGTCCGGTGAATGCGGTGCGCACGCTCGACTCGAGGTTTGACAGAGGCAGGTCGAGGTTGCGGGCCAGAAGGTTGCCCGTGCCCGACGGGAGCACGGCCATCGGAACGCCCGAACGACGCAGTGCCTCGGCGACGGCGCGCACGGTTCCGTCTCCGCCCGCGGCCAACACCACGTCGGCTCCCCGACGCAGAGCGCTCGCGGTGACATCCTGCCCGGCATCCTTCTCGGTGGTCTCGAACCAGACGGTCTCAGCCCACCCGGCCGCCTTCGCCTCGGCGGTCACGACGCGACGAAGCTTCTTCTCATCGACCTTGAGCGGGTTGAATACGACGGCGGCACGATACTTCTTGCCATTCCGGGGGTTTGCCACGCTGCCAACGCTACGGCATCCGCTGGGTAGGCTGTATGGGTGATTGACCCCCAACTGTTGCGCGACTATCCTGACGCGGTTCGACGCTCGCAGGCCTCGCGCGGGTCATCGGTCGAGCTCGTCGACCAGGCCATCGCCGCGGACGCCACCCGCCGCTCGAGCATCGGAGAGTTCGAGAACCTCCGGGCCGAGCAGAACGTTTTCGGTAAGACCGTGGCGACCGCCCCGAAAGACCAGAAGCAGGCGCTCGTTGCCCAGGCGCAGGAGCTCGCGGCCCGCGTGAAGGCCGCGCAGCAGGCGGCGCAGGATGCCGAGGCAGAGTTCACGCGGATCGCGGGAGCCATCGGCAACGTCACTATCGAGGGCGTTCCCGCCGGGGGCGAAGACAACTTCGTGACCCTGCGCGAGGTCGGCGAGAAGGTCACGTTTGACTTCGAGCCGCGCGATCACGCCGAACTCGGCGAACTGCTCGGCGCCATCGATATCGCGCGCGGCGTCAAGGTGTCGGGCAGCAGGTTCTACTTTCTCAAGGGCGTCGGCGCCCGCCTCGAGCTCGCCCTGATGAACATGGCCCTCGACAAGGCGCTCGCCGAAGGCTTCACCCCGCTCATCACACCGACGCTCGTGCGCCCCGAGATCATGGCGGGCACCGGGTTTCTCGGCGAGCACGCCGACGAGATCTATTACCTGCCCGCCGACGACCTCTACCTCACAGGTACGAGCGAGGTCGCGCTTGCGGGATTCCACTCCGACGAGATCGTGGACCTGTCCGCTGGTCCCTTGCGCTACGCCGGCTGGTCGACCTGTTACCGCAGGGAGGCGGGGTCGGCGGGTAAGGACAACCGCGGCATCCTGCGCGTTCACCAGTTCAACAAGCTCGAGATGTTCAGCTACGTGTTGCCCGAGGATGCCGAAGCGGAGCACGAGCGGCTCGTCGCCTGGCAGGAGTCGATGCTTCAGGCCTGCGAGCTTAGTTACCGGGTGATCGATGTTGCCGCCGGCGATCTCGGCTCGTCCGCCGCCCGCAAGTTCGACATCGAGGCGTGGGTGCCGACTCAGGGCGCCTACCGCGAACTCACCAGCACGAGTAACTGCACCACCTATCAGGCGCGCCGACTCGACACCCGGTACCGCACCGAGTCGGGCAAGA
This sequence comes from uncultured bacterium, assembly GCA_963787305.1. Classification (GTDB taxonomy): domain Bacteria; phylum Actinomycetota; class Actinomycetes; order Actinomycetales; family Microbacteriaceae; genus Rhodoglobus. Next base: position 482,571 of record CAWBCL010000002.1, read on the forward strand.
CGACGCCGGTGGCGACCCTCAATGGAACACTCGCGACCACCCGCTGGTTGGTCGCCATCTTGGAGACGCACCAGCAGGCAGACGGTTCGGTCGTCGTTCCGCAGGCGCTGCGACCCTACCTCGGTGGCCTCGAACGATTCGAGCCGATCGCATGAGCGCGGCTTCTGGTGAGCGATGGTTGATCGCGCTCGACATTGATGGCACCATCCTGCGCGAAGACGGCGTGATGAATGCGCCGGTCGTGCAGGCGGTGGGCCGGGTTCGCGACGCGGGGCACGAGGTCATGCTCGCGACCGGACGATCCGTCGCGATGACCTTGCCGATTCTCGAGCGTCTCGGCATCGAGCCCGAGTATCTCGTCTGTTCGAACGGCGCGATAACACTCAAGCGAGATGCGGATGCCACCACCGGCTACCGCCGCGAATTCGTGGAGACCTTCGACCCGAGCGAGGTGCTCACCACGATCCGCGCCAGCCTCGAGGCGGCGAACTACGCGGTAGAGGACGAGCGCGGCCACTACCGCTACACGGGACACTTCCCCGACGGAACCCTCGGGGCCGTCAGCGAAAAGGTCAGCTTCGACGACCTGCTCATTACGCATGCCACCCGGGTTGTCGTCATCTCGCCCGAGCACCGCATCGAAGACTTTCTGTCGGTCGTCGAGAAGATGGGTCTGCACAAGGTCAGTTACAACGTCGGCTGGACGGCGTGGCTGGATATCGCACCCGACGGCGTCAACAAGGCGACGGCCCTGGAGCGAGTTCGGGAGCTGCTCGGCGTGCCCCGCACGAGAGTGATGGCGATCGGCGACGGACGCAACGACATCGACATGTTGGAGTGGGCATCCGTCGAGGGTCGCGGGGTCGCGATGGGTCAGGCTCCCGACGAGGTGCGTGAGGTGGCGAACGAGTTCACCGAGACGGATCTCGACGACGGTGTAGCGCTGGTTCTCTCGGCTTTCTGACAGCCAGCGTCGCTAGCCTGCCTTCAGGCTGTTCACGCGCGGCATCGGATACACTCTGTTCTTCGGGAGGGCTGTCCGAGCGGCCGATGGAGCCAGTCTTGAAAACTGGTGATGTGAAAGCATTCGTGGGTTCGAATCCCACGCCCTCCGCGTTGAGTCATGGCCCGTCTGGGCAAGGAAAGGTGTTGTGATGAGCGACCTGCAACCGCAACCCGAGCTTCGTTCCCGGTCCGAGCTGCGCACCCGCACGGGTGCCGGCTCGTCCGCGCCCGGAATCGCCCGGCACGGTCGACTACGCAAGCCGAGCCCGTGGGGCACCATCGCCAAGTTCGTCGCTGCGTCGCTGGCCGTCATTCTGGTGAGTGGGGCATCCGTCGGCGCGATCGCATTCAACAGCATTTACTCCAAGCGCACGGTCGTCACCCTGGTGGGCGAGACCGAGGGCCCACCGCCGCAGATCGGCGCTCTCGAAGGTGGCTTCAACATCTTGATCGCCGGGAGCGACACCCGCGCTGGACAGGGTGGCATCGGTGGAACCACCGAAGACGACAGCTCGGTGCTCAACGACGTGACCATGTTGCTGCACGTCTCGCAGGACCAGACCAACGCCGTGGCGATCAGTTTTCCGCGTGACATGGTTGTCGGAATCCCCGAGTGCCCGTGGAACGACGGATCGGGCGACACGAAGGGTTACTCGACCGAGCCCATCAACGTCGCCCTCTATTACGGCGGCCTGCCGTGTGTGGTGCTCACCGTTCAGGAACTGACCGGTCTGCCCATCCAGTTCGCTGGACTCATTACCTTCACCGGTGTTATCGACATGTCGAACGCGATCGGCGGCGTCGATGTCTGCATCACCGGCCCGATGGTCGACCCGTACACCGGAATCGACCTCCCGGAGGCGGGAACCTACAAGCTTTCGGGCTGGGAGGCGCTCGCCTTCCTGCGCTCGCGTCACGGAGTCGGTGACGGCAGCGACCTGACCCGCATCAGTTCACAGCAGGTCTACCTGTCGTCGTTGGTGCGCACCCTGAAGAGCTCGGACACTCTGGGTGACGTCAAGAAGCTGTACAACCTCGCCAACGCGGCCGTCAGCAGCATGACCCTGTCGAGCAGCCTTGCGGATGTCTCCACCATGGTCTCGATCGCGCTCGCGCTCAAGAACATCCCGCTTGAGCGGGTCACGTTCGTGCAGTACCCCGGCTACACCGGCAGCGACGGCGTCTACCTCGGCAAGGTTCGACCCGACACCACGACCGGCGACGCCATGATGGCGCTCATCGCGGCCGATCAGCCGTTCCAGCTCGGTGAGACCACGGATGGCCGGGGGTCGACTCTTGACCCGAACGCTCCCGTGGCGACCGCGGACCCCTCCGCCGTGCCCATCGACAACTCGGGGCTACCCGTGATCGAGGGCGTGCGAGGTCAGACGGCCGCCGACTACAGCTGTTCGATAACCCAGGTCGCGTACGCCGACTAGGGGATTCTTACCGCACGCAATCATCCGGGTATGATTGCTGAGTTACTGGGAGACGTCGCATAGTTCGGCCTAGTGCACCACCCTGCTAAGGTGGAGTACCCGTAAGGGTACCGAGGGTTCAAATCCCTCCGTCTCCGCTCAAAAAATGCTGGTCAGTCGGGTTTTTCTGACTTCGCGCGTGAGTCTCTGTCCCGTCGAACCTAGGCATTTTGTGTTCCCTCTGTGTCCCCGGCGGTACACACAGGGGACACAAAGAGGCCGGCGCCAATCGATTAGACCCAGAAAATGCCTGGTCAGAGCGCCATTGTGTCGACAAGGCATCCGCCTTTGGAAGAGTGGAATACTCCCTACACTGCGGTACCTCGACGTGGTATTCTTGCTGCATAAACACCAGCCCCTCTGCCTTCGGGTACGGGCTGGTTTTCTTATGTAGCGAGGTAGCCGGTGGAGTACGACAAGCCCCACCTGGAGTTGTGGCAGCAGGTCGAGAAGCTCGCTGGTAACGGGCTTCAGATCTCAGATCGTGATCGGGCGGCGCGGTTCCTGGAGACCGTCGGCTACTACCGTGCGAGCGCGTACGCGTATCCGTTCCGGGAGCTTCTCGGGGAAGGGGATCCGCGAGACACATCCGTCCAGTTTCGAAGCAACGCGTTTATTGCCGGAGCGCAGTTCTCCTGGATCGAAGACATGTGGCGCTTCGACCGGGACCTACGATTGCTGATCTTGGATGCCATCGAGACCGTCGAGATTGCCCTGCGGTCCAAGGTCGGCTACCACCTTGGGCTTCGCGACGCGTTCGGCCACCTTGAGGTCGAAAACCTTGATCTGGAACGCACGCATTTGCCCGACATCGATGAGCCGGCGCGATCGGCGTTCGAGGTGTGGCTCGAGCGCTATGTCGAGCATCAGCAACGGGCTGCGAAGTCTGAAGACTTCATCAAGCACTACGTGCAGAAGTACGACAGTCGGCTGCCCGTCTGGGTCGCCACCGAAATCATGGAGTTCGGGCAGCTCGTTCGTCTGTTCGGGTTCATGACTGACGCCGACCGGTCGCGTGTCTCCGCGGAGCTAGGCGACGTGTCGGGTGCAGTTCTCGTTCGTTGGATGAAGGTGGCGAACTATCTTCGCAACGTGTCGGCACACCACGCGCGTTTGTGGAATCGGAGCCTCACGTACAAGATCGGCCGGATTCCAGACAACGCGCCTTTGCTGCTCCACCTGAACGATGACCCTGACCGCAAGAGTCGCGTCTACGGCATGTGCGCGATCCTCGCTCAGTTGACATCGGTTGTCCGCCCCGAGGACAGATGGAGTGCGCGTTTGGTCGAACTACTCGACAGGTTTCCGAGCGCGCCGCCGGTCTCTCCCGAGACCCACATGGGGTTCCCCATGGAATGGCGTCAACTCGCAGTTTGGGCTACTGCATCCGGCTGAACCAGAACGGATTCGCCGAGAGCGCTCTTGGCCGCCTTCCTTCGACGTTATGATGTGCATGCTTGCATCGGCTGCGCCCGTCTCTGGCTATCGACTACCGCATGATCCTAACCATCACCACTCCCGATGGAGACGGGCTGCGGTCTGCGCGTAGCAATAGCCACCATCAAAGCAGTTGCCGGGATGCATGCAGCCTGCTCGCTGAACTGTGCTCCGACGATGGGGCAGAGACACTGGAGGAGCAGCAGCTCATCCGCCGGCGCCAACATGTCCTTCGTCACGGCTCACTCCGATAAAGCGAGCCAAACGATCACGTGACACCCTTAGCAGCATGGACATAGGACTCTGTTCCTGACAGCACGCGTGAGCGATCCTGTGCAGGCTGTTGCTGTCAGCGAGGAATCGGCGCCAAAGTGGTTCAGAAGCTTGGGGCATTACTTGCGCAACAGTTCTTGGGCGCGCTCGATCCGCTCCCGCAGGCCGGCTTGGAACTGCTCGTCCTTGCTCACAGACTCGATGTGGCTGGCGATCGCCGCTCGAATGACCTCTGAGACCGGCTGGTTCTCAACATTGGCCACGGTTTCAAGCTGCTCTGCCTGCTCCGCCGACAAGCGGATGGTCATTGCTTTCTGTCCAGTCATGACTCCATATTGCCACCTGACCACCTTGCCTGTCAAATACCGTGGTATGGTGGTATCAAGGTATCAACCCATCGAAGGATTGGACAAGGCAGTGACCGAAATCACCAGCAACACCAAGAAGATCACCATCTACATCGACGCCGAGCCCTACGAGATTAAGCCCGGTCCCACGCCGGTGGCCAAGCTCCGTCAGCTCCGCAAGCCGCCGGTGCCCGACGGCAGGGAGATCTGGCTAGACATCGACGACGAGCAGGATCAGGAACTCGACGACGCCGGCACGATCGAGCTGGTCGAAGGCATGCGGTTCTTCACTGAGATCGACGCGATCACGATCCGCATCGACCGTGTCGACTACGAGGTCTTCAAGCGCAAGATGACCGGCGCCGAACTGCGCACCGTCCCCACCCCGGACGTGGCACCCGACCGTGATCTGTGGCGTGACGTGCCCGACAAGCGCGACGTCAAGGTCCAGGACGAGGACGTCGTGCGCCTCAAGAATGGCATGCGGTTCTTCACAGCGCCGGGTCGCATCAACCCCGGTCAGGGGAAGTGAAGCTCCCCGAGCCCGACGTGGAGTACCTCGAGCGGGCGGGCATCGAGTACCGGGTATTCGAGGACGGCACCGGAATGCTGAGCGTCGAGCTGATCGACTTCCACCTGCCGGGAGGGTTGAACGCTGAACGGGCAAACGTCTTGTTCCGGCTCCCGGCCAGCTACCCCGATACTCCGCCGGACATGTGGTGGATAATTCCCCACCTCACCCCTGTCAACGGTGGAGTGATCCCGGCGACCGAGTCAATCGAGACCCACGACGGTCGTAGCTGGCAGCGGTGGTCGCGTCACCTCGATGCGTCCCTCTGGCGGTCCGGAATCGATGGTCTGGAGAGCTACGTGCGACTGCTGCGCAACGAGCTAGGGAGCGCTGCCGCATGAGCGTCACCCTCCGCCTCCCTCCGGCGATCCACGTCGACCTCAAAGACATGGCTCGCGGCCACGTCGAGTCCGCAGGCGTGCTGCTCGCACATCTACGCACCAACGGAAGCCGCGCCATCGCCACGGCGTTCGAACTCATCCCCGTGCCGGAGGACGCCTATGAAATCCGTACCGACCGTGCCCTCCAGATCACATCTGACGGATACGTCCATGCGCTCAAGGTCGCGCGCGCCCGCGGCGCGATTGCGATCTGGGTCCACAGTCACCCCGGCAACCACTCGATCCCGAAAGCCAGCCACCACGACCGCGGGGTCAACGCCAAGCTCGAGCCTCTCTTTGCTGACCAGACCGAGACCGACCAGTACGGATACCTCATTGTCAGCCGCGTGGACGAGGCCCTGACCTTCACCGGTGAGATCACCGGCCCCGTCCAGGGACAGATCTCGCAGGTCGCCGCGACCGGTGAACGGTGGACCTTCAGGACCGCCTACGACCACGACACTTCCACGAATTACGACCTATTCGACCGGAACATCCGCGCCTTTGGCAGTCAGATCCAGCAGACCATCGCCACCCTAACGGTGGGTGTCGTCGGCGCCGGCGGCACGGGATCCGCCGTCGCGGAGCAACTCGCACGCCTCGGCGTGAGGTCCTTCATCGTCATCGATCCCGACACGCTCTCCGCCAGCAACACCACCCGCGTCTATGGTTCGACCCTGCGCGACGTCGGCCGTGACAAGGTCGACGTACTAGGTGACCACCTCGAAGCGATCGCCGAAGACGTGCAGGTGACGCGATTGAGCGGCACTGTCGTCAGCAAGGTGCCTGCCGAAGCGCTCGCATTTGCCGACGTCGTGTTCGGATGCACTGATGACAACGCCGGCCGACTCCGACTGTCCCGCCTGCCCTACTACCAATTGGTTCCGGTCATCGACTGCGGAGTTCAGATCGCAGCAGACCAGAACGACATCATCTCTGGGATCTTCGGACGCGTAACCACACTGTGCCCCGGAAACGCCTGCCTCATCTGTCGAGACCGCATCGACCTAGCGCTCGCCGAAGCCGAAGGCCGCAGCATGGAGGACCAGCAGAAACTCGAGAAGGAGGGCTACGCACCCGCCCTCCCCGGAGTCGAACCCGCCGTGGTCGCCTTCACCACACTCGTGGCGGCCACTGCCGTGGGCGAGCTGCTCGAGCGGCTGGTCGGCTACGGCGAGGTACCAACCCCGTCTGAGCTTGTCCTCTACATCCACGACCGAGCAATCCGCGTAAACATCGAAGCGCCGCGTGCCGGACACTACTGTGACCCCGACTCGCCGCGAGTCGGGTCCGACACTGACATGTACTTGGGGCTCAATTGGGCATCATAAGGCGACTCCTGACCTGGCGGAGATGGAAGACCAATACACGCGTGGCCTCCGTCGCCGATGTGCCCGACGACATCCCACGTCGGCGTGCTGTTCGGGTCGGCACCGCCGCTTTCGAGAAATGGCTGGTGTTTGACTGCCCGTGCGACCGCGGGCATCGCGTCATGCTTAATCTCGACCAGCACCATCGGCCCCGGTGGCGCGTCGGCGCGTCCTACCTGCTGGACCTACGGCCGAGCGTTGACGAGATCAGTGCCGTCGGACACTGCCACTATGTTGTACGCGACGGCCGCGTGCACTGGATCGAACGGACGGATCACCGATGACATCAGAACCCGAGAACTCGACGGGGCCGTCTCCGGAGGCGGGGAGCCCGACGTCCCCGGCTCCCGCTTACGTACCGACACCTCCAGTCGAGCCCGCTCCATCTCCGGAGGCAAAGGGTCCCACGCGGACTCCGCTCTATGAGGCGATGAACGCCACGCGCTACGCTCGCCAAGCGCTGATCCGAGAGATCGAGGGCACCACCGGAACTACTCTCATCTGCTACGTCTCCCAGAAGTCCGAGATCGACCGCAGCGACACCGTGCCCGTAGTCGACCTCCTCCACAACATCAAGCGGGGCACTCCGATCGACTTGCTACTGAACTCGCCAGGCGGCAACATCGACGCGGCCGAGAAGATCATTACCCTCATCCGCAAGCGGGCAGGCAACGCCGCGGTACGGGTGATCGTCCCCGACTATGCCAAGAGCGCTGCAACTCTGATCGCCCTCGGCGCGAACTCCATCGTCATGTCGGATTCTTCGGAGCTCGGCATCATCGATCCCCAGGTCGCTCTCCACGACTCAAATGGCAACCTTCAAGTCGTATCGGCGCAGAGCTACCTTGATGCTTTTCACCTTCACAGCGCCAATCTGAAGAAGAGACCGAGGGATCCGGTCGCCCTCGCCATGCTCGCCAAGATGGAACCGGCGACCGTGCGCAAGCTTGAACGCATGACCGAGCGGTCTCGTTCCATCGCTGTCGCACTGCTCACCCAGGCGATGCTTAAGGACGTCGACGAGGCGAAGGAAGTCGCAAAGGAGCTCAGCAACACAGAGCGTTGGTTCTCACATCAGCAGATGATTTCCCACGCCGCAGCCGTCGGGCTCAATCTCAATGTCACCTACCTCGCACCCGATTCGCCGCTCTGGGAGCGGTACTGGCGGCTGTACTGTCTACAACTTTGGGCTTCCGAGGGCGACATCAAGGTCTTCGAAAGCAACTGGGCGTCTCTCACGACCTGAGCCGCCCAACCGACGCACGCCGAACCTCGGCTGCCACTCGCGGCAACGCGAGACGACAACAGAAAGGAGCCTGAAATGGCTCACCGTTCCGCCATCAGCGGTCGCTACATCTCGAATGCCGCTGCCGCCCGTCACGCGAGGACAAGCGTCACCGAGAGCAGCGGTGCCAGCAAGTCCAACGGTACCCACAACCGGTCAGCAATCTCGGGCCGGTACATCTCCAACGCCGCTGCCGCCCGGCACCCGAACACCAGCATCACAGAGCGCGGCAAGTAACATCCACCGCGTGAGACCGCGGGGCGGTCGATCTCAAGTGAAGTGAGATCGGCCGACCCGTTCCCGGACCACTCTAGTCATTCGTCACCGGGCGAGTCGGGAGGCTCCTAGACCGCGCCGAGTGAGCCGGTGTGGCATGACCCAGCCATCTCGCGTCACTCGTAAGGACGACGGGACCGAGCTGGGCTCGGATCGTCCGTCCAAGCTCAAATCTTCAACAACGGGCGACTCCGCTACCTGATGCTCTCGAAGTCCTCGCGTCTCAGCGGTCGCAGGCTTGAACTCGTGAACGCGAGCGGTGTTCCGATACTCCGCGGCGTCTAGCAGTCGTGTTTCGGTGTCGGCTTGATGGACCACATTGAGGCGGGGGGCGGGACGGTGCTGTTCTGAGGGCTGCAACCTGAATGAACATCGATGCGTTGAGCCTGCGAAATACTCGGTTAGTTTGTGCCGTACAAGACATACACGGTGAGCTGGAGGTGGGGGTTTTGACGAACGCTTCGATGCTCGTGCGTGCGGCCCGGATGAGGCGCCATCTCCTGGGGGATTATTCCTCGCTGGGTATTGCGAAGTTTTTCACGTACCCGATATTGTCTCACTAAGAGAGCGTCGGTTGCGATGCGATGGGTCGTGTGAGCGCGTCCCGTCGTGGGGGATGGTGGGGTTGCGATGTGGTCGACGTTAGGTCGGGTAGTGCCTCTGAGTCGTCGTTCAAAGTGGGGGCATGGCCGTCAGACCAACGGGCCGTTGACTCCGACTAGAGCTACAGCGACGTTCGTCGTGGCGGTGGCGCTCGTGTTGGGCGTGGGAGTCACACCTGCCCATGCAAGTCCAGCGATCTCGGCGGATGTGGTCTCGTTTTCGAGGAACACCACCACCGGGACTGCGTCCTACGCGGTGAACGTTGACGCGACGGACCTGAGTTCGATCTGCACCGGTTCGTGCAAAATCCAGCTCGAGGTGCGTGACACTCAGGGAACCTGGACCGTGGTCTCCTCACAATGGTGGAGCGGTTCTTCCTACAGCTTCTCGGGGAATCTCGGGTGGGGAACCTATGCGTATGACGGTTTTCGCGCTCGGGTAACGTCGGGGTCGTCGCCGCTGATCTCTAGTGTGGTTTCGGTCAGTGACTCGGTGCGCACACAGTCCATTGACGTTTCGAACGTCTCCTTCACCCGCAATTCGACCACGGCGAACGTGCCGTGGACGGCCACCATCGATGTCTCTGCTGTGCCTTCGTCGGCCTGCACGGGCTGGAACTGCTATTTGAAGCTCGTTGCGGAAGACGTCAATCATGTTGAGTACGTCCTCTATCAAGGCACAATCTCGAACTACTACACCAGCTCATACAACTGGTCAGGCAACTTCTCGACATGGTCGGCGATCTACCGGGTTCAGGCACGATACGGCAGCGTTTCCTCCAGCTGGGTGGATGTCGAGGACTCGGTGCGCACCCAGTCGATCGGCGTTTCGAACGTCTCCTTCACCCGCAATTCGACCACGGCGAACGTGCCGTGGACGGCCACCATCGATGTCTCTGCTGTGCCTTCGTCGGCCTGCACGGGCTGGAACTGCTATTTGAAGCTCGTTGCGGAAGACGTCAATCATGTTGAGTACGTCCTCTATCAAGGCACAATCTCGAACTACTACACCAGCTCATACAACTGGTCAGGCAACTTCTCGACATGGTCGGCGATCTACCGGGTTCAGGCACGATACGGCAGCGTTTCCTCCAGCTGGGTGGATGTCGAGGACTCGGTGCGCACGCCCGGGCTAACTCTTTCTGATGTCACTTTCAACCGAAACCAAGAAACCGGATCAGCAGTGTGGGCTGTGACGGTCGGTGTTTCGGCGGTGAATCCTGCGTGCGGTTCCTCGTGGTGCAAACCCAAGTTGATCGCCGAGGACGAGAACGGCACAGAGTATGTGATGTATGAGGGCGGAATCACCAACTTCTACAACAGCACCCTGAGCTGGGGTGCGAACTTTGGGACCTGGAAGAAGATCGTCCGGATCCAAGCTAGATACGAGTCGTACCACTCGAACTGGGTGAGTGTTTCCGACAGCGTCCGCCCGCAGAGCCTGACTCTCAAAGTTGACAAGTTCAGCCGGGCATCAACGGCGAGCCCTTACCTTTGGGCGATCCGCCTCGATGGCGCGCAACTCAACCCGTCGCTGTGCACCCAATTTGGTGGGTGCCTGATTCAAGTTATCGGCGAAGACGCCAACGGCTATGAACACCAGCTGACCGGGTTCACCAACTCCACCCCCTACCACGGTGCGTTCCAAGCTACGGGCAGCTATTGGGGCACGAAGATTGTTCGCGTTCAGGCCCGCTACGGAACGTTCTTGTCCCATTGGATCGACACCACGACTCTGCGAGATGCTGAGGCCTTCGGCGGGTTCAACCCTGCCGAGAAGAACTGTGCCTGCTCGCACGGCGACCCGGTCAACACAGCAACGGGAGAGTTCTATCTGCCCGCCAACGACGATCTCCTCGCCGGAGTCGGCCCAGCACTGCAAGTGACACGAACCTATTCGACCGCGCTGGTCGCGCAGGACGGCCCTTTCGGTTACGGATGGTCCACCAGCTTCACCTCAAAGTTGGTGATTGTCACCGCGGGTGACCTAAGCGATCCCCTGCCTCGAGTTGTCGACGTCGTTCAAGAGAACGGCGCGTCGGTGCGCTTTACGGAGCAAGCCGATCACACCTACACGGCCCCATCACGAGTCTTCGCGACACTCTCCTACGACGATGGCAGCGAAGAATGGACCTTCCTCCGAAACACGAACGAGGTACTCACTTTCGATTCGAGCGGAGCGTTGATTTCTGTCAAAGATCTCAATGGCAACACCGTCACGTTGACCTACAGCTCCGGTCAGGTCGTATCGCTGACCGCTTCAGGGGGGCGATCGATCACCCTCGCGTGGGCTTCGGGCCACGTCACTGCGCTATCTGACTCGGCAGGACGGGAAGTTGCCTACTCCTACGACAGCTCCGGCAACCTCACCGGTGTCACTGCCGTGGACGGCGCCGAGAGTTCCTACGGCTATGACGCCGGCCACTACATGACATCTCTCACCAAACCCGGCGGCGGCACCACCACCAACGAGTACGACTCATCCCATCGAGTGATAAGTCAAACCGACCCAATCAACCGCGAACTGACCTTCAGCTATGCCACTTCCCAGACCACAACCACAGGCTGGGACGGCTCACAAACCGTCGAAACATATCTCGATGGTCGAGTCATTTCACAGACGAAAGCGGCGGGCACCGCATCGGAAGCCACAACCTCTTTCGTATACGACGCATCCGGCAACATTCTCTCGACAACAGACCCCCTCAACAACATCACCACTTTCACCTACGACGATCAGGGCAATCCGCTGACGAAGACGGATGCGTTGTCGCAGACCACGACGTGGACGTACAACGCCCTGAACGAGGTCACCTCAGTCACAGATCCGCTGGACCGGGAAATGACATTGGCGTATGACGGGGAAGGGAATCTGACCTCGACGACAAGTCCGGGCGGTCGGGTGACCACGTTCACCTACAACAGCGACGGCACCGCTGCGACGCTCGTGGACGCGCGTGGCAAGACAACGACGTTCGCCTACGACAGCGCCGGACGTCTAACCAGCACTACCGATCCGGACTCCCGCACAAAGTCAATCACCTACAACACGGCCGGATTCGTGACCACGACGACTGACGCAGACAGCAACATCACGACGTATACGACGGATGATGCTGGGCGTGTTCTGACGGTCACCGATCCGCTGAGTCACGTCACCATCTACGCCTACGACGATGACGGCAACCTGGTGTCGACGGAGGATGCCAACAGTCACACAACCTCGTCCGTGTATGACGTTGCTGGGCAGGTTACCTCGACTACGGATGCGCGTGGCAAGACCACCACGTTTACCTACACCGCCGGTGGATATTTGAGCACCGTGACTGATCCGGATAGTCGCACCACCACGCGCACCTATGACTTGCTCGGGCGTGTGGTGACGGTTACGGATCCGGATTCGAATGCGACAACATTTGCCTACGACCTCAACGGTCGTCAACTGTCCGTCACGTTGCCGTCGGCCGCGGTATCGACCGCCACCTACGATGCGGTCGGGCAGCTGGTGACCTCGACCAACGGCAACGGGAAGACCACCACCTATGCCCACGACGCTGCCGGGCAGGTCACTTCCGTCACCGACCCGCTGTCCCGAGTCACATCCACCACCTACACGGACGACGGCCAGGTTGACACGGTCACGCTGGCGGACTCGAGCACCCAGTCGTACGTGTACAACCTCAACGGTCAAGTGATCTCGTTCACCGACCCGGACTCCAACGTCACCACCTACAGCTACGACGACGCCGGCCTGCTCACATCCAAGACCGCACCCGGCAGTATCACCACTGTTTACAGTTACGACGACGCCGGACGTCTCGAGACGACCACCCTTCCCGACAGCACCACTGTCACCAACAGTTACGACGACGCCAGCCGTCTGATCCTGCAGGAGTTCAGCGCTTTCGGTGCCACCGACCTCGAGTTCGAGTACGACGCGGTTGGAGCCCGGACCAGCATGACCGACGCATCAGGGTCAAGCACGTACACCTATAACGCCAACAACCAGCTCACGGGACAAACCAATGGTGCCAACCAATCGCTGACCTACAGCTACACCAACTCCGGACTTCTGGCATCAATCACCTACCCGGGCAGCGACACCGTCGACTACAGCTATACCACGGCCGGGCGCCTGGGCTCGGTCACCGACTGGAACAGCAACACCACGACCTACACGTGGAATGTCGACGGACAATTGGCGACACAGACTGGCCCGAACGGTGTCACCCAAACCCACACCTACGACTCGGCCGGCCAGACCACCGACCTCACTATCGCCGACGGCATCAGTACCCTCGCTGAATACGGGTATGGGTACGACGACGCCGGACAACTGGTCTCCGACACCACCACTGATCCGATTCTCAGCGCCGTCTCTCACACCTACACCTACGATGCGTTGAACCAGGTCCTCTCCCGTAGCGACGGAACGATGACGGTCAGCTACGACCCCACCTCCGCTGGGCAACTGGAAGCACTCGGGGGTGACACCCTGACGTACAACTCGGCCCAACAGCTCACCGGGCTCACCCCGGCGACCGGTCCGGCGACGTCGTACACCTACGATGCCAACGGATCACGCACCAACGCGACAATCGCCGCCGCGAGCCCGGACCCGGCCCAATCAACCGACTATGGCTACGACGCCGCACTCAACCTCGCCACCGTCACCCTCCCGGGCGACACAACCCCGACCGTCAGCTACACCAGCAACGGTGACGGCCTACGGCAGTCCCGTACTGAAGCATCCACAACCACCGACTTGCTGTGGAGCACCGCCGGCGGACTACCACTGCTCATGGACGACGGAACCAGCACCTACATCTACGGCACCTCCAGCACCCCCATCGCCCAAATCACCGGCAGCACCACGACCTACCTATACGGAGACCTTCTCGGCTCCGTCCGACTCATCACCGACGACACCGGAGCCACCGTCGGCACCAACGAATACGACACCTACGGAAACAAGACCGACCACACCGGAACCACCGACAGCCTCATCGGCTACACCGGCAACTGGACCGACCCCACCACCAACCTCATCTACCTCCGCGCACGCGACTACGACACGACAACCGGGCAATTCCTGGTCGTGGATCCAGCGGTTGGCCGGACTCAGCAGCCATACGCGTATGTCGGCAACGATCCGCTCCTCCAGATAGACCCGACAGGTCTTTGCCCCGAGTCGCAACCCGCCTGCGATTTCCTGGGAGATCTTTCGAACCCGTATGACAATCTGAACAATATGTCCCACGGTGCTTGGGACACGCTCACCTGGAGCCCGATCGGCGCATTAATTTTCGGGGATCCAAGCTGGAGCCTATCCAAGGGAGTGCGCAACGCATTTCCCGAAGCATTTAGCTGCCCGGATCCGAACGCCTTCTACGTCTACGGGTCCCTTGCGGCTGGAATCCCGGCAGCTGGGGGTGAGCTCGCCGCGGGTATGTTCGGAAGTTCAGCGGCCGCCCGTAGTGCGAGAGCAAGCAGCGAACTGGTCGGCAAGGTGGCAGCACCCACGCCGGTTGTGGCTACGCACGGCAATTCCGCGTCAAGTTCGGCGACAGCGTACTTGTACAGGCTCTCAACTGGCGGAACTGGCGAGTACCTGAAGACAGGAATCTCTCAAGCCCCGATGTCGCGCTACGGCCGGACATTCATGCAGGACAAACAAATAGAAGTCTTGCAGTCAGGTACGCGCCGCGAAATGCTCAATCTGGAGCGGTATATCGTTGAGCGCGATCCCGGCCCTCTAAACTTTGAGCCCTGGGCAGGCAAGTTCGCAGGAGACATGCCATGACGAGCGGTTGTGACGAGGACGTCCAAGTCTTCTCGATTGGGTCGGTTGTTGGTGGCCGAACGGCGAGTAACCGAGGCTGGACCGACGAGATCGCACAGCTCACAAGAGACTCCATCGGGGCCCGCGCCGGCTTGCAGGCGCGAGTGAATCTCAATGTCGTATTCCATGTAGCCGGAAATCTGATTCAACCGGACTTTGAAGGCGTCAGGACGGGCTCCTACCGCAAGGCTCAGAGCCTTCTCATGGTGCAAATTGCACTTTCTGAGGCGGCACCCTCCGCGCCCCGCTTGGAACTTCTATCCCTTCTGGAAGACGCCTTTGCGGAAGCGGAAGCTTGGTCGCGCAGCAGGAGACTTGCGTTCGACCGGGAGCCCTTCATGAGGATCCTCGAAAGGTTGACGGAGACTTGACTCACAAAATCATCAGCATGAATCGCGCTTGGTTTGGTTCCGCTTCTTTTGGGAGGATGAATCATGCCCCGTCAGTTTCCGCCGGAGTTCCGGCAGCGTGCGCTGAGGGTGATCGAGGAGTCGATGCCTGAGGACGAGACCGAACATTCGGCTATCCGTCATGTTGGTGCCAAGCTCGGTGTTGGTCCGGAGACGTTGCGTAAGTGGCGTCGCCGGGCTGAGGTCGATTCTGGTCAACGCTCTGGTGTGAGCAGCGATGAGCTTGCCGGGATCAGACGGCTGCGTCGCGAGAACATGGAGTTGCGGCGTGCCAATGATATTTTGCGAACAGCGTCAGCGTTTTTCGCAGCGGAACTCGAGCGCCCCACGACGAGATGATCCGATACGTGGACACGTTCACGGATCGTTTCGGGGTCGAGGCCATCTGCCGCACCCTTCGTGCGACGTGAACGGGCCGGGTTCTGGAACCGTGCGGGATTGGTTGAGCGGGCAAAGTTTCGAGGCTCAGCTTCAGTATGGTCGCACGGTGACTGCCGAAATACAGAAGAGTATAGGGTGACCAACGATCACGATTCAGATGCCAACCTCGAGCAAAGCTTGGGGGAGTTTCAGCAACTATGCGCGCAGTGGGAGCCTCTCCTGCTTGCGAGTGGTCGCGAGGGCAACGCAGTTTCGGACAGGATCTGGAGAGTCGGCGAGGGCATTCGCGCGTCAGCTTCCGGGAGGGCGGCAATGGAGACGCTTGCGATGGAAGATCCCTCGCCAGCGGTACGTTTGAAGGCTGCGGCGACGTGCCTACGGTGGGCCCCGGACATCTGGATCAAGTCGCTGGAAGAGATACTGCGCGGATTGGGGAATAGCTACGGCATGTTGCCCAGCCTAGCGATGCCGATTCTTTCGTCCTATCGGAGTGGGCAACTATTCCCTGAGTGGGGCAGGCGACAGTTGGCTGAACTTTCAGCCGCGCCGTGTTCTTACCCAAAGATGGCTATCAATACTTTCTCAATCTCAAATAGTGGAGGAGACAATGAACGATCAGCTGTTCAAGCTCGACCTAACCCAAGCTGAACTTTGGATCCTGCAGAATTCCCTGAACAATGCAAGGCAGTTCATCCCGGAGGCTGAGTTTGGCGCCGTAATGGGCGTGCAGAGGGATGAGGTTCTTCCGTTGATGGACCGTCTGCGTAACCTGGGAGATCCTGTCTAGAGTGAGTGGATTCGGGAGGTTAGTTTCCGAACCGACCAACCGACCTCGTCCCCTTGGATGAGCGGCTCACTAACCATGTCTTGAAGACTCCTGGTGCAAATGACATGACAGCCGGCTCGGCGTTTAGATTTGGGTTCGCCACTTGTCAATGAGCTCAACGGACTTGCGGATTCCCCTGGTGTCGGCACACGAGCAACACGGACGTTCAGTTGGATTTCGAAGGTGACAGGTTGAGAGAACGAAGTACGCCCAAACTGTTTCTAGTACTCGTGATCACGACGAATCTCCTCGTCGGGTGTTCGCTATCACCCCGCGCAGATAGGCTCATTGGCGAGTGGGAAGCGGTGTCGTCTACTGGAGATCGCTCGAACCTTCAGCTTGAAGCCGACGGGACTTTTGAGGCGCTGGCATTTCCAGTGGCTCCAATCCAGAAGGTCCCAAGGTCGACGGATTGGTACCCAGTACTCGACTTTACCGGTACATGGGAGTACGACGAGCACGGCAACGTTCTTTTTGATTTTGACCGAACCGAAACAACTGGTTGATGGGTCGGCCCGGCCATATTGGTGCAACGTATCCCGGATCTTCTCCTGAAGTTCCCAATCTCGGAGGACCAGGGGATATTCATCACTTTCAAAAAGATTGACTAGCGAGAGCCAGGCGAAATCTCAACCGGCGGTTCATTCCGTGTGTCCCCCCTGTGTACCCAAAGACCGGATGATGCAGTGTGGCGAGTGTTTCCGGGAGCCGCGAGGCACCTGAAGTCGCCCCTGATTAGGAAACGGAGGCCCTGCTAAGGTGGAGTACCCGTAAGGGTACCGAGGGTTCAAATCCCTCCGTCTCCGCTGTGTGGTGTCTCGGGACATCGTGAACGGCTGAACCCTCGGAAACGGGGGTTCAGCCGTTTTGCGTTGGTAGTCGGCGGCGGGGTTGAGGGTGAATTCGGCGAGCACGTCGGCCGAGAGCTCGATGCGGGCGCTGCTGGTTGTAGTAGCAGCCTGCCAGCCGGCACCGGGCCAGCCGCCTCCCAAGAGAGGGAAGCTGTCGAGGGTGTTCTGCAGGTCATCGATCGTGTCGGCGGGGTGGGCTGCGAGGTGGCGTTTGAGGGTTTTGCCAGAACCGTTCGATCTTGCCCTGGGTCGTCGGCATGAGGGGGCGCCCGTTCTTCTGGGTGATGCCTTGCAGCGCAAGGAGGGTTTCGAAGCCGTTGCCGGGGGCGATGTCGCGAGCGTTTCTGGCGCAGCGGGTGGTGTAAACCTTCCCGTTGTCGGTCAGGGTTGCGGCCGGGAAACCGTGCTCGGAGGCGGTGTGGGTGAAGGTGTCGATGACGGTCCGGCCGGTGATGCGAGGGTGGGCGGTCAGGTGCAGCAGGTAGCGGGAGTGGTCATCGATCCAGCCATCGAGGCCTGTGGTGAGCATCACATGGGTGAAGTCGGATTGCCAGAGCTCGTTAGGGCGGTCGGCGGCGAACCGTTGCCAGGATGACCGGGTCGTTTCTGTGGTTGCGCAACGATTCTGCCGTGCGCTTTCAGCAGCCGCCAGATCGTCGCCCTCGACACGGTGATGCCATCGCGGGCCAGTAGCTCCAGGACTGTGTCGGCGCAGGCATCGTGGCCTTCGGAGGTCAGCTGATCGCGCAGCTGGAGGATCCGCGCAGCGACATCCGGTGGGGTGCGATTCGGGGATGACCGTGGTCGCCTCGACACCGGCTCAAACGCAGCGTCACCTTCGATGAGCCAGCGGTGGTGAAGCTTGTGGACCAGTGTTTTCGACACCCCGTTCCGCTTCCGATCGCCTCGCCCCACCGGAGTCCTGTGTGTGCGAAGACGTTCACGAGTAAGGAGTGGTTCTCCGAGTTCGAGGCCAGTCGTCTCACACCAACGGCGTTCCTTCGCAACCGGCGTGGAAGTTTCACTCCCCGGACGGCGCTGGCCAGGATCGACGGTGGTTGACAACTACGTGGGACATTAGCCCTTGCCTCTACCGTGATGTTGTTTCACTCCCGTAGGGCCAAGGGCGAGGCGCTTTCTGACTGATGCTCTACGCCGTGTTGAGTCATTGGCTCAATGAGCCACCACGGGCATCGAGTGCGCCGAGATCCACAAGCCTCATGTTCGCGAGGCCCACGAATGCCAGCAGCCGCTCTTTAGTGAGGCCGAACATACCAAGTCGGTTCAGTGGGAACGACGCCAGGACCGCTCGAGTGCCGTGATCATTCGGAAGTGCTGGCCCTGAGTCCCGGTTGGCTGGGAACATCTCATTGAACAGCTCGGCCGTTGCTGGCCTCGCGAAGATCTCTCCCAGAGTGGTGTCCATCGATATGGTCGGGGTGACAGAATCCCCAGGGACGAAAATCTCGACGCTCCCCCGTATGTCACGACTTGAAGCACCAATATCGATGCGGTAGACGCCGCCTTCCACAGTCCAAGCCTCGGCGTGACTGTCCCAGTACGCCAGGTCCGTGCGGCGAACGAGGAGGGTGGCGTCGCGGGTTTCCCCCGCCGCTAGCGCAATGCTCGCGAAGGCCTTGAGTTCACGCAACGGCCGTTCCACCGCCGATCCTTGGGGTGCTGAGTAAACCTGTACGATCTCACGCCCATCGTGAGCACCCACATTGGATAGGGAAACTTGGACCTCCACATCGCCCGCCGCTGTGCAGGATGCCCTTGGATGGGCATACTCAAATGACGTGTACGAGAGACCGTGGCCGAAGGGGAACGCTACGTCGATGTGGCGTTTGTCATAACCTCGATACCCGACGAAAATCCCTTCGCCATAGCGAACGTGCCCCAACTCGCCCGGGAAATTGCCAAACGCAGGGCTGTCCTCGAGTCGATGCGGGATCGTTTCTGTGAGTTTGGCCGAGGGGTTGACGTCGCCATAAAGAACATCCGCGATGGCCCCCCCACCGGCTTGACCGAGCAGCCATCCTTCCAAGATCGCAGGAACCCGATCAGCGAATGGAAGGAGCACGACGCCACCGTTGGAGAGGACGACGACCGTTCGTCGATTTGCTTCAACTACTGCATTTAGGAGTTCGAGTTGTTCCGGGGGAAGGTCGATATCTAGGCGGTCGAATCCTTCTGATTCGAGTCGCGCCGGTAGGCCAAGGAACACCACGGCAACTTCTGCGCTCGACGCGGCCGTAACCGCCTCGGCGAGAAGTTGCTCTTTCTCCGCCAAGCCAGGTAAGGAGTTGAGAGTGAATCCCTGCGCAAAGGTCACGGTCCCGCTCGCCGCGGCCATAATCTCATGGAGGGGCAAGTCGAGCTGGGTGGGGTTCACCAAAGATGACCCAGCCCCCTGGTAGCGCGGAGACTGCGCGAACTCACCGATAACGGCGACAGATGCGCTTCGAGAGAGAGGCAGGATACCGTTCTCGTTCTTCAGAAGGACGATCGACCGCCCAGCCGCCTCACGCGCCAGGGTGTGATGGATGTCAAAATTGTGCGGGGCGTCTACAGAACGCGCTGGCTGGGATCGGAGGGCCAAGGCGGCGACACGGCCGGCCGCGACGTTCAGCACTTCCTCATCGAGACTACCGTTGTCAACGGCCGTAACAACTTGGGCATCGGATTCCACACCGCTAAATGGCATCTCGAGGTCGAGACCGGCGGAGAGCGCGATGACCCGATCGCTGACAGCTCCCCAGTCCGACATGACGAGTCCCTCGAAGTTCCATTCTTCGCGGAGCACACGGGTCAGCAGCCAGTGATTCTCGGATGCATTGACGCCGTTGATCTTGTTATAGGAACACATGATCGTCCACGGTTGCGACTCCTCCACTACATGCTGGAATGCGCGCAAGTAGATCTCACGTAGCGGTCTTTCATCCACGTCGCTCGAGACGCGAAGTCGGTCCGTCTCTTGGTTGTTTGCAGCGAAGTGCTTGAGTGATGAGCCCACCCCCTGAGATTGAATTCCGCGGACGAGGGCAGCGCCCATCACGCCCGCGACCAGTGGATCTTCGGAAAAGTACTCGAAGTTGCGCCCGCACAGAGGCGATCGCTTGATATTCACGCCTGGCCCGAGAAGTACAGCGACACCTTCACGGAGGGCCTCTGCGCCCAACGCTCGTCCGACGCGCTCGGCGAGTTCTTTGTCGAAAGTGCACCCGAGGCTGACAGCCGGAGGAAAACAGGTTGCAGGCAGACTGTCCGTTAGCCCCAGTTGATCACCTGCCGCGCGCTGCTTTCGCACACCGTGTGGACCATCCGTGAGTAGCACCGAGGGTATGGGACCGACTGATTCCGTACTCCAGAAGTCCCTCCCGCTTGTGAGCCTCGCCTTTTCCGCGACTGTGAGGCCGGCTACTAAAGCGGAGTGGCTATTCACCGGGCACATACGAATCTCACGACAGGTTGTTGAGTTCGCACCGACCAAGTTGGACGCACATTCTTGCCAATAGTGCCGCTAGCAATCACTGGTCGAGCCCCGCCTCGTTCGTGAATCCGTGATTGCGTGCATCCTCTCGGCTGCGCTGATCTCTTTGAGCACGGGGGTTGAGGCCGCGGCCCCGCAGCCACCTCAGGGTGCCGGCTTCCATAGTCGACATGTCCCAGCATTAGAACTCCAAAGATTTGACGGACGCTAGAACGCAAGGCCACGCGGCTCAGGCCCGAGGGGTACGTCCGGCACATTCGCGAGGCGGAAGCCGTTGGCTTTGAACGCCGAATAGTCAAAGGTGTCGCACTCCTCAAAGCCGACCTGGTGGTAATCGAAGAATCCATCCCACTCCTCATAGCCGTCCCCCAGCGAGTGCTCGAGGAATGCGTCGGCCATTGAGCTCGCAAGGCGGGGAGCGGTAAAGAATGCGCCCATGGCCAATACGTTGGCGTTGTTCGCGCTTGCGGCACGTCGAGCCGTCGAGACGCTTTCGCAAACGGCCGCGTGTACGCGTGGGCACTTGCTCGCAGCGATATGGATGCCCATTCCTGACCCGCAGAAGAGGAGCGCCTTTTCGAACTCTCCTTCAGATATACGAGACCCGACAAGGAATCCAACTCGATGGTAAACCGGTGCGCTCTCGAGGTCAGGGGTGAGATCGGTCACCGTCCACCCTCTCGACTCGAGGTGAGCCTTGACCGCTTCCTTGAGCCTGAAGCCCGCGAAATCTGCGCCTACGACAACTTGTTTATCTCTAACGGACTTCATCGCTTGTACCCCTCGTGTCCCTATCAGGTTCGAGAATTTGTCAGAGCGAGATGTTCAAGCGGACCCCGCTTTCCCGCGCCCCATACATGAACTCTAGTTTATCGATCAGAACACACGTGTGAGATTGACGCAACAATCGCAGAGCAGACCGGAGTGTTCAGCAACCTCATCCGAGGGGGGGGTCCCTGTGGCAGCGAGGTCAAGACTCGAGAGTCGGGCTGGCCGGGCGCGGTGAGTTGAGGGAGAAAACTGTCTCCTCATAGCGTTCGGACACTTATCGAAGTTGCCGAAACGTTAGTCAGCATCCGGGGCCGACAGCGACCATCCACCAATCTTTAGTGGCTGCGTCGTCTGGCTACTGTGACTGGGTACTAATTTGGTCCGTGAATGTGAACCATATTTCATATGTATGGCTAACATTGCACAATACCTGTGTCGATGACGGACACCGATCGTGGAGGCGCTGCGTGCCGCTGCCTCGCACGAGCCCCTAAGCCCAAGAGAGGTGCAGACCGTGAGCTGGTTTCCAGCAAGAGTCAAAGAAGTGCGTGCCTATGTTGCAACGGGAGCAGCCGCTGACGACAATGCTGGCTATCCGTACCACTGGACGGATGATCACGTCGCCGGCCCGCTCTCGGAGTATCCGGAATTTCGGGAGTCGAGGCGAAGTTTCGGTGTCAACGTGCTCGAGCAACTCATCGTCGAGGTCGAATCTACGACGGGTCACGTGGGCGTTGGTATCTCAAAGGGAGGTGACATAGGCGCGTGGATCGTCGAGAACCATCTTGCGCGCTTAGTCGAAGGCTTCGAGGTGGACGACATTGAATCCGCCTGGGACCGGATGTTCCGCGCCACCATCTTTTATGGTCGTCGTGGAGTCGTGATTCACGCCATCAGTGCCGTTGAACTTGCCTTGCAGGACCTTGTCGGACGGATTCGAGACACACCGGTTTATGCGCTTCTCGGTGACGGTCGTCGGAATCATCTTGACCTTTACGCGACCGGGCCCCGGCCCGATCTAGCCCAGGAGTTCGGTTTCTTGGCGGCAAAAATGCCCCTGCGGTTTGGCCATGGACACGGTGCTGATGGTGAAGAGCAGAACATCAAAGAGCTCGCAGAAATGAGGGCGCGAGTAGGCGATGGGTTCCCTCTGATGTGGGACTGTTGGATGTCGCTCGAGGTGGAGAGCGCAGCATCGCTGGCCTCGGCGGGTAAGGAACTTGGGCTTTACTGGCTCGAGGAGCCGCTCATTCCGGACGATCTTGATGGGCATCGTCGACTTCGAGACCTTGCCCCAGACGGAGTCTTGATCGCCACGGGCGAGCACGAGGCAACGCGATGGGGGTTCCAGTCCCTCTTGGCTGCCGGTGTAGATGTGATCCAACCAGATGTGAGCTGGGCAGGTGGTATAAGCGAGAGCCAAAAAATTGCGGCACTTGCGGACGAGCTTGGAGTGCCGGTCATTCCGCATGCTCTCTCGGTCTACAGCTATCACTTTGCTGTGGCGACAAAGAACTGCCCGTTCGGAGAGTTCTTCATGATGCATCCAACGGGCGAGGAAATCTGGCCAATGCTGGCTCCCATCATCCTTGGTGAGCCGCTCCCCGAAAACGGTCGCGTGGTACTTCCGGACCGCCCAGGTTTCGGAGTCGAAATCAACTTCGAGCATCCACGGCGCCGACCCTTCACACACCCAAGACCGGGATGATCCCCCATTCGAATAATGGCCAATTTTGCGGACCGCAGAACGTTCGGACTCACGCCGTTTGAGATACAAAGAGATTGGATAAGCGTTGCCGTATCAAGACCTACCGTTGGATCTTCTGCGACAGGTTCGTCCCGTCGTGACTCTTCCCAGCGACTTTCGAATTTTTTGGAATGACGCGCTGATCACTGCACGCGCGTGCCATGCACCGAATCAGTACACAACAGTCCCATCGCCATTTGCAGGAATTGACATCTACGACGTCCGATTTCCTGGATTCGAGGGGAACCTTATTGCAGGCTGGCTTCTGTTGCCGCGCGAACCAACCACCCCGCGACCGACAATTGTGTGGTACCCAGGCTACGGGTCGGGGAGAGGTTCTGCGCACGAGTGGGTGACTTGGGCGGCAGCCGGATACGGCATTCTCGCTGTCGATGTTCGCGGTCAGGGCGGAGATTGGGGCGGGTCCGGAGTCACCCCTGATCCTGGTGGCAGCGGTCCTGCTGCGAGCGGCTCTATGACGCGCGGCATTGAGTCCCCCGGATCCTATTTTTACAAGCGCGTGATCATAGATTGTGTGCGTGCGATCGATGCAGTTCGCTCGCATCCTCGCGTGGATGCCCGACAAATCGTGGCTGCGGGTGGAAGCCAAGGTGGCGGGTTGGCACTTGCGGTCGCTGGCCTTGTTCCTGATCTCATGGCTGTCGTCGCAGATGTGCCTTTCATGTGTGACTTCGAGCACGCTGTTCGAGTTTTCGAAAGCGGCCCGTACAGCGAGATCGCGCGATACCTCTCAGTGCAGCGAAGTTCGCGCGACACCGTGTTTGACACGCTTGCGTACTTTGACGCTGTCAACTTTGCGCGTCAGTCGCTCGTGCCAGCCTTGTTTTCGGCTGGGCTGGTAGACGGAACTTGTCCTCCGTCGACTGTGTTCGCCGCGTTCAATTCCTACCAGGGTCCGAAAGACATAGATGTCTATGAATTCAATGGTCATGAGGGCGGCGGCGGCCTTCGATGGCCTCGACATCTCTCCTTCCTGAAATCATTCGAAAGTGGTGACCCGCGAGCGCTTACGACCGGGCTGCCGTGAGTTTTGGTCCGCCACGGGTCATAAATGCTGCAGCTGGCCTTTCGAAACTCGGTGGTGCGATCCCCTCGGCCGCAGTTCAGGCTGCCCTCGATGCAGTTCCAGAGTTTTACGTGGAAATAGAACAATTGCAGTTGGACGTCGGCGAGGAGATCGCCAAAAACACGGGCAATGAGGCGGCGGTCGTGTGTTCAGGAGTAGCACATGGGATCATGCTCGCGGTCGCGGGTCTAATCACTGGTGCCGACGATGCGGCGGCGTCCGCACTGCCGTTTCGTGTCGGCGCGCGACCGGAAGTCGCTGTGTTTCGATTTCATGCTGCCGGATGGCATTCCGGGGCGGATGCGTGGGGGGAAAATCACTATCTCAACAGTGTGGTGATGGCCGGGGCTTCGGTTCGACTTGTTGACCAGCCTTCTGACGTGAGAAGCACAGACCTTTGCGTGCTCTGGTTTCACAACATGACCATCGGGGACGACGAATCGCTTATCGGCGAGGCAATCGAGGCGGCGAGAGCTGTAATGGTCCCCTTCATTGTGGATGCCGCGGATCAGATTCCTCCAGCGTCCAACTTGACAAGATTTACCAGGGAGCTTGGCGCCGACCTGGCGCTTTTCAGCGGGACCAAGGACTTGCGTGGACCAACCCCGAGCGGACTGGCAGTCGGGTCCGCAGCGATGGCCAAGGTAATGCTTGCAAATTTGGCGCCAAAACCTGGAGTTGGGCGTGTCAGCAAGGTGGGGAGATCGCAATTGCACGGGTTGCTCGCGGCCATCGAGGAGTCGACTTCTCGCGATGAGTCCGCGCGCTTCGATTCGTGGCTGACGCAGGTTCGGGCGTGGAAAACGAGGTTGTCGCAGCCTGGCTTGGGAGTGTCACTCACGGTCACTCAACTGGGGCACTGCGGACAGGCTGTCCCGCGGCTCATCGTTCAACTTCAATGCCAGAGAAGAGAGTGTCGAGACAAGGTTGTCAGTGACCTCTGGACAGGTACTCCGCGCGTCGCCGTCCTTGTTGAGCCACGTGGCTCATTCGCATTGAGCCCTCAGTTCGTTGAACTTGACGAGTTCGCCGCGGTGGGGGACAAGGTGATCTGTGCTCTCGAGACCCATCGCATCGCTCAACGCTGTAAGCGCGAGATCTAGCGAATCCTGCAACTTTAATGCTATTTTTCACAAATGCGACCGACGGTTCACAAATGCAAACACTGGGCCGTCTGCCCCTCTGCTGACGGTGCGCTATGAAAATACCCCGGATCCGCCAAATTGAAAGAGTCTGGATTCGAAATCCCTTCCTCGAGCACCTCGCACCGTGGCTGCGCATCAACAACGCCGACTGGGAAGTCCTCGAGATCACACGAGTTCACACGGACGACTCCGAGATCTCTGGCATTGGCGAGACCCTCGTGTACTACACCGGTCACGTCACGGATCCGGACCTAGCTGCGTCAGCGGTGGGCAGCACCGCACCCGAGCTTTTGAGGCTCGGGTCGTCGCTGGGCGTCGGCCTTCGGATGGCCTTGTACGACGTGCTGGGCAAGACTCTTGGTGTTCCGGTAAACGCGCTTTTCTCACGCGAGAAAGTGCGTGACCGTATTCCGCTCGCGTGGTGGAGCACTAAGTTGCCACCTGAGGTCTTGGCGAAAGAAGCTGCTGACGCGTACGCGCGTGGATTTCGCAATCACAAGGTGAAGGCCCGACCGTGGTTCGATGTTTTTGCTCAGATCGACGCCATCTCCGCCGCCACGGAAGATGACTACCTGATTGAGCTCGACTGGAATTCGATGCTTGTAAACACAGCTCAAGCATTACCGGTCCTCCGGGAGTTGGACGGACTCGACAAGGTTGCGTTGTTCGAAAGCCCCGTCGACCGCGGCGACGCCATCGGGCAGGATCGGCTTCGTCGGGCGGTATCAACTCCGTTGTTTGAGCACTTCAATATCGAGCTCGCATCCACATGGCTTGCGCGAGATTCTCTGGATGGTTTTGTTGTAGACCCTTCGGATCCTCAGCGACTCTTTGCTCAAACCGAGATTCTGAATGTCTTCAAGAAGGACTGTTTCCTGCAGATGTGTGGAACGGGCATAACGGTTGCCTGGGTCGCTCACATGGGTGCAATCTGTGCGCCGGCACGGTTTCCGGCGGTCACAGCGGCCAACATCTACCGCCACGACATCCTCGACACTTCTCACACCGTGCGTTCCGGGCATCTTGACGTGCCCAGAGCACCGGGACTCGGGGTGTCGCTCAACGACGACCTTGTCGAGTCTTTGCGAGTCGAGCCCGGTTTTCGTGCTGCGCCGAACCTCATGCTTCTCGATTTTGAGGCGCCGGGGCTTCCAACTCGCACCTACGCAACAGGGGCGCAACTGTGGGAGGACTCCACTCGCAACGCTTCGTTCCCCGTGCAACCGCGCGGTGCGCGGTTGATCATTCGAGACGACGACGGCAGTTCAGAATTCGTCAGGCAGCACCAGGACGCGCTGCGCGGACCAAACCACAGTTAGAGGAGAGAGCATGCGCATTGTCTTGATTGGCGGTGCCGGATACGTCGGCCGACTCATCGGCCCGAGTCTGGCTGAGTTCGCTGAGGTCGTCGTCGCTGATCGCGCGATCGCACGTGACATCGAGTGGGGGCGGCCGGAATTGGCTGACGTGACAGATCGTGCCTCCCTTCGACGGGTGCTCGTTGGAGCGGATGTCGTGGTCTACCTCGTCATGGGCACCAAGGAGGACTGGGGAACAGAGCGGTGGGCAGAGAGCCAATTTGGCGCCAATGTGTTCGGGTTGTACAACACACTCGAGGCGGCTCATGAGTCCGGAGTTTCCCACGCAATCATCGCCGGTTCGATGTCTGTCTTCCACGACTTCATGAATGCCAGCCCCGAAGACCATCCGGACGCGACCGATGCGTATGGCCTCTCGAAAAAGCTGGGCGAGGAAATAGCCCAGGCGGCGGTGGTGCGCAACGGTCTGGATGCCACCATCCTGCGGCTGGTTCTTCCCATGGATGACGAGACCTGGCACGCATGCGCTGACGACAAGCATGCCGCGGTGATGACATCCGGCACGGACACAGCAGCGGCCTTCGTCGCGGCAGTCCGGAAGCGTCAAGCCGGACTCCAGGTCTTCGCGGTAAGCGGGGACCTCACGTCGGAGATCGTGGACTGGACGGCAACGCAACAGCACCTTGGCTGGCGACCCACTTCCCAGCGCATCGAGACGGGACGCTAGACCATGGCCGAACTTGCCCGCATGACGAGTCCCGAGGCCGAACAGTGGTTCGCGACGGCGTCAATCGGAATCATTCCCATCGGCGCGCTCGAGCAGCACGGCGCACATCTTGAGCTTCGGACCGATTCCACAATCGCGACCGAACTTGCACGGAGGGTGGATGCTGAGCTCGGCTCCGCCTCGGTGCTGTGCCCACTACTGGCGTATGGCGCTTCAGAGCACCATCTAGGGTTCGCCGGCACGGTCAGCCTGCGGCCCGCAACGGTCGCGGCGCTGCTTCGTGACGTCTGCGACTCATTGATCTTCAATGGGATCAAACGCATCCTCATCCTCAATGGACACGGCGGCAACTGCGACATCGCGAGAATCGTCGCGCGTGAGGTGAACCATGAGACCGGCAACCGTGTCGCGCATGCGATGTGGGGATCGGTGATCGGCGACGAGACCTCGCAGCTCTTTCAGCCCGGCTCGCAGTATCACCATGCCTGCGAGGTGGAGACGTCAATAGCTTGGGAGTGTGACAGGGAGCTAGTGCGTGACGACTTGGTGCAGCATCATGGCCCCCGATCTCCGATAAACGGATTCACGGATGCCCCATCCCCACGCTTCGACCTTCCGAGACCGTTCGAGCAGTTGTCGACAGATGGATCCCTGGGTGATCCCTCGAACTTTGACCCGTTGTGGGGCGACAGGTTGGCGTCTCTGTTCGTAGAGAGAACGGTCGCCTTTGCGCGCTGGATGATCGAACTCGACCTCGGAGCACCCGCGGGACGCTTCCGAGTCGGTAAGGAGAAATGAATCGTGGGCTCAGTCAGTGACCTCGCGCTCATGCCGCGACCCAAGCAGGTATCCGTCCCCGGAGGGGCTCCTCTCCGGATCGATAGGCAATCGTTGATCGACGCCGACCCTGAGCTCCTAGAGCCGGCGCGCAAGCTCGCACACTATTTGTCGTGGGTGATTGGTGACGAACCTTCGCTCGGCGGCGGCGGCAATATCCGGTTTCGAATCAGTCCAGAAGCGCACGGCAACTCGGAGTGGTATCGGATCGACGTTGACGCCAGCACGCTCACTGTCACAGCAACGACATCGCTGGGCGCGCTGCACGCAGTGCAAACCATCCGCCAGCTCGTTGAACCCAGCGCTTTCGCGCGTACCGCAGAGTCCTCGGAATTCTGCCAAGTGCCCCAGATCCAGATTGAGGACTGGCCCGAGCTTGTTTGGCGCGGTGCCCACTTGGATGTCGCGCGTCACTTTATGCCGATTGACTTTCTCCATCGGTTCGTCGAGTTGATTGCAATGCACAAGCTCAACCGCCTACATCTGCACCTCACGGATGATCAGGGCTGGCGGCTCGACGTGCCACAGTATCCACGGCTGGTGTCAGTCGGGAGCAAGCGAGCCGGCACTGTACTCTCCAGCTACCGATCCGATGGCTGGGAGGACTCCCCGCCCCACGACAATGTCCCGCACGAAGGCTTCTATTCTCACGCCGACATGATTGGCTTGATTTCCCACGCAGCCTCCCTCGGAGTCGAGGTGCTTCCTGAGATCGACCTACCGGGTCACATGCAGGCGGCTCTGGAGGCCTACCCCTGGCTGCGGTCGTGCGAGCACGAAGTCGTCGTTGCCACCGGTTGGAGCGTCTCGCCGCATGTCATGTCCGTGTCCGATGAGGCGCTTGAGTTCTGCCGGGACGTGCTCGACTACGTCGCCGAGCTGTTCCCGTTCCGGTACATCCATCTCGGAGGCGACGAGGTTCCGAAGGACGAGTGGGAGAAGTCGCCCGTCGCGCAGAAACGTATTCGAAGCGAAGGACTTCAGAACGAAGACGAGCTTCAGGCCTGGTTCCTCGCGCAGCTTGTCGACCATCTTGCAACGAAGGGCAAGTCGGTCATTGGGTGGGATGAGGTGCTCGAGGGAGGAGTACCTGCGGGTGTCACGGTCATGTCGTGGCGTGGTGACGAGGGCGGCATTCAAGCGGCTCAAATGGGCCACGACGTCATAATGGCCCCGACACACTCGACATACTTCGACTATCACCAAGCGTTCGACGCGAACGATCCCCCTGCGCTCGGCCACATCCTTGACCTTGATATTGTCCGCAACTTCGTTCCCATACCTGCGTCGCTGTCTGTCAAAGAACGAACGCACATTCTCGGGGCGCAGTTTCAGTTGTGGACCGAGCGAATGACCACGCCTGCTCGCGTGGAGTTCATGGCGTTCCCTCGCGCCGCGGTGTTCGCTGACGTCGTCTGGGGTGGGATGGACCGCGTCAGGGACAGCGACGCCGTTATTGATGCGCACCTAGAGCGGCTCGACGACCTGAACGTGAACTACCGACGAGTGGAGCTGAGATGAGCCAGAAAGCAATCGGTCGTGCTCACGAGATGCGCGACCGCGCATGAGCATACGTTCAATCTCAGTCGAAGGCCACGCCGGC
This sequence comes from uncultured bacterium, assembly GCA_963787305.1. Taxonomy (GTDB): domain Bacteria; phylum Actinomycetota; class Actinomycetes; order Actinomycetales; family Microbacteriaceae; genus Rhodoglobus. The sequence goes on from CAWBCL010000002.1 coordinate 512,634, forward strand.
GTCGTACTGGAGTCTGCTCAAGTGCGTGTGTCTGTCGACTTGGATCGGGGTGCTCACATCTTTGAGTTCGTCGAGTTGACCAGTGGTGTAAATGTCCTCTACGAAGACCCGCGCGGAGTCGCCAATCACGTCGTTGGTGGCTGGTACGAACTCTTCCCCAATGCCGGCCCGGAGTCCCTTCATCCGCCGGTGATCATGCACGGTGATGTCAAAGACCTTTCGTGGAGCATGATTGACGCTCAACCCGACGATGATGGGGGACTAATCGTCGTCGAGGTGGAAAGCGCAGCTCTCCCATTGAGATTGAGACGCTCGATGCGGCTGGCTGGCTCGACACTGACGCTCGACTACGTCGTTTCCCATACCTCGACTGATGCTGTGCAGTTCTTGTGGGGCCAACACATCACGTTTGGCGAGCCTTTTCTGGCTGAATCAACGCGACTTAGCGTGTCCACCGACCAGCTTTTTGCCCGGCCCGAGTTCGATCCAGCGGTGGCAACCGTTGCGCCGGGTGGCGACGGCTCATCGCTCACGGAGTTGCCTCGCAAGGGCGGCGCTGATCGGGTCGATCTTTCTCGCTTCCCATCTTCGCCTGCCTCGGAGATGCTTTTCGCTGACAATCTCGATACCGGGTGGGCGTCACTGGCGTCGCGCTCCGTCGAGGTGGATCTCCGGTGGGACACAGGTGCATTTCCGTCGCTCTGGGTGTGGTTCGAGAATGTTGGCACCGCCAGCGATGATCCGAACGAGCGGAGAGTCGCACTGGCTATCGAGCCGCAGTCATCCGCGGTGCCAAGTCTTGACCGCGCCATTCGGGATGGATCTACGCACACGCTACTGCCCGGTGACGAGCTTCGTGGCACCGTCAGCGCGACGATTCGTCCCATCGCGGGCCAGTGATCGCGTCGTGAATTGCGAGCGTTTGTGTTCAAAGGCCTACACTCGCTGGAGATAGAGCAGCGCGACGAGCCGATCGTCGGTCCGCGCGATGTGCTGATCTCCGTGATCGCGACCGGGATATGTGGCTCAGACCTCCACGGGCACACCGGGGAAAACGGACGCAGGTCCGTCGAGCAAGTCATGGGCCACGAGCTTGCCGGGAGAGTGTTGGGCTGGGGGGCAGAGGTCAATGAACCCGAACTCTGTCCGAGAATTTTCCGACACTGCGATCTGGGCGTCGCCTCGAACGATGAGCTGGTCCCGCTGATTGATGAGATTGTGTCGTTGAGGAGCCGATGATCGGGGGCGGCACGGCTAGCTGATCGTTGACAGACGATCACACGTTCGGCTAATCTTTATAAATCCGAACACTAGTTCTGATATATGAATTAAGTGACTACAACTTCATTGCTCGGAAACCCAAAATCAGAAAGGCCAAAGCAATATGAATGCTTCGTCCAAGCTCTTTGAGCTTCCCGCCAGCCGGCGGGGTTTCATCGCAGGGTCCCTGTCGGCAGGGGCGCTGCTCGCCCTTGCGGCATGTGCCCCTGGTGCATCCAGTTCAACAAGGACCGTGACAATGCTCACGAACAACTCTGCTGAGTGGGACAAGCAGATCCAAGATGTGGTCAAGGCCTACGAGTCGTTGAACGCCCAAACCAAGGTCAACGTGCTGAACATCGCCGACGCGAACTACGCGACGAAGCTCAACACTCAGGCGCTCGCCGGTACATTGCCGGACCTGTATTACACCCGCTCTTTCGATATTGCCCCGCAGGTTCGCGACGGGTGGCTCGCTCCGATCTCCAAGCTCAACGCTGAGACTGGGGACCCTATCGGCCTCGCTGATTTCATCCCGGCTGTCGAAGCTCAGTTCTCGCAGAACGGCGAGCTGTACGCCGTGCCTGAGGGACTCTCGGCCTACGGCATCTACGTTAACAAGACCATGTTCGAGGAGATGGGGATCCCGGTTCCCACGGGAGACTGGACCTGGACTGAGTATTACGAGATCGCAGAAGCGTTCAAAGTTGTCGAAGGTGGGCGACAGGTTCGTTGGGGCGGCCATGTGAACGGTAGCTCCTGGGGTCAGCTTGGCGTCATGATGGCCAACGGCGGCAGCGTGTTCGATGAGAGCGGCACCACGGCTTCGCTGGCCACGGATGAGAACGTGGAAACCTACGCTCAGATCAACGCTGCAGTGCAGTCGGGTGCAATTCCCGCAACCGCGGGGCTTCCGGAAGGCGTCGATCCGTTCGCTGCGGGATTCCTTGCGATGTTCATGAACGGATCGTGGTATGCGGGAGGCGCCAGGGAAGCAATCGGCGACAAATTCGAGTGGGAGGTAGTCCCGCTGCCCAAGGGCACGACGGGCAAGCGCGAAGTCGCCACCGCTGGTGGCGGTTGGTCGATGAGCTCGAACGCGAAGGACGTCGATGCGGCGTGGAGCTTCCTCTCCTACCTTGGTTCGGCCGACGTGATGGCCACTATTCCGTACGCGGCTGATTCGCCAATCACTGCTCGGTCCACGGATACCTACAGCACCTCAAACTTCCCTGACATCGGGGACGACGCGGCTGCCATCTTGTATCCGACCGTTTGGGCGTCCTACGAGATCGCGTGGTACAACCGACTCGCAAGCCTGATCGATGGCACTGACCCGCGTGGGGTGCTGACGCAGATTCAAGAAGAAGCCAACCGTTGATCGCTCCGCCGTCGTCTGCCGCGCCCGCCGCGAATTCTCACTTTGGTGCGGCAGCGACGGCGGACCTCAGGGGTTGGACGGGAAAGACACCTCGACGAGGGATCCAAGCCCGACGGGAAGCTCGGCTAGGGTTCCTGTGGATTCAGCCGTGGCTGATCGGATTCCTCCTCTTCTCAGCGATCCCCATCGGCTACGCGATGTATCTGTCCTTTACCGAATGGTCGGGAGCGCGGGAGCCCACGTGGATTGGGCTCGACAACTACGTACGAATTCTTACGAACGACCCGTTGTTCTGGCAGTCGATAAAGGTCACGCTGATCTACGTCGTCTTGTTCGTGCCGTTGAGCCTGATAGTTGGCCTCGGAGCCGCGCTTCTCATGAACCAGCGGATGGTCGGGATGGGCCTATTCAGGACCATCTACTACTTACCCTCTGTGCTTTCGGGCGTCGCGGTCACTGTGCTGTGGGGCTTCATCTTTCACCGAGAATTCGGCGTGATGAACGCAGTACTCGCATTGTTCGGAATCCCGGCCGTGCCGTGGCTAACCAGCCAAGTGTGGGTTATCCCAGCGATCGTCGTCATGCAGCTCTGGGCCGTCGGGGCATCGATCATCATTTATCTCGGCGGTCTGCAAGGCATTCCGACGGAGTACTACGAAGCGGCTAGTCTCGATGGCGCGGGCTGGTGGGCTCAATTTAGAGCTGTGACCCTGCCGATGATGTCACCGGTGATCCTGCTTCAACTCATCCTTAGTCTCATTGGCACGTTTCAGATCTTCACACAGGCGTTTGTGATGACGAAGGGCGGTCCTGACTACGGCTCGTACTTTTTGTCGCTGTACATCTACGACTCTGCTTTCGTGCAATTGCGCGTGGGCTATGCCAGCGCGTTAGCGATGCTTCTCTTCATCCTCGTCTTGACAGTCACGGTCATTTTCTATGCAACGTCAAAGCGGTGGGTCTTTTACGCTGGCGACACTGGAGGACGTTGATCAATGGAGAAAACACTGAGAATGCCACCAATGCGCGAGTTGCAATCTCGCTCAGTCACCTCCCGACGGCGCCTTGCTCTCATGATCACGTTCGTGGTCTTGAGCGTCGGATCGGTCATGTACCTGGTTCCGTTCTTCTGGATGCTGAGCACCAGCCTGAAAACGCCTGTGCAGGTCTATGACTACCCAGTCACCTGGTTCCCCAACCCCGTCGACTGGGCTAACTATCCAGACATCTTCATTGAGGCGCCATTCCTCACGTACACCATCAACACCGTAGTCCTGACCGTAATCGGTGTGGCCGGTAGCATTTTGAGCAGCGCGCTTGCGGCCTACGGGTTTGCTCGATTCCGATTCCGAATGCGTGAGCCGCTGTTCATTGTCATGCTCGCCACAATGATGATTCCCATCTGGGTGACGATTGTTCCGCTGTACATCATGATGAGCCGAATCGGGTGGATCGATACTTACCTACCGCTCCTCGTACCAGCATTCTTTGCCGCGCCGTTCAACACCTTCTTGCTTCGGCAGTTCTTTCTGGGCATCCCTCTCGAGATGGATGAGGCCGCGCGTATCGACGGCGCAGGTTCCATCCGCATTCTCTTCACGATCATCCTGCCGCAGTCGAAACCCGCGCTGCTCATTGTGGGGCTCTATTCATTCCTGCTCTATTGGAACGACTACATCGGCCCGCTGATCTTCTTGCAATCCCAGGACAAGTTCCCACTTTCTCTTGGCATCAGTAATTTCGTCAGCGCTCAAAGCCAGAACTTTCCTCTGATGATGGCCGCATCGATGTTCTCGATGCTTCCGTGCATCGTGCTGTTCTTCGTCGCGCAGAAATGGTTCATGCAGGGAGTTGTTGTCAGTGGCGTCAAGGGATAACCGGAGGGGACAAAGTGGACGACACGACTAGGAGCGCCGGAAAGACTGACCGTGTGGCCAAGCACATTTGGATCGAACTCATCGCCTTCGATGCGCTCGCCGAGGATTGCGGCGTGGGGGCCGTTCTTGAGGCTATGGGGCCTCGGCCCGACTTCGTGTCGCTACTGCTGTATAGCCCCGAGTTTCTTCACGGTCACGACGAAGAGGATTCTGGTCGGCTTCCCACTGAATGTAATTCCTACGGGGCACGGCCAATCAGCGCCCGCGGCGCGCGGCAGGAATGGACTCGCGGCGACCTTCGCAGGCTTGTAGCAGTGCTGCGCGAATCCGGCTTAGCCGTGTATTTCGCCGTTTTTGACCTTCACGGCTACACGGAAGAAGGAGTACAGAAGTACGGTGCTTGGGTCCAGCGTCATCCGGAACTCACAGTCACCGATGCCAGTGGCGAGCGTCGAAACGGAATGATCAATCCGCTGAAGCGGTTGGCAGATGGCACGCGGTACCAGGACTTCTTCGTATCGAAGCTCGTCGAAGTGATGGGTTATTACGGGTTTGACGGTTATCACGGTGCTGACGGATACTCCAGCGGCAGACTCGCTCTGTGGCAGGGCGACTTCTCCGCCGACCATGTTGACGACTTCGTTGCACGCACCTCCACGGAGGTCTCTGGCGCGTCGATCGCGGACCGCGCGGAGTGGATCTGGGCCAATGCTCGGGAGACGTGGATTGCGTTCCACGCCGATCGCTGGACAGAGTTTTGGCAAGCGTCGTGTGACGGTGTTCATGCTTCTGGGGGGCGAGTAGTTCTGAACAACGCGTGGACTCGAGACCCCTTCGAGGCGCTCGCGCGCTACGGCGTCGACTATCGACGACTCGTTGCGGCCGGCGTCGACGGATTCGTACTAGAGACGGGGTCCTCGGCGCTGGACGTGCTGGAAGAAACCGAACTGTCACCCATTTACGGGCAGCTCGCGTGCATCTTGCTCATTAGTGCGACAGTGCCAGGAACGACGCTCGCCGGGCTAACAGCATTGCACGACACATATGAGGAGTGGGACGTTGTCCACACGGCGCCCGCAATGCTTGAACGTGATCTTCGGCTGCTCACCTCAATGAGGATCCAGAGCGATGGTTCGACGACGAAGCCCTGCCTAGACGCTGCACTGTTCTGTCTCTCAGACGGGCTGAGCGATCACGCATGGAACGGCGTCAACAGTATGTTGGAGACGATTTATGCCGGACCGGGCGTGCTCGGCGCGACCCCGACCCTCCTATACTCGCCCGACATCCAGGTGGGCGAACACGCGTCATATAGCCGCGAGCAGCTTGGCCACACTCACGCCGTGCTCGCTGAACTCTTGCGCCAGGGAGCAGTCGTGTCGACTGTCGCGCGTGTTGAAGATCATGAGACAGTCCCCGGGACCGTTCTTCTGCTTCGCCCGGAACTCTATGACGCTGACCTTGTCGAAAAGATTGCCACATCGCACGACACCGTCGTGATGATTGGTCCGGACATCACCGAGGCGGGTTCTTATTCAGGATCCTGGTCCTTGCGGGTCTTGAGAAACGGTGTTCCTATCGCGGCTGAGGGAGCCGTCGGCGAAGGGGCTTCGCTAGGTAGTGACCAGCCCCAGTCGTGGCTACTGGAACTTCCCATGGCTATGCCGCCGACAGCGGTACTCCGACAAGCGGCACAGGTGTTGAGGCCCGCCATGATCGGCGACGGCGGACCTCGTGGCTCAATCGGGCCTAGCGCGGAGATTCAACTCGTAGTCACGGCTGCGAGTGAGTCGCGCGCAACCGTCATTCTGCACAACGCTCAGGATAAGTTCACTGACGGCTCATTCGTGCCTGCGAGTGCCGTGGCAGACATGAAGGTGATTTCGAGAACTGAAGCCGAGTTGCCGGTTCGGGTGCTGGATGGCGTGGTGGGAGTCAGAGTCCCGCCCAAGGGTGTCGTTGCGTTGCAGATGAATCTCCGCGCGCTCGCAGCCGAGAGCGTCGACCAGGGCTTGGACTGATACCGTTGGGTGGCTTTCGAGCTGGAGTTCGCAACACAGGGTCCGGTCACCTCGATGGTGAACTCGTGGCCTAGAGCATCGACTGTACGGGGGCAAAGCGGCTTGCCACCTAAGGGGCAGGCGCGCACATCGCGTGCGAACTCTCTGTGTCGCCGGATGGCACGATTCTCGTTCTCTCCGACTTCGGGGGTCAGATGGGGGTCACCTCCGCGTCTGGAACATTGCCAAGGACGGGGTTCCTCGCGGTGTTGGCAAGGCCGTTGAGTTACGACACGTTCAGTTGAACGAGAGTTCTGCAGTGCACCCACAGCAAGCCGTGTTTCTTGGCGGGATGCTCCTCGTGCCAGATCTGGGCGCCTCGTTGGGGGAGAATTTACCGAGCGCGCACTGAGATTTGTTCGAACCGTCGCTGACACAGTTCAACTACCCCTCATTGTGCATCTGGGCCCGGCTCCGGCGCGGGTCGACGAGATTGTCGGGCTGCTGCGTCGCTCAGTGTCTGATCCAAGGAACGCCGGGGCACATTGTGATCGACTCGATGGCGAGATCTGCTGCACTGATCGCGTCCGGCGAGGAACTCACCATTAGCGGGCTAGACGAGGACTGGCTTGCCCGGAACTCGAAGCGTTTTTGGCGATAGAGAGGCCGATTGGTGAGCGGCCGCTGATACCCAGTTGGCAGGATGGCGCGAACGCGATGCGGTTCGTTGAGCTCGCTCTGAAATCCGCATCAGCGCCAGTTCAACTGCCACACTTGTAGATTGAGGCGCTCGAACAAGACCGGAGTTAGACCAGATGACCGAACAGAATCAGAACGTCAAGTCGGCCCAGCGGACGCTTGAACTACTTGAGGCTGTGAGCCGGTTCCCCCACGGGATTAGTTTCGTCGACCTCGTGGCTGAACTGCCATACCCCAAAAGCAGCCTCCATGGTCTGCTCCAGACGATCGTGGCAATGAAATGGCTGACCTTCGATCCGCGCGACCGACTGTATTCCATCGGAGTGCGTCCTTGGGAGGTCGGCCAAGTATTTCGACCAAGCAGGGACTTGACGATTCACTCTCGCCGGTACCTGCGAGAGGCCAACGAGGCACTCGACGAGACCATCCAACTGGGCATCCTTGACGACCTCGACGTGGTCTACATCGACAAGGTTGAGGGCAAACAACCGCTGCGGCTCGTATCGAATGTCGGTAGTCGATTGCCTGCGTATGCAACCGGGATTGGGAAAGCTCTTCTCAGCGGCCTCAGCGATGAGGTGCTTTCCGAGAGGTACGCAGGCATGAACCTGCCGGGCTACACGAACGCCACGATCACGTCAGGCAACGAACTGATTCGGGTGATTGGTATGGTTCGTGGCCAGGGATACGCGACGGACGACGGCGAGTACTCCAACGGTGTGTTCTGTGTTGCTGTGCCAGTCAGGTCCCCATCTGGCGAGGTTGTCACTGCGCTGAGTTGCTCGGTCCCGAAAGCGCGTCTCGAGAGTGGCGACATCCGGGTCCCCCGGATCATCGAGGTTCTCACCTCGTGCGCACTGCAGATCACTTCGGCGCTCAATTCCCCCTCGGGCGCCATCGCGTAGGTGCAACGGTCTGCTGTCGCGGTAGCCATCCCGGGTCACGTCACATATGCTAGGAGTTCGATCAGTCGATCTCTAGTTTGTATATGTGAAATGTGAGTGTATTCAAGAAATGTCAAGTCCGGTGGTAAACCTTCACGGTAGCGGTAGCACTTCCGTTCGGCCGCCTCTCACGGTGGCAGTTGCAGGTGCGGGCGCTCGCGGTTTCGCTTATGCGAGGGCGGCGACGTTGATCGACGAATCCGTAGCACTTGTCGCCGTCGCTGAGCCTCGAGAAGGTCAGCGACAGCGCTTTGTCGAAGAGTTCAGTGTGCCCGGGGACCAAGCGTTCTCGTCGTGGCAAGATTTGGCTGCAGTTCCGCGACTCGCCGACGCGGTCGTCATCAGCGTTCTGGACGACCAGCACGCTGACGCAGCGGTCGCTTTCGCTGAGCGGGGATACCACATTTTGTTGGAGAAGCCACTCGCGCCGACAGAAGCGGAGTGTGAGCGAATTGTTGCTGCGGTTGAGGCAGCAGGTGTGAGCCTCGCCGTTTGTCATGTGCTGAGGTACACCCCGTACACGATCGCGCTTCGGGATATCCTTGATGCGGGGACCATTGGCGAGATCGTCAGCATCGAACACCTCGAGCCCATAGGGCACTGGCACTTTTCTCACTCGTATGTGCGCGGCAACTGGCGTCGTGAGGATCAGAGCAGCTCCTTGCTTCTCGCGAAATCCTGCCACGACATCGATTGGCTGCTTGCCCTCGTCGGACGTGAGGTGAACAGCGTGTCGTCGTTCGGCAGTCTCAGTCATTTCCGTTTGGAGGAGAAGCCCGCGGCAGCGTCTGACCGGTGCATTAGTTGCCCCGTTGAGGAATCTTGCGCCTTTTCGGCACCGCGTCTCTACAAGCGTGGACTCGCCAATCCCACCGCGGGAGAGGGTTACATGACGCGCGTCATGGCGCCGGAGTTCACCGAGGAAGCAGTCGATCTCGCCTTGGCGGACGGTCCGTATGGACGATGTGTCTATGACTGCGACAACGACGTCGTTGACCATCAGGTCGTGCAGATGGAGTTCGACGGCGGGGTTACCGTGAGCTTTACGCTGACCGCATTCTCGCAGGGCGCCAACCGCAAGACTCGGATCTTTGGTACGCGCGGCCAGATCACCGGCGACGGGCAAAGGATGGAGATCTTCGATTTCTTGACCGGCGAAACTCGAGTCATCGACACCAGTGCGACAGGCCATTCCGCCGCAGACGGTCATGCCGGAGGCGACATCGGTCTCTTCCGGGCGTTCGCAGAGTCGCTCCGTAACGGAGATCCCGGCTCGCTTCCGACATCTGCCCATGAGAGCCTCGCGAGCCATCGGCTAGTCTTCGCGGCAGAACGAGCGCGCCGCACCGGAACCGTCGTGCACCTGGGCACACAGTCCTAGAGGCGCAGCCCTCGGGGCAGATTCGCTGAGAAGGAGCCTTCTGGGCTCTCGGGCAGTCGGCTCTCATCGTCGTTGCCCCGTATTACTTGGCTGCGCTCGAGGTTTGTTCTGAGGGTAGACAGGTCGTGCGAATCTCTCCTAGGGTAAGCATCAAATTCAACTCCGTGATTGACTGACCACATATGTGAAAATGAGGCTAGGATGAGGCTTTCCATGGTTGCCGCAGTTGCGGCTGTTGGACTTGGAGCTGAGGCATGTCCTTCGGGTTGACGTTCGACAAGCTGCTGCTGATCGGAATTGTTGCGGTGTTTCTTATCGGGCCAGACCGTCTGCCGCTCTACGCGTCCCACTTGGCGCGGCTAGTGAGGTCGGTGCGCAGTCACGCTGGTGGGATAAAGGGGCGCATTCGCGCCGAGCTTGGTCCGGAGTTTGACGAAGTCGAGTGGGCCAAGCTGGATCCTCGACAGTATGACCCTCGGCGCATAATTCGTGAAGCGATGTCTGAAGATGTTCCTGCGAAGCAGCCCGGTCGTAGCCCAGCGCTGAGTGCTGCTCGCCCTGAGCACAACGGTGAATCCGAGGCACGGCAACCTCAGTAGTTGGGCATCCGGGAACCTGCCATCTGGCCAGAGATTCAAGCGCGTCGATTCGTCGTGAATTGGTTCATTGGTGACATGCCGTGAGGAGCAGTCTTTAACCCCTCTGAATACGCCCAGACGGCATGTGGCGGCTACCTGGAGGGCCAGTCGCCGGCCGCACGGTACTCTCATGACTAGTGAAGGAGGCTCGATGTCGCCGCTATTGAACGTAGAGCGCCGCGCATATTTGCTTGAGCAACTCGATCGCGATGGTGCCATCCGGCTTGAATCGGTTGCCAGCGAACTCCGCGTATCAGTGATGACCGTGCGTCGTGATCTGCTCGACCTTGAGGCCGAGGGCTTGGTCAGGCGAGTGCGTGGTGGCGCAGTGCCCGCGATACTTCCCCGACCTTTCAGCGAGAGGATGGCTCGTCGCGGTGCCATCAAGATGTCTATCGCGCGCAAGGCGAAGGACCTCGTTCCATCTTCCGGTGCGGTTGCGTTCGACGCATCGAGCACCGTGGCCGCGCTAATCGATTTGATCGACGGCGGCGAAGGCCTGATTGTCGCGACCAACTCGCTCGAGAATGCCGCGGCAGCGCGTTGCAGGCCCGGAGTGCGCGCAATTCTGATCGGCGGGGATCTTGATGAGCGCACAGGGAGCTTCGTAGGCCCCATCGCAGCTCGCGCCGCGGAAGGCCTCGCCTATGGTCGGTTCTTTCTCTCTGCGTCGGCAGTTGATCCCCATTTCGGGACAAGCGAAGCCTCTCTTGCCGAGGCTCAAGTGAAGATCGATATCGCTCGCGTGGCGGGCGAGGTTGTACTTTTGGCCGACTCTTCGAAGCTGGGCGAGCGCGCTGTGGGCCGCGGACTTGGTTGGCGCGACATAGATGTACTGGTGACAGAACTTGATCCAGAGGATGAGCGTCTTGCCGCGTACCGTGAGTTCGCCGAATTGCGTTGACCGGCGCATGGCCACTTCTGTTACGTTTTGAGAATATAACAAAACGGCACAGGAGAATCTCATGACTAACCCGGCGGTACTGGACCTCATCGCGCGCTCCAACCGCTTGGGTAAAGACCCGCGAGTCACGAACTACGCCGGGGGCAACACCTCGGCCAAGGGCACCGAGACCGATCCCGTCACCGGCGAGCCGGTCGAGCTCATGTGGGTCAAGGGCTCCGGCGGCGACCTCGGCACGCTCACGGAGGCGGGGCTCGCGGTTCTGCGTCTCGACCGCCTGCGCGCGCTCGTCGACGTCTACCCGGGCGTCGACCGCGAGGACGAGATGGTCGCGGCGTTCGACTACACGCTTCACGGCAAGGGTGGCGCCGCCCCTTCGATCGACACCGCAATGCACGCTCTGGTGGATGCCGCGCACGTCGACCATCTGCACCCGGACGCCGGGATCGCTTTCGCTACCGCCAAGGACGGCGCGAAGCTCACGAAGAAGGCGTTTGGCGACAAGGTCGTGTGGGTCGACTGGCGCCGTCCCGGGTTCCAGCTCGGGCTCGATATCGCCGCGGTCAAGGCGGCGAACCCGCAGGCCGTCGGCTGCATCCTCGGCGGACACGGCATCACGGCGTGGGGTGACACCTCCAAGGCCGCCGAGAAGAACAGTCTCTGGATCATCAAGACCGCCGAGGACTACATCGCGGCTAAGGGCAAGAAGGCGCCGTTTGGCGCCACCGTGAAGAAGAACGCGGCGCTGCCGGTCGCCGAGCGTCGCGCCAAAGCCGCGGCCCTGGCCGCCACGATTCGCGGCATCGCTAGCCACGACCGCCCCATGGTCGGCCACTTCACCGATTCGGATGTCGTGCTCGACTTCCTGAGCTCCGCGAAGGCGCCAGCTCTCGCCGCGCTCGGCACCAGCTGCCCCGACCACTTCTTGCGCACCAAGGTCAAGCCGATGCTGCTCGACCTGCCCGCCGGGGCATCCATCGAGGCGTCGATCGCTCGGCTCAAGGAGCTGCACGAGGCGTACCGCAGCCACTACACGAAGTACTACGACAAGCACGCGGTGGCCGACTCGCCAGCCATGCGCGGCGCCGACCCGCTCATCGTGCTCGTACCGGGCGTCGGGATGTTCAGCTACGGCGCGAACAAGCAGACCGCACGCGTGGCCGGCGAGTTCTACGTCAACGCCATCAACGTCATGCGTGGAGCCGAAGCGATCTCCACCTACGCCCCGATCAACGATGCCGAGAAGTTCCGCATCGAGTACTGGGCGCTCGAAGAGGCCAAGCTCGCACGGATGCCCCAACCGAAGTCGCACGCGACCCGCGTCGCACTCGTGACCGGTGCGGCATCCGGAATCGGCAAGGCCATCGCCACCCGGCTCGCCGCCGACGGCGCCTGCGTCGTCATCGCCGACCTCGACCTCGCCAAGGCGCAGGCCGCGGCCGCCGAGATCGGGCAGCACGGCACCGACGTCGCGATCGGCCTCCAGGTCAACGTGACCGACGCCGCCGCGATCGAGCAGATGGTTCAGGACGCGGTGCTCGCCTTCGGCGGCATCGACATCGTCGTCAACAACGCCGGAGTCTCGCTGTCGAAGCCCCTGCTGGAGACCACCGAGAAGGACTGGGACTTCCAGCACGACATCATGGCGAAGGGATCGTTCCTCGTCTCGAAGGCCACGGCACCGGTTCTCATCGAGCAGGGCATGGGCGGCGACGTCATCTACATCTCGAGCAAGAACTCGGTGTTCGCGGGCCCCAACAACATCGCCTATTCGGCGACAAAGGCGGATCAGGCACACCAGGTACGACTGCTCGCGGTCGAACTCGGCGAGCACGGCATCAAGGTCAACGGCATCAACCCCGACGGGGTCGTGCGCGGCTCTGGGATCTTCGCGGCCGGGTGGGGCGCCAACCGCGCCAAGACCTACGGCATCGACGAAGAAGACCTCGGCAAGTTCTACGCGCAGCGCACAATTCTCAAACGAGAGGTGCTGCCCGAGAACGTTGCGAACGCCGTCTCCGTGCTCACGGGACCGGACCTGTCGCACACGACCGGCCTGCACATCCCCGTCGACGCCGGGGTTGCCGCCGCGTTCCTGCGATGACCGGGTTCGTCGCCGCCGTCGACCTCGGCGCGACCAGCGGCCGCGTCATGCTGGGCCACGTCGGTCACAACGAGTTGAGTGTGCGCCCGGTCGCGCGCTTCCCCAACGGCCCGGTGGAGCGCGAAGACGGACTGCACTGGGACATCCTCGAGCTCTACCGCAACGTCGTCGCCGGTCTCGGTGCGGCTGTGCGGGAGGAGCCGGCGATTGCCTCCGTCGCCGCTCGTGCGCGGCAGCCGGATGCTCGGCACGCCGTACCACTACCGCGACGACCGCAACATCCCGGTGGTCGACGAGACGCACTCGCTCGTGGGCCCCGCCGACCTGTACGCTGCCAACGGGCTGCAGTTTCTGCCGTTTAACACGCTCTACCAGCTCGCCGCCGACCGATCGGCCGGGGTCCTGGACCTCGCTGACGGGTTCCTGCTCATCCCCGACCTGATCAACTACTGGCTCACCGGGCGTCAGGTCGCCGAGCAGACCAATGCTTCGACCACGGGGCTACTCTCCGTGTCGACGGGAGGCTGTGATCGCGCTCTCATCGGCAGGCTCGGGCTGCCTCTGACGGTGCTGCCCGAGCTCGTCGCCCCGGGCACGGTGCTGGGGAGCATCCGGCCCGAGGTCGACGTGCCCGGCTTGCTCACTTCGAGTGCATTGAGATCATGAACGCGACCGGTTCGCGGGATCTGAAGATCTGGCTCGCCGACGGAACCAACTACCCGGGCCAGGGGGATATTCGCGGCCGCCAGGATCGCCTCGCCGACTCACTCGAGCAGATTTACGCGCGCATCGGTGAGACCCAGCGCCTCGTACTCGAGTACAAGTTCTTCGAGCCGGCGTTCTACACGGACGTACGCCCGGCCCTGGCCACGTGGCGTGAGTCGCGCGGCCTCGACTGTGACCCGATGGCGGCGTACGCGGCATCCGGCTACCAGGCGAAGATCGCGGCCGATCGCGTCGGTGGCACCCAGGCTAGGTGGGGAGCGTAACGACCAACTCGCGATGGCGGCAGAACTCATCGCGCGCTCGAACCACCTCGCTAAGAACCCGCACGAAGCAACTATGCGCGCAGAGGGAGCCGACGCGATCACGTGACCCTGTACGCGCTGCACCTGACGGTGTCGGTGTCGCGCACGCAGGATGCGATGAGCAGCGGGTGCAGCAATTGGGCCAGTGCGAGGGCGGACGTCTCGACATGTACCGTCGTGCGGAAGCACACCGAGGACGAGCCGGCCGCCGTGGTGCGCACACCACGCACCTGCACCGTGCCGTCGAGGATGGGGACCACCCGGCGATGACCCGCTCGGGTGATGCCGTGGTCGGCGACCGAGCTCGACGACCTCCAGGTCGAGTTAACCAATCCTTCGCACGTGTGACGGGCCGAAGTCGAATGCCTGCCGAAAGGCGATCTCGATATCCGCGAATGCGGCGTTGTGCCGTTGCTCGTAGCCCGCTCCTAGCGACTTCCCGGCACAAGGTTGGTCTCGCGCAGGCGAAGTCGACGTTCCTGTTCATCGCCGCGGGAGTCGATCCTCTCCACATCGGCGTCACTCATGAAGACTGGTCTGCCCACAGACCACGCAGCGAGCAGCACGCGCGCAGTCTTGTTTGCCATCTCGCTGATCGCGAGAGCCTCGGCGGCCGAGCGGCCCAGCGCGAATACTCCATGATTTGCCGCGTAGATAACTCGGGGAGACGCCCCATGGACTGAAGTGAATTCGCGTACACGCGATGCCATCGCCCGGGCCAACTGTAGGCCGGGGTCAATGTACGGAAGAAGGAGTCGTGCCCGGCCCATAACGACGACCTGATCCGGGTACAGGTTCATGTCGACCAGCGCTTCGGCTTGATCCGAGCAGAGCACACCATTCACGGCCGTCGGATGAGTGTGCGCAATGAAGCTGATATCGGGATCCTGATAGCAGACGGCATGCAACAGGGACTCGACCGATGGCGTCGGCTGTTCGGCGGGGTCCCGGGCCTCCGCTAGTCCTGCCGCGACATCTAGATCGCCCGCGTTCGAAGCAACGATTCGAAGCAACGAGCCGGTGCGAACTCTCACCAAGTCCGACGGAGCGAGGGTGCGTAGAGCCGTCCCCGATGCGCTGATCACGAAGTGGTTGTCGTCGAGCCGCGCGGAAACATTCCCCTCGGCGGCAACGACGAGATCCCGCGGGACCACTCCCAATTGATGTGCGAGGGAGAGGCATTCCTCTGGGGGGTTGAACATGGTGGGGCTCATCCGTCGACATCTCCTCATGTTGCTCACGCTCAGCACGGTCGCGTTTGTGTGCGGTCACCGCCGTCAGTAGTATATCGGATACGTGACCTGTAGTTCAGCTCCGTGAATTGATGATGAAGATAGAGGAGACGCCCATGCATCCATCGCTCGCGGTGCAGGGCAGCGAGCTAAGGCGCGCGCGGGATGTCAGTTCGCCCCCAACAGGTGAATTCGCACTGCTTGTGGACCTGGGCAAGACGGTATGTCGCGTCCGCGTCGAAGGGTTCGGATCATCTGACGGTCATGAGCACCTGCTGGCGCAAGGAGAAGGTGCGCCTGGGCTAGGGGAGCTGCACGGCGCCTCCCGCGCCCTTGAATCAATATTGGCCACGTATCGAACCCTCGCGGTGCCCGGGATTCTCCGAGCTGTAGCCGTGGGCGCCGCGGGCGCCGAGACTCAGCCCGCGGCGACGGCCGAGTTCGCCGACGAGCTCGCGCGCACATTTCACTGCGCTGTAAGTGTCGTCAACGACGGCGTCGCCGCTCACGCCGGAGCGTTCGCGGGAGGCCCGGGGGCCCTCCTTGTCGCCGGAACGGGATCGATTCTGATCGACAAAGATGTAGAAGGATTGGTGACCCAAGCGGACGGAAGCGGCCCTTGGGTTGGCGACGAGGGAAGCGGGAGGTGGATCGGTCAACGCGGACTAACCGCAGTACTTCGGGCAGCTGAGGGCCGAGGGCCCAGCACCCTGTTGCTGTTGGATGCCCGTGAGCAGGTCGGGCGACCCGAAGCCATCCCCAGCTGGGTCGCAGCCGGCGGCGATGTCGCGCGCAGGCTAGCCAGCTTCGCCCCGCACGTCCTTGCTCGGGCCGCCCAAGGCGATCGAGTAGCTGATGACATTGTTGAGGCCGCCTGCCGGCACTTAGTCACCACCGCAGGAACGACAGACCGACGATCCGTGTGTGTCGTTGGTGGACTATTGAATGACACTCACTTCGCTGAACGCTTATCCTCGCACATCCGCGCCGCGGGGATGACGCCGGTGCCTGCACGGGGGGATGCACTCGATGGAGCCCGCCTCATCGCATTGGGGTTGAGCCCCATCGACGCATCCCAGGTTCATCGAGCCAAGCCCTAACTGCGGGCCGCGAGATCACAAGGGTGTCGGCGCTTACCCTCAGGTCCACTCTGGGTGTGTGCGTGCGTGGTTTCGGTATACTCAGCACGTTCGTCAGTTTGATTGCATAATCACGTATATGAACGGAAAACAACCGTGCAGGCACTATTTCCAAGGCCCACACCGCATGGATCTCGAAGATTGGCCGGAACCGCTCGCGGCGACGGGCTAGGTCTTGATCACTCTCATCTCGTTGAGCCGTTGACTGTCGGATACAGAGCGGTGCGACGCGGCGGGGTCGGCCCCGGCACGCCAGTCTTTGTCTTGGGCAGCGGACCAATCGGACAGGCCGCGGCACTGGGCGCACAACGACCGGGCGCTCGGGTAGTAGCGACAGATCGTGCCACTCTCCGAAGTGCCGGAGGCGTTTGCCAAGCTCGCATCCGGGGCCGGTGGCGAGTCGATGGTTCTGGTTCAATTCTCGGCGGCCGAACCTTCGTGAGTTGGTTTGCCGGTTCCGATCAAGCTGCCGGCGAACCACAGCCATGACGGAGCGCGACCCGACGCGCGTCGCCGTTGATCTCGGAGCAACAAGCGGGCGCGTTGTAACCGGACGAATGGGAAAGCGCGGGGTAGAGGCGCGTGAGGTCCATCGCTTCGCAAACACCCCGGTTCAGTTAGCCGACTCGCTGCACTGGAACTTGCCGGCTCTTTACGGAGGGATCATCCGCGGCCTGCAGCTCGCGGGAGACAACGTGCAGAGCCTCGGAATCGACACTTGGGGCGTCGACTACGGGCTCATTGCTGAGGATGGGCGTCTTCTCGGGCTTCCATTTCACTATCGCGACCATCGAACCTCGCGCAGTCGACCCACCGACGATGTCAGGGTCTTCCGAGAAACCGGCGTGGCCACTCAGTCAATCAACACGAGACTTCAGTTGCTGTGCGAGCCGGAAGACGTGTTGAACGCAGCCAAGCATCTGCTCCTCATGCCTGACCTTTTCAACTTCTTGCTGACGGGGTTCATCGGGGCGGAGGTCACAATCGCCAGCTCCACTCAGCTTCGGTCTACAGCCGGAAGCTGGGCTGAGCAACTGTTGCCGCCAGGCGCGCGGTCTGACCTGCTGCCTCCTATCCATCGAAGCGGACTTGCGGTTGGGGTCATTCAGCGAAGTGTTGCGGAATTCAACTCCCTCTCGCCGAACACGCAGGTCATATCTGTGGCCGCGCACGATACCGCGTCAGCACTTGTGGCGACGCCAGCAATCGATTCGAACTTTGCGTTCATCTCGTGCGGCACATGGGCTGTCGTGGGTGTCGAACTCGCACGGCCCGAACTCAGTGATCGAGCGATGTCGTCAGGTTTTACAAACGAGGTCGGCTACGACGCTTCGGTTCGGTTTCAGAAAAACCACACTGGCCTATGGGTGTTGTCAGAGTGCTGCCGGGTGTGGGGTATCGACAAGATTTCAGATCTAGTCTCGCTCTTGAGTGCTGCAGCACAGGAGCCTGCTTTTCGATCCATCGTGGACACCCAGGCGCCAGTAGTCGCTTCGGTCGGTGACGCACCGGCGAGGATACGTCAACTATGCGGGGCGTGGGATCAGCCCCTTCCACTTTCCCGCAGCCAAGTGACTCGGTGCGTGATCGACTCTTTGGCCTTGAGTTTTGCCGACACGATTGAAGCGGCCAGCGAAATCACCGGCGTCACGCCGAGCACAGTCCACATCGTGGGCGGCGGCAGTGCGAACGGGCTCCTCTGTCAAACAATCGCTGACGTGGTGGGCATGACCGTCATCGCAGGGCCAACCGAAGCGGCCGCGCTCGGCAATCTCCTTCTCCAGATGGACGAGCTCTCTGGGCAGCCACTCGGAGAACTCCGTAGTCGCATTGACACGGATCACACTCAGGTTTACCGCCCGCAGCACGTGCCGGGGCTTGGGGCCGCGGTAGCGCGGTTCCGCTCTGTGCGAGTGTCTCCAACCGCATGAGGGTTAGAACACCGAGGCTATGCACAGACCAATGACTGGAAAAACCCGGATGTGACACGTTCGACTATGCGGCATACAAGGCCCGAGGGTTCGAGGTCGGAGACCCAACCGTGCCGCGTCTCGGTCCAGAAACAGAACATCTCGCGTTCTAGGGTCCGGTCCCGGCAGCCATAGATGGCCCTGGCGACCCGACTCGGTACGGAAACCGACATAACCCGCCAGGGCTAGGCGCGCGAGCTCCTTGAGGGCAATGAGCTCGGGGTAGGCGTCGAAGAAACGCATCTCTCATCGGCTACTGAAGATCCGGTCGGCTCGGAGTCTTCACGAGCGCTCGACCTGCTGCATGCCAACGGCGCGAAGTCCACACTCGAGACGTTGTTTGAGTGATCAAATGAGGTGACCCTTGCGCGGGCTGCTAGCGGGCGGCCCGATGCAACTTTCGGATAGGAGCGCTCCACCTCAGGTGACGCGGTACGCGCTGTACCTCACGGTGTCGGTGTCGCGCACGCAGGATGCGATGAGCAGAGCGCGCTGCAGGCGAGCCAGCTCGGGGTCGGACGTCTCGACATCCACCGTCGTGCGGAAGTACACCGAGGGCGAGTCGGTCGCCGTGTTGCGCACACCACGCACCTGCAGGTAAACGAGCGCACCGGTCGTCGTCTGCACGGAGTACCGCCCGTCGATCTCGATGGACCCGTCGTCGTGAACGAGCTGCCAGTCGCCGCCGCCTGGCAGAATCGTGCCCTCGATCGCGCCGGTGACTGTGCCGCCGAGGATCGGGACAACGCGGCGATGACCAGCTCGGGTGATTCCGTGGTCGGCGACCACACCGAGCTCGACGACCACGTCAAACTCGTGTTCGAGAGCAGGTTTCGGGATGCCGGCGCTCACGATGCCTCCTCGACCGTGTCGTCGCGGCGGCGTTCGAGCAGCGTCGCCGCGAGCCGTTCGAGTGCGGGGATCGCGGACTGCAGGGCCTGCGCGTCGCCGGCGCTCAGTCCCGCCGTCGCGCGTTCGACGATGGACGACGACGCATGGTCGAATCGGTCGAACCAGTCCAGGGCGGCGCCGGTCGCGACGACCTCGACCCCCCGGCGGTCGCGGGCATGCGCCCGCCGCGCCACGAGGCCGGCCCGCTCCATCGCCGCCAGCAGGTTGCTGATGGTCGTTCGGTTGCGTCCGAGCCGCGCGGCCAACTCGCCGGGCGACAGGATGACGCCGCGAGGCAGCGCCCGCAGGATCTCGATCTGCGCATCCGGGATCTCGGGCAGGTGCTCCTGTTCGCGCGCCGCGGCCAGCAGGGCCCGGCGCAGTGGCGAGATCACCGCGGCGAGTCGTGCGGCATCCACGGTCACGACGCGACCTTCGGATTCAGCGACGGTCGCTCGTTGAGGATGGCGGGGTCGAAGCCGGCGGCGCGCTTGTAGGAGGCTGCGATCTCTTGGAGCTCGGCCGCGGGGATGACGTCATGAATGTCGTCGAAGCCTCCGGGGGAGCGCTCATAGGCGAGTTGCATGACTCGTTCCGGCCCGGTCTGCCTGGTCATCTCGAGGAGGGTCGTGGTAGCCGGGCGCCGCGCTGCCTCGTACTGCGCCAATGCGAAAGTCGCGTCATCCTGACTGGAGAGATGGAAAGCAAGAGTGCGCGCGTCGAGGATCGCCTGCGATGCGCCATTCGAGCCGTTGGGGTACATGGCGTGCGCCGCGTCGCCGAGCAGGGTGACCCGTCCGAAGGTCCAGGTCGGCAGCGCGTCGCGATCGACCATGGGGTATTCGAGCACCTCGTCGGCGGTCGCAATTGTTGCAGGCACGTCGATCCAGTCGAACCGCCACTCGGCGAACAGCTCGACGAGCGGGCCGCGCTCGACCGCTCGATTCCAGTCGGCATCGGGCGAGGCGACACCGCGCCGTTCGGCGATGAAGTTGACCAGGATCCGACCGTCGGGATCGGGCGCGCCCAACGGGTACGCGACGAACTTCTGGTCGCCGTCGCCGAGCATGACCATCGAGTGTCCGTCGAGGTAGGACGGGATGCGGGCGACACCCCGCCAGAGCGTCAGTCCGCTCCAGGGTGGCGGGCCTTCGTCGGGGTAGAAGTGGCGGCGCACCGCGGAGTGGATGCCGTCGGCCGCGATCACGAGGTCGGCGCCGAGCGCGTCATCGGGCATCCGGACCACGGGGCTCGTCTCGTGGCCCTCGATCCCGGTCACAGTTCGGCCCAGCCGCACGACGTCGCCCAGGCGTTCGCGAACGGCGTCGAGCAGCAGCAGTTGCAGTCGGCCGCGGTGCACCGACATCTGCGGCCAGCGGTACCCAGCGGCGAGTCCCCGCGGTTCCGTCCAGATGGTCTGGCCGTGGCGGTTGCCGTACGTGAGCGAGGTCGGTGCGACCCCGATCGCGGCGATCTCGTCGGCGAGGTCGAGTTCGGTCAGCTCGCGCATCGCGTGCGGCAGCAGATTGATGCCGACACCGAGGCCCCGGATTTCCGTTGACCTCTCCAGGATGGTCACGTCGCGGAATCCGGCCGTATGCAGGCTGAGTGCCGTGGCCAGACCGCCGATGCCCGCGCCGACGATGACGATGCGCATGCCCGGACTCCTTTGCTCGAGCCCAGTTTATCCACATGCGTGCGGAAATGAACTACTTTCCTCGTGGACTCGCAGGTCAGACGTGCGACGCCGGCACCGTCTTGCGCATGACCGTCTTGCTCTTGCCGATGTGACGCTCGAACGTGAATCCCGCCTTCTCGAACATGGCCCTCGTGCCGTTGTGGAGGAAAGAGGATGACGTTCTCTTGTCGGGCGCGAGCTCGTTGGGAAACGACAC
This sequence comes from uncultured bacterium, assembly GCA_963787305.1. Lineage (GTDB taxonomy): Bacteria > Actinomycetota > Actinomycetes > Actinomycetales > Microbacteriaceae > Rhodoglobus. Next base: position 533,977 of record CAWBCL010000002.1, read on the forward strand.
CACCTCGCCGCCGCCGGCCTGTGCGATCAACTCGAGCGCGCCATCCAGAGCCTCCCGAGCCACTCCCGAGCGCCGGTGGTCGCGGTCGACGAAGAAGCACGTGATGCGCCACGGTGCCGGCCTGGTCTCGCCGGCGTCGTACTGCTTGCGGTGGTAGATGCCCGGCAGCTCGACCGGGCTGCCGTACTCACACCACGCGATCGCATCGTCGCCCTCGAAGACGAGCGCGGCGTGGGCGACACCCTCTTCCACGAGGCGCTGCTTGAAGGTTGGCCGGTCGTAGTCACTCTTGACGGTCTGCTCGGTGTCGCCGTGAAAGTAGGAGCAGTAGCATCCGCCCCACACGCCGTTGTGCTTCTCCGCGAGCGCCAGCCACGCCGGGTAGGTCTCGGGGGTGAGCGGTTTGATCACGTGCGACGTCGTCACGCCTACCTCATCAGACACAGCACACTCCTCACGTCGGTGCTGCCAGTATGCCGACGGACTCCGACGCTCGACAAGAGACCCCGCAGGCGAGAACTGCCGGCGGCTCAGGACTCGGCCTCGCAATCGTCGCGGGGGTAGTAGACGTCGCCGGCGGACGGCTCGAGCTGATCAACGAGGTTGGTCGGGGCCTCGAGGTGCAGGTTCGGCTGCCCGCAGAAACGCCGCACTGAGCGCGGCGCGCTCCACCTTGCCCATGCGGTTGCGGGGGATCTCGGCAACTTGCCAGAACGTCGTCGGATGGTTGGTGGGCATCTTCTCGCGCAGCTCACGGTCGAGCGATCGAAGGTCGCATCCGGGCCCGCCGACGACGGCGAGTGCGACCTGGGGGAGCCCGTCCGCTCGCTCGATACCGAATGCCGCGGCGTCGCTCACCCCGGGGAAGCCCGCCGCGGCCTCATCGATCCGGGCGGGATCGACTTTGAGGCCGCCGACGTTGAGGACTTCGGAATCGCGCCCGCCCAACACGAGGCTGCCGTCGGGCTGCAGCGTCCCGATGTCGCCGGGCGCAAACCAGCCGCCCGGAAACGGTACTAGAACGCCCGAGTCGAGGTATCCCGAGACCTGGCCGCGGCTGCGATAGCGAACGGCTCCCTCGACACCGGATGCCACCGGTGAGCCGTCACCATCAACCACCTGTAGTTCGTGGCCCGGCAGCGCGGGGCCGACGTTTGCCGGGTCGTCGTCGGGATGAAGCATCCGCGCGGTCACGCCGCCGCCCTCGGTCGACCCGTACACGCCTCGCACCGGAACGCCGAGTACGCCCGCGATGCGGCGCAGAAGAGTAGGTGAGGCGGAGGCGCCAGCGAGCCTGACTTCCTCGAGCGAGGGCAGCGTGATGCTGTGGTCGACAAGAATCGTGAGCGCCGCGGCGATCTGCGCGGGGGAGCCGCACAGAACGTGTACTCGCTCCGCTCTGGCGAAGCGCAGCGACTCCGCATCGATCCGGTCGACCCCGTGGTGTGGTTGTCCGTGCCGGAGGTCCGCGATCGCCGTGTGGAACCCACCCGTGGTCGATAGCGGCATGAAGTTGAGCTCGGTGCGACCGTCCGACCAGTACGAATCGAGCCGCTCACGTCGATGCTCCAGCGCGTCGACGGAGTACGCGGCCGTGCGCGGCACCCCGGTCGTGCCGCTCGTCAGCATGAGGCGAAAGATCGAGTCGGGACGAGGGTAGGCAACGTGCGGCACCGGTCCGGATGCCGCGGCGACGGCATCCTCGAACCACTTCTCGTCCACCGCCACCTCGCGTCGTGCCCGAGTCACACGTCGGCCAGGGGAGGTGACCAGAGTGTCGGGCGTGAGCGCCCCGAACTCTTTCATCCCGGCGAGGGAGACCGACCTGGTTGCGAGGCGCATGAGCGCGAGGTCGACAATCCACTCCTGAGCGTGGGGCAGATCGACGGCGACGACTGCACGCGGAGCCACGCCTTCGCGGCGCAACTGAATTGTCGCGGCATCCACCATCGATTTCAGTTCGGCAAAGCTGACGCGGGTGCCTGGAGAGCTCAGGGCCGGCGCGTTTGGGCGTTCGACCGCGTGGCGGTCAAGGTCGGCCAGCGCTGAAAACATGGGGTCCCCTTTAGCGTCGTAGCCACCCTAGAGGACAGGCTTGTTCGGCATATACCCCATAAACCTGTGAAGTGTCACTAGGCTGGCACTATTCATTGGGCGTCTGCTTCGGCGACCGCCCGGCTCGCACCTGTGCGGGCACGACAGGAGTCAGCCATGATCACACCATCGTCACCAGTACCCGGAGCGTCCTTCTCACGCAAGCGCACCGTTCGTACCGTTTCCTCGATCGCCTCAGTAGGTCTTCTCGCGGGAATCTCTCTGGTTGCCGCGTCGCCGGCCATGGCTGCCACGGATGCCGACTGCACCGTCGGAAACACCGTCGATGCGTCGACGGGTTCCGCCGCAGACATCCAGACCCTGCTCGATGGCAGCGAGGCCGTCATCTGCCTGAGCGGAACCTTTGCGGTGACGACCACGCTGCTCTACGACCGGGACCTGACGATTCACGGGCTGACCGACGCCGTCTTGGACGGTGGCGACGCGGTGGGAATCCTTGAGGATGACGGCAGCAACACCCTCACCGTGGAGAACATTCGATTCACGAACGGTAACGGATCCGACGGCGGTGCCATCAACGGGTACGACGTGCTCGTGTATAACTCCCAGTTCGACAACAACTACGCTTTCGGCGGGGGTGCCATCAACGCCTACTCAGCGGAGATCTACGACTCCCTGTTCTTTGACAATGAGGCCGAATACCCCGGTGGGGCCGTATCCGTCAATGAGTATGTGAGTGTCACCCGGTCGACGTTCCGCACCAACGTTGCCGATGGGGGTGGCGCGATCTACTCCTATGGGGTTGCCTACTCGGACGCGTCGACATTCGTGGGAAACACGTCAAACTTCGCGGGCGCGCTCGCGGCCAACGACGGCGCGTATGTGCAGAACTCCACATTCGTGGACAACACGGCGACTGACGACGGCGGAGCAATCTCCGGCGGTGGTGGAACGGTGCGCCAGTCGACGTTCCTGAACAACACCGCGGCGAGCGGGCAGTCGATCCATGGTTGGGAAGACAACATCGAGTTGCGCGGCAACATCTTCGCGAGCTCAGGAGCGTCGGCCAACCTCACCGGAGCGGTAGTCGACCAGGGCGCGAACCTGTTCACGACCTCGCAAGCGACGGAGACGGCGTTGGCCCCGGCCCAGGCGACCAGTAAGTTCGGCCTGACCGTCGCGAGCTTGTTCGATGGAGCCACGCTCGCCGACAACGGTGGCCCGACCCAGACGGTCGCGCTGCACGGAGCAAGCCCGGCGCTCAGCGCCGTACCTGCGGCCCCCGACTCGATGACTGAAGACCAGCGCGGCGTTGCTCGTCCCGCCGTCAGCGACGCGGGTGCCTACGAGTACACGGGCGCCGTTGCCGTTCTTGCCGCGACCGGTTCCGAGCCCGCTGGCTGGCTGGCTGGCGCCGTCGCACTGCTCCTTGCTGGTGCGGCAGCGCTCGGGCTGACCCGCAGGACTCGCCGCTCGATCTAACAGCTGCAAATCGAAAACAGCGGCTACCCGAGCGCGCCCGCTCCGAGGTGGCGTCGGATCGTTGCGGTGATCTCCGGCACGTCATCGATCAGGCGATCCAACGGGCAACGGAAGGTGACCGCGCTCACACTGATCGCGCCGACCGGTACCAACGAGCCATCCAGATAGATCGCGAACGCGACGCAGTTGACGCCGACCTCGCTCTCCTGGTTGTCGACGCCGAAGCCTCGCGTGCGGGTGGCCGCGAGCTCGTGCACGAGTTCGTCGGCGGTCGTGAGGGTGTTCGGGGTAGCGCGGCCCAAAGGAAACGCGCCGAACCAGCGTTCGACGTCCGCGCGGGTGCGCAACTGGTCGGCGAGCAGCGCTTTACCCACCGCCGTTCGATACGCCGGATTGCGTCCACCCACGACCGACGTGAGCCGCACCGCGCCCTCCGCTGGATCCATCTTCGCGCGGTAGACAATGTCGGTGCCCGACAGGATGGCGTAGTGCGCAGTTTCGCCGAATTGCCGAGCGAGATCTTCGAGCAACGGTTGGATTCTCGCGTTGTCGGGGCGTCCGTCGAGATTACGGAACGCGAGTCGCAGGTACTCGTCGCCCAGCATGTACACGCCACGCCCGACGAGGTCGGCCAGACCCGCCCGCCGCAGCGTCGCGAGCGCCCGGTGCACCGTGGGTTTCTTGGTGTCGAGAATTCCGGCGAGCTCGTCGAGTGTGACACCGAGTGGATGCTCCGCGAGCTCCGTCAGCACCGCGATCACCCGATCCGCGCCGACCAAGCGCTCCGCACCCTCGTCGGGCTCGACGGGGGAGTTAGCGGGGGTCAACGTGCACCTTCGGCCCGGGACCGGCATCCGGCCCCCGCACGCCCTCCAGGCGACTGGGCACGTCGTCGAGAGAGATCACTTCGCTGACGATCGAGTCGGGTACGACCGCCCCGCTGGCGAAGCTGCGAATTGCCCCGCCGAGGCCGGGCGACGCGGAAAGAATGCCGACGGCCGTGATGTCTTTGAGCGCGATCTCGCGGGTGTCGACGAGGCTCGGGGTAGACGATAGGCCGATATAGACGACTCGGCCCGCCGGTTTGGTTAGCCGCACCGAGAGCGCGGGCATCGACTCGATGCTCGTTGCCTCGATCGTGGAATCGAACACATTCTCGTCATCCCGTAACTCATCGAAGTGACCGGCGGATGTCGCGCCAAGGGAGCGAGCGAGCGCGAGCGAGCCTTCCCGCGCCCCGGCCACATGAACCTGCGCCCCCTCGGCCAGTGCGAACTGTGCGGCGAGCAACCCAATCGTGCCGGAGCCGAGCACGAGTACTCGGTGGCCCGGCTCGATTGCCGCGGCGCGCACCGCACGCAGCGAGTTGCCGCCGGGTTCGACCAGAGCCGCCGCCGCGAGGCTGACGTGGTCGGGGATGAGGTGCGCGTACCGGGTCGGAATCAGCACCTGCTCCGCCAGCGCGCCGGCCCAGCCATCCCGAATTCCCACCTCGAAGCGATTGGGGCAGACGTGATGGCGCTCTGCGAGACAGTATTCGCAGTGACCGCAGCCGAGCATGGTGTCCCCGGTGACGCGTTTGCCTATCCAGCTCTCATCAGCGAGTGAGCCGGCCGCCACCACACGACCGGCCCACTCGTGACCCAGACGGAGCGGGAACGAGGTGACTCCCTGTCCGAAGTATGCCATTTCGCCGGTATACAGCTCGACGTCGGTGCCGCAGATGCCCACGCGCTCGACGCTCACGAGCAACTCGCCGGGCGCCGGGGTGAGATCGGGGACCTCGACCACCTCGGCTCGGCGGGGCCCAGTAACGACGAGGCCGCGCACTAGCTTGTCGCTGCCGGATTGCCGATAACGCGTTGAGTCTGAGTGCCCAGGCGAGAGATGCCGAGGGTTATCGTTTCGCCACCGTGGAGGTAGAGCGGTGGGGTGTGTCCGAGGCCGACGCCGGGGGGTGTTCCGGTGTTGATGAGGTCGCCGGGCTCGAGCGCGAGAAACTGGCTCAGGTAGTGAACGATGAACGCCGGGCTGAAAATCATGGTGGACGTTGTGCCGGTCTGGCGGCGAACGTCGTCGATGTCGAGCCACATGTCCAGCGCGAGAACGTCGCCGACCTCGTCGGGGGTCACGAGATAGGGTCCCGCGGGGTTGAAGGTTGGCGCCGACTTGCCTTTCGACCACTGTCCGCCACGTTCGATCTGCCACTCGCGTTCGCTGACGTCGTTCACGACCACATAGCCGGCGATGGATGCCTCGGCCTCCGCCTCGTCCGCGAGGTAGGAGCAGTGTCGCCCGATGACGATGCCCAACTCGACCTCCCAGTCGGTCTTCTCGGAGCCGCGGGGGATGAGTACGTCGTCGTTCGGCCCGACGAGGGTGTTGGGCGACTTGGTGAACAGGATGGGCTCATCCGGTACCGGCATGCCCGACTCGGCGGCATGATCGCTGTAGTTGAGGCCGATGCACAAGATCTGGTGCGGACGAGCGAAGGGGGCGCCGAACCGGCGGGCGCCGACAGGTTCGGTGCGTCCTGCAGCTACGCGCTCCGCGACGACCGCGGGCAGGGTGGCCAGTCGACCAGAGCCGAAGAACGCTTCGTTGAAGTCATCCACCACATCGGACAGGTCAACGAACGTGTCGTCGTCGACGAGCACGCCGGGGGTCTCTGAGCCTGCGGCTCCCAGTCGAACGAGTCTCATGCTTCTTCCTTATCTTCGTGGAGCGCCCAATACGGTGCTGTTGTGCTGCCCGCCCACCGGGAGGTGGGGAGGCCGGTCGTGCCGACTTCGGCGAGAAAAATGGCTCCGGCCTGATCGGTGAAGTCGGTGAGGCCTTCCTGCGCGGTGGTGATGGCCAGTACAGCTAGATCGGGTCCCACGAACCCGGCACACGACGCTTGCTCGGCATCGACGGTGACGATGTCGAGCAACTCGCCAGTCGGCGCGTGGCGGCGCACGCAGAAGCCGCCCCACTGGGCGACCCAGAGTGCGCCCGAGGCGTCCACGGTCAGTCCGTCGGGGTAGTGGGGGAGGTCATCGATCACCGTGACCCACGGCTCGGCGCGATCGAATGCGCCCGAACCGTAGGAGTGCCGGGCGATCGTGCCCGCGAACGTGTCGACGTGATAGATCGTGCCGCCATCCGGCGAGAAGGCGACACCGTTGGAGAGTTGGATGCCATCACGCAGTACCTCGACCTCGCCGGACGAGTCCACGCGCAGCAGCACTTCGTCGCTCGTGGGTTGCGTGAGTGACAGGGTTCCGACCACGAACCGCCCCTGAGGATCGACGGCGCCATCGTTGAACCGAACGTCGTCGCGGTCACCGAGCAGGTCGGGTCCGTAGCTGATCGCGCCGTCGGGCGAGACGGTCGCGAGTCCGCGCGCCGCGGCGACGAGCAGTCCTCCGTCGTTGGCGAGGGCAACCGCCCCCGCGGTTTGTGCGAGCTCCAGCGAGGTGACGTCGACGATGCGACCGTCGCGCAGGCTGCCCGCGAGAACGCGTCCCGCGTCGATGTCGACCCAGCGAACGACGCCGCCCCGGTCATCCCAGAGAATTCCCTCGGCGAGGTAGTAGATGGCACCCGTCGCCGCGGTGGCGTAGAAGATGGTCATCTGTTTCTCTCTCGCTGGGACGGCCGCTATGCCATAATTTCGATTATTAGCTTAGCGTTCAAGCTGCTGGAAAACGAGGGTTCAACGGTGAATGATCTCCGGAGTGCTGGTTGGTACGAAGGCAGCGACCGCAATGCGTATATCCATCGCGCGTGGATGCGACGTGGTCTGCCCGAGGACGCCCTCGACTCCACGAAGCCGCAGATCGCGATCGCCAACACCGCCTCTGACCTGACCCCGTGCAATGCACACCTGAACGAGGTGGCGGAATCCGTCAAGCAAGGGGTCTGGGCCGCGGGCGGGGTTCCCTACAACCTGCCGGTTGTGTCCCTCGGCGAGACCCAGGTCAAGCCGACCGCGATGCTGTGGCGCAACATGGCCGCGATGGCGATGGAGGAGATGTTCCGGGCTAACCCGATCGACGGGCTAGTGCTGCTGGGCGGGTGCGACAAGACCATTCCGGCGCTGCTTATGGCCGCGGCATCCGTAAACCTGCCCGCCGTTGTCGTGCCGGGCGGACCGATGCTCACCGGACACTTCCGAGGCGAGGCGCTCGGGTGTGGAACGGATGTCTGGCGCCTGAGCGAAGAGGCCAGGGCAGGCACGATCACGAACGGCCAGTTCATCCAGTCCGAGCAGTCGATGATCCGCTCGAAGGGCCACTGCAACACGATGGGCACCGCGTCGACCATGGCCGTCGTCGCCGAGGCTCTCGGCATGACCATCCCCGGGTTCGCTGGAACGCCCGCGGCCGACGCTCGGCTGCTCTCGCTCTCGCACGACACCGGCCGCCTCATCGTGGACATGGTCGCCGAGGGTCGTAGACCGAGCGACATCATGACCAAGCAGTCGTTTCTGAACGCGATCATCGCGGTGGCGGCGGTGGGCGGTTCGACCAACTCGGTCGTGCACCTGCTCGCGATCGCCGGGCGGCTCGGCATCGACCTCACGCTGGACGACTTCGACGCCGCCGGCGCCGGAGTTCCTGTCATGGCGAACCTGCAACCGAGCGGCGCCTTCCTCATGGACGACCTCTATCGGGCCGGCGGCGTGCTCGCGCTGCTCACCCAGGTGCGCGACCTGCTGCACCCCGAGCCGATCACCGTCACCGGGCGGCCGCTGGTCGAGTACCTCGCCGACCGGCCCGTGTACGACGCCACGGTCATCCTTCCGCGGGAGGCCCCACTGATGGCGGATGCCGGCATCGCAGTGTTGCGCGGAAACCTCGCCCCGCGCGGCGCGATCATCAAACCCGCGGCGGCAACGGCCGAACTGCTTCAGCACACGGGGCCCGCGGTGGTCTTCGACTCGATAGAAGACATGCGCTCGCGAATCGACGACCCAGACCTCGACGTGACCGCCGACTCGGTGCTCGTGCTGCGCGGCTGCGGCCCGCGGGGCTACCCCGGCATGCCCGAGGTCGGCAACATGCCGCTGCCTCGCAAACTCCTCGAGCAGGGCGTGCGCGACATGGTGCGCATCAGCGACGCGCGCATGAGCGGAACCGCCTACGGCACCGTCATCCTGCACGTCGCCCCCGAGGCCGCGGCGGGCGGGCCGCTCGCCTTCGTGCGCACGGGCGACATCATCACGGTTGACGTCGAAGGCCGGTCGCTCAGCATGGCAGTGACCGATGAAGAACTGCAGGCGCGCAGCCAGAGCCCGGCGAGCGAGGCGGCCTACGCCACCCCGAGCCGCGGCTGGGCGAAGATCTACGTCGACCACGTGATGCAGGCCGACACCGGCGCAGACCTCGACTTCTTGGTCGGGTCATCAGGAGACAAGGTGGACCGTGAATCGCATTGAGCCGTCGTCGCGAGCCGACCTGACCCTCGACGAGAAAGCGCTGGGGGCTGCAATTGATGCTGCGATGTCCCGCGATGATGCGGCGGCGACGAGTGCCTTCGATCGAGTGATCGCAGCGGTCGACGCCTCGCACTACCTGCTCACACCGCGTGCTGTGGTGACGCCCCAGGACGCCGCGGAGGTCGCGGCCCTGTTCGCCTACGCGACGGCCGCCGGCGAGCCCCTCACCTTCCGATCCGGAGGCACGAGCCTGTCCGGTCAAGCGTCGACGGGCAACATCCTCGTAGACACGCGCCGCAACTTCCGCTCGATCACCGTGCTCGAGGATGGTTTGGCCGTTCGCGTGCAACCGGGCGTCACGGTGCGTCAGGTCAACGCCCGCCTCCTGCGGCACTCGCGCAAGCTCGGTCCAGACCCGGCGAGCGAGATCGCCTGCACCATCGGCGGAGTAGTTGCGAACAACTCCAGCGGCATGGCGTGTGGCACCGCGCAGAATACGTACCAGACGCTGCGCTGCGCGATCATCGTGTTGCCGAGCGGCACGATCGTCGACACGTCGATCGAGGATGCCGATGCCCGACTACGCGAGGCCGAGCCGGCCCTGTGGCAGACCCTCACCGACCTGCGGCAGAAGGTGCTCGCCGACCCCACGCTTGCCACCGAGATCGCCCGCCAGTTCGGAATCAAGAACACCATGGGCTACGGGTTGAACTCGCTGCTCGATCACGAGACGCCCGCGCAGATTCTCGCCCACCTCATGGTCGGCAGCGAGGGCACTCTCGGTTTTGTCGCCGAGGCGACCTTCAACACGGTTCCCTTGCTGCGGCACGCGGCCACCACCCTGCTCGTCTTCGAGACGCTCGCCCAGGCGACCGACGCTCTCGTCGACATCGTGGCGACGGAGCCGGCAACGGTCGAACTCATGGATGCCGCGAGCCTGCGCGCCGCCCGCATCGACCCGGACTCGCGGGACGCGCTGCCCAGCTTCGAGATCGTGAACCACTGCGCGCTTCTGGTCGAGTACCAGTCCGCCACGCCGGAACGGCTCGGCGAACTGGCTCAGGGCGCGCGGCAGCTCTTCGCCTCGCTGTCTCTGACCACGGTGCCCGAGCTCAGTTCGGACGCGAAGGTGCGGGCATCCCTCTGGCACATTCGCAAGGGGCTCTACGCGACGGTCGCCGGAGCGCGGCCCTCGGGAACGACGGCGCTGCTCGAAGACATTGCCGTGCCGGTCGCTCAACTCTCCAGCACCTGCGTCGCGCTCACTCGACTCTTCGAGATCCACGGATACCTCGACGCCGTCATCTTCGGTCACGCCAAAGACGGCAACGTGCACTTTCTCATCAACGAGAACTTCGAGGTCGACGCCAACGTGGCGCGCTATCGGGCGTTCACCGAGGACATGGTCGAGCTCGTGCTCGCTGCCGGCGGCACGCTCAAGGCCGAGCACGGCACCGGTCGGATCATGGCGCCGTTCGTCGCTCGCCAGTACGGGCCGGTGCTCTACGGCATGATGCTCGACATCAAGCTGGCGTTCGATCCGGCGGGCATCCTCAACCCTGACACCATCCTCACCACCGACGCCGACCTTCACCTGCGCAACCTCAAGTCGACGCCCACCGTCGAGGAGGAGGTCGATCGTTGTGTCGAGTGCGGCTACTGCGAGCCGGTGTGCCCGAGCAAAGACTTGACGACGACGCCGCGGCAACGCATCGTCGTGCAGCGCGCCATCGCGGAGGCCGACCTGCGCGGCGACCGTGCGCTCGCGAAGGAGCTGCGTCGCGAGCAGGCGTACGGGGTCGTCGACACCTGTGCGGTCGACGGCATGTGCCAGACGGCCTGCCCGGTGCTCATCAACACCGGCGACCTGGTGCGTCGGCTGCGGTCTGAGACCGTGGGCGCGGTCGAGAGCGCGGTGTGGAACGCAGCAGGCAAGGCGTGGAAACCGGTCACGAGTATTGCGTCGGCGGCGCTGACCGTCGCGGCGGCCGTTCCCGCGCCGCTCATCACGGCGCCCAACGTGCTCGGTCGCGCCGTGCTCGGTCACGACACCCTTCCGCTGTGGTCGAAGGACCTTCCCCAGGGTGGTGCCCGGCGCACTCCCGGTGGGGCGGATGCCACGGCCGATGCCGTCTACTTCCAGGCCTGTGTCGGCACAATGTTCGGCCCGGCGGAGGGCGGCGAGGGTGTCGCGGTCGCGTTCGAGTCGCTCGCGGCCAAGGCCGGCGTGCGGCTCGCGCGTCCCGACGGCGTCGGCGGCCTGTGTTGCGGAACCCCGTGGAAGTCCAAGGGAATCCTCGACGGCTACCACGACATGGTCGAGCGCACCGCTCGGGCGCTGTGGGACGCCTCCGACGGCGGTCGGCTCCCCGTGGTGTGCGACAACTCGTCGTGCTCGGAAGGACTCGTTCTCGCGCTCGAGAAGGCGGCATCCGAGAATCCGGAGTTCCACGGAATGCGCATTCTCGATGCCGTCGACTTCACCGCGGAGCACATCCTGCCGAAGCTCGACCTCGAGCCGACGGTGGCGCGCATGGCTGTGCACCCCACCTGCTCGAGCACGCGCGCCGGATCGAACGTCAACCTCGCGAAGCTCGCCGCGGCGGCCGCCGGTGAGGTCACAGTTCCCGACGACTGGGGGTGCTGCGCCTTCGCGGGAGACCGCGGCATGCTGCATCCCGAGCTCACCGCGAGCGCCACCGACCGTGAGGCGACCGAGGTGAACGGCGAAGTATTCGACGCGTACGTCTCCTGCAACCGAACCTGCGAAATCGGGATGACTCGAGCGACCGGCCATCCATACCACCACGTACTCGAAGTACTCGATCAGGCAGCAAGGAGCGCATCGTGAGACGAGCCATTATTACCGGGGGGCAGAGCGGTCTTGGGGCGGCCTGCGCCGAGCGACTGCGGTCCGACGGGGTGGAAGTATTCACTTTCGACATCTCTTCCGAGGCCGACTATCGGGTCGACATCACCGACCCGGCCACGGTGGAGGCCGCTGTGGCCCAGGTCGGGGTGGTTGACATCCTGATCAATAGCGCGGGCATCGTGGGGCCCAATAAGCCGTTGTGGGAGGTCGATCCTGCCGACTGGCAGAAGACCTTCGACGTGAACGTGAACGGACTCTTCACGGTAACCAAGGCGGTCGTTCCCGGGATGATCGACCGGGGCTGGGGGCGCATCGTCAACATGGCGAGCATGGCGGGCAAAGACGGCAACCCGAACCTCGCGGCCTACTCGGCGTCGAAGGCGGCCGTAATCGGACTGACCAAGTCGCTGGGCAAGGAGCTCGCGAAGACCGGGGTCATTGTCAACGCGATCGCGCCGGCCGTGATCGAAACGCCCATGAACGCGACGACGTCACCCGAGGTCCTGGCGCACATCACGTCCCTGATCCCGATGGGCCGCGTCGGCCGAGCCGAAGAGGTCGCCGCGCTGGTCTCCTGGCTGTGCTCCGACGAGGTCAGTTTCTCGACCGGGGCCGTGTACGACATCAGCGGCGGACGCGCCACCTACTAGGAGCCAGATCATGAACGAGTTCGACGGTTTGGTAGCGATAGTGACGGGCGGCGCGTCGGGCATCGGCGCGGCCGTAGTTCGGCGACTGGCCGCTGGGGGTGCCACGGTGGCCGTGCTCGACCGAAATCCGGATGACACCGGGCACTTCTCGGTGGTGACGGATGTCTCGGACGACGGCTCGGTGCGCTCCGCCATCGCTGCCGTCGTCGAGCGCTTCGGCCGAATCGACATTGTGGTTAACAACGCGGGCATCGGCGCTCAGGGTGATATTGCGGCCAACGACGACGATGAGTGGCACCGCGTCTGGGACATCAACGTCGTGGGCATGGCCCGGGTCGTTCGGTCGGCACTGCCCTACCTGCGCGAGTCCCCGGCGGCTTCGGTCGTGAACCTCTCGTCGATCGTCGCGTCTGCGGGAGTTCCCCAGCGCGTGCTGTACTCGGCGACCAAGGGCGCCGTGCTGTCGATGACGCGGGCGATGGCCGTCGACCACGTCAGGGAGGGCATCCGGGTGAACGCGGTGAACCCGGGTACCGCCGATACGCCCTGGATCGCGGGCCTGCTCGCAAAAACCGACGACCCGGTCGCCGAGCGTGCGGCGCTCGAGGCTCGACAGCCGCACGGCCGACTGGTGGCCGCTGACGAGGTTGCCGGCGCTGTCGCTTACCTCGCGAGCCCCGGCTCAGGCTCAACGACGGGCACATCGATCGCCGTGGACGGCGGTATGCAGGAGTTGCGACCCCGTCCGGTTCAGTAGCCTTACCCCGCGCTCGTCGCCGCGACGACGATGGCGGCGACGAGCGCGATCAGGGCGATCGCGAGCATTGCGATCGACATGAGCCCCAGCCGGCGGCGACCGGACGGCACCAGAAATCGCACGGCGATCATCGCGAGGTAGAGCACGGCCACGGCGACAGCGGAGCCGAGCGCGATGCCGGGTGGGGGGAGTTGCGTCATCGCAATGAGCACCCCCAGCGAGATCGCGGTGAACAGTCCACCGATGATCAGCCAACTCGTGCCGGTCGACGTCGTGAGCGCGGGTTGGTTTCGGATCTTGGTGGGGTCGGTAGACATACTCACAGGTCTACGTCGAACCAGGGGACGAGTCAATGGGTCAGGGTGCGGCAGTATGGGCACATGGCCCAACGACGATCTGAACTGTGGATGCTCGGTGCCGGCACGCTGGCATCCCTCGCCGTTGTAGCGCTCTGGATGACGCTAGCGGCTGTCAATCCGACGACGACCTATCACCTCTCCCCCGTGGTGGTCGCGGCGGCCGCTCCCACGGTCGCCCGCATGTACTATCGCGATCGCCTCTCGACGAGGTTTGCCGTGCTGAGCGTGGTCATCGGAATTGTCCTAGCGACGGCCGCTGCTCTGACGATCCACGCTCTCGGTTGGTCGAGAGGCCCGACAGTCGACCCCTCGATCTCTTTGGTTGCCGAAGTAGCGGTGGCGATCATGGTGGGTGGCGCCCTCGGCGCCGTGACCGCGCTCGCGCCGCCGCGCCGCGGTCGACCGACTCGCTAACCGGTCAGGCCAGCTGCGACGAGACCGTCCAGGCCGTGCGACGCACCGCTCGCTCGAGCACGTCGGCGCGCGACCCGAACTCGTCGGCGGAGACCGACACCGACACGGCGCCGATCGTGTGGCCACGTGCCGATCGCACGGGAGCCGCGATGCAGGCCAGCCGCGACATGTATTCCTCGACTTCGACCGCGATGCGGCTGTCACGCACCTGCTCGAGTTGGTCACGCAGCGTCGTGGTCGACGACGGGCTGTGCCGGGTGAGCGCTGTCATGGGGTGCTCGTCGAGGTAGCTGTCGAGCTGCTTGCTGCTCTTTTCCGCGAGCATGAGCTTTCCGAAAGCGGTGACGTGCGCGGCATCCGCGAAGCCGACGTGAAGTTGGGAAATGCGGGGATGTTCCGCCGAGTCGGCAATGTGTGCGACGACGATCTCGTCGACGTGGAACGCGGTGAGGTACACGGGCGCGTGGATCTCGTCGCGGGTTGCTTCGAGCACCGCGCACACCTCGGGCGTCGCGAGCAGCTGGCGATTGGCGGCCATGCCGAGTGCTGTGACCGAGCGGCCCAGAACGTAGCGGGGTTCCTGGCTGCGTTTGAGCAGGTACCCCTGACGCTGGAGCACGCCCACGAGGCGGTAGGTCGTCGACTGGCTGAGTCCGAGCGCGGCGGCGATCGTCGCCACCTCCGCGCCGTGCGCGCTGGACCCGACGACCTCGAGTACCTTCAGCAGACGCTCGACGGCTTGGGTGCCCGACCCACCGTCCTGCTCCATCGCAGTGCTCATGTCCACATGCTACGTGCCGCTTCTGGCAGGGGGAACCGCGAATGTCGACGCGATTCGCACATCGTGGGAACTCGCCTTGCGTCACCCGCCGCCCATCTCGCACGATGCTCTCGGGTCGGCATGGACGCCACCCCTGACAAGGAGGTCCTTCTGATGGAAAAAATCATCATCCTGACCGGCGACGCCGCCGAGACGCTCGAAGTGTTCTACCCCTACCACCGCCTGCAGGAGGCGGGCTACGAGGTGCACATCGCCGCTCCCGAGAAGAAGAAGCTGCAGTTTGTCGTGCACGACTTCGTCGACGGCTACGACACCTACACGGAGAAGCCCGGCCACAGCTGGGATGCCGATATCGCCTTCAAGGACGTTGACCCGGCCGACTACGTGGCCGTCGTCGTTCCCGGTGGCCGTGCCCCCGAGTACATCCGCAACAACGCGGATGCCAAGCGGATCGTGCGCGCGTTCTTCGAGCGCAACGTACCGGTCGCCGCCACCTGCCACGGCCCGCTGTTGCTTGCCGCCGCCGATGTGCTGAAGGGCCGCACGACCTCGGCCTACCCGGAGCTCGCGATCGACGTCGAGCTCGCCGGCGCGACCTTCGAGAGCGGGGGTGCGGTGATCGACGGCAACCTCGTGAGTGCGCGCGCTTGGCCGGACAACGGCACCTGGATGGGCGCGTTCGTCACGATGCTCGAGGCGGCGAAGGTTCCCGCCTAGCGACTAGGTGGTCGGCGGGGGCCGTCACCGTCCGGTGACGTGCCTCTCGTCGACACCGGTGTACTGGCTGAGCGGCCGAATGAGCGCGTTCGCGGCGAGCTGCTCCATGATGTGCGCGGTCCAGCCGGTGACGCGGGCGGCCACAAACAGTGGGGTGAACATCTCGGTGTCGAAGCCGATCAGGTTGTAGGCGGGCCCGCTCGGGTAGTCGAGGTTGGGCAGGATGCCTTTTCGTTCGGTCATCGTCTTCTCGAGTGCCTCGTAGAGTTCGAGCATCTCAGGCCGGTCGTACTCCGCGACCAGCGTGTCGAGCGCGGCCTTCATCGTGGGTACGCGGGAGTCACCGCTCTTGTAGACGCGGTGCCCGAAGCCCATGATCTTGCGCTTCTCGGCGAGCGCAGCATCGAGCCATGCCTCGGCCTTGTCGGCGCTGCCGATCTCGTCGAAGGTGTGCATGACGGCCTCGTTGGCGCCCCCGTGCAGAGCGCCCTTGAGGGCGCCGATGCCCGCGACGACGGCCGAGTAGAGGTCGGACAGCGTCGAGGTGACCACGCGCGCGGTGAAGGTCGACGCGTTGAAGGAGTGCTCGGCGTACAGGATCATCGACACGTCGAACGCGCTGACGACGACCTCGTCGGGCAGCTCGCCGAAGGTCATGAACAAGAAGTTGGCCGAGTACGACAGATCGTCTCGCGGCTCGACCAGATGCTCGGAACGGCGGCGGCGCTGGTCGTACGCGACTATCGACGGGATCTGGGCGTACAGGCGCACGGACTTGGTGAGGTTCGCCTCGGGGCTGGCGTCTGCGGCATCCTCGTCCCGAGCGCCGATCACGCTGACGGCGGTGCGCAGAACGTCCATCGGATGCGCCGTCAGGGGCAGTTCGTCGATGACGCGCTTGACGACCGGGTCGAGGTGGCGCAGCGACCGCTCAAGGGTCTCGAAGTCGGCGAGCTGCTTCGTGGTGGGCAGTTCACCGTGCCACAGCAGGTAGGCGACCTCCTCGAAGCTGCACGACGCGGCGAGCTCCTGCACGGGGTAACCGCGATACAGCAGGGAGTTGGTCTCGGGGTTGACCTTCGAGATGGCGGTGGTGTCGACGACGACCCCGGCCAGGCCCTTGTGGATCTCGGGGGATTCGGTCATGGGTTGCTCCTTCGTGGGGAACGGTGATCGAGCGAAGTCGGGATCTCGACAGGCTCGATCACCGGCGGGGCTAGAGGGTGAAGTTGAAGACGTCGGTGTCGAAGGCGTTGTAACCCTCATAGTCAAGCAGTTCGTACAGTCGCGCGCGGGTTTGCATGTGTTGAACGGATGATTCGAGGCTACCCTCGGCCACCAGCGCGTCAAGTCCGCGCTCCGCGGCGCCCATCGCAAGCCTCAGTAGGCTCACCGGGTAGATCACGATGTTCACGCCGATGTCGGCCAGCTGCTTCGTGCTGAAGAGCTCGCTCTTGCCGAACTCGGTCATGTTGGCGAGGATCGGCACGTCCACGGCCGCACGAACCGCCTCGAACTCGCTGAGGTCTTTCATCGCCTCCGGGAAGATGGCGTCGGCGCCGGCATCGACGAGCGCTTTGGCGCGATCGATGGCCGCCTGAAGGCCGTCGACGGCACGGATGTCGGTGCGCGCCATGATGAGCAGGTTGGGGTCGCGCCGCGCATCCGCCGCCGCGCGAATGCGCTTGAGCGCCGTCGACTCGTCGACTACCGCTTTGCCGTCGAGGTGACCGCAGCGCTTCGGATTGACCTGGTCTTCGATGTGCAGGCCAGACACACCCGCGTCTTCGAGCGTCTGCACGGTGCGCGCGACGTTCATGGGCTCGCCGAAGCCGGTGTCGGCGTCGATGAGGGTCGGCAGGTCGGTCATCCGCGAGATTTGCTGCCCCCGGCTCGCCACCTCGGTCAAGGTGGTGAGGCCGATGTCGGGCAGGCCGAGGTCGGCGCTGAGCACCGCACCCGAGATGTAGACACCCTCGAAGCCCTTGTCTTGGATGAGTTTGGCGCTCAGCGGGTTGAAGGCGCCGGGCATCCGGAGCAGTTCGCCGGTGGCGAGGCGCGCACGGAAGGCCGCTCGCTTGTCAGCGGAGGAGTGGGTTGAGTAGAGCATTAGGGGGTGTCCTTTCGGCGGATCTCGACAAGCTCGATCGCCGGGCGCATCAGAAGATGCCCGCGGGGGTTACGGCCGGGAAGTTGCCGCGCAGGGTCAGGCCGGTCAGATCGGTGAGCTCGGGCAGACGCTGGGCCTCGTCGAGGAAACGCTCGATTTCGGCCGGGGCGAGCACGCCCTCGGCGAGACCGCGGAACTTGCCCACGTAGTCGGCCCGAGCAAACGGCCGAGCGCCGAGTGGGTGAGCGTCGGCGACGGCGATCTCCTCGACGATGCGTGAGCCGTCGGTCAGCTCGATCTCGACGCGACCGCCGAAGGCCTTCTCGGTGATGTCGTTGGAGTGGTAGCGACGGGTCCACTCCGCATCCTCGACCGTCGTGACGCGCTGCCAGAGTGCGACAGTGTCGGCGCGCTGAGCGCGCTCGGGCGCGTACGAGCGTTCGTGATGCCATTCTCCGTCTTGAAGTGCGACGGTAAAGATGTAGGGAATCGAGTGATCGAGCGTCTCGCGGCTCGCGGTCGGGTCATACTTCTGCGGGTCGTTCGCGCCGGAGCCGATCACGTAGTGGGTGTGGTGGCTGGTGTGAAGCACGGCTCGGTTGATCGTGTCCGCCGACAGCTCGGGATGATCGGCCTTGAGCCTGCGCGCCAGGTCGATCCATGCCTGCGCCTGATACTCGGCCGAGTGCTCCTTCGTGTACGTGTCGAGGATGGCGACGCGCGCCTCACCGCGCTCGGGCAGCGACACCTCGTACGCGGCATCCGGCCCGTCGAGGAGCCAAGCGATAACACCGTCTTCCCCCTCGTAGATCGGGGTGGGGCTGGTCTGGCCGCGCATCGCCCGGTCGACGGCTTCGACGGCCATCTTTCCGGCGAAGGCGGGAGCGTGTGCCTTCCAGGTGGAGATCTCGCCCTTGCGCGACTGCGATCGGGACTTCGACGCGCTGCCCATCGACGGCTTTCCGCCGTTTGCCCTGCCGGCGCGGCTGCGCGGCGGCAATCCCGAGCTGGTCCACGCGTGGCGCGAGATGTTCGGCTATGCCCACAACGACATGACCGAGGCCCACATGGCCGACCTCGCTGTGCTCAAGGCGAAGGTCCGGGCGGAGCAGGGTGCCGGGTACCCGGCCTGGGTGCTGGATCGGCTCGGCATCGACGTGCAGCTTGCCAACCGCATGGCCCTCGGGCCGGGGCTGGCCGCGCCGCGGTTCCGCTGGGTGGCGTTCGTCGATCCGCTGCTCTTTCCCCTCGACACCAAGCAGCTCGAGACGACGCCCGACCGCGCCGATCTGTATCCGAAGACCGCGCGCAACCTCGCCCGCTATTTGGCCGATCGCAAGGTGACGTCGCTGCCGGCGACCCTTCAAGGGTACCCTGGACCGGGTCGTGCGTCCGACGCTGGAGAGCATGGCCGCCGATGGGGCCGTGGCGGTCAAGTACGAGGCCGCCTATCTCCGCAGGCTCGACTTCGCTCCCGCAACCCTCGAGCAGGCGCGGGCGGTGTACGACCGGTATCGAAGCGGCGGCGCGCCGCCGATGGCCGTCTACAAGCCGCTGCAGGACTATCTCTTCCGCTACATCGGCGTCGAGGCCGGGCGCCTGAAGATGGCCGTGCACATACATTCCGCCGACGGGGCGGGCGGATACTTCGAGGCCTCGGGAGCCGATCCGATTCTGCTCGAGTCGGCCTTCAGCGATCCGACCCTCCGGCAGACGAACTTCGTGATCGTGCACGGCGGCTGGCCGCACGTCCGCAACACGATGTCGCTCTTCTCGCGGCCCAACGCGTTCGCTGACTTCTCGTTCATGGGGAACTCTAGCTCTCGAGCTACACGCTCGCCGGAGTGCTGCGTGAATGGCTCAGCGAGTTCCCGGAACGGATTCTGTTCGGCACCGACGCCTACGCGGACAGCGATGTCGTCGGATGGGAAGAGTGGGGCTGGCTCGGCGCAACCGCCGGGCGCCGCGCTTCTGGGCCTGGCGCTCACTGGAATGATGCGGGACGGCGAGATCACGTCCGACCGCGCGAGGGAGATCGCCAGGATGGTGCTGCGGGACAACGCGGCAAATCTGTACCGCATCCCGTAATCGCGGGCACCGGGCATGCCGGACGCCTGCCGGGCAATGCGTCGCCTGGGCAGGTGGGCGCCGCACTGGGCCACTATCGAATCGCGCCCGACGGCCTTCGGCTCGCTGTGCACCGGCAGGCTGACGTTGGCGAGCTTCGCCGCCTCGGTCTCGTTGGGTGACGGCGCCTGCGCCTCGTGGACCAGCACGTCCACGCCCTGCGCATGGGCCACGAGGTTGTCGCCGGGACGGGTGCCGCCCGACCGCACGAGCGAGTGGCCGTGGAAATCGAACCGGAAGCCGAACGTCTGCCCGTCGAATGGCAGCCGCTGGCGCGTCGTGACGTCGCCCGGTCCCACGTCGCGTGCCTGGATGCCCACACCGGCGGCGGCACACCAACGGCTCGGCGATACGCGGTGTCCCAGGAAGACGCCTGCTCGAGGTGACGCGTCATTGCCTTGGTGCCGACAGTCGCCGAGCAGCCGCTGGGAGCCAGATGTCGCATCGCATCTCCCCAGCCGAGTCGGCGCCCGTCGGTACCGCGTCCTCGTCCGGACCCGCCGCGTATCGCGTTACCGCGCGCGGTCCGTCGCCGCCGGCGCGCCCAGGTACTGTCGCCACCACTTGAGTTCCTGCTGGTAGCGATGCACCGTGTTCCACGGCGTCCAGCCCGTGTGGTAGCTCTCCGGGTAGCGGATGAACTTCACCGGCACCTTCAGCTTCTTGAGCGCGGTGTACATCTGCTCGCCTTCCTCGATCGGCACGCGCAGGTCGGCTTCGCCGTGCACGAAGAGCGTCGGCGTGGTCACCTTCGCCGCATGCACCACGGGCGACCACTTGAGCAGGGCCTCGAGGGCCTTCGGCTCCCACGGCGCGCCGCCGAACTCACTTTCCTTGGTGCGCGGGATGTCGGCCGTGCCGTAGTCGCTCACCCAGTTCGAGATGCCGGCGCCGACAATCGCGGCTGCGAAACGCGGCGTCTGCGTGATGACCCAGTTGGTGAGGAATCCTCCGTACGAATAGCCCGTCACGCCGAGCCGTTTCGCATCCACCGGGTAGCGCGCGACGACGTGGTCCACGCCGGCCATCACGTCCTCGTAGTCCACGCCGCCCCAGCCGCCCCACGTCTCCCACAGGAATTTCTCGCCGTACTCGGTCGAGCCGCGCGGATTGGTGGCGAGCACGGCGTAGCCGTTGGCGGCCCAGTACTGGAACTGCAGCGAGAAGTCGTTGCCGTAGGCGCCGTGCGGGCCGCCGTGAATCGCCAGGATGAGCGGCACCTTCGCGTCGGGCGCGGCGCCGGCCGGCATCGTGAGCCAGCCGTCGATCGGGGTGCCGTCCTTGCTCGGAAACCGGACGCGTTCCACCGGGCGCGGGCGCATCGTCGGCGACGAGCGCGTCGTTGAACGCGGTGAGCTTCCGTTCGCCGCTGCCGTCGAGCGCCGACACGAACACCTCGGCGGGATGCGTGGCGTCGCCGGCCACGTAGGCCTGGCGGTCCACGGCCCACCCGAAGGACAGGTCGTTCAGGCGGCGATCGCCGCGCGTCACGGGTTCGACCGGCCCACCCGTCAGCGGCACGCGGAAGACATGGGTCGAGCCGCCGCTGCCGGCCGTGAACTGCACCACGCGCCCCTCCGGCGCGACCCGGGGGGCACTCGGAATCGAGATCCCACGACGACGTGAGGTTCACGGGCGCCCCGCCGCCGGCGGGGAAGCGGTAGACGTCGGTGGGCGATCCGAACGCCTGCTTCGCCGCGAGCACCTGATTCAGGCTCTGCTGGCGGATGGCGAGAATCGACCCGTCGGCGGCGAACGACCGGCGTGTCGTGGTCGAAGCCGTCGTTCGTGACGCGCGCAGTGCGGCCCTCGAGGTCCACGGTGAAGATATCCGCGCGGTCGTAGACGTACTCGTCGCGCTGGAACATGTTCGAGGTAAAGACGAGCGCGCGGCTGTCGGCTTTCCACGAGGGCGTCTGCACGTCGACGCCCTGGGTGGTGAGCTGACGCGGCGTGCCGCCGTCGCGGGCCACGACGAACAGCTCCAGCGGCGGCGTGGCGTACGGGTCGCGCGGGTCCGGCAGATAGCCGCGGCCATCGAAGCGCGCGTTCATCCAGTCGTAGGTGCGGCCCTTGAACCGCTCGTCGGTGAGCTTCTCGAACGCCGTGGTCGCGGGCGCCGGCCGCGGCGTCGCCGGCGGCACGGCCTTCGTGAAGGCGATCCACTGGTTGTCCGGACTGAAGACGGGCGCGCCGCCCACGCCCGCAATCTGGAACGCTTCACCGCCCGCCTGGTCCAGGCGCAGGAACCAGGTGGACTCGGTCGCCGGACCGCTCGCCTCGTTCACCGGGCGCCGCGACGTGAACGCCAGGAGGCGCCCGTCGGGGCTCCAGCGTGGACCGGCCGACGAGAACGCCGGGCTCGTGAGCCGCCGGGGCGGCGCCGAGCCGTCGGCCGGCACGGTCCAGATCTCGCTGTGCCGCCGGTTCTCCGATTCCACGATCAGCGTACGGACGAACGCCACGGTGCGGCCGTCGGGAGACAGGGCGGTGCCGCTCACCGTCACCAGCTTGTAGTAGTCGGCGAGCTCGACCTGGCGTCCGGCGGGCTGGGCGCCGGGCGCCGACTGCAGGGCGGCGACGAGCCCAACGGTGACGAGAATGCGGCGCACCATGAGGACTCCTCTGGCTTGTCCCGGACCTACGGCTGGGCCGATGCCGGCTTGGCCACGGTCGGATACGTGATGCCGAACTGCGCCTTCATCTGATCGAGGTAGGTCTTGTACTTCGTGCTGTCGAAGTAGTACTTCTTCATCTCGTCGCGGTAGCGGTCCATGATGCCCTTGTTCATCCAGATCGCCGGCTGGTCGCCGGGCCGGATGAGCGGCGTGTACTTGCGCTGCTTCGTCTGCACGTTGACGAAGTAGTCCTGCGCCGCCTGCACGAGCTCGGGCCGCATCATGAACTCGAGCAGCGTCATCGCCTGCGCCTTGGCGCCGGCGTTCACGCCCTTGTGGGCGATCGGCGTGGCCATCGGGATGGCGTTGGCCCAGTTGTGGCCGGGACCGGCCTGGAAGTTCGCCGGGAACGACAGCGACACCGTGGGCACGGTCCAGGAGATGTCGCCGATGTCGTCCGAGCCGCCGCCGCGCTTGTCTTCGTCCGGCATCGACTCGCGGCCGCGCAGCTCCGGGATGCCCGGTGGCGAGACCGATCTACCGGCACCTTCAGCTCCTTCTGCGTCGCCGTGGCCAGCGTCGAGGTCGGCCTCGCTCCACGTCGGCAGACCCACCTGCTGGATGTTGGCGTAGCAGCGTCTCGGCCATCGTGCGGTTCATGTGCGACGGCCAGGCCGAGCCCAGCACGCGCGAGGTGAACGTGGTGTTGGTCATGAGCGCCGCGCCCTGGGCCATCTTGTCGCCGATGTCCCACAGTTGCTTGATGACGTCGTAGTCGGTCTCGCGCAGGTAGTACCAGACGCCGGCGTTGCGCGGCACGACGTTCGGCTGATCGCCGCCGTTGGTGATGACGTAGTGCGATGCGCTGCTGCAGGCGCAGGTGCTCGCGGCGGTAGTTCCAGCCCACGTTCATGAGCTCCACCGCGTCGAGCGCGCTCTTGCCGCGCCACGGCGCGCCGGCGCTGTGCGCCGTCTCGCCCTCGAACAGTGTACTCGACCGAGACGAGGCCGTTGCCGCCGCTGTCGCCCCAGCTGGTGCCGAGGTTCGAGCCGACGTGGTTGTAGAGCACGACGTCGACGTCCTTGAACAGGCCCGGCGCGCACGTAGTAGGCCTTGGTGCCGAGCAGTTCTTCGGCCACGCCCGGCCAGATCATGATCGTGCCGGGCAGCTTCTCGCGCTCCATGATGCGCTTGACGGCCAGCGGCCGCCACGATGTTGAGCGGCGTGCCGGAGTTGTGGCCCTCGCCGTGCCCGGGCGCGCCGTCGACGATCGGGTCGCGGATAGGTGACGCCGGGCTTCTGTGACGCCTGCGGGATGCCGTCGACGTCCGAGCCGAGCGCGATGACCGGCTTGCCGCTGCCCCACTTGCGCCACCCACGCCGTGGGGATGCCGGCGACGCCGGTTTCGACCGTGAAGCCGTTCTCGCTGCAGCACGCCGGCCAGGTACTTCTGCGTCTCGAACTCCTGGAAGCCGAGCTCGCCGAAGCTGAAGACCATGTCGTTCATCTGCTGGCCGAGGTCGTACATGCCGCCGACGACACGTCGGCGTCCACCTGGCCTTCAGCTTCGCGACGCGCGGATCCACGGCGGCGGCGGCGGCGGGCGCGGCCGCGGGCGCGGCAGGGCGCTGCGCCTGGGCCATCGCGCCGAGCGTGACGATGAGGAGCCCGGTCGCGGCAAGGGCGGACATGGTCGGTTTCATGCCGCGGATTATGCACGAGCCCCGCCCGGTTGGGAACCGGCATCCCGCGGGGGCGAGGCCGCCAGCCGGGAGCCCGT
>CAWBCL010000003.1:0-74300 GCA_963787305.1 uncultured bacterium
CAGCCCGTGGGCGCGCTGGTGCCAGAGCGAGACGTAGGACGTTAGGGCGGTCTGCAGTCGCAGGAAGACTTCGGTGGTCAGCTTCGAGACGTTGGGGTCGGTGACGGCCTCGCCCCACAATTGAACCAGAATGGCTGGCTCGCCGATCTCGTCGAGCATGCCCCGCAGTAGCACCGGCAGCAGTTGGCCGGGCGACGGCATCGGGTCGACGTGCGCCAGGCGGCCGACATCGACTATGCGCGCACCGACGACTTGAGTGGCGACCTCGAAGACGATGTCGCTCTTACTCGCGTAGTGCCCGTAGATCGCACCGGCCGATAGCCCCGATTCTGCGATGATGTCCGCCATCGATGCGCCCTGAAATCCCTTGCGCCGGAAGGCACGGAGGGCCGCGTCGGCGATCTCGCGTCGCTTGGCGCTGCGGTACTCGTCGGTGACTTTGGGCATCCCTCACTCTAAAAAAGAATGATCGTTCTTGACAACTCGGCGCGCCGGTGCTTTCCTATAAAAGAACGAACATTCTTTTTGAGAGGATAGTCCCATGGCACACGAAGACAGCACGCTGCACACGCCCGTGGGGCGGGTCGTCGGATCGGAATCGCGCTCTCGGCAGTGCTCAGCATCATCCTGCTCGCCTTCCTCTGGCCGACGATCACCTCGTCGGTCACGAGCCTCCCGATCGCGATCGCCGGGCCGAGCGCCCAGGTCGACCTGCTCTCGGCAGCGCTCGACGAGAAGTCCCCAGACACCTTCGAGATCGCAACTGTCGATGACCGTCAGGCGGCTGTCGACCTGATCGAGACCCGCCAGGCCTACGGCGCCATAGTTCTGGGCGCCGAGCCCGAGGTTCTCACCGCTTCGGCCGCGAGCGCGCCGGTCGCCCAGATACTCGCGGGACTCGCGCCCACGCTGGCGGCGCAACTTAACGCGGCCGCCGCGGCGCAGGGCATCCACTTGCCCGCACCGATCACGGTCGCCACCACCGATGTCGTGCCGTTGGCCTCGACGGACGAGAGGGGTGTCGGGTTCGCAGCGTCGTCCTTTCCGCTACTGCTCGGTGGGCTGCTCGGTGGAGTCGCAATCTCGCTCGCCATCGTCGGCGCTCGGCGCCGAATGACGGCAACCCTCGTCTACGCCGTGGTCGGCGGGCTTGCGGTGACCGGGATACTGCAGGGCTGGTTCGGGTGGCTTCAGGGCAACTTCTGGTTCAACTGCGGCCGCGGTCGGCCTGACGCTTCTGGCAATGGCGGGCACGATAGTCGGGCTCGCGTCGCTGCTGGGCCGACCCGGTGTGGCGATCGGGGCGCTGCTGTTCCTGCTGATCGCCAACCCGATCTCGGCCGCCGCACAACCGGTCGAGTTTCTGCTTGCGCCCGTGGGGTGCGATCGGCCAGTGGTTCCCGCCGGGCGCCGCGGTTACGCTACTGCGCGACCTCAGCTACTTCCCGCTCGCCGACGCGCTGCTGCCGTGGCTGGTGCTCGCCGGATGGGCGGTCGTGGGGCTCGTGCTCTCGGCTCGCCGGCCACTACCGCAACACCGGTGCGGCGACGGGCCACGCGCTCGCCGAAGCCAACTAGTTTGCTGCGGATCGCCGGGTGAGGGAATTCCGGCCCGGGCGGGGTGGTTGCAGCGGACATGACACGACTCATGATCATCGTTGGCAGCATCCGCCCAGGACGGGCCGGTCTTCCGGTCGCCGAGTGGGTGCGCGAGACGGTGACCCGGCACCCGCACTTTGAGGTCGATTTCGTCGACCTCAAAGAGTTGGCGCTTCCGTTCATGGACGAGCCGCAGCATCCGGCAAAGCGGCAGTACACCCACGATCACACGAAGGCATGGAGCGAGCGGGTGGATGCCGCAGACGCGATCATTCTCGTCAGCCCCGAGTACAACCACAGCTACTCGCCCGTGCTCAAGAATGCCCTCGACTTTCTCTCGCAGGAGTGGAAGCACAAGCCGGTCGGCCTCGTCAGCTACGGCGGCGTGTCGGGCGGTTCCCGAGGGGTGGCTGCCCTCGACCCGGTGCTCGCGACTGTCGGGCTGGTCAAGACGTCGCACAGTGTGGAGATCGACTACGTTGGCACGCACATCGTCGACGGCGTCTTCACGCCGACCGAGAAGCACGAAGCGCTGTTGAGCCACCAGCTGGACGACCTCAACCAGCTCGCGGCGGCGCTCGCGACGCTCCGGTAGCTAGCTCCGGTAGCTAGCTCGGCTGCATCGGTACCGGCTCAGTGTCGGGGATAGAACTCGAGTCGCGCCCGCGCAGGTCGGGATGCGCGCGGTGGAAGATCAGTGGCACGGCCGCACCCACGATTGCGAACGCGGCCCCGGTCCAGAACGCGCCCACGGCTCCGTTCGAGTCGATGAGGAATCCGGCGACCGCCGAGCCGATCGCCGCGCCGATGAGCTGACCGGTTCCGACCCAGCCGTACGCCTCGGCTGTGTCGCTGAACTTGACGCTCGCCGAGACGATCGTGTACATGACGGCGAGCGCGGGGGCGATGCAGAGCCCGGCAACGATGAGGGCTCCGGTGAGCGACCAGAAGTCCCACGCGAAGATTGCGAGGATGCAACCGATGGCCACGACGACCATCCGTCGGCCGAGCGCCCACGGTCCCACCGGGAGGTGGCCGAGGGCGAGACCGCCGGCGAGCGAGGCGATCGCCCAGATGGCGAGCACGATGCCGGCGATGGGACCGTCTTCGCCGAAGGTCGCGACGACCCCCGCCTCGACCGCGGCCGCGGCGCCGACGAGCAGGAAGCCGACGACGGTGGCCAACAGCACGGGTGGTCGCGCGAGCACGACGCCGAGCCGTCGCTTTGACCGCGGGATGCGCACGCGGCCCGACCTCGGGGCTCAAGATGAACCACGCACCGCCGACCGACGAGGAACGCCATGGCGATGACGATTCCGAGCACGGTCGAGATCTGGATCGAGACGAAGGTCACCAGCACGGGACCGGCGATCCAGATGATCTCCTGCGCCGAGGCATCCAGTGAGAAGAGCGGCGTGAGCTGGTGGGAGTTCACCATCTTCGGGTAGATCGTTCGCACCGCGGGCTGCACCGGCGGGTAGCTGAGGCCGCCGATAAATCCGACGATCATGTAGCCGACGAGGGGCAGCGGAGCGAACGCGATTGCGGCCATCGAGGCGGCGGCGACGGACGTCGTGAGGATGAGCACGGGGCGGATGGCCCAGACGCCCATCCAGCGGCTGGTGAGCGGCCCCGAGATGGCCTGACCGATGCTGGTCGCGCCGAGCACGAGACCCGCGGCGCCGTAGGAGTTGAAGACGTGCTCGACGTGCAGCAGATAGGCGAGCGAGAGCATGCCGCTGGGAAAGCGTGCGGTGAGTTGCGCTGCGATTATTCGCGCGACGCCCGGAGTTTTCAACAGGCCGATGTAGCTCTTCACAAGAGAACCAGCTTAGCGCCGCCCTCCGACGCCAAAACGAGCGGGATTTGGGCGTCGGATGCGCCCCGTAGCCTGTGGAGAAGTCGTACAAGTTATGCACACCTGTGGATGACACGCCCACTACATCTAGTGGTTGGCGGAGTGTCGGACGCACGATATATAGTGATCAGACGCTGAGCCGGGGGAATCCGTTCGGCGAGGATTTCGGGGAAGAAAAACGCCCATGTTGAGTGGGCACAAGAGGGAGATGTCGTGGGAATTACAGTCGTCAAGCGCAGCGGACAGCGGGAGCCGTACGACGCCAACAAGATCAACCTCGCGATCGAGGCTGCGAGCGTCGGACTCGACGACAACATCACCTGGGTGACCCAGATCGCATCCGAGCTCGAGCTGACCCTGTTCGACGGCATCACGACGCAGCAGCTCGACGAAGCGGTCATCCAGGTCGCACTGCAGAACGTCAAGGATGACCCGGCGTTCGACGTCGTCGCCGCGCGCCTGCTGCTCAAGACGATCTACAAGCGCGTGCTCGGCGACTACACGACCGCCGACGAGCTCAAGGCTCTGCACCGCGAGCACTTCGCCCCCAACGTCACCCGCGGCGTCGACGAGGGACTGCTCGACCCGCGCCTCGTTCAGATGTTCGACCTCGACGAGCTCGCCACCCACCTCGAGCCCGCACACGACGAGCTGCTCAAGTACATCGGTGTCGTCACGCTCAACAACCGCTACGGCATCAAGGGCCGCAACGGCGACGCCCTCGAGGTGCCTCAGTACTTCTGGATGCGCATCGCGATGGGCCTGTCGCTCAACGAGGCCGACCCCACCCAGGCGGCGCTGAAGTTCTACCGCAAGATGTCGAGCCTCGAGTACCTGGCCGCGGGATCCACTCTCGTCAACGCCGGCACGATCTACCCGCAGCTCGCGAACTGCTTCGTCATGGAGATGCAAGACGACATGGAGCACATCGCGAAGACCACGCGCGACGTCATGTGGCTCACCAAGGGCACCGGCGGAATCGGCCTCTCGGTCACCAAGCTGCGCGCCCAGGGCTCGCCGATCCGTTCGAACAACACGACGTCGACCGGCCCGATCCCGTTCATGCACACGATCGACTCGATCCTGCGCGCGGTCAGCCGCGGCGGCAAGAAGTTCGGCGCGCTGTGCTTCTACATGGAGAACTGGCACCTCGACTTCCCCGAGTTCCTCGATCTGCGCCAGAACTCCGGTGACCCCTACCGCCGCACCCGCACCGCCAACACCGCGGTGTGGATCAGCGACGAGTTCATGAAGCGCGTGCAGAACGACGACGACTGGTACCTCTTCGACCCGCTCGAGGTTGCCGACCTCAACGAGCTGTACGGCAAGGCGTTCTCCGAGCGCTACAACGAGTACGTCGCGATGGCCGAGTCCGGCGAGCTGCGGATGTTCAAGAAGATCACCGCGCGCGAGCAGTTCAAGTCGATCCTCATCTCGCTGCAGACCACCAGCCACCCGTGGCTGACCTGGAAAGACACGATCAACAACCGCGCTCTCAACAACAACACGGGCACGATCCACCTCTCGAACCTCTGCACCGAGATCACGCTGCCGCAAGACGAAGACAACGTCTCCGTCTGCAACCTCGCGTCGATCAACCTCTCGCAGCACATGATCACTGCGGAGAACGGCAGCCTCGCCGTCGACTACGCGAAGATCGAGGAGAGCGCTCGCCTGGCCGTTCGCCAGCTCGACAACCTCATCGACATCACCCGCTCCAGCGTCAAGGAGGCGGACTTCTCCAACCAGCAGAACCGCGCCGTCGGGCTCGGAGTCATGGGCTTCACCGACATCATCGAGAAGCTCGGCATCAGCTACGAGAGCGAAGAGGCGTACGACCTGATCGACGAGATCATGGAGCACGTCTCGTACGCGGCAATCGACGCGTCCACCGAGCTCGCGAAGGAGCGCGGCTCGTACTCGAACTTCGAGGGCAGCGGCTGGTCGAAGGGCATGGTGCCGCTCGACTCGATCGCTCTCACCGAGGCCGACCGCGGCACTCGAGATCAAGGTCAACCGCACGACTCGCCTCGACTGGGATGCCCTTCGCGCCAAGGTCAAGGGCGGCATGCGCAACGCGACGCTCATGGCTATCGCGCCGACGGCATCCATCGGTCTCGTCGCGGGAACCACTCCGGGTCTCGACCCGCAGTTCTCGCAGATCTTCAGCCGCGCCACGTCGAACGGCAAGTTCCTCGAGGTCAACCGCAACCTCGTGACCGACCTCCAGAAGCTCGGCATCTGGGAGTCGACCCGCGAGGCGATCCTGCGCAGCCAGGGCGACATCCAGAACGTGGCCGCGATCCCGGACCACCTCAAGGAGGTCTACAAGACGAGCTTCCAGCTCTCGCCGTACGCGTTCCTCGAGGTCTCGGCCCGCGCACAGAAGTGGATCGACCAGGCCATCAGCCGCAACATGTACCTCGAGACGCGTGACCTCGGCGACATGATGGACATCTACTACGCGGCCTGGGAGCGCGGCGTGAAGACGACGTACTACCTGCACATGAAGCCGCGCCACACCGCCGAGCAGTCGACCGTGAAGGTCAACAAGTCGGAGGACTCTGGTCAACTCGGCACCCGCCGTATCAGCGACAGCATCGACGGATGCCGCGGCTCCGGCTGCGCCCGCCCGCCGCGGCTTCGGCGGCCTGGCCCCGAAGGCGGGTGCCTAGTGGACCGCGTAGCCGAGTACGAAGTTCCGGTCGACCCGATGGACGACCTTCAGTGTGAGAGCTGCCAGTAATGGGAATTCTAGGAACGGGCCTGCAAGAGGGCCTGCTGCTCAAGCCGATCCGCTACCAGTGGGCAATGGACCTGTACGACCAGGCCGTCGCGAACACGTGGTTCCCGAACGAGATCCAGCTCGGCGAAGACATCGCCGACTTCAAGAAGATGACCGACGAAGAGCGTCACGCGGTCACCTTCCTGATGAGCTACTTCAACCCGAACGAACTGCTGGTCAACAAGGCGCTCGCGTTCGGCGTCTACCCGTACGTGAACGCGGCGGAGTGCAGCCTGTATCTGGCGAAGCAGATGTGGGAGGAAGCCAACCACTGCATGAGCTTCGAGTACGTGCTGGAGACCTTCCCGATCGACCGCGAGGCCGCCTACG
The DNA here is from genome assembly GCA_963787305.1 of uncultured bacterium. Lineage (GTDB taxonomy): Bacteria > Actinomycetota > Actinomycetes > Actinomycetales > Microbacteriaceae > Rhodoglobus. The sequence goes on from CAWBCL010000003.1 coordinate 6,573, forward strand.
GCTCGCACGTGAACATCCCGTCGATGGCTCGCAAGGAAGAGTTCGAGGTCAAGTACATCCGTCGCATGACGGAGCAGACCCTCGACATCACGACGACCGAGGGCAAGAAAGACTTCGTGCGCAACCTCGTCGCGTACAACGTGATTCTCGAGGGCGTCTGGTTCTACTCCGGCTTCATGGTCGCGCTGAGCTTCCGGCAGCGCAACCTGCTGCGCAACTTCGGTTCGCTCATGGACTGGGTGGTGCGCGACGAGAGCCTGCACCTCAAGTTCGGTATCAACCTGATCCTGACCGTGCTCGAAGAGAACCCGGACCTTCAGACCGAAGAGTTCGCCACCGAGATCAAGCAGATGATCTTGGATGCCGTGGAGATGGAAGAGGAATACAACCGCGACCTGCTGCCCAACGGCATCCTCGGCCTCAACGCCACGTACATCAACCAGTACGTGAAGTACCTCGCCGACCGTCGCCTCGAGGAGCTCGGGTTCGAGGCCCACTACAACGTGCCGAACCCGGCCAAGTGGATGGCGGCCGCCAACGACACCCTCCAGCTCGTCAACTTCTTCGAGTCGACGAACACGTCGTACGAGTCGAACGCGTCGGCGACGGCAAAGACCAAGAGCGAGTGACGGCTCGGTCGATCCGGATCGAACAGGTCGACTGGTTCGACCCCGGAGCCATCGCGATGCGTGCCGCGATGGACGCCGAGACCGGCGCCATGTACGCCGTGTTCGCCGATGGGCTGACGCAGGTGGAGCGTGCCGCGCTGGATGACGCGCTCTCGATCGACCCGGCCGAGATCACGCACACGCTCCTCGCCCTCGACGGCGACGAACCGATCGGGCATGCCGCGTTGCGGCCGGTCTCGACGGTCTCGACAAGCTCGACGGTCTCGACGGTCTCGACCACCGGGGCTCTCGAGGTGAAAAAGGTGTTCGTCGCCGAGTCCGCGCGCGGGCGGGCGGTGGCACGGCTGCTGATGGCCGAGCTGGAGTCGATCGCGCGGGCGCGGGGCGCGGCATCCCTCGTGCTGCAAACTGGGCCGCTTCAGGTTGCCGCGATCGCGCTGTACCTTGACCTCGGATACGTGCCTATCGCGCCCTACGGAAAGTACGGGGTCATCTCGAACGCGCTGTGCTACGAGCTGGTGCTGTAGTTACTTCGGGGCCATCCGGATCGCGCCGTCGAGGCGGATCGTCTCGCCGTTGAGCATCGGGTTATCGACGATGTGCCCCACGAGGTTCGCGAACTCCTCCGGGCGACCTAGCCGGCTCGGATGCGGCACCTGAGCCCCCAGCGAATCCTGCGCCGCCTGCGGGAGGCCCGCCATCATCGGGGTCTGGAAGATGCCGGGCGCGATCGACATCACGCGGATCAGGCTCTGCGCGAACTCGCGGGCCAGCGGCAGGGTCATCCCGGCCACCGCCGCCTTGGATGCCGCGTATGCGGGCTGCCCGATCTGCCCATCGAACGCGGCGACCGAGGCCGTCGTGACGATGACACCGCGTTCGCCGTCGATCGGTTCAGTTGCCATCATGGCCGCCGCGGCGAGTCGCACGGTGTTGAAGGTTCCGGTGAGGTTGATGGCGATCACGCGCTCGAATCGCTCGAGCGGCAGCGGTCCCTCCCGCCCGACAGCACGTTCCGCTGTCGCGACCCCTGCGCAGCACACCGCAACGCGGAGCGGCCCGAGTTCGGTTGCCGCCTCGACCGCGCGAGCCATGTCGTGGCGAGTCGGTCACATCGGCGGGCACGAACACGAATCCGTGCTCGGCCGCGAGCTCGGCGCCGCGCGACGAGGGCAGGTCGGCGATGACGACGTGCGCGCCGGCAGCTGGCGAGCCGCAGGGCGGTGGCGAGGCCGAGACCGGATGCGCCCCCGGTGACGAGTGCCGAGCATCCCGCGATCTTCATCGCTAGAGCCGCTCGATGATTGTCGCGTTTGCCATGCCTGCGCCCTCGCACATCACCTGATAGCCGTAGCGCCCGCCCGAGCGTTCGAGTTCGTTGACCATGGTCGTGAGCAGCCGAGTTCCCGACGAGCCGAGCGGATGCCCCAACGCGATCGCGCCGCCGCGCGGGTTGACCCGGTCGGGGTCGACGTCGAACTCCTGTTGCCAGGCGAGCGGAACCGAGGCGAACGCCTCGTTGATCTCGATTGTGTCGAAATCGCCGATCGACATTCCGCTGCGCTCGAAGAATCTTGGAGGTCGCGGGCATGACTCCAGTGAGCATCTCGATGGGGTCGCTGCCGACGACGGCCGAGGCCACGAACCGTGCGCGCGGCCGCAGTCCGAGTTGCGCGGCGCGCTCTTCGCTCATGATGAGCACCGCGGAGGCGCCGTCGGTGAGCGGCGACGAGTTGCCCGCCGTCACGCGCCACTGAATTTCTGGGAACCGCTGCCCGAGCGCTTCGTCGTAGAAGGCGGGCTTCAGCCCGGCGAGGCCCTCGACGGTCGTGTCAGGGCGAATCGTCTCGTCGACCCGCAGGTCACCGATCGGCAGAATCTCCGAGTCGAAGGATGCCGCGGCCGCCAGTCGATGCGAGCGCGCCGCGAACTCGTCCAGCGCATCCCGTTCCAACCCCCACCGCGCAGCGATGAGTTCGGCGGAGATCCCTTGACCGACGAGCCCCTCGGGGAACCGGGACCTGACCATCGGCCCCCAGTTGTCTTCGCCCAGTGCAGCGCGCCCGATCGGGTGCGAGCTCATGAGTTCGATGCCGCCGGCGATGACGATGTCGTACGCGCCTGCGATAACGCCCTGCGCCGCAAAGGTCGCGGCCTGCTGGCTGGATCCGCACTGCCGGTCGATCGTCGTGCCCGGAACCGAGACCGGGAAGCCGGCGGCGAGCGCTGAGTTGCGCGCAATGTTGACCGACTGGGTGCCCACTTGGGAGAGGCATCCCGCAATAACATCGTCGATCAGCGCGGGGTCGAGGTCGTTTCTCGCGACCAACTCCCGTAGCACCGTTCCGAGCAGGTCGACCGGGTGCTGGTCGGAGAGAGCACCGCCGGGTTTGCCGCGCCCCGAGGGGGTGCGGAGGGCATCCACTATGACAGCCGTTGACATACTCTCAGGCTAACCCGCATGGCTGGGGAACGGCGCAGAATGGGTACATGACCTTCTCCCTGCACTCCCGCGCCGACGTGGCGAGCTCTCGCCCCGCACGGTGGGCGAAACAGCTGTCCTCGCACCTGTCGAACAAGGTCGAGGTGGTGTCATCGCCGCGGGGCAGCGAGGTGACCATCGGGTCTGGCCTGGGCGTTATTCGCGCCGAGGCAGAGGTGATCGTGCTCGAGGCCCACGCCGACGACGCCGAAACCCTCGCCCGGGTCGAAGACGTTTTGGGTCGCCATCTCACCCGGTTTGGCGAGAAAGATGGTCTTGTCGTCGAGTGGATGCCGTCGAGCGGCGGCTCCGGACGCTAGGCCGGTTCCACCCCGAACGCGCGGGCGAGCTTGTCGATCTTCTGCGCTCGACCCAGTCGAGGTAGGTCGCTACCGTCGCGGATCACACTGCCGCCGGCTTCGAAGTCGTCGAGGAATTCGCGCGCCCAGGCGACGTCGGAGCGGGTCGGGCTGATGACTTCGTTGATGATCGGCAACTGTTCGATGTCGAGGCAGAGTTTGCCGGTCATGCCGAGTGCGACCGCCATGGCTCCCTGTTCGCGCAGCACCGGGTGATTGGTGCCGACGGTGGGACCGTCGATCGGTCCCGGTAGATTTCCGACTCGACTGGCGACGACGAGGCGCGATCGCGGATAGCTCATGGCGAGGTCATCCGCACTCGTGCCGGTGTCGCGACGGTAGTCGCCGCTGCCAAACGCGAGGCGGTAGGCGCCGCGGGCGCGGGCGATGCTTGCCGCCTCCTCGATACCGAGAGCGGACTCGACGAGAGCGATCACGGGGGTCTTGCCGCGCAGCCGGTCGAAGGTCTCGGAAACGTGGGCGGCGGCCTCGGTCTTGGCGAGCATGACGCCGCGCAGGCCGGGCAGGCCGACGAGCGCGTCGACGTCGTGTGACCAGAAGTCACTCGTGCGGTCGTTAATGCGAACCCATCCGGTGCCGCCAGCGGCAAGCCATTCGGCGACGTCGGCGAGGGCCTGAGGCTTGAGTCTGGGGTCGACGGCATCCTCGACGTCGAGGATGATCTGGTCGGCGCGGGATGCCTCGGCGACGTCGAACTCTTCGGGCCGGGTCGCCGCGACGAGCAACCAGGAGCGCGAGATTTCGGGGGAGATCGTGCGATCCGAGCCCCGAGTGGTGGGTGTGGCCACGGTGGATGCCTCTCTGCAGCACGGTGGTGCTTGACCGAACTAGGTTACCCGTTGTCGCGATTCACACTGAGCGAGGCAATGACGGGCACGCCCGCGGCGATGAACTGGTCGTAGTCGGATGCCTCGGTATACACGTGGGCCGACAGGCGAACGAATCCCGTTCCGTTCCAGGTCGAGACGCCAACTTCGCAGCCTGCCTCGGCGGCGAGTCGGTCCTTCAGTTCACGCGCGCCGGCCGGGTCGGCGGCGACCCCGGGCGGCAGGCGCAGAAGTGGCTGCTGGGCCACGGGCATCCCGACATCGACGAGCGGGTTTTCGTCCATGAGCTCGCTGAGCGCAGCCGCGACCGTTTCTGCGGCCCACGCCCCGAATGTCGCGCTGTAGGAGCGGATGCGGTCCCAGCCGAACAGTTCTTCGAGCGTCTCAATCGCGCACACCGCCGACAGGAAACCCGTGGTGTCGATCGAGCCCTGCAGGTCGAACCGCTCGGGGTAGGTCAGCTCGGCCCCCCACGAGTCGATGACAGGGAACAGGCGTTGGGCGAGCTCGCCCTGAGCGACGAGCACCGCGGCCCCCCGCGGAGCGCAGGCGTACTTGTGGAGGTTGCCGAACCAGATGGCGTTGGGCGAGCGCACCGCCGCCTGCGGCAGGATGCCAGGGGCGTGCGCCCCGTCGATCACGACGACTATGTCCCGATCGGCCAGGGCCTCGACGAGTTCGACCACGGGGAACGCGCGCGCCGTCGCCGAGGAGATGTGGTCGATGACGACCATGCGAGTGCGCTCGGTGATCGCGTCGAGCATCACCGCGAGCACCTCGTCTGAGGCGGCGGCGTGGCGCACGGGCACCGTTCGCACCGAGGCTCCGCGCTGAGTCGCGTATCGGTGCGCGCCCATCGCCACGGCACCGTAAATGTGATCGGTGAGCAGAATCTCGTCGCCTTCGTTCAGCGGGAGGCTCACGAAGACAGCGCTCGCCGCGGCGCTCGCGTTGGCGACCATAGCCAGTTCGTTGACCGGGGCTCCCACGAAGTCGGCGAGCGAGGCGCGCGCGGCGGCGTGCAACTCGGGCAACTCCTCGAACCACCGAAACGGGTTGGCTTCTAGGCGCTCGAGGAGGGAGGCGTGGTGGTCGATAGCACGAGCAGGCACGGCACCGAACGAGCCGTGGTTGAGGTGCTTGCGGCTCGGGTCTAGTCGAAATTCGTCACGTCCGCGTGCGCCGTCAACGGTCGTGAGCGGGGCCGGCCGCGGTGCCATCACGAGGGGTACCGTCGAACAGCGTTGGCGACAACGCTGAAGCCCTCAGCGAGTTGTCCCTCGTAGCCGCTCGGGCTTCCGTCCCACATGCGCCAGTCGACGCCCGAGCCGAGGCCGCCGAACGACGAGTCGTCGGCGATCGTCGTCGCGAGCGCAGTGAGCAGGGTGTCCGCTTCCGATCGCATCCCTACCCGTTCCAGCGCCGACACGATGACCCGAGCACTGTGGTGTGAGCAGCCGCCCTGCTGATAACCGCCGAGGGGCAGGCCGAAGACGACGCCGCCGATATCGCTCTCGGGGATGCGCCACAGGTTGAGGGGGATGCCATTGCGCCAGTCGTCGATTCCCACATCTTTCCAGTGGTCGAGCAGTCTGCCCATGATCTGCCGCGCCGTGTCGAGGTCGATGAGTTCGCTGGCACACGCGGCACCGTTGACGAGGGAGAATCCGTGGTCGTGGAGTTCGCCGTCCTGCGATCGCCAGCCCGCGATGATGCCCGTCTCGGAGTTGAGGAAGGTGTCGAGGTAGGCCGAGCGTAGCTCCTGCGCAGAGGTCGACACCCGTGTGGCGAGCTCGGTCTTGCCGAATCGCTCCAGCACGGGGGCGAGTTCGGTCCAGGTCTCGAACAGGGCGGCGTTCGCCCAGGCATCCTTCCACCCGAAAGAGATGACATCGGCCCACGCGGAGCTCCACTGGTGCTCGTTGCTGTTTCCGCGGCGGATGCTCGACTCGACGAGGCCGTCGCCGTCGACGTCCCGCGCGAGCATCGCCTCGATCTCGGCGAGGATGCGCGGCTCATGCCGCGCGAACCAGGCGGCGTCGCCGCTCCAGTCGAGGTAGCGCGCCAACGCCGTGAGGGTGTTGGCCGCCATCTGCACGTATTCGTCTTCGAGGCGGTGCGCGCCGTGCGAGGTGCTCCCGCTGCCGTAGCTCGGGGCGCCGTCGAGCCAGCGTCGCAAGGAGATTCCCACGAGTTCCATCGGCTGGATGCCGCCCGGGAGTTCGTCGAGCACACCGGCGATCGCCGAGATGTCGGCGAGGGTCGTCGTGCAGTGCATCGATGCGCCATTGTTGGAATACGTGGCGGTGTCGCTGCGGAAGGGCAGGGCCGTCAGGGCGTGCCGATCCACCATGCGGCGCACGACGTCGGGTGCTTCGCTGCCGAGCGTCGCGAGTCTGGGAGTCGCGACTCGCATAGTGATGCGCGACTCGAATTCGCCGGCGGGCAGCAGGTAGTCCCCGAAGTCTGTGGCGGTTTCTCCGAGCTTGATCTCCAGAGTGTTGGTGTCGAGCGCGCGCACCGAATCGCTGCGCAGGAGCACGTCGGCGCTGTCGCTGGAGAGTTGCACGGTTCCGTGGCGGGGGAAATGCCACGACGCATCCCCCGTGATGAGTCCCGTTTCGCCCCGTTCGAGCAGGCGCCCGATGACCGTGGATGGTGTGACCCGGTTGTCGGTCGCCACGTGCCAGGCGGAGCTCGTCCACGCGCGTCTGGCGCGGGTCGACCGTCGCCCCAGAGTGAGCTCGATTCGATCCCGCTCGATCGTGAACTCGTAGCTGTAGGTCTGGTCTGCGTCGGGAATGGTCACGTCGTAGCGCACGACATTGCCGCGAACGTTCACGGTGCCGTTGTAGTCGAACGCGAGAAATCCGACTGGGCGATCCCCGTCGTGGGAGGTGAATCGCGGGCCCTGCGCGAGATACTCGGCGTTCTGATCGCGCAACACCGGATAGACGCCTGACGGATATACGCCGCTGCGCACGATGTCCATTGACCGCGGCTGCTGAAGCAGGTTGCGGTCGTGGCGTGCTCGACCGTCGTCGTCGACGCTGAAGAAACTCCAGGCCGGGGTATGCAGCCGGAATCCGACAGACAGGTACGGGGTCGTGAAGCGAACCTCGGAGTTGCGGTGCGTGGCGCTGACCCCCTCCGGCAGGCCGGTGAGGTCGAGGTTCTCGGTCGCGAGCCGACCCTGCCGACGCGCGCGCCACTGGGCAGGAGCGGTTCCGCGAAGCGTCAGGGCGGTGTTGGCAAGGTTCCAGCCCGGCCACCAGCGGTCAGTGGTGGCCTGACGTAGTTCGGCGACGAAGCCGCGGGAGCTCAGGCCCAACGGCGCGATCGTTTCCACTGCGAGGGCCTCGTCGTGGCTTCTGCTGATCTCGCCCACCGATTGCCAGCCGTGCTCGTCGGGAGTCCACAAGCGAGCGTGAACCACCGAGTCGATCTCCTGGCCGCTCGCGCACTTGTGGTAGCCGGCACCGACGTTCGCGTGCACAGACTCGAGGGAGATCGGTTCGTCGGCAAAGAGCGCTCGCAAATGGATGATGCGCTCGGCGGGCGCATCAATCTCGGTCTCGAGGGGCGTGGTCCACACCGATCGCGTGTGCAGTCGCACGGTGGCGGCGGGAAGTGATTCCCATTCGCTCGTCGCGAGGGGGTGAGAGAGCAGGTCTGGATGCATCCCGGAAACCTTTCCAGTAACGTTGACAGCGACGAGTGTATGCGAATTCGATTGCGCAACTCTAGGATCCTGGGTCGGCCAACCGCCGACGCCGCGGAAATCCGGAGGCAATCGGCAGTGGGTACACCGCTCGGTTGACGATGACGTCGCCGAGACGCAGACGCGAAGGAGGGTCCTGTGACGGAGAGCGAAGGCTCGATGAACGGACGTTTACGACCGACGGGGATGAAGGCGGTTGCCGAGCGCGCTGGCGTGGCCATCTCGTCGGTCTCTCGGGTGCTGTCCGGCCATCCCGATGTCAGCGAAACCATGCGCAACCGCGTCATCGATGCCGTTGCGGCGCTCGGCTACGAGCCCGACATGTTGGCGCAGAGTCTGCGCACCGGTGAATCTCGGACGATTGGATTCGTCGTCTCAGACATCTCGAATCCCCTCTTCGCGCTCATGGCGCACGGCGCCGAGATCGAACTAAGCGCGCGCGGCTACTCAGTGCTGCTCGCGAATTCACTCAACGATGATGTACTCGCTCTGCAGCAGATTCGGCGGATGCATCAGCGTCGCGTCGACGGATTGCTGGTCTCCGTGGGCGAGGAGGAGAGCGGGCCGATAACCGATGCGCTCGTGCGCAGCAGCATCCCCACCGTGCTTATCGACCGCAAACTCGGGGTTCCGAGCGCCTCTCACGTGTTGAGCCACCACAAGACCGGTGTCACCGCGGCGGTCGAGCGTCTTCTCGAATTGGGGCACACGCGCATCGCGCTCATCAACGGGTTGTCCGAGGTGCTTCCGGCTAGGGCGAGAGCCAAGGCGCTCCGCCGAGCGGTCGCGGCGCACGACGGAGCCGCTGCAACGGTGCGTTCCGGCCCGTTCACGGCGAGCCACGGGGAGAGCGCGACCCTCGAGTTGCTGCGATCCTCAGAGCCGCCCACCGCCATCATCGTGGGCGGCAACCAGATTCTCGTCGGGGTGCTTCGCGCGCTCCGCTCGATGGAAATTGTCATGCCTCGCGACATGAGCCTGGTGACCTGTGACTCGCTCCCGCTCGCCGAGTTCTTGAGTCCCGAGCTCGCGGTCGTGTGGAGGGATGCGCAACAGCTGGGCGTCAGCGCCGCCCAGGTTCTGCTCGAGCAACTCGGCGATGGGCAGGCCCGTGAGGTTCGTCTGCCCACCGAGTTCCGCGCCGCGGCGAGTATCGGGCCGGCCCGTCTTGGCCCGTTGACGATTCGAGAATCCGCGGCAGATGGGGCGGCACTCTGATGCAATCTTTCCCAACTCGGGTCGAACTAGCGCACTCGATTGCGCACAATTCCGCGGGAGCGCCACGACAACTTCAGGAAACCTTTCCAGAATCGTTGACGGCGCTCTTTGGGCTCGCCTATAGTTGCCGCACGCGAAGGTGAAAAATCGATTGTGCACATCTGATCGGTTCGACCTTTCCGGCACCACAACAGCAACAACAACTCGATCCAAGGAATTCACCCCTTGGGAACTCTCAACGAAGAGATTGGAAGCAACATTGTCTACACGACGTAGTTGGAAGGCAGTAGCCGCCGCAGCAACGGTTCTCGTGCTCACTGCAGGGCTGGCCGCATGCAGCAGCGAACCCGCGGAGCCGACCGGGCCGGTCGAGCTGCGCATGTCTTGGTGGGGTGGCGACGCTCGCCACGAACTCACCAACGAGGTTCTCGACCTGTTCGAGGAAGAGAACCCGGGCATCACGGTCGTTCGCGACTTCGGCGGCTTTGATGGCTACCTCGACAAGATCACTACTCAGTACGCCGGCAAGAACTCGCCCGACGTCATCCAGCTCTACAACGAGGTTCTCGTCGAGTTTGCTGACCGCGGTCAGGTCTACGACATGAACGAGGCCGTTGACGCCGGTGTGCTCTCCCTCGACGGATGGCCCGCCGACCTCGTAGCGACCACGACCATTGACGGCAAGCTCAGCGCCCTCGACTTCGGTCTCTCGACCCACGGGTTCATCTTCGACGAAACGAAGAGTGCTGAGCTGGGCGTCGCCCTTCCCGACGAGAACTACACGTGGGACGACCTGAAGACCTACGGTGCCGCAATCAGGACGGCGTCCGGTGGCGCAGTTGCCGGCGTAACCGACCTGGCGCACAGCTACCAGGTGTTCGAGGTCTGGGCCAAGCAGCACGGTGAGGAATACATGACCGCTGACGGTCTTGGATTCTCCGAGCAGACGCTGGCCGACTACTGGCAGTACTGGGCCGACATGCGTGACGCTGGCGCTGCAACGGCACCCGACGTGTCGTCGGAGTACCTGGGCACGCCGTACGACGCCGTGATCGCTGGCGTTGCTGCTTCGACGTTCCTGTTCGTCAACCAGTACGAGGGAGTGACGGCCAACACGCCGAACACGCTCGCGCTGACCCGACTGCCGTCCGAGTCGCAGGATCCCGGCCAGTACCTCCGCATGTCGATGAACCTGATCATCTCGAGCCAGTCGGAGCACCCGCTCGAGGCTGCCAAGCTGGTCAACTTCCTGCTGAACAGCGAAGAAGCGAACAGCATCCTCGGCATCGACCGCGGCGTGCCTGCCAACGGCAACGTTGTCGAGGCGGCCACCGCCGGCGTCAACGACGTCGTAGCCAAGGCCATGGGAGTCATCCAGTCGGTTCGTGACAACGGTTCGGCAGCGCCGGTGCCCGCACCGGTCGGTTCGGGAGCGGTCAACACCCTGTTCTCTGAGACCGCCCAGCAGGTGCAGTTCGGCCGCATGAGCATCGACGAGGCAGTCGCCTCGTTCTTCGCTCAGGCGAAGTCCGAGCTTGGCTAGCTGATACATCCGCCCACCCGCTGCGCACCGAAGGAACTCAATGTCTGTAATTCACGAACCGCGCCAGTCTGGTGAAGGCGTGGACGGTGCAGCGGGTGTAGCGGACGCAGGAATGCGGCCGGTGCGGGGGTCCAAGACCCCCCGCACCGGCTCGCGCTCCCTCAAGGGCACCCAGTGGCGTGATCGGATAGCGCCCTACCTCTTCCTCGCGCCCTGGCTGGTCGGCTTCACGCTGATCACACTCGGCCCGATGATCTACTCGCTCTACCTGTCGTTCACCGACTACAGCCTGTTGGCCGATCCGAACTGGGTGGGACTCGCGAACTACGAGAAGTTGTTCACGAACGATCCCAAGTACTTGGAATCGGTGCGGGTGACGCTCGTCTACGTCTTCGTCTCGGTGCCTCTCCAGCTTGCTTTCGCTCTCTTGCTCGCTGTGATCCTCAACCGCGGGCTCCGTGCCTTGGCAATCTATCGATCGATCTACTACCTGCCGTCGCTGCTCGGCGCGAGCGTTGCCATCGCGGTTCTCTGGCGCCAGATGTTCGGAAGCAACGGCCTCATCAATCAGGTGCTGAGCGTCTTCGGAATCGATGGGCAGAGTTGGATCGGAAACCCCGACACCGCGCTCGGCACGCTCATCATCCTCAACGTGTGGACCTTCGGCTCGCCAATGGTGATCTTCCTCGCGGCGCTTCGGCAGATTCCCACCTACCTCTACGAGGCAGCAGCGGTCGACGGCATCAATCGCCGCCAGGCCTTTGTGCACATCACCCTTCCCATGCTCACGCCGATCGTGCTGTTCAATCTGATTCTTCAGCTCATCGGGGCATTCCAGGCGTTCACTCCGGCCTATGTCGTCTCCGGTGGTACCGGTGGTCCAGTCAGCTCGACGTTGTTCTACACGCTTTACCTCTATCAACGAGGCTTCACCAACTTCCAGATGGGATATGCGAGCGCGATGGCGTGGGTGCTGTTCGTCGGCATCGCGATCGTGACCGCCGCCAACTTCTGGTTCTCCAAGTATTGGGTGCACTATGACGACTGAGACCACTAACTACGCCAGCGCGGGCGTGCGCTACGGCAAGCGGAGCGGCCGTGGTCGCACGGCGCTCTCGCACTTCCTCTTGATCGGGTTCGGCATGCTCATGCTGTATCCCGTCATTTGGATGCTCGGTGCGTCGTTCAAAGACAGCGAGAGCATCTTCTCCGAGATCTGGCCGTTCCCCGACCCGATCGTGCTCGAGAATTACGCGCGCGGCTGGGAGGGATCCGGCGTCGGGTTCGGAACGTTCTTCCTCAACTCGACGATCGTCGCGGTGCTTTCTGTCGTCGGCAACCTCGTGTCCTGCTCGCTTGCGGCATACGCATTCGCCCGACTCTCGTTCCGATTCCGCTCGCTCTTCTTCATCCTCATGATGGGAACGCTCATGCTGCCGCATCACGTGCTGATCGTGCCGCAATACATCCTGTTCTCGGAGCTCGGCTGGGTGAACACATTCCTGCCCCTCGTGACGCCGAAGTTCTTGGCGGTCGACGCGTTCTTCATCTTCCTCATGGTGCAGTTCTTGCGCGGGCTCCCGACCGAGCTCGATCAGGCGGCCAAGATCGACGGTGCCGGCCCGTGGCAGACCTACCGACTGATCATCCTCCCCTTGACGATTCCCGCGTTGGCGACGACCGCGATCTTCACCTTCATCTGGACGTGGAACGACTTCCTCACCCCGATGCTCTACCTGCAGGATCCCCGCAACTACACCGTTCCACTGGGGCTCAACGCATTCCTCGACGCCAGCGGTGAGAGCGCCTGGGGGCCGATGTTTGCGATGGCGGTTCTGTCGCTTGGGCCGCTCTTCGGGTTCTTCCTCGCCGGGCAGAAATATCTCACCACCGGCATCGCCACAACTGGCCTGAAAGGCTGATCACAGAATGAAGAAAGCACGGATCGGCGTCGTCGGCGCCGGTGGAATCGGCGCGGCAGCGCACCTCCCTGCCATCGTCGCTCTGCCCGAAGTGGCGGAGCTCGTGGCAATCGTGGATCTCGACGAACAGCGTCGAACGGATGCCGGGCGACAGTTTGGAACTGAGAATCTCTACTCCGACCTCGCGGTGATGCTTGAGGAGCAAAAGCCCGACATCGTCGTCATCGCTACTCCGCCGCACCTTCATGAACCGCTCGCGATTCAGGCGATGCGTGCCGGCTCGTGGGTGTTTTGTGAGAAGCCGTTGACCGGTTCTCTCGAGTCGGTCGATCGCATTGCTGATGCGGAGCGCGAGACCGGTCAGTGGTGCGTGACCGTGTCGCAGTTCCGCTACTCCGGTGGATCGCGCCAAGTGTTCGAGGCCATTCGTTCCGGCCGCTGGGGGCGTCCGCTCGTGGGAGTGGCACACACCTCGTGGTATCGCGGTCCCGAGTATTGGGACATCGCGTGGCGGGGCAAGTTTGCCACCGAGTTTGGTGGTGCAACGACCACTCAGGCGCACCACGCGATCGACCTCATCCTCTGGCTGATGGGCAACGACTGGGAGTCGGTCGGCGGCGTTGTCGACACCATTTCGCGGCCCATCGAGGTCGAGGACGCCAGTGCGGCGACCGTGCGTTTTTCCAGCGGCGCGATCGCGACCTTGCTCTCGACCGTGCTCAGTCACAACCAGGAGACCCGACTGCAGGTCATGGCGGAGTCGGCGACGATCGATCTCAACACCCTCTACATGCCGCTGCTCGACGAGTGGTCGGTTCGTGCCGTGGATGAGACCGGCGAGTCGGCACTCGTCGACGGATGGGCGTCGCCCGAAGAGCCGGTGCAGGCGCACCGAGCGCAGCTGGCCAACCTGCTCGGCCATTGGCGCGCGGGCGAGCAACCCGAGTTGACGACGGCCGAAGCGCGGTCAACCGTCGAGTTCCTCACGGCACTGTACAAGTCGGCAGACGTCAAGCGCCCGGTCATGCGCGGCGAAATTGTCGCAGGTGACCCGTTCTACTCTGCCCTTGACGCAGCGGGTCCGGCACGAGCGGCGGCCCGCAATGTCTGACCTGAGAATCGATCGCGATGACACGGGGGCGCAGGTTTCGCTCGGCACCGTGACCGTCGCCGAGTACAGCTCGTCGAGCGACATTGCCGCGATCGATACCCCCAAGCCGTTCATGCATCCGATTCGCACCCCTGCCGGCATCGTTATCACCGGATTTGCTCCAGACGATCACCCGTGGCACCACGGACTGCAGTTCGCCTTTCCCCGGGTCGGGCCGCACAACCTCTGGGGCGGCGGAACCTACTTCGGTCCCGATCGCGGCTACGTGGTGGTCGAGGATCAGGGCAGCATCCGCCACGAGCGCTGGCTGCCCGATTCGGCCACGACTATCGCGCACGACGTGGTGTGGCTCGGTCACAACGACGAGCGGCTGCTGAGCGAGCAGCGCTCCTGGTCATTCTCAACCGCGGGCGATGCCCTGGTGATCGACTTCGCCACGGTTCTTCGCAACGTCACGGATGCCGACCTGGCGCTGGAGACTCCGGCCCAGCGCGGGCGCACCGACGGCGGGTACGGCGGAATGTGGCTGAGGCTTGCCGAAGGTTTCGCGGCGGAGCGGTTGGTCGGCGACGACGCAGACATCCTTGAGTCTGGCGCCGAGTCGGACACTCTCGTCGTCCATGGGCGAACCGCGGCCGGTGATGCCGTCACCCTCGGGTTGTCGTTCCGTGATGCGCCGGGCAACCGCAATTGGATCTATCGCTTCGATCCGTTCTCCGCGATCGGCTGGGGCATTGCCTACCACGATGGACTCGTCGTGCCCACGGGCGGTGAGCTCGCTCTGACACACCGTCTCGTGATACTCGACGGTCACGTCGATCCGGAAGCGGTTCGCGCACTTCTCTAGCGAGGCGGGGCGCTCGAGTCCCGCAGGATGAGTTGCGGATGGGGTTCGTCGACCACGAGGTCGGTGAGCTCCGTTCCGGTCAGATGATCGAGGAGCATGGTCGCTGCTGCGCGCCCCGCGGCGTGCATGGGCATGGCGACAGTGGTGATCGATGGGGTGGTGTAGTGCGCTATCCAGGTGTCGTGGATGGTGACGAGCGAGAGCTCATCGGGAACACGAACGTCGTGCCGCGAGGCGCTGGACAGCGCCCCCACTGCGGCGTTCATGCTCGCCACAAGCACAGCTGTCGGACGCTCGCCGACGGCGAGCAGTTTGGTCATCGCCTCGTAGCCGGCCGGGGCCTCCCAGCCCGCGGCTTGCACCCATTCGGCGCGCGCCTCGAGCCCGAGTTCGCGGGTGAGCTCGGTAAAGGCCACCTGGCGACGCGCGGCGGCATCGTGGTGCGCAGCGCCCGAGATGAAGCCGACCGTGCGATGACCCAGATCGCGCAGGTGCTCGAGGGCGACCCGAACGCTCTCGCGGTCGTTGAGCGCGACGGATCCGGCGTGTCCATCGAGCGTCGAGTTGAACAGCACCACGGGAATGTCGAGCGCGATGGTCTTGCGAAGTATGTCGTCGCTGTACAGCTCGCTGCGTTGCAGAATGACGCCGTCGACTCGACCGTTCCCGATGAGTCGGGCGAGGGTTTCTCTGCTCTCCTCCGGTCGGTCCAGTTGGGCGAGGAACACAGCAGTGGCCCGCTCGTGGCACGCTTCCTGAACGCCGGCGTGCAGGCTCGCGAAGATGGCGTTGTTGACTTCGGGCACGACGAGCGCGATCGCTCCGGCGCGCGACAGCCGCAGCGCCCGGGCGCGATGGTCTGCCACGTAGTTGAGGGCGGCCGCGGCATCCAACACCCGCTGCCGGGTGTCTGGGTTAATCCGCGCGCCGGAGTCGTTGTTGAGCACCCGCGAGGCAACGGAGAGCGATACCTCCGCGCGCAGGGCGACATCCTTCAATCTGGCCATTGCGTCGATGCTACCGACCGGAACGGCTCTGCCTAGAGTGCACTGCCGCTTGACGTGAGAACCGCTCGAAGTTCATCGGTGTCGATCGCGTGGTACGGCGTGCCGTTGGCGAGGGACTGCACGGTCGCGAGAGCAGCGGCATTGCCGTACTCGAAGCACTGAGCCGTGACCCGTGCGGAGGCGAGCGCCTCGTGCTCGGCGCCGAGACACCGGCCTGCGACGATGATGTTCTCGCCGCGCTCCGGCACCAGAGATAGGTAAGGCACGTCGTAGTAGTCGTCCAGCAGCCAGTGCAGCTTGGGTCGTGAACCATCGTGGAGTTCGATCGGCCACGGCGACCGCACGATGCTGTCCGACCGTTTCTCGCAGTTCGCGACCATGTCGTTGGTCAGGGTCAGTCGGGCCGCGATGCTTCGAGTCTGACGGATGCCAGCCTCGACTCCGGTATCGACGACGAAGGCCTCGGCGCAGCCCGCCAGCCGGCGGCGGAAGAAGTCCGCATAGCTGCGCACCTGGCGCCGCCCGAGGATTTCGGCAATGGTGAAGTCTTCGGGGTCGATGACGTTGAGCATCCGTCCGTCGTGGGCGGCAAGGCGGGTGGCGTTGACCAGCAGCTCGTTGGGGCGCGTCGTGCGGAACGTCCAGATGTGGTCCCGCGGAAGGTCCCCGCCCGCGTCGCGCTCCTCGCGGAGCGCGGCGGAGACCTCGGGCGGGCAGATGGTGTCGTCCCCGAATTCGTTCCAGAACGCGTCGGTATCGACGTTGCCGAGCCGGAAGAACATTGTCGGGTTTTGAATCGCCCCGTCGTTGCCGAAGCGGTAGTCCCAGCCGGCCCGGGCGACGGCCGCGGCATCCCCCGATGCGTCAATCGTGCGAGCGGCGTGGATGGCCACGCGACCGGCATTCGAGTCGATCACGACTCCAACGTGGGCGTCGCCGTTCATGATGACGCCACTCAAGGTGGCGTGGTAAATCACCCGTACGCCGCTGGCCGTGAGCAGGTCGTCGGCAGTCTCGCGCCACATCAACGGGTCATGCGCGACGGTCCAGGTCTTTCCGTACTTCTGTGGGCCGGTGACGCCACCGCGCGCTGCCAGGGCGGATCGAAACCGTTCGGTGAAGCCAAAGACGACCTGCTCGGGCGAGGTCGCGGTGTCGGTCGCGAGGTAAAGCCCGCAGATCGTTCCCGACATTCCGGCGACCGCGGCACCTCCAGCAAAGCCGTAGCGCTCGACGAGAATGACGCTGAGCCCGTTCTCGGCCGCAACCGTTGCGGCAGCGACGCCGGCCGCGCCAGCGCCGATAACGACAACGTCGACCTCGGCCAGCACCGGCAGTGCGTGCGTGGGGGTGTGGATGCTAGGAAGGCTCCACGTGTCCAGGTGGGGTGACGAGTGTGCGGGCAGCATGCTGGTGTGTCCTCTCAGCGCCCGATGAACACGGCGGGGCGTTTCTCCACAAAGGCCTGCACGCCCTCGATGCCGTCGTGGGAGGCGAACAGGTCGAGGAGCAACGTGCGCTCGAGCGCGAACCCGCCCGGAGCGAACGCGGCGCAAACCGCGGCCTTGGCGGCGCGCAGCGCGAGAGGGGCACGGGCAGCGATTGTGATGGCGAGTGCGAGCGCATACGATTCCACCTCGCCCGAATCCGCTACGTGTGTGACGAGATCCCCGGCGTCGGCCGCACCGAAGCGCTCACCGGTGAGAATGATCTGCTTAGCCCGGTTGGGACCGACCAGAGCGACAAGTCGCTGCGTCCCACCCCAGCCCGGGATCAGTCCGAGGGCGACCTCGGGGAGACCAAACTGGGTAGTGGGGCTCGCGATCACGAGGTCGCTGGCGAGCACGAGCTCAAAACCACCGCCCAGTGCCATACCGTCTACGGCGGCAATCACAATCAGGTGGCAACTGGCGAGTCGATCGCACAGTTCGTTGGCGCGAGCGGTGAAGGCGAGAAGAAACCCGGGATCGTCGACGGCGTCGCGGTAGCCAGAAATGTCGGCACCGGCGCTGAAAACGCCCACCGAGCCGCAGAGAAGAAGTACCGCGGCGTTGGCGTTCTCGGCGCGGTCGATGCACTCGTGCAGAGCTTCGATCATCCCGTGACTGAGCGCGTTGCGCTTCTGGGTGCGGTTGAGCCGTGCCGTTGCGACGCCGCCATCGATGCTGAACAGCACGGTGCCGCCATCGAGAGCCACCACAGCCTCGCGATGTGCGGCACCGTCCTGAGTCATGCGAGCGCCTTGGAGCGGACGAGTTCGTCGATCGCCGCTGCCTCATAGCCCAAAGCAGTAAGCACCTCGCGGGTGTGTTCGCCGAGTTCGGGGGGAGCGGTGCGGATGCCGGGCCGACGACCCCCGTAGCTGACCGGATGCTTGAGAACGCGGATGGTGCCGGCGCGCTCGTGCTCGTACGAGTCGAACGAGTCGTTGTGGAGGACCTGCGGATCCAGCAGCACTTCGTCGTATCCCTGCACGGGTGCGAACCACATGCGTCCCGCGAAGTGTTCGATCCAGTCGGCGGCAGTGCGCGTGAGCATGTGACCGGCGACGCGCAGGTTGACGTCTTCGCGGCACGCGTAGGCGTCCTCGACGCCGAGCGTTGCAAACCAGGGGTCCTCGAACACGGCCTCGAGGGTCGCGAGGCTGGTCAGGGAGATGCAGAGGTGGCGATCACTCGTGGCAAAAACGCCGTAGGGAGCCGAGTAGAAGGGGGATGACACCCCACTCGCCGAACGCGAACCCGAGATGCCGTTCATTGCGTACGTGAGCGGCTCGATCTGAAGGTCGAGGGCGGCGTTGAGTAGGTTGCTCTCGACTTTGGTGCCGAGCCCGGTGCGCTCGCGGCCGTGTAGCGCCGCGAGGATACCGAACGCTCCGAGAACCGCGGCGTGCTGATCGACGACGCACGCTCCGACCGGAGTCGGGTCGCTGCCCGCGCGACCGGTCGCGGCCGCGAGGCCAGACAGCGCCTGAACGAGAACGTCCTGCCCCGGGCGATCCTTGTACGGACCGTCGGAGCCGTATCCCGAGAGCGAGGCGTAGACCAGTCGCGGGTTGAGCTCCGCGAGTGCCTCGTAGCCGAGCCCCATTCGCTCGAGCGCCCCCGGCCGGAAGCTCTCGATGAGCACGTCGGCATCCTTCAGCAACTCGCGCAGCACGGCGGCGGAGTCGGGATGCTTGAGGTCGATGACCATGCTGCGCACGTTGCGATTGCCCAGCGCGAAGAAGGGACTCTCGCCCTCGATGAATTCGCCGGGACCCGTCCAGCTGCGCTCGAATGCGCCACCGTGAGGCTCGATCTTGATGACGTCGGCTCCGAGGTCGGCCAAGAGTTGGCTCGCCGATGGCCCCTGGAGGAAGTGGGTGAAGCTGATGACCTTGATGCCCGAGAGCATGGTGTTGTCGGTGTTCGTGTTCATGGCTTAGAAGATTCCCGTGCGGATCTGGAACTTGCTGGGCTTGCCGTACAGGGGCATGTCGTTGTCGATCCAGTCGGCGACCCACCGGATCATGGCGTTGACGGGCACGATCGGGTTGCCGAGCAGCTCGGCTGCGCGGTCGCAGTTGACGAACAGGGAGTTGTCGGTCTCTTCGCCCTCGAAGATCGGCGCGATACCGAAGTGCGCTCCGAACTCCTCGGCGACGCGTCGCACGCTCACGTTCTCGGGTCCGCCGATGTTGATGGCGGTCGCCGGGGTTTCGACGTGCCCGAGAAGCCGGGCGAAGTGGTTGATCGCGTCACCCTGCCACTGAACGTTGACCGTTCCGGTGCCCAGCGGAATGGGTGTACCGCTCTTAACCCAACTGGCGATTTCCTGCAGCACTCCGTAGCGCATGTCGATGGCGTACACGAAGCGCACGATACGACCCGGGGTGTCGTTGAGCCTGCTGAAGTACTGGAAGGTGCGCTCGCGGCCCACAACCGAGTTCGCGTACTCGCCGGGTCGCGCCATGGGCGGCTCGTCCTCGGTCACGCCGCCTCGGCGCGGGTCGGACCACGGGTAGACGTGAATGGTCGACAGCGCAACGATGCGGGATGCGGAGAACTCCTCGGCGACTATTGCTGGGGCGATGGTGTTCATGGCCCAGAGGAAGTCCTCCCGGCCGCGGTAGTCGAACTTGAGCCCGGCCATGTAGATGACGTTCGCGAGCTTGGGCAGAGCGCTCACCGCTGCGCGATCGAGAAGGTCGCAGGCGATCGCCTCGACGCCGTAGCTCTCGAGAAGTTCAGCGCTTCCGGCATCCGAGAATCGTGCGACACCGACGACGCGCTTGTCGGGGGCGGCGCGCTTGATCATGCGAGCCAGGCCCATGCCCATCTTGCCCGCCACGCCGAGAATGATGACGTCACCGTCGATCGCCGCGAGTTCGCGAACGGTTGCTTCGGTCGGGCGCGACATGAACTCGTCGAGATCCTCGACCGAGGCGAAACGCTCCGGCAGAGCGTCGTGGGTGAGGTACTGCAAAGGCACTGAAGACATGGGTCCTGATTCCTTGGGCTAGGCGAGCCAGCGGGCGAGATTGCGCGCCACGAAGTCGTCGTCGTTGAGTGTGGGATGCGAGGCGCGCACTCGATCGATTTCCGAGGCCTGCCCGGGGGAGAGGGTCTCCTTCTCGTCGAGGCACAGGGTCGTTGCGACAAGCCCCTGGTCATGCAGAATCTGGAGGCACCCGGGGATGCACCCGGCAAAGTCGTTGAGCGCGTCGTAAATCGCCGCGTTGCTGTCGGTGACCGCGGAGTCGAGGCCGAGCAGCGCGGCCGGCACCGGGCCACCCCTGACGGCGGCGATCGCGGAGAACTGTTCGACGGCGGTTCGAGTCCAGATACTCCAGTGGCCGAGTAGCCCGCCTGCAATGTGCACAACCACGTTCTCGCCATCGCGAGGAACCACGAACGGAGCAAGCAGGTCGAGCACGATGTGATCGTCATTACCGGTGTACAGCGTGACGCGGTGTTCGGCACGAGCGTCGACGACGGCGCGGACGATCTCCAGCGTGCGGTACCGGTCGAACGGTGCCATCTTGATCGCGATCACATTCTCAATCGCCGCGAACTGCTTCCAAAACGAGTAGGAGAGGTGAAATCCCCCGACCTCGGGCAACAGCGCGAATCCGATCACGGGCATGACTTGGGCGACCGCGCGGCAGTGATCGAGAATGGCGCTCTCGGGCTGACCCTTCCACGCCGCAACGTTCAGCAGCGCGGCGTCGTACCCGAGTCCTGACGCGAGACGGGCCTCGGCCAGCGCTGTCGCGGTGTCGCCGATTACGCCGGCAACGAGTGCGACGGGGCGGGTGGTCCAGTCGGCGACTGTTTCCGCAGTGATGGCGAGCACTTCCTCGAACATTCCGTGCGCGCGAATCCCGAACTGCGTGGTGTGAACACCGACCGCGATTCCGCCGACGCCCGCGTCGATGTAGTAGCGGCTCACAGCGCGCTGGCGTGTGCGGTCGAGGGCGCGGTTCTCATCGAGGGCGAGAGGGTGGGCGGGGATGACGGTTCCCTGGTGAATGAGGCCGAGGGCCTCGTTCCTAGAATCGATTCCAGCAGTGGTCATTGGTGAAGCATCCTCCCGGTACATGGCGATTCAAGCACAGCCCGCGGGGTATGCGCAACCGATTGTGCAGATTCGCGCCAAACGAGTTGGCCCGCCACTGGAAACCTTCCCAGATTTAGTTCAGGCCGCGCGTCGCGGACGATGCGGTGAGGCGATCCAGCGACGAGCAATCGATGTCGGGAGCAAAGCCGAACGGGGCATCCCGAAGCGACTGGATGCCGACGATGCCCGCTTCGATGCGCAGGCGAACGCGACCGTCCAACCCCCGCACGTAGGTGTCGGGATGGCTATCAACAGCCTTGGTCTCGACCTCCGGATCGATCGGCGCGAGTGCTCCGAAGTAGTGATGACCGTTGCGCTCGATGTGGGTCAGCCCCATGAACGAGCTGACGACCAGATCGTGGGCGACCGTCAGCGGGGGGAGGGTGGAGAGATCCTCGGCGGTGAGCACGGTCTGTTGTGACTGGCCGCGCGATCGAACCAGGGCCGAGTTCGCCAGGCCCCGGAACACGCCCTTGCACCCCTTGTACGTTCCGCCCGCGTAGCCGAGATCCATGGCGTCGCGCACCGTCGCGACAGCGTCGTCCGACTCGTCGATGATTACGGCGAGGCGCGACCGCAGAGCACGCAGGGCAACGCCCGCCTCGTCGCTGAGCGCCATCGAGCGGTGGAAGGGCTGCTCCACCGCGATGAGTCGGTTTGACAGCACGGGGCCGAGTTCTGCGTCATCCAACAGTCCCGTTGCCCAGGTCGAGAAGTGTTCGGCCGTAGTCATGGACTCGTTACCGTCGATCGTGAACCACGGGTCGATGCCGTGTTTCGACGCGAGCGCGAGGATTCTGCGCAGATGCGGGAGGTCTGCGGTGAGGTCCCCCTTGGTCTTGATCTTGAAGTGCGTAACCCCGTAGTGGCGGATGACGGACTCCAGACTCACGGGCAACCCGTCCTGCGGGTCATCCACGACCTCCTCGTCGACGAGTGGGTCGGCGAGGCCTACGGTGTGGCGGATAGCTATCGAGTTCGCGCCTCGGTCGGCGAACGAGTCGGCCATGGGTACTCCCGCGAGTTCCGGGTGGATGCTGGCAGCGTCGAATCCCAGCGCCCCAGAGAGCATGGCCTCGTCGAACGGCACGTCGAGCAGCCGGCAGGTCGCGTCGATCAGCGCGCGTTCGACCAGGGCGGTTCCGAGTCCGGAAAGTAGGCCGGGAACTTTGGCGGCGGTGCCCCACTCCGCCTGAATGTTCTGAAGCTGCCACCACAGGTCGAATGCCGACTCGGCGCGGAGCCCTTTCGCGCTGCCGACCGCGTGTTCGATCACGGCAACCATGCCAATAACGTCGTCGGCAAACGGCGCGTCGGGGTTCTTGGTGAACCACTTCGGCGGGAGGTGCTCCGAGGCCCAGCCGCGCGCGCTCTGGTCACCCGAGCTCAGGGTGAGCTCGACGACGACGTGGGGCGCCTGCGTCATTTCGGCGATTCCGTAGCGAAAGGGGATTCGGGTGGCGACGTGGGTGACGCGGGCCTGAACGTCGGTTATGAGGTACACAGC
Organism: uncultured bacterium; assembly: GCA_963787305.1. Lineage (GTDB taxonomy): Bacteria > Actinomycetota > Actinomycetes > Actinomycetales > Microbacteriaceae > Rhodoglobus. The sequence continues at coordinate 29,368 of CAWBCL010000003.1, forward strand.
GCAGAGCCTAGCAAAATCGATTGCGCACCGCGCGCGCGAGGCAGATCGGGCGGATGCCCGGCCGAGCGATAACCCGCGATCTCAGGCCCCGGCGAGCACTTTGGTGATCCTCTGCAGGCTCACCGGTTCCGCGGTCGGCAGGTGCTGGGCGAACAGCGACAGGCGCAGCTCCTCAAGCATCCAGCGGGCGTGGCGGAGGTGTTCCGGCGGCTCGAACTGCAGCGGCAGGTCACCTCCGGCGCTGGTGTACCGCTGGGTCGCCTCCTGTACCTCTAGGGACCACGTTCGGTCCCGTCCGACGTTCTCCGCGAGCTTGCTCACGCGATGAACAACCCCAGCCAGATAGACGGGGATGCGGCGCAGCTGTGCGAGCCCGGTGCGGCCGACGAATCCGGGATAGACCAGGGCGGCGAGCTGCGCTCGGGCATCGGCGAGCGGTGCCATGAGCGCCATCGCGCTTGCGGCGCCGATGGCCTTATCAGCGTCGCGGGCGGCAACGAGAACCCGGCTGACCTCGCTGACCGCCTGGAACATGGCATCCACCAGGCCCGCGTTGACCGCGGCCCGAGCGGACTCGAACTGATCCTTCGTGAAAATCGTGCTGGTGTCGACGACGGCGTCGATGCACGCGGCGAGACAGTCGTCGAATAGCTCGGCGTTCGACCGGTACGGGCTCGTCGCGAGGGAGAGCTTCTCCGCAGACGTGAGGTGCTCCTGCACGTAGGCGACGGGCGAGGGGATGACCAGCTGGAGCAGTCTGCGCACCCCGGCGCGGTGCGCGCGGGTCTGATCCGCGGGCGTGGACAGTAGACGGATGTCGACGGCCTTGCCCGACTCCACGAGCGCCGGGTAGGCGCGCACCACCCCTCCGCTGTGCTTGGTGTCTACGGTGCGAGCAAGCGCGTCGAAGTCCCACGTGGTGAGGCCGGACCGTTCGAGCTCCGATCGCACCTCCGGGGCGCGCGGGGTCGTGGTCGCCTTCGCGACGGACTCGAGCGTGCGTCGCTGGAGCTTCAGGCGCAGTGACGACAGATCCTTGCTGCGCGCGACGATCTGCCCGCGCTCGTCGACGACGGCGAAGGTGACCTGCAGATGGTCGGGCAGGCGATCAAGCTCGAAGTCCTCCACGTCGACGGGCGTGTAGGTCAGCGACCGGATCTGGCGCGCCAGAAACTCGACAAGCAGGGTGTCGTCGATGTCGGGGTCGTCCGGTATTTCGGCCACGAGCTTGCGTGCCCAGTCGTTTGCGGGCACCACGTTGCGGCGGATCGGTTTCGGCAGCGTCTTCAGCAGGGCGGCGACGAGCTCGGTGCGAAGCCCCGGCACGAGCCAGTCGAAGCCGACCGACCGAATCGAGGGCAACAGTGGCAGCGGGATGCGCACCGTGACGCCGTCATCCTCGGCGCTCGGCTCGAATCGGTAGGTGACGGCTAGCTGCTGTTCCCCCTGCCGCCAGGTGCTCGGGAAGTCGCGCTCGTCGACGACCGGCACGGCCTCGTCCTCGATGAGTTCGTCGCGCGTCATCGTCAGCAGATCGGGAGTGTCGGCGCGAGCCTTGCGCCACCAGGTCTCGAAGCTCTTCAGTGACGCGACATCGGCCGGGATGCGCTCGTCGTAGAAGCGATAGACGGTCTCGTCGTCGAACAGAATCGTGCGTCGCCGGGTGCGCTCCTCGAGTTCCTCGAGTTCGGTGCGCAGGGCGCGATTCGCCCGATCGAAAGCCGTGATTCGCCGGTCAACGCGGGAGAGGTCCCAGTCGCCGTCGACGAGGGCGTTGCGAATGAACAGGTCGCGCGCGTACCCGAGGTCGATGCGCGAGAACTGAACGGTACGGCGCGGAATGATCGGCAGACCATAGAGCGTGACGCGTTCGTTCGCCACCACCGAGCCCTGCTTCTTTTCCCACCGCGGTTCGCTGTAGCTGCGCTTGGCCAGGTCTCCAGCGATCTGTTCGGCCCACGCCGGGTCGATCGCGGCGTTCACTCGTGCGAACAGCCTGCTGGTTTCGACGAGTTCGGCGCTCATGATCGCGTTCGGTTGCTTCTTCGCCAGCGCGCTGCCGGGGAAGATCACAAAGCGGCTCTGGCGGGCACCCTGGTAGTCCTTCTTTTGCAGGTCTTTGATGCCGAGGTGGCTGAGCAGGCCGGCAAGCAGAGAGCGGTGGATGCCGTCGGGGTTCACGTGCGGGTCGCCGATGTGCAGCCCGAGCTGCTTGGCCAGCCGACTCAACTGCCGGTAGACGTCTTGCCACTCCCGCACCCGCAAAAAGTTGAGGTACTCGTTCTTGCACAGCCGGCGGAACTGGTTGCCGCTCAGCTCCTTCTGCTTGTCTTCGAGGTAGTTCCAGAGGTTGAGATAGCCAATGAAGTCGCTGGTCGGATCTGCGAAGCGCGCGTGCTGCTGGTCGGCCTGCGTGCGCTTCTCCAGCGGACGCTCGCGGGGATCCTGGATGCTCAGGGCGGCAACGATCGCCATGACCTCGCGCGTGGTGCCGTGAACCTTCGACTCGATCACCATCCGCCCGAGGCGCGGGTCGATCGGGATGCTCGAGAGTTGCTTGCCGACCCGCGTGATGGTCGGGCCATCGGTGACGGCGCCGAGTTCCTTCAGCAGGTCGAGCCCGTCTTTCACCCCGCGCGAGTCCGGCGGCTGCAGGAAGGGGAACGCCGCGATGTCGCCAAGCCCGAGAGAGATCATCTGCAGGATGACCGCGGCGAGGTTGGTGCGCAGAATCTCCGGTTCGGTGAACTCGGGCCGCCGCTCGAAGTCCTGCTCGCTGTAGAGCCGGATCGCGATGCCAGGGCTCGTGCGACCGCTGCGACCCGACCGCTGGTTGGCGCTCGCCTGCGAGATCGCCTCGATCGGAAGCCGCTGGATCTTCGACCGCACGCTGTATCGGCTGATTCTCGCGGTTCCGGCGTCGATGACGTAGCGGATGCCGGGCACCGTCAGCGAGGTCTCAGCAACGTTGGTGGCGAGCACGATTCGTCGCGCGCTGCCGGACTTGCGCCCGAACACCTTGTGCTGGTCGGCGGCGCTGAGCCGTCCATAGAGGGGGAGCACTTCGACATCGCCGGTGATCGAGCCCGACGAGATTCGAGCACGGATGGCGTCCTCGGCATCCCGAATCTCGGCCTCGCCGCTGAGAAAGACGAGCACGTCTCCCGGAGCCTCGCGGGCGAGCTCGTCGAGTGCGGAGTTGATGCCGTCGAGCGGGTCGGTGTCGTCAGCGGGTTCGGAATCGTCGTCCTCGACAACCTCGGCGACGAGCGGGCGGTAGCGAATCTCGACGGGGAACGTTCGACCCGAGACCTCGATGATCGGGGCGGGCGACCCGTCCGCGTCGGCAAAGTGGCGCGCGAAGCTCTCGGGGTCGATCGTCGCGCTGGTGATCACGACCGTCAGGTCGGGGCGGCGGGGGAGCAGCTGTTTGAGGTAGCCGAGCAGAAAGTCGACGGTGAGGCTGCGCTCGTGGGCCTCGTCGATGATGATTGCGTCGTACTTCTTGAGGTCCCGATCGCGGTGGATCTCGTTGAGCAGAATGCCGTCGGTCATCAACTTGATGCGAGTGGATGCCCCGACCCGGTCGGTGAAGCGCACCTGGTAGCCGACCAGCCCACCGACCTCCTCGCCGAGTTCCTCGGCAACCCGCTCCGCGATCGTGCGGGCGGCAATGCGCCGCGGCTGGGTGTGGCCGATCGACTGTCTTGCCCGAGTTCCAGCAGAATCTTGGGCAGCTGCGTGGTCTTGCCCGAGCCGGTCGCACCGGCCACGATGACCACTTGGTTCTCCGCGAGCGCGCGCGCGATGTCATCCCGCCGTTGGCTGACCGGCAGCTCGGGCGGGTAGGAGATGGTGATCGGGATCTCGGACATCAGCCCTCCATCGTACGGCGGCGCCCCGCCCGCGTTTCCCGGCTGCTATCTTGGGCATCCAGTCAGACCGAGGGGGCAATGAAGCCGCAACGTATCGCCATCATCGGCGCTGGCCCGTCTGGGTTGGCCGCTGCGCGCGCCCTCGACCGTGCCGGAGTCGAGTTCGTCGGGTTTGAGGCGTCGTCGGATGTCGGCGGACTCTGGGACATCGATAACCCGCGCAGCTCGATGTACGAATCGGCTCACCTCATCTCGTCGCGAACCACTACCCAGTTCGCCGAGTTTCCGATGCGCAGCTCTGTCGACTACCCGAGCCACCGCGAGCTGCACAAGTACTTCGGTGAGTACGCCGACGAGTTTGGTCTTCGGGAACGGTTTCGGTTCGACACCCCGGTGACCCGGGTCGAGCGCGCCGAAACCGGGTGGACCGTCGACGGCGAAGGATTCGACGGCGTCATCCTCGCCAACGGAACTCTCGCCGAGCCGAACCGACCGACCTTCCCGGGCTCGTTTACTGGCGAGATCATCCACTCCGCCGAGTATTCGAGTGCGACGGTGTTCGCGGGAAAGCGCGTGCTGATCGTGGGCGCGGGCAACAGCGGGTGCGACATCGCGGTGGATGCCGTGCACCACGCGGCATCCGTCGATCTGAGCGTTCGCCGCGGCTACTATTTCGTTCCTCGCTACCTGTTCGGCAAGCCCAGCGACACTCTCAATCAGGGCCGCCCGCTTCCCGCGCGCATCAAGCAGTTCATCGACTCGCGAGTGCTCAAGGCGTTCACCGGCGACCCCGTGAGGTTTGGTTTTCCGAAGGCCGACTACCGAATCTACGAGTCTCACCCGATCGTCAACACGCTCGTGCTCGGACACCTCGGTCAGGGGGATCTTCGCGTGGTGCCGGCGCCCGAGCGTTTCGACGGCCGCACGGTGCACTTCACCGACGGCACCTCGGCCGACTACGACCTCATCGTGCTCGCCACCGGGTTCACGCTCGACTACCCGTTCGTCGACCGGCACGAGCTGAACTGGACGGGCTCATCGCCGTCGCTGTACCTGAACATCTTCCCGCCGCGTTTCGACGGGCTGTTCGTCGCGGGCATGATCGAGGCATCCGGAATCGGCTGGCAGGGTCGCTACGAGCAGGCCGAGCTGATCGCCAGCTACCTGACAGCAGACGAGGCGGATGCCGCCGCCCTGCGCCGGCGCGCGGCCGGCACGTGGCCCGACCTCACCGGCGGCTACCGCTACCTCGAACTCGATCGCATGTCGTACTACGTCAACAAGGATGCCTACCGCCGAGCCGTGCGCTCGGCGACCCGACTACTGACCCGAGGAAAGAAGCGCCCATGAACATCGACGACGTGCTGCTCAACTTCAGCCCGGCATCTCTCATCGCCCTCAACATCGTGCTGGGGCTGATCATGTTTGGCATCGCGATCGACACGAGCATCGATGACTTCAAGGCGGTGCGTCGAGCGCCGCGGGCGTTTCTCATCTCCCTACTCGCCCAGCTCTTGCTGTTGCCCGCCATCACCTTCGGGCTCACGATTCTGCTGAACGTGCAGGGGTCAATCGCGCTCGGGATGATCCTCGTCGCGTGCTGCCCGCCCGGCAACGTGTCGCAGATTCTCACCTACCGGGCGAAGGGCAATGTCGCACTCTCGGTGTCGATGACCGCCGTCACGAACGCGATCTACATCGTCGCCCTCCCGCTCAATCTGGCGTTCTGGGGTGGACTGCACCCGACCGCATCCGCGATCGTCAAGCAGGTGAGTCTCAACGGATGGCAGATGTTGCTGGAGATCTTCCTCATCATCGGGGTGCCGTTCGCGATCGGTCTGTTCATCAGGCACCGCTGGCCGAACTTCGCCAAGAAGGTTCACCCGGTGGCCAAATGGGTGAGCCTGCTCGGCCTGTTCGGATTCATCGTGGCCGCCCTCGTCGGCAACTTCAGCTACTTCGTGGCCTACGTGGGCGTTGTGCTGCTCGCGGTATTCCTGCACGACGCGATCGCTCTGGGGCTCGGTTACGGAGCAGCCCGGCTCGGTCGCCTCGGGCTCTACGACTCGAAGGCGGTCACGTTCGAGTTGGGCATCCGCAACGCCGGACTGGGCCTCGGGCTGGTGTTCACCTTCTTCGGGGGCCTCGGCGGCATGGCGATTGTCGCCGGCTGGTGGGGCATCTGGGACATCGTCGCCGGCCTCGCGCTCGCCACCTGGTGGGGTCGTCGAAAGGCCAAGGGAAACGAGCCGGTTGAGGCGGCCGCGTGAACTCGACGCGGGTGCTGGTGACGGGCGGGTCGGGGTTTCTCGGCTCGTCGGTCGTCGCGGCGCTCGCCGACGCGGGGATCCCGGTGGTGAGCGGCGACGTGCGCGACCCGCGGCATCCGCGCGACGGCGTGGTCTACGAACGACTGGATGTCACGGCCCCCGCGCCGCCGACCGAGCTGATGCGCCGACACGCCATCACGGCCGTCGTGCACCTCGCGTCGATCGTGAACCCCGGAGCCGCGACGACGCCGGCCCAGGAGTACGCCGTCGACGTGGAGGGCACGCGAGCGGTGCTCACCGCCTGTCTCGAGGCGGGCGTCCGGCGCATCGTCGTGTCGTCGAGCGGAGCCGCGTACGGGTACCACCGGGACAATCCCGAGTGGCTTACCGAGACCGACCCGCTGCGCGGCAACGACAACTTTCCGTATTCGCGCCACAAGCGCCTCGTCGAGGAGATGCTCGCCGAAACCCGCAAGACGCATCCCGAGTTGGAGCAAGTGGTCTTTCGCATCGGCACGATCCTGGGCACCACCGTGCGCAACCAGATCACGGCGCTATGGGATGGGCGTCGCATCCTCAAGATTGCGGGCTCGGACAGCCCCTTCGTCTTCGTCTGGGTCGACGACGTGGTGGCGGCGATGGTGCGGGCCGTCGCGGGGGGTCCCGCCGGAATATTCAATGTGGCAGGCGACGGCAAGGTCACCGTCGACGAGATTGCGCGGCGTCTCGGCAAACAGACGATCACCGTTCCCGCCTGGGCGTTGGCTGCTGCACTGGCCGTGGGCCACGTTTTGCGGCTGACCCCGCACGGTCCGGCTCAGGTCGGGTTCCTTCGCTACCGCCCGGTGCTGTCCAACCAACGCCTCAAGGATGTCTTCGACTACGTGCCCCGGCGCACCAGCAGTCAGGCGCTCGACGACTACCTCGCGCGCCCCTGACCACCCGCAGTCGTGGGAGAATTGGTCCATGACTGTTCCCACACTTGAGCTCAACGACGGCACCACGATTCCCCAACTCGGCTTTGGAGTTTTCAAAGTTGACCCGGAGGAGACAGAGCGCATCGTGTCTGACGCGCTTGAGGTCGGCTACCGACACATCGACACCGCGGCAATCTACGGCAACGAGGCCGGGGTGGGGCGCGCGATCGCGGCATCCGGCATCCCGCGCGACGAGCTCTACATCACGACCAAACTGTGGAACAGCGACCAGGGCACGCAGTCTGCTATCGATGCCATGGACCTTAGCCTCGAGAAGCTCGGGCTCGATCACGTCGACCTGTACCTGATCCACTGGCCGCGCGCCGACCTCGACAAGTACCTCGAGAGCTGGCAGACGCTGGAGTCGCTCAAGGAGCAGGGCAAGACCACCTCAATCGGTGTCTCGAACTTCCACATCCCGCACCTCGAACGCGTCATCGGCGAGAGCGGAACCGTTCCCGCGGTCGATCAGCTCGAGCTCCACCCGGCCTTCGCCCAGCGTGAGCTGCGCGACTTCGCCGCGAGCAAGGGCATCAAGATCGAGGCGTGGGGCCCGCTCGGTCAGGGCAAGTACGACCTGTTCGGCATGGCACCGGTGGCGGCGGCCGCCGAGGCGCACGGAGTTTCGCCCGCGCAGGCCGTGGTTCGGTGGCACCTGCAGAACGGCATCATCGTGTTCCCGAAGTCCAATTCGCGCGAGCGCATGGCTCAGAACTTCGACGTGTTCGGCTTCGAGTTGAGCGCCGACGAGATGGCCGCAATCGACTCGCTCGACCAGGGCATGCGAGTCGGAGCGAACCCCGACGAGGCCACCTTCTAGAGCGGAACGGTCTCTGAGCGGGGCGTGACAACCAGCACCCCGGTACTCGAGAATGCCGTCGCGAAATCGTCGGCGTTCTCGGTGAAGTGTTCCCAGTCTTCGACGTGCAGTCCCACCACGCGCGAAGCGCCCAGCAGCTCGGCGGCGCGCACGGCGTCGGTGGCCGCGAGGGTGAGTAGCCCGTCGATGCGCGGAACCCGAACTGCGCCAGCGAAGAGCAGCGCGATGTCGATGTCGGGAAAACGTCCAGCGATCTGCTCCACGAGCGGCAACGACGCGTTGTCCCCGCTGATGTAGACGGTCGGCTCGCCGCTTGCCTCGAGCACGAAACCGGTGACCTTGCCGACCATCGGCTCGCTGCCGGGAGGGCCGTGAAGTGCGGGAACCGCAGTGATCGTCACGGGACCGAGCGGGTAGCTCTCCCAGGAGTCGAGGCCGATTACGGAACCGCCGAACAGGTCGGATGCGGCATCCCTCGTACTGATCGTCGGAACACCGGTCGCGATGAGTTCGAGTCCCTCGTAGTCGAGGTTGTCTTTGTGGGAGTGGTGACTCAGGAGCACGGCATCGACCGCGCCGATCTCAGCCCGAGAGATGCCCGGCCCGGCGGTCTTGACGAGCGTGGTCGACCCCGGTTCGGCGTAGGTCTGCGGCTCGTCGAATGTCGGATCGGTGACGAACCGCAGCCCGGAATATTCGAGGATGGCGGTCGGGCCACCGATGTAAGTGATGGTCGTCGTCGACATACTTGAGAGACTATGCCCAATCGTTTGGCGGATGCCGCAAGTCCCTATCTGCGCTCACACGCCGACAACCCGGTCGACTGGTGGCAGTGGGGGCCCGAGCCGTTTGCGCAGGCCGAGCGGCGTGACGTTCCGGTGCTCGTGTCGATCGGGTACTCGACGTGCCACTGGTGCCACGTCATGGCGCGGGAGAGTTTCAGCGACCCCGAGCTCGCCGTGTATCTGAACGCCAACTTCGTCGCGATCAAGGTCGACCGTGAGGAACACGCCGAGGTGGACTCGACCTACCTCGCGGCCGCGGGCGCATTCACCCAGAACCTCGGGTGGCCGTTGAACGTGTTCGTCACGCCGAAGGGTCGTGCCTTCTTCGCCGGCACCTACTGGCCGCCGCAACCGGTCGGCGACCATCCGGCGTTCCGACAGGTGCTCGACGCGGTTCTTGGCGCGTGGCGACTGCGTCGCGACGAGGTAGAACGCAACGGCGAGATCATCGTCGAGGTGCTCGGGCAGCGCGCCGCGAGCGCGGCCGTCGACGTGGACCTGGGTGCGGCCGTGAGTGTCGCGGCCGGGCACGAAGACTCGCAGTTCGGCGGATTCGGTGGCGCACCCAAGTTTCCTGTCGTTCCGACACTTCGATTTCTGCTCGACCGCGGACGGGCGGGGGATGCCGCGGCGCGCGCCCTCGCCGAACGCACTCTCGACGCGATGGCCGCCTCAGAGCTCAGGGATCTCGACGGTGGGTTCTTCCGCTACGCCACCCGCAGGGACTGGACCGAGCCGCACTACGAACGGATGCTCTACGACAACGCCCAGCTGCTCGCCGCCTACGCGCTCGCGGACCGCGAGTCGGTGGCCGCAGGGATCGCGGACTTCATGCTCGGCACTCTTCGACTGCCCGGCGGTGCTTTCGCTTCCGCCCAAGACAGCGAGAGCACGGTTGCCGGCGCCCGGGTGGAGGGTGGGTTCTACGCGCTCGACGCCGAAGCGCGGCGGGCCGAGACGCCACCCGCACTCGACGAGAAGGTGTTGACCGGTTGGAACGGTCTCGCGATCGGGGCGCTCGCGCTCGCGGGCTCCCGACTCGGCCGCGCGCACTGGGTCGACGCTGCCCGCGTCGCGGCCGACTTCCTGCTCGAACGGCACGACGGCGAGACGCTGGTGCGCGCGTCGATCGGGCACGTGGTTTCGACGGCTCGTCCGACCCTCGAGGACTACGGCATGCTGGCCGAGGGCCTGCTCGAACTTGCGCTGGCGACGGGGGAGGCGCGGTACGCGGCATCCGCTCGCCGACTCGTCGACGAGACCATGGCGGCGGGGCTCGCGGCGGGGGAGCCGTTCGCGGTTCCGGGGGGCGCAGACCCGGTGCTTCAGTCCCAGGGGCTCGTCGTTGCCCACGACGCGAGCGATGGCGCATACCCGTCGGGTGCCGCCGCAATCTCGGCCGCCGCGGTCATGCTCAATCACCTGACCGCGACGCCGGGCTACCTCGCCGCGGCTCGAGCGATGATGGGTGGCCCATCGTCGGTGGCGGGCCAACAGCCCATCGCCTACGGGGCGACCCTCAGCGTGTTGTCGGCCCTTGCCGAACCGGTGCGACAGCTGGTGCTCGTGACCGACGGCGAAGCGGATGCCGCGGCGCTCGCCCTCGCCCGCAGCTGGAGGGGCGGCCTCGCCGCGATCGTCACCGTCGAGCAGTCAGCGCGGTGGAGCGCGGAAGGCTTCGAGCTTTTCGAGGGGCGTTCGAGTGCCGAAGGCCGCACCACGGCATATCTCTGCGAGGACTTCGTCTGCCGCCTGCCCGTGACGTCGGCGACGCAGCTCGCCGGTCTGCTGAGCTCGACCGAGTAGCCCGTTCCGTGCCGGACAGTGCCCCGGGCTGTGCGCCCGGTGTGTGCGCCGGACTGTGTGGCGGGCGGTGCGGCGTTCTAGCGGGCCGTCTTGCGGGCGGAGATGACTCCCGTGTCGAACCCCATGAGGTGCAGCCCGCCGTGGAACCGCGCGTGCTCGATCTTGATGCACCGGTCCATGACGACCGTGAGGCCTTTCGATTCACCGTAGCGCGCGGCATCCTCGTTCCAGATTCCGAGCTGCACCCAGATGGTGGGCGCGCCAATCGCGAGCACGTCGTCGATGACGCCCGGGATGTCGCTGCCCTTGCGGAACACGTCCACAATGTCGGGAACCTCGGGAAGCGAGGCGAGGTCGGGGTAGGCCTTCTGGCCCAGAATCTCGTCGGCGTTCGGGTTAACGAAGTACACCCGGTAGTCGCTGGACTGCAGCAGGTAGGTTCCGACGAAGTAGCTGGACCGGGTGGCGTTCGGGGACGCCCCGACGATCGCGATCGACTTCGCTTTCTGAAGGATCGCCAGTCGCTGCTTCGCTGTGGGACCGACCCAGGTGCGCTGCGACTTCAGAAGCTTGGCGAGCGGCGAGTCGGCGGGCAGGTCGCAGGTGAGCCCGTTCGCGAGCTGGCTGGTGACGGTTTCTGTCGAGACACCCATGGTCATTCCTTCGTTGCCGCGCTCAAAGCCTGGTCAAGGTCATCAACGATGTCCTCGGGGTCTTCTATTCCCACGCTGATCCGCACCAGCCCTGCGAGCACGCCCGCGTCGAGTAACTGCTGCTCGGTCAGTTGAGCGTGGGTCGTGGACGCGGGATGAATGACGAGAGTCTTCGCGTCGCCGATGTTGGCGAGATGGCTGGCCAGGTTGACCCCCTCGATGAATCGCTGGCCGGCCTCGCGGCCTCCCTTGACGCCAAAGCTGAACACCGAGCCTGGCCCCTGAGGCAGATACTTGCCGGCGCGCTCGTGGTGCGGATGCGAGGCGAGCCCGGCCCAGTTGACGAACTCGACACGCGGGTCGGCGTCGAGCCATTCGGCGACGATGCGCGCGTTGTCGACGTGTGCCTGCATGCGGAACGGGAGAGTCTCGACGCCCTGAGCGAGCAGCCAGGCGGAGTGCGGCGCGAGCGCGGGGCCAATGTCGCGCAGCTGTTCGGCGCGCAGGCGGGTGAGGAACGCGTACTCGCCGAAGTTGCCGTGCCAGTTGAGCCCGCCGTAGCTGGGCACCGGCTGGTCGAACAGCGGGAAGTGCTCGTTGGCCCAGTGGAATCGGCCGGACTCGACGACGACACCGCCGAGCGTCGTGCCTGCCCCGCCGAGGAACTTGGTAGCCGAGTGAATGACGACGTCGGCGCCCCATTCGATCGGGCGGTTCAGGTAGGGGGTCGCAACCGTGGAGTCGATGATCAGCGGCAGGTGGTGAGCGTGAGCCACCTCGGCGAGCCCTTCGATGTCGGCGATTTCGCCCGACGGGTTCGCGATCGTCTCCGCGAAGATGAACTTGGTCTTGTCGGTTATCGCCGCGGCGTAGTCGGCGGGGTCCGAACTGCGCACAAAGGTCGTGTCGACGCCGAACCGACGCAGAGTGACATCGAGCTGGGTGATCGAACCGCCGTACAGGTTGGCGGATGACACGATGTGATCGCCCGCGCCGGCCAGCGACGCGAACGTGATGAACTGGGCGCTGAGACCGCTCGCCGTCGCGACGGCCCCGAGTCCACCCTCGAGCGAGGCGATGCGCTCCTCGAAGCTTGCCACCGTCGGGTTCGATAGCCGTGAGTAGATGGTGCCGTACTTCTGCAGGGCGAAGCGGGCGGCGGCATCCGCGGTGTCGTCGAAGACGAACGCGCTCGTCTGGTAGATCGGCAGGGCCCGCGCGCCGGTCACCGGGTCCGGAATGTTGCCGGCGTGGATGGCGCGGGTACGGAAGCCGTACTCGCGGTCGCTGCCGCTCGGGGTTTCGCTCTCTGACATGGATTCAGGCTACCCAGCGCGAGGCGGCGGCATGACACGGGAGGTAACATGACGACTCGCGAGGAGGCCCAGTCGAGTGTGCTGGACCCCCTCGCGGTGCTTCCTCAACGGCCCGGACTCGCGACTCGCGAACCCGTGGGGGACGGCCACCGGGGTGAGGCCCCGTCCGCGAGCGACCCCGACTGAGGACTACCCGATCCGCGGCCGAGTCACGCTAGAGGGACTCTCCCCTCTAACACTCGATCGCGGGCCGAACCTTACGAAGATTGACGCGATCGGTCGCGGATCAGGGCGCGTCGGGTCTGGGCGATCAGTCCGGCGCCCGCGACAACGAGCAGGATGCTCGCGAGCCCGGTCGCGCCGCTGAAGGGCCGCCCCGTGCTGGGCAGCGTGCGGGGAATCTCCACGGCACCGATGTCGATGCGCCCGTCCACCCGCGGGAAGCCGGCCCCGCGCTGATCCCAGGCGGGCGGAGTGAGGGTGGCGACATTCGGATCGCCCGAGTCGTAGGCGGCTCCGCCGACGAGCGGTAGGCGCGTCACCGTTGGGCCGCCGTTGGCCGTCAACGGGCCGAGGCCGGGAACGGTGACGCCGTACCGGTCTCCGCCGGCGCTCGTCGTGAAGGTCGCGTTGTACGGCGTGGAGAACAGGTTCCACGCGCTCTGCACGCGGGTGCCACCGCCGATCGCCACAGCGTCGGGGTTGGTCAGTGCGTCAAGGATGGTGCTGTAGATGCCCGCCCCGCCCGTGTTGGTCTCAATGAAGAGGGCACCCGGAACGACGAAGGTCGAGTACAGCACCGCGATGTCTCCGTCGTTGACGCAGGCGTGAATCGCGTAGTCCTCAACCCCACTCGTCTCGTCGAAGGTCGAGTTGATGACCGTAACCGCGCCCGGTTCGGCGACATCGCACAGAGCGATACTGACTCCCGCCCCCGCCGTCGAGCCGGCATTGGGCACGAACCGACCACCGTGGAAGGTCGACGAGTCGACGAGCAGCGTTCCGGTGGTCTGGTCGACGAAGAGTCCGGCACCGAAACTCTGCGACGACCCCTCGACCACCGTGCTGTTAAGAATCGAGGTCTGGCTCACGTCGAGCTGCACGCCGCCGGGGATCAGCGAGACGTAGATCGCGCCCCCGTGTCCCTCCGGGTTGCCTGCGGCACCGGCCGTGTTGTCGCTGAACGAGCTCAGTCGGATGCCACTGGCGGCCGACGCTCGACCGAGCATGATCGCTCCACCGTGGGCCGCCGCCGAGTTCTCGGTGAAGGTGGACCCCTGCACGACAAAGGCACCAACGTCGTTAGCGAAGACGGCGCCGCCCTCGGATGCCTCGTTCCCGATGAACGTCGAGTCGGTCACCTGCAGCATCCCGCCCAGCTGCCCGACGTAGAGTGCCCCGCCCGGGAAGCTTGAGTCGTTGAGCGTGAACGCCGAGTCGGTCACCGTCACGCCGCCGTTCGCGCCGTATACGGCGATCGCGCCACCCTCATCCGTGCTGGAGAAGCCACCGAACCAGGAGTTGGTCACCGTGAGAGTGTCGAGACCGGGGGCGGATGCCACCACGACAAGGCCGCGGCCGGTGTCAAGACCGGCGTTGCCGATCACGTCGAGTCCGTCGATGCCGACATCGCCCGACTCGACGAGATCGACGGTGAACAGATCGAACGATCCGGAGCGGATCACCGACAGAAGCTCCGGCCCGGGTCCGTCAATCACGATGGGCCGGGTTATGTCGATCGTGCCTCCACTGATCGTGATGTCTCCCAGCCCGGGCTGAAAGGTGATCGTGTCGGTGCCCGGCGTGCCATTGGCGATTCCGATGGCGTCGCGGAGGGATCCCGCGCCCGAGTCCGCGGTGGTGGTGACCTCAATGCCGACCGCGTGCGCGGCGGTGACTCCGACGAGCGCGCCGGCCGCGCCGAGAACCGCCGCGACCGCACAAGCGGCAAGGCGACGTGCTATCCGCGATCCAACCATGCGGCATCCCCTCAGTCAGGATTGAACCGATCGTAGCGGAGGGAGGCAAAACCTGAAAGAGACTCGCCAGCGCGCGGCGGCGCGGCAACGCGGTCAGCCGGGCAGCGCGGTCAGCCGGTTAGTCGGGCCACGCCGTGAGACCGAATGTCATTCCGACCTGAGCGCCCGAGGATCGCCCGCCATCCACGTACCGCAGAGTCACGTGGTGGTACCAGAAGACGCTGCCGTCGATGTGGAGCACGCCGTTGCCGTCTGCGTCGACGAGCACGTTCGTGGTCGGATACGACGTGGGCTCGCGGTAACCGAGTGACTCTACCGAGTCGAAACTGGCCTCGACGACCGATCCCGGCCATCCCTGAATCGCGATCTCGAAAGGCTGGACGCCGTAGCTCACGTAGCCGTCGGCGGGGCCGGTGATCTGCGGCCGGAAGGCGAGCGGGCCGACCACCGCGGCGGGGGAGTGTAGCCCGGCGCTGTCGATCTGTCGGATGCTCAGACTCGCCACAGCAGCGGAGAGCGACGTCAGCTCGCCGGAGGCCCACTGGCCCGACGCGTCGGCCGTCGTTCGACCCACCTCGGTGCCGAGATCGTCGACGATAACGACCGTCGCACCCGGGGTGGCGGTGCCCGTCAGGGTCGGCGGACGCAGCGCGTCGGGATCGAGCGCGGTGACCACGGTGGGGGCCGCCGGGACTTTCGCGGCGACCGGGGACGGACCGCCGTGGCCGGACGGGCCGGGGACGCGACCGGGTCGGTCTGCGCCGTGGTCGGCACGGCGTCACTCGCGGTGGTCTCTGCCACCGGCTGCGAATCCGGAAGCACCTCGTCGATCGAACGCTCGATGGGGGCGGCGGTGGATTGGAGCGCGGCGGGGTGCAGTTGCTCTGTCGGCGCCGGGGTGGACGAGGTGATCAACGCGGTCGCCGTGACGACAGCAACCGCGATACCGACGAGCCAGACGTGGGTCGCGGTGAGCGCAGCACCCGTCGGTTCCGGCACGATCGACGCGGCCATCGCCGGGTCGTCGGCGTCGAGGGCGCCGAGCCCGAGCAAAGCGGGCACGAGGAGCACCGCGAGCTTGCCGGTGAGCTGGTCGAGTTCCCGGGCCCGTGCGCGACAGGCGAGGCACGAGGCCAGGTGCTGTCGAACGCGCTGGTGCTCCCGTGCGCTGAGCGAGCCGGTCGCGCGGCGACCGAGTCGACCGGAGGTCCAGCGGCACTCGTCGGGCAGCGTTGAGTCGTTGAGGTGCGCTTGGATCCAGGCGGTGCGCAGTCCGGCGCGGGCCCGGTGCGCGAGCACCGCGGCAGCGTTGGGGGTCATGCCGAGGTGCCCCGCGACATCCGTCGGCCCCATGCCCTCGACGGCGCTGTACCAGAGCACGGCCTGCCATCGGTCGGGCAGCGAGCGAAACGCCTCGAGCGCGAAGGCGCGATCGGTGGATGCAACGACGGGGTCAACGAGCGTCTTCGGGTCTTCCACAAGGTCGAGTTCGTCGCTCGCGCCCTCCCGGGATCGGGTCGCCCAGCGACGGGCAACATTGCCGATCGTCGTGATCAGATAGGGGCGGAATCCCGAGCGCGGCCCGCCGCCGCGCTGCAGCGTGGACAGGATGCGTGCAAACGACTCGGACACGATGTCGTCGGCATCCGCGATCTCGTAGTAGCGCCGGGCGATCGAGGTGCCGATGCCGGAGTGGCGGCGCCAGAGCTCGCCATAGGCGGAGGCGTCGCCGGATCGAGCGCGCTCGACGAGCTCGTCGTCGGACGCGTTCGGGTGCGCGCTAGCTGATTCCTCGGGTGCAAGCATGGGGTTCGCCGGCTTTCGGGACGTGGATCGGGTGTCGACAATTAAGATCCACGAAGCTGGGAAACGTTACGAAAATATTCAGGATCTGCCACCCCAATCCGGGTGGCAGATCCTGAAGGATGGCCTAGCGGTCGTTTCCGAGCGCGATGCGCTCGTCGGCGTCTTCTTCTTCTTCAAGCTCGTCGACGTGGTCGCCGTGATGCTGCGGCGGCACGATGAAGCGGAAGAACAAGTAGATCGCGACACAGGCCGCGCCGAAGATCGCGACCGTCGTGAACCACGGCCAGAACGACTCGCCCAGTTCGCGCCAGTTCCCCGCCCACGGCACAACGGCGAGAATGAACATGGTCAGCACGACGAGGTACACGGCCGCCCACAGCACACGGGATCGCTTGAACAGCCGCTCGCCCTCCAGCATGTGCAGCGGCAGCAGTTCGACCAGGAGCAGAACGATGCCCTCGGTGGCGATCGCGACGAAGAACTCGAGAACGACCTCGTTGAAGAACGTCGGGTCGTGGTGCACGCCCTCGGCGATCGAGCTGTAGATGATCCAGGAGATGATTCCGAACGTCACGATGACCGACGTGCGGATGAGCACGGCCTTCCACGCGTGATGGGCGGCGGCACTCGTGGCGATGGAGAGCCCGAGCACGATTCCGATGAGGAAACCTGGCGAGAACTCGAGCATCCTCGAGACGATGACACCCGCGACCGTCAGCACGAGACCGAACGGGCGCAGCTTGACCACGACATCGATGTTCCACGCGCGACGCATGATCGCGCTCGTGATCGCGTTGGCGATGAAGAAGACGACGAACAATGCGGCCGACAGCGCGATGATCAGACGCAGCGAGTGCAGGTTCGCTCCGAAGTGCGGGTCGGCCAGAGCAAAGAGGAACCCGGTGGCCGCCATGAGCAGGATGCCGCCAAGCACGGGGGCCTTCGCGATGGCCTTGGTCAGGCCGGTGTACCAGCGCGGCGCGGTCTTGAGCCGCGGCATCCGCCGGGTCAGCCGTTCGTACTGCTCGGCGACCGTCGAGTTCAGAAGGTGAGCCGGCACGATCGCGAAGATGATCAGCACGAGGCCCGCGGCGAAGGCCGCCGGGATGCGACCCGGGTCACTGAGCACCTCGACGATGGGGTTCATCGAGTTCGTGAGGATGTTTGGCGCGGTCGCCGACGAGTCATCGCCGGAGCCGTGGCCGTCGGTTGCCTCACCGTGTGCGTCGTCGACGGTGCCGCTTCCCTCGGCCGCGTGTCCCGCCGTCTCGCTCGCGGCCGTCACCGTGACGGCCTGTTCGTGCGTGGTCGGGGCGAGTCCGTCGCCGGTGAGAGTGACGACGACCGTGTGATCGCCGGGCTCGGTGCTCTCCGGCACCGTCGCGCTCAAAGCGAACGAGCCGGTGGACCCGACCGTTGCCTTGCCCAGGCTCACCGGGGTCGAGTGGAGCTCGGCGGAGATGGTTGCCCCTGCCGGCAGCCCGCTGCCCGAGATGGTGAAGGTGTCACCGGGATGCATGTTGCTGAAGTCGATGCCCGTCAGGGTGAAGAACCAGCTCGGAGTGAGCAGCAGAGGCGGCGTGACGGTCGGCGGGGTGTCGCCCGTTCCGGGAACAGGCGCGATCGCGACGGTGGCGGTCTTCGCGGGGCTCAGGTTCGACAGGCCGTGCGCCAGGTAGACCGATCCGGGAACTGACTCGTTCTCGCCGGCGCCGAGGTCTTCCGAGTAGGCCCGGAAGGCGTAGCTGCCGTTCGGCAGGACGGGAGTCGTGCAGGTCCATGCGCCGGTCTCGCCGGTCGGCGCCGAATCACAGACGATCTGAATCGCTCCGTTGAGCACGTGCACCGAGTTGCCGGGAACGGTGGTGCCCGACAGGGTGACCTTGCCCGTGGCGCCGACAACGGCGGTCGCTAGAGTCGGTGTGGCCGGCACAACAAAGTAGTCGTCCGCCCACTCGTCTTGGGAGGTCGCGCCGTCGCCGATGTCTTGCGTCGAGTACGGGTTCCACACGCCCGGCGCTAGGTCGGTGAAGACGCAGTGAGTCGGGCCGGGGGTGATGCCGAGGAACGGCTCGAACCCCTCCCAGTCGCCTTCGTCGTCGCTGTCGGGGCTGGCGGGTCCACCGCAGTTGTCGACGACCTGGAATCCGGGCCCAGCGGCCCACGAGTACAGGTCGGTGCGGATGACCGTCGCATCACCGGTAGGAACGCCGTCGATCACGACGCCGCCCGGGACGAACTCGTAGGACATTGCCGGGATCAAGGGCACCCCGGCGTTGACGACAACACTGTCGCTCAGCGCGGAGAGCCCGCCCACCGAGTAGTTGACGCTCGAGTAGTAGGGGAGCGAGTCCACGCCGGCGCCGATGTCCTCGGTGTACGCGCTCACGACGTAGATCGCGGGGTCGAGGCTGCCCGTCGAACACGACCAGTAGCCTTCCTCATCGGCTTCGACCGGCTCGCAGACCTCCTGACCTTCCGCGTCGACGACGTGTACCAGGAAGCCGGGTGTCGCTACACCGTAGATCACGATGCCGTCGCCCTCGTCGGTGGCCCACCCGTCGATCGTGGGGGTTGAACCGATCACGAAGGTGTCTGAGGTCGAATCCCACTGAATCTCGCCCGAGCCGTCGTCTTGGTGCGACTCGATTGTCCACGGGCCGGGGGCGAGATCGAGGAAGGAACAGCCGTAGTTGTCTTGGTCGGGCTCGATGCCGAAGAACGGGTCGCCTTCCCAGTAGTACCCCTCGCTGAGTTCGGGGGCGGGGCCGCCGCACGAGTCCGTCCAGGTGTAGTAGTAATCGCCCTCGAGATAGAGGTCGGTGCGCGCGACCGTCGCCTCGCCGACGACCGTCGTGGTCACGGTGAATCCGCCGGGCACCATCTCGTAGTCCACCGTGGGGCGGCTCAGGTCGACCGGAACGTCGACCGAGGCGCTCAGCGCCGACTGGCCGCCAGAAACGTACGTCGATCCGGGAACGGACGGGTCTTCGCCGGCTCCGCTGTCGACGAGGTACGCGCTGAAACTGTGGACGCCTTGCGCGAGAGGAGCCGTGGTGCAATACCACCCGCCTTCGCCGCCGGTGACCTCGCAGTCCACCGGCGAGCCGTTGTCGAGCAGACGCACCTCGTAGCCGAGCGCCGCGGTGCCGCTCAGGTAGACCGAGCTGTCCCAGTTCTCGTGGGCGGTGTCGATGGTCGGGGTGCTGGGAATGACGAAGTAGTCGTCGGCAAAGTCTCCCGTGCCGGTAGCACCGTCGCCGAT
This sequence comes from uncultured bacterium, assembly GCA_963787305.1. Classification (GTDB taxonomy): domain Bacteria; phylum Actinomycetota; class Actinomycetes; order Actinomycetales; family Microbacteriaceae; genus Rhodoglobus. The sequence goes on from CAWBCL010000003.1 coordinate 48,920, forward strand.
GTCTTGCTGGGAGTAGATGTTCCAGATTCCGGCGGGGAGCCCGGAGAGCCCGCAGCTGGTTGCGCCGGTCACGACTCCCGCGAACGTGCCGTCAGTTTCCTCTTCCGCGCTGTTCGGGATCGGGCATCCGCCCGCGACATCCCACTGGTCTTCGGCCTCGGGCAAAAACTCATAGAACCCGATTGCGACCTTGGTCGCGGGCGCGATCGGTTGCCCGTAGGCCGTCACCCCACCCGGCGAGAACACGTACGACATCGTCGGTGGACCCGAGGCCAGCTCCGGGGGCGCCTCAGGGGCACCGCTAACCGTGAACGGAACTTGGAACGAGTCGGAACCTTGGTAGAACGTGATCGTGCCGTCCCCGACCGCGAAGTCGGTGGGTGGCGTGAGGGAACAGGTGAACTCGACGTTTCCGAAGTCGAGGCCCGTGCACGAGGCGGAAAGTTCGGCGGACTCGAACGGTGTGACGGTGACGTCATCGACGACGGATTCCACGGGACGCGGTCCACTGAACTCCAGTGTGTCGCCCGGGTAGAGCGGAGCCGTGATTGAGTCGATTGTCCACCCGCTCGGCGGGTCGGCGGCGGCGGTGAGGCCGACAGAGACCGACGCGCCGACCGCGAGTGAGACGGCGGCGACGGCGGCAAAAAGTTTGGGTATGCGCATCAGAGATCCCTTGGGGGATTGAGGCGCGATGGAGTCGGGTCTCCGGTGCGCCCGTGGGGTAGTAGTGAACAATCTAGGGCTTTTTGAGCGTGTCGAACCCTCTGGCCACCGAGAAATTTACAAGATCGACACATCCTCGGGTTGTCAGTATCGCTGCATCACCGCCAGGTGGGTAGCCACCAGTGCGATCGGAGGAAGTTGTACTCGAGCGTCATTCCCGTCCACAGCGGCCAATAAAAGACGCTCACGGCGGCGGCGGCGACGAGAAAGATCGTGACGATGCGGATGCCACTGACCCGTCGATCGCGATCGTCGTCGCGATCGCCGAGCAGTATCCCGATCACGGCGGTGAGACCCAGTAGTAGATACGGCTCGAAGGCGATCGTGTAGAACTGGAAAACCGTGCGGTTCAGGTACAACAGCCACGGCAGGTACCCCGCGACCATGCCCATGAGGATGAGCCCCACTCGCCACTCGCGAAACCGGACAAGCCGATAGACGAGGTAGAGAATCGCGGCGGTCGCAGCCCACCAGATGATCGGGTTGGCGATACCCGTGATCGATGCGCCACAGGTCTGCCACTGGCATCCGTCGTCGCCCAGTGAGCTCGACTGGTACCACATGCTTGTCGGCCGGATCATGAAAAGCCAGGTGAGCGGATTAGCTTGATAGCTGTGCGGCCTGGACTCGCCGACGTGATAGCCGTACACGGCCGCTTCGAAGTGCCAGAAGCTCTGCACGCTGAGCGGCACCCACGACAGGATGCCCGTCCACGCGTTTCCGGCGTCTTCCGCCCAGTGCCTCGCGTACCCGGTGCCACCGACGAACCAGCTTGTCCAGGTGGAGAGGTACACCGCGACGGCTACCGGAACGGTCAGCAGGAACGTGACGGGGCCCTGCTTGAAGATCGTGCCGGATCCCCAGAATCCGATGCCGGCCCGTCGACGTGCGAGCGCGTCGACGACGAGTGTGTACACGGCGAACGCCGCGAGAAAGTAGAGCCCGCTCCACTTGACGGCGGCCGTGGCTCCGAAGGCGGCACCAGCGGCAAGTAGCCACGGCCGGTTCCACAGGGCGGGACCCCAGTCGATACCCTTGCCCGCCTCTTCACGCCTGGCGATCCAGGCCGCCAGCCGCACGGCGCTCCACTGGCGATCGAGCAGAATCGCGCCGAAGCCGAGCAGCGCGAACAGCATCACCCAGGTGTCGAGAAGACCCACCCGGCTCATGACGATGGCGTTGCCCTCGATCGCGAACAGGAAACCGGCGATCGTCGCCAGCAGCGTCGACCGAAACAGGGTGCGGGCGATCAGCATGATCAGCACGACGGCGAGGACTCCGGCGATCGCCGTAGTGACGCGCCAGCCGACCGGATTGTCCGGGCCGAGCACCAGCATCCCCAGTCCGATGAGCCACTTGCCGAGCGGCGGGTGCACGACGAACGACGGATCGGTGAGGAAGATGTTGGTCTGGCCAGCGGCAAACAGGGGGTCGGCTTCCGCCGGCCAGCGCGCCTCGTAGCCGAGATTGACGAGCGTCCAGGCATCCTTCACATAGAAGGTCTCGTCGAACACGAGCTCGCGAGGGAAGCCGAGATTCCAGAGTCGAGTTACGGCGGCGATGACGACCACGAGAGCCGGGGCACCCCAGGTGATGATGCGCGCGAGTCGAGGTGAGCGCGATTGCCACCAGTCGTCGAGCCGCGACCCCGTGGGCTGTGGGGGGTATGGCGCCTGGTCGGGATACTCCGCGAGGAGGTCATCGAAGTCGGAGCGCTGGGTCACAGGCTAAATCGTAGGACAATGGCATGCGTGATCATCCTCGCGGCGACGCCCATCGGCAACCTCGGGGATGCGTCCCGCCGCCTGATCGAGGCGCTCGGCGCCGCGACCGTGATCGCGAGCGAAGACACCCGCACGACGATCCACCTCATGCGTGCCCTCGGGATCGACAACCGCCCGCGCCTCGTGGCGCTGCACGAACACAATGAGCGGGAGAAGGCGGCCGAGCTGGTCGAGCTGGCGCGCGAGTCAGACGTACTCGTTCTCAGTGACGCCGGGATGCCAGCAATCAGCGATCCCGGCTACCCGCTCGTCGCCGCGGCCGCCGCCGCCGGAGTCACGGTCACCGCAATCCCGGGACCGAGCGCCGTACTCACGGCCCTCGCGCTGTCCGGACTACCCACCGACCGGTTCACGTTCGAGGGGTTCTTGCCGCGCAAGGGCCGGGTCGGCTACTTCCGCTCGCTCGCCCGAGAGCCGCGCACCATGATCTTCTTCGAGTCACCGAACCGGCTGGCGGGCGCGCTTGCCGACATCGTGAGCGCGCTGGGTCCGGACCGGCGCGTGGCCGTATGCCGGGAGCTGACCAAGCTGCACGAAGAGGTTGCGCGCGGCACGGCGGCCGAAGTGGCTCAGCACTTCGCCGACGGCGCCCGGGGCGAGATTGTCGTCGTGGTCGAGGGGGCGGTGGCCGTGGCATCCGACCTGCCGACCGGAATCGCGCAGGTGGTTGAGCTTGTCGCGGCGGGGGCCAAACTCAAGGACGCGTCGGCGGAGGTCGCCGAGGCGACCGGTCTCTCCAAGCGCGACCTGTACGAGGGCGCGCTGGCGGCGCGGTAACACGCGTCGCGGCATCCGTAGACTTAGGGCATGGCCGCAGGCGATTCGTTCTACATCACCACGCCCATCTTCTACGTCAATGACGTGCCGCACATCGGTCACGCATACACGGAGGTGGCGGCAGACGTGCTTGCCCGCTGGCACCGCCAGCGCGGCGACGACACCTGGTTGCTGACCGGAACCGACGAACACGGTCAGAAGATTCTGCGTACCGCTGTCGCCAACGACACCACGCCACAGGCTTGGGCCGACAAACTGGTCGAGGACTCGTGGAAGCCACTGTTGGCGACGATCGACATCCGCAACGACGACTTCATCCGCACCACGGAGGAGCGCCACGAGACGGCGGTCGCGCTGTTCCTGCAGAGGCTGTATGACGACGGCCACATCTACTCCGGCGAGTACGAGGGCTACTACTGCGTCGGCTGCGAGGAGTACAAGCAGCTCGACGACCTGATGGAGACCGCCGACGGCGACTACGCCGGCCAGTTGGTCTGCAAGATTCACGGCCGACCGGTCGAGGTGCTCAAGGAGAAGAACTACTTCTTCAGGATGAGCGCGTTTCAAGACCGCCTGCTCGACCTCTACGAAAACACCCCAGACTTCGTGCAGCCCGCGAGCGTGCGCAACGAGATCGTGCAGTTCGTCAAGCAGGGTCTCGCCGACCTGTCGATCTCGCGGTCGAGTTTCGACTGGGGCGTCAAAGTTCCGTGGGACGACAGTCACGTCGTTTACGTGTGGTTCGACGCGCTGCTCAACTACATCACCGCAATCGGATACGGCGTTGACGACGAGAACTTCCAGCGACGCTGGCCCGCCGTGCACATCGTCGGAAAAGACATCGCACGCTTCCACGCGGTGATCTGGCCCGCCATGCTCATGGCCGCGGGACTCGAGGTTCCGCAAGCCGTGTTCGGACACGGTTGGCTGCTGGTCGGCGGCGAAAAGATGTCGAAGTCGAAGCTCACCGGAATCGCGCCGACCCAGATCACCGACACGTTCGGCTCCGACGCGTTCCGGTACTACTTTCTCTCGGCGATCACGTTCGGCCAGGACGGCTCGTTCAGCTGGGAGGACCTCAGCGCGCGCTACCAGTCCGAGCTCGCCAACGGCTTCGGAAACCTCGCCTCGCGGGTCATCGCGATGGTGATCAAGTACTTCGACGGCGCAGTTCCGGCCGCGGCATCCGACCCGGCTATCGCCGCAATCGAGAAGCGTGTGACGGATGCCGCGAACGCCCAGATCGACGCGTTCGCGATCAACGAGGCGCTCGCGAGCGTCTGGGAGCTCGTCGACGCACTCAACGGCTACATCACCGAGCAGGAACCGTGGGCGCTCGCCAAGGACCCGTCGACGCGCGGACAACTCGAGACTGTGCTCGCGACGACCGTGCACGGGCTCGGAACGCTCGCGGTGCTGCTCGCCCCCGTGCTGCCGCTCGCGACGGCTCGGCTGTGGCTGGCGCTCGGCGGAACCGGCACCCTCGAAGAGCAGCGCATCGACCGGGCGTGGGAGACCGTCACCGGCTCGACAGTGACCGCCCTCGACACGTCGCTGTTCCCGCGAATCGAGACGGCCGAGGAGCAGAGCGCGTGAGCGATCCCGCCGCATTCGTGCGGCAGCGCGACGTGACCAGCGAGCAGGGTCAGACGCGCGATCTCGAGTATCCGCCACTGCCCGAGTCGCTCACCGTCGGCGTGTACGACAACCACACCCATCTCGAGATCGCCGACGGCTCCAACCCGATGGACTACCGCGAGCACCTCGACAAGGCGTCCAGCGTCGGGGTTCGCGGTGTCGTGCAGGTGGGCGGCGACCTGGAGACGAGTCGCTGGTCCGCCGAGATTGCCGCCCGCGAGCCACGCGTACTCGCGGCCGTGGCCATTCACCCCAACGAGGTCGCGCGGTACGTGGCATCCGGAACACTGGACGAGGCCCTCGCCGAGATCGACGAGCTCGCCGGGCGGCCGCGCGTGCGAGCCGTCGGCGAGACCGGACTCGACTATTTCCGCACGGGCGAAGACGGTCGTGACGACCAGATGCGTAGCTTCGAGGCCCACATCGAGATCGCCAAACGGCACGGCATCGCGCTTCAGATTCACGACCGGGACGCCCACGACGAAGTCATCGCGACCCTGCTTCGGGTCGGGGCGCCCGAGCGCACCGTGTTCCACTGTTTCTCCGGTGACGCCGAGATGGCCAAGCTGTGCGCCGACAACGGGTGGTACCTCTCGTTCGCCGGAACCGTGACATTCAAGAACGCGGCCGGTCTGCGTGACGCGCTCGCCGCCATCCCGCGGGCGAACATCCTGGTCGAGACGGATGCCCCGTTCCTCACGCCGCACCCGCACCGCGGTCGTCCCAACTCGCCGTACCTCATCCCGACAACCCTCCGAGCGATGGCTGCGCACCTGGAGACCGATGTCACGATGCTCGCCGCGCAGGTGTCGTCGACGACCGAACTGGTCTACGGCCGCTGGGACGCCGAGCCCGTGACGGTGGACGAATAGGTGAGCGGCCTGCTCGGTCCGGCGGAGATCCGTGACCTCGCCGAGTTGCTCGGCATCCAGCCCACCAAGAAGCTCGGGCAGAATTTCGTCATCGATGCGAACACGGTGCGACGTATCGTGAAGTCCGCGAGCGTGGTGGCAGGCGAGACCGTTGTGGAGGTTGGCCCCGGGCTGGGTTCGCTCACCCTCGGGCTGCTCGAGACCGGGGCATCCGTCGTCGCGGTCGAGATCGACAAACGCCTGGCCGAGCAGCTGCCGGTGACCGTCAGCCAGCTCGCCCCCGACGCCGACCTCACGGTGCTCACCGAGGACGCGCTGCGCGTCACCAGCCTGCCCGGCGAGCCCACGGTGCTGGTCGCCAACCTGCCGTACAACGTGTCTGTGCCCGTTCTGTTGCACTTTCTCGAACACTTTCCCAGCATCCAGCGCGGGCTGGTGATGGTGCAGGCGGAGGTCGGCGAGCGGGTCGCGGCCGGGCCGGGCTCCAAGGTGTACGGCTCGCCCTCGATCAAGGCCGCGTGGTATGGCGAGTTTTCCACGGCGGGAAAGGTGAGCCGACAGGTGTTCTGGCCGGTACCGAACGTCGACTCGATCCTCGTGCGCTTCGAGCGTCGCGAACAGCCGGGCACCGAGTCCGAGCGCCTCGCGACGTTTGCCCTCGTGGATGCCGCGTTCCAGCAGCGCCGCAAGATGCTTCGTCAGGCGCTCGCCGTGGTGCTCGGCGACTCGACCCAAGCATCGGCCCGGCTTGAGGCCGCGGGTATCGCGCCCACGGCCCGCGGCGAGGAGCTCACGGTCACGCAGTTCCTTGCGATTGCCCGCGCCACCTGACTACGCTGTGCTCACCTATCGGAATCTGAAGAGAGGGGGTTGTGCCATGACCGCTGTTGTTGCGCCCGCACTCCATTCCTCTTCCGAGGTCGCCGCTCACTAGTACGCCGTGGTGACCTCCTTCACCGAAGGTCGCTATGTCACACGAACCGCTTGTCTTCTCTACCGTCGAGCCCGAGGACGGCCAACGCTGGTCCACGTGGACCTCGATCACCCCGAGCGAACGGGGACCCCGGCCGTGGCCCGATTGGGTCATAACCTCTGACGGAGCGATCGATACCGAACTCGGGGTCGTCAAGTCAGGCAAGGAGGCTGACGTATTTCTCATCGAACGAGCCGTTCCCGGCGAAGCGGGGCCGTCGACGATTCTGGCCGCCAAGCGCTACCGCGAGTCGGAGACGAGCGACTTCCATCGGTCGGCCCAGTACCAGGAGGGTCGCAGGACGCGGCGTTCGCGCGATGCTCGGGCGGTCGCCAAGAAGTCCACGTATGGCAGAGCGTTCGCGGCCGGCCAGTGGGCGATGGCCGAGTTCGCCGCGCTCTGCGAGTTGCACGGCCTCGGCGTGCGCGTTCCCTATCCGGTTCAGGTGCACGGCACCGAGATTCTCATGGAGTTCATTGGGCGCGACGGTGTTGCCGCGCCACGACTAGCTCAGGTGCGGCCCTCGACTGCTGAGCTCGCCGACTACGCAGATCAGGTCGTCGCCATCGTGCGAGTGCTCGCCGGGGCTGGCTACGCGCACGGGGATCTCTCGCCATACAACCTCCTCGTGCACGACGGGCAGATTGTCGTTATCGACCTCCCGCAGCTCGTCGATGTCGTCAGCAATCCGAACGGCATGGCCCTGCTCGAGCGCGACTGCGTCAACGTGTGCGCGTGGTTTGCCCGGCGCGGCTATTCGGTCGACGCCGACGAGTTGTTCGGCGAAATGGCGGCGGAGGCGTTCGGCTAGGTTTGACTCATGACCTCCGAGGCCACGACCGCAATGGTGCACACTCGGGCGCCGGGCAAGATCAACGTCTTTCTCAAGGTCGGGGCTCTGCTCGAGGACGGCTACCACGACGTCGCGATCGCGTATCAGGCCGTCTCGCTCTACGAGGACGTTCGCGCCTACCCCGCCGACGACTTCAGCGTCAGCGTGACCGGAAGCGTCGAGCTCTCGCGGGTACCGACCGACGCGCGCAACATCGCCATCAAGGCCGCCCGGCTGTTGGCTCGCCGCACCGGCTACCGCGGGGGCGTGCGGCTGCAGATCGACAAGCACGTTCCGGTGACGGGCGGCATGGGTGGCGGGTCGGCGGATGCCGCGGCAACCCTTCTTGCCTGCGACACCCTGTGGGGCACGGCGCTGCCGCGAGACGAGATGCTGGGTCTCGCGGCGGAGTTGGGGGCCGACGTGCCGTTCGCCTTTACCGGGGGCACCGCGATCGGCACCGGACGCGGCGACCAGCTCAGCCCCGCGCTGGCGAAGGGCCAGTTTCAGTGGGTGCTCGCGCTCGCCGACTTCGGCCTCTCCACTCCGGAGGTGTACCAGGAGCTCGATCGGCATCGGGACCGAAACTCGCAAGACATCTTCCCGGCCGCGGTCGCGCCGACGGTCGATTCCAACGTGCTGCAAGCGCTTCGCGCCGGCGATCCGCACATGCTCGCTGATTGCCTCTACAACGATCTTCAGGCGCCGGCCCTGCATCTTGAGCCGTCGCTGACCGAGGTGCTGGAATTGGGCGAGCGCAACGGCGCCCTCGCGGGGATCATCTCCGGATCCGGGCCCACGGTGGCCTTCCTCACCGCCGATCTCGACTCGGCTCTCGAGCTGCAGATTGCCCTCAGCGCGGCGCGGCTGACCGTGGTGCGCGCGACCGGCCCGGTGCACGGTGCCCGGGTCGTCAACGACTGACGGTAAATTGGTTGCACCATGGGCATCCCCTTCTCGCTGCCGTTGATTGACGACGACGTCGTCGCCGAGGTCAACGACGCGCTCACCAACACCGGCTGGTTAACCACCGGGCCGAAGGTGCGCCTACTCGAGGCTGAGATTTCGAAGCTCACGGGAACCCCCGTGCTGTGCGTGAACTCGTGGACCTCGGGGGCCATGCTCATGCTGCGCTGGTTCGGCATCGGTCCTGGCGACGAGGTCATCATCCCCGCGTACACCTACAGCGCGACAGCGTTGTGCGCCATGAACATCGGTGCCACCGTCGTCATGGTGGATGTCGGAGACGACTTCACGATCGACGCCGAGAAAATCCGGGCCGCGATCACGCCGCGCACCAAGGCGATAGTCCCGGTCGACATCGGGGGTTGGCCCGCCGACTACGACGCCATCCACGCGGTTCTGGATGCTCCGGATGTGCGAGCGCTGTTCACGCCCGCGACCCAGCGTCAGGAGAAGCTGGGCCGCATCCTCGTCGTTTCCGACGCCGCGCACTCGATCGGCGCCACCTACCGCGGCAGACCCAACGGACAGTGGGCGGATGCCACGGTGTTCTCGCTGCACTCCGTGAAGAACGTCACCACGGGTGAGGGCGGTGCGATCTGCCTCAACCTGCCCGAGCCGTTCGACAATGATGCCGAGTACACATTCCTGCGCGCCTTCAGCCTCAACGGACAGAACAAGAGCGCGTTCGAGAAGAACCAAACCGGTTCGTGGCGCTACGACATCATCGACCAGGGGCTCAAGGTCAACATGCCCGACGTGCTCGCCGCGATCGGCCTCGCCCAGATGCGCAAGTACCCGACCGAGTTGTTGCCCGACCGCAAGCGCAAGTTCGAGCTGTACCAGAACGCGTTCGCGCAGGATGCCTGGGCCATCCTTCCCCCGCAGACCGACGCCGACCGTGACTCGAGTTGCCACCTGTACCTCTTGCGTATCGACGGGGCAGACGAGGTTCGGCGCGACGCGATCATCCAGCACATCTCGGAGGCCGGCGTCGGGGTGAACGTGCACTACATCCCCATGGCGATGCTCACCCTCTTCAAGAACCGGGGCTACAGCATGGCCGACTACCCGAAGACCTATGAGCTCTACGCCAACGAGATCACGCTGCCGCTCTACAACACGTTGAGCGACGACCAGATCGCCGAGGTCATCTCCGTGGTGCGGGCGGCCGTCGAAGGCACAGCGGCATGAGCCCCGCAACCTTTGACCTTGACGGCTTCATCGCCGCGCACGTGACCGGACGCGTGGGAAGCATGTTCGCCGCCGATCTTGCCGCGCACGACTCAGAACTGCGCGTGGGCATCGAGGGCAAGTCGGTGCTCGTCATCGGCGGGGCCGGCACGATCGGGTCATCCTTCATTCGGGCACTGCTGCCCTACCGGCCCGCACGACTCGTTGTCGTGGACCTCAGCGAGAACGGGCTCACCGAGCTCACCCGCGACCTGCGCTCGACGGCCGACCAATTCGTGCCCGACGACTTCATCACCTACCCGATCAGCTTCGGATCCGCGGTGTTCGAACGGATGCTGCGGGCCGAGGGCCCTTTCGACGTCGTCGCCCACTTCGCGGCTCACAAGCACGTGCGCAGCGAGAAGGATCGCTACTCGATCGAAGCCATGCTCGAGAACAACGTGTTGGCGACCGCGCGTCTGCTCGACCTGCTGGTGGATGCGCCGCCCGAGCACTTTTTCTGCGTCTCCACCGACAAGGCGGCCAACCCCGCCAACGTTATGGGGGCATCCAAGAAGCTCATGGAGGAGGCGGTGCTCGCCTACGCGTCGACTCTGCCGGCGACGACCGCCCGCTTTGCCAATGTCGCGTTCTCGAATGGGTCGTTGCCTGCCGGCTTTCTCGAGCGGCTCGCCAAGCGCCAGCCGTTGAGCGCGCCGAGCGACGTGTTGCGCTATTTCGTGTCGCCCGCCGAAAGCGGCCAGCTCTGCCTCCTGGCCTGCATCACGGGAGAGCCCGGCGACATCTTCTTCCCGCGCCTCGACGAGCCGCAGATGCTCACGTTCGCCTCCATCGCCGACGCACTGCTGGTTGAGCTCGGGTACGAGCCGGTTCGCTGCGCGTCGGAGGACGAGGCTCGGGAGCTCGCGGCATCCCTCGCAGCAGCCGCCGACCCGACCGACACCCGCTGGCCCGTGTACTACTTCGAGTCGGACACCTCGGGCGAAAAAGGTTTCGAGGAGTTCTTCACGTCGACAGAGACCGTGGAGCTCGGCCGGTTTGACGCGCTCGGCGTGGTCAAAGCGGTCGCGAGTCAGGATGTCGCGGACATCCGTCAACTCGGGCTCGACCTCAGGGAGCTCTTCGACCGTACCGACCTCAGCAAAGAAGCCATCGTCGAGGTGCTCGCGCGACTCGTCCCCACTTTCCATCACGTCGAGACCGGTCGCAGCCTCGACCAGAAAATGTGAGCATGTACCGCGCCCTCAAACGATTCTTCGACCTCCTCGTCGCGCTCGTCGCGTTGTTGATCCTGAGCCCCCTGCTGCTCATCATCATGATCGCCCTGCGCTTCACAGGCGAGGGTGAGGTGTTCTACAAGCAGAACCGCATCGGGTTCCACAACTCGGTTTTCGGCATCTGGAAGTTCGCGACAATGCTCAAGGACAGCCCCAATCTGGGTACGGGAAGCCTCACGGTGCGCGGCGACCCCCGGGTCACCCCGGTCGGTCGGTTTTTGCGTGCCACCAAGATCAACGAGGTTCCCCAGCTGATCAACGTGGTCACGGGCCAGATGAGTTTCGTCGGCCCGCGTCCGCAGATGAAGATTGACTTCGACATTTACCCGCACGAGGTGCGTGAGTCGATCTACTCCGTTCCGCCCGGCATCACCGGCATCGGGTCGGTTGTCTTCCGCGACGAGGAGCGCCTGCTCTCGCAGCCTGGCGTCGAGCCGCGCGCCTTCTACGAAGAGAAGATCGCGCCGTACAAAGGCGAGCTAGAACTCTGGTACCTCGACCACCGTTCCTTGCTCACGGATGCTCGACTCGTGCTGATCACCGCATGGGTCGTCTTCCGTCCCGAATCCCCCATCGTGTACCGGTCGTTCCGCGACCTGCCGGCGCGACCGGACTGGCTCAACGCCTGAGGATTCGCCAGACTGTAAGGGCTTCATAAGATTTGGCGCCGGTTGGGGGCCGGCGGCCCGGCTACGATCGGGCTCATGAGCCCTCGCCGCGTGAACGCCTTTGCCGCCGTCGCAGGAGCCATCGCCGCGGTAGTTACCGTCGCCCTGGCCGACCTGATCGCGCAGTTCGTCGCGGCCGGGAGCAGCCCGCTGTTCGCCGTCGGAGCATTCGTCATCGACATTGTGCCGCCGTGGGTAAAAGAGACCGCGATCGCGTTGTTCGGCACGGGTGACAAGATCGCGTTGCTCGTCGGCTTGGGGCTGCTTGTGCTCGTGCTCGCCGTCGCGGTGGGCGTACTTCAGTACCACCGACCGCCGTGGGGCGTGGTCATCCTCGTCGCGGTGGGCGTTGTCGCGGCGGGCTCCGCGGTGACCCGGGCCGGGGCATCCGTCGCCTGGGTGTTCCCGACCGCGATCGGCGTAGCCGCCGGGATCATGGTGTTGCGGGCGCTCGTGGATCGGCTTCATCGCTGGACGCGGGCGATCAACGACGAGACCGCCAAGACCGACAGCGTTTTTGCGGCGACCAGTCGACGCGGGTTCTTCACGGTCGTCGCCGGGTCCGCCGCCGGGGCGGTTCTGGTCGGTGTCGCCGCGCGCGCAATGAGCGCGGCAACGGCGGCGGTGAACGTTGTTCGCGACGCCCTCGTGCTACCGAAGCCGACCACTCCTATGGCCCCCATTCCCGCCGGGGCCGAGCTGGGTATCCCCGGGCTGTCCGCGGCCGTCACGTCGAACGACACCTTCTATCGCATCGACACTGCCATTCAGGTTCCCCAAATCGACCCGTACGAGTGGAAGCTACGCATTACGGGCATGGTCGAGACCGAGATCGAGATCGGCTATGAGGAGCTACTCGCGCTGCCCATGCAGGAGGCGGCCGTCACCCTGATGTGCGTCTCGAACGAGATCGGGGGCAACCTCATCGGCAATGCCGTGTGGTTGGGGCATCCCATCCGCAACCTGCTCGCGCAGGCGGGACCGCTCGGTGCCGCCGACATGGTGCTCTCGATGAGCCACGACGGTTGGACCGCGAGCACGCCGCTCGACGTGCTGCTCGACCCCGAACGCGACAGCCTGTTCGCGGTCGGGATGAACGGTGAGCCGCTACCGATCGCACACGGCTTTCCGGTGCGAATGGTCGTTCCCGGGCTGTACGGCTACGTCTCGGCGACCAAGTGGGTAACCGAACTCAAGGTGACTCGCTTTGCCGACGAGGCCGCCTACTGGACGGTGCGCGGCTGGAGTCCGAAAGGGCCGATCAAGACCTCGTCGCGTATCGACGTGCCTCGCGTGGGCAAGACGATCGAGGCGGGGACCGTCGCGGTCGCCGGCTTCGCCTGGGCGCAGCACACCGGAATCTCCGGGGTCGAGGTGCGCATCGACGGCGGCGAGTGGATTGCCGCGCGGCTCGCCGACGAGATCTCGGCCGACACCTGGGTGCAGTGGGTCTACGAATGGAACGCGACTGCCGGTGCCCACGTCATCGAGTCGCGTGCGACGGATGCCGCGGGCGGCGAGCAGTCCGGAACACCCAAGTCGGTCATCCCGGACGGCGCGGAGGGCTACCACACCGTCGCCGTGACGGTGGCGTAGTCGGCGTCGCCTCTCGCCCAACCCCCGCGAGATGACCCGTTCGCGTAGTTCCGTCCAGCAGCCACTGCTCGCAGGCGTCATCTCGCGACTGTGGAAGGAGCGAGCGCGTTTCGGTTGAGAGCGGCACACTCGGGTCGTGACACGGCGCGCAACCCTCCCGGACGGGTTGCCGCACACGTTTCGTGTGTCCGAGGCGCTAGCGCTAGGGGCTACTCGCAATCGGCTCGGCGCGAACGACCTTGTCGCGCACTTTCGCGGGTCCCGGATGTCGACGCAACCGCTCCTCGGTGCGAACGGCGACGAGGAGCGTGCCAACCTAATCAGGCGGTGTGCCGCGTACCTACCTGTCGCTCCTGCGGGCATCCGCTTCAGTCATACGACCGCCGCTCGGATCTACGAGATGCCGCTTCCTCCGATGTTCGAGTCACAACCCGCGCTGCATGTCTCGGTTGATCCTGAAGGTAGCCTTCCCCGTGCCCGCGGAATCCGAGGTCATCGATCGGCGAAGATTGGGCGAGGTGTGATCGACGGACTGCCGGTCGTCAGCCCGGAGGTGGCATGGTTGCAACTCGCGAGTGTCCTCGCGGTGGACGATGTGGTCGTTGCGGGGGATTACCTGATTCGGCGGAAGACGCCGTTGAGCTCGCTGGGACTCATCGCGGGAGTGGCGGCGGATGCCGCGGGTGAACGCGGCGTGCGCCGCGCACGATTGGCGCTCAGCGACATCCGCCAGGGCACAGACTCACCGATGGAGTCTCGCATGCGGCTCATCATCGTTCGCTCGGGACTCCCGGAGCCGGTGATCGGTCACACAGTCATCGACCCGGACGGCTTCTTCGTCGGGACACCCGACCTCGCCTACGTCGCCGAACGAATCGCGATCGAGTACGAGGGCGATCACCACCGGGCCAACCCACACGTGTTTCGAGAAGACATCGAGCGTCGAGAGGGCTTCGAGCGAATCGATTGGCGGGTGCTGCGAGTAACTCATGATCACATCCGACAGCCCTGGCGCCTGGTGGATCGCGTGCGTGAGTTGCTGGCCCGCAGAGCTCCTTCCTCGTGAGGTGACGCAATCGCGCCGTCTCGGGAGAGCGTGAGTGCGGGTACGCGTCATCTCGGGGCTGAGCAAGGGTGGTGACCGGGGCACCTCCCGCCCTCGCCTACACTCGACACAGTGGCTCACCTACTCGGCGCTGAAGCGCTGCACCTCGAATTCCCCACCCGCGTGATCTTTGACAAGGTCACCATCGGGCTCGACGAGGGCGACCGCATCGGTATCGTCGGCCGCAACGGTGACGGCAAGTCCACTCTGCTTCGGATGCTCGCCGGTCGGCTCGAACCGGACTCCGGCCGGGTCACCCGCCGGGGCGGTGTGACGATCGCGATGCTCGATCAGGCCGACGAGCTCGACAGCGGCAAGACCGTGCACCAGACCGTCATCGGAGACATCGATGAGCACGTCTGGGCGGGCGATCCGCAGGTTCGCGATGTGATCGCTGGCCTCATCGCCGACATCCCCTGGGAGGCCATGGTCGACGATCTATCGGGTGGCCAACGCCGGCGGGTCGCGCTCGCCGCGCTTCTCATCGGCGACCACGACGTGATCTTCCTCGATGAGCCCACCAACCACCTCGACGTCGAAGGCATCTCCTGGCTCGCCAGTCACCTCAATCGCCGGTGGTCGACGAACTCCGGCGGCCTCATCGTCGTGACCCACGATAGGTGGTTCCTCGACGAGATTTGCACGGCGACGTGGGAGGTGCACGACCGACTCATCGAGCCCTTCGAGGGTGGGTACGCCGCGTACATCCTGCAGCGGGTGGAGCGCGACAAGATGGCGGCCACCATGGAGTCCAAGCGCCAGAACCTCATGAAGAAGGAATTGGCGTGGCTGCGTCGAGGGGCGCCCGCGCGCACCGCCAAGCCCAAGTTCCGAATCGATGCCGCCAACGAGCTGATCGCGAATGAGCCGCCCGTGCGTGACAGCGTCGCGCTCTCGCAGATGGCGATGCAACGCCTCGGCAAAGACGTCGTCGACCTCGAGAACGTCAGCGTCAGCTACGGCGACAAGAGCGTGCTGAAGGATGTCACCTGGCGGATCGCTCCTGGCGAGCGCACCGGCATCCTCGGCGTCAACGGCGCCGGCAAGTCGACGCTGCTCTCGCTCGTCGCCGGGTCGCTGCTGCCGACCAGCGGACGGGTCAAGCGCGGCAAGACCATCAAGGTCGCGACGCTCACTCAGCAACTGTTTGAACTCGAAGACATCTGGGATGACCGAGTCAGCGAGGTCATCGGCCGCCAGAAGAGCACCTACGTGACCGGCGGCAAAGAGATGACCCCGGGCCAACTGCTGGAACGCGTCGGGTTCTCGAGCGCGCAACTGTCGACGCCGGTGAAGGACCTGTCGGGCGGCCAGAAGCGTCGACTCCAACTGCTGCTGATTCTGCTCAGCGAGCCGAATGTGCTGATCCTGGATGAGCCGACCAACGACCTCGACACCGACATGCTCGCGGCCATCGAAGACCTGCTCGACTCGTTCCCCGGCACCCTGCTCGTCGTCAGCCACGACCGGTACCTCGTCGAGCGAGTTACCGACCAGCAGTACGCAGTCATCGACGGTGGGCTTCGTCACCTGCCGCGCGGGGTCGACCAGTATCTCGAGGTGCGCGCTGCCGGTGATCGAGCGAAGACGCGATCGGGCCCGGTCTCGACGGGCACCGCCGTGAGCGGCAAACCCAAGCTCGGCGGCGCAGAGCTGCGCAATGCGCAGAAGGAGCACGCTGCGGCATCCCGCAAGATCGAGAAGCTCAACGGCCAGATCGCGGGAGTGCACGAGGCGATGGCGCTCCACGACCAGGCCGACTACGCGGGTCTGGGAAACCTCGCCACCGAGATTGCCGGGTTGCAGGCCCAGCTGGACACCGTCGAACTGCGCTGGCTGGAACTCGAGGAACTTCTCGGCTGAGCCACGAGGTCTGCTCAGCGAATAGGCTCACTCAAGTGCACTCTGCTTCCGCCCGAATCGCCGGGCTCGGCATCTTCCTGCCCGAGACGACGCGATCGGCCGCGCAAACCGAGCGTGACCTGCGGGCGGCGAACCCGAAGCTGACGATCGCGACCGGGCTCATCCATCGGCTGACCGGGGTCGACACCGTGCACCTGCGACCCGACGGGTGGCAGACCTCTGATCTAGCGGTTGCGGCCGCGCGAGTGGCGCTCGACGAGTCGCCCGGCGACCCCGACCTGCTGATTTTCGCTAGCGCCAGCCAAGACCTCATCGAGCCAGCTACCAGTCACATCGTCGCCGCCAAGCTCGGCTTCGATTGCCCGGTCATGGATGTCAAGAACGCGTGCAACTCGGTCATCAACGCCATGCAGGTGGCCGAGGCACTGATCGCGAGCGGCCAGTATCGCCGCGTGCTCATCGCTAGCGGGGAACAGCCCTCGCACGGGGTGCGCTGGAATCTGACGGATCACGAGCAGTTCATCCGCAGCTTCCCGGGGTACACGATGAGCGACGGGGGAGCTGCCGTCATTCTCGAGGCGACGGATGACCCGGCGACGGGCATCCTCGACTCGGCGTTCGTCGCGGTGTCGAAGCACTGGCAAATCGGCACGTTGCCGACCGGCGGTTCGATGAACCCGCGCAGCATCGAGCACGCCTACTTCGACATGGACGGGCAGGGACTCCAGCAGGCGTTTCTCGACCTGGGCCCGCAGCCCGTTCTCGACCTGCTGGAGCGCAACGCTCTCACCTGGGACGACTTCGACCTCGTCGCAATCCATCAGGTCGCGTTGCCCTATCTGCCGCCCATCTTCGAGCGGCTCGGAATCGAGCAGGGCAAGAGCGTCATTACGATTGCCGACCACGGAAATCTGGCCTCGGTCACGCTGCCACTGCAGCTCGCGCTCGCCCGTGAGCAGGGGCTCGTCGCGCCCGGGAGTCTCGTGCTGCTGATCGGACTCGCCGGGGGCATCTCGCTCGGTCTCATGGTGGTGCGGCTGTGAATCTCGACGGTCTCGACAAGCTCGACCACCGGAACCGGCTCGCGGTCGTCGTCCCCGTCTTCAACGAGGCGACCGGCATCCGACCCACCCTCGAGGCCCTCGCCGCGCAAGACGACCTCGACTTCGACGTCGTGTTCGTCGACAACTCGTCGACGGATGCCTCGGCCGACGTGATCCGTGAGTTCGCGGCATCCCGAGCCTTGGTCCGCTGGCGGGTGATCGTTGAGCCTCAGAAGGGGACAGGGGCGGCCGCCGATACCGGGATGCGCGACGCGATCGCCCACGGCGCGACGCTGCTCGCGCGCACGGATGCCGACTGCGTGCCCCGTGCGGACTGGACGGCCGCTGTTCGGCGGTCGCTGACGGTTGACGGGCTGCGGCTGGTCGGCGGCGAACTCGTGCCGCGCCACGACGAAGGACTTTCGCTGCGACGCCGCGCGCTGCTGCGCGGTGCGGTCGAACTGGCCGAGGCGTTCGGTCGGGTGCGGCCCGGCAATCGCGCGCCCGAGTATCTGGGGCCCTACCTGATGGCGGCCGGCTGCAACGTCGGCATCACCGCCGAGCTCTACGAGGCGGCAGGCGGGTTCCCGCGCACCGCGATCGAAGACCTGCACGAAGACCGGGCCTTGGTGAACGCGGTCCGACGCATCACGAACGCCTACGCCCGCCGCCGCGACGTGGTGGTCTACGGCTCGTCGCGTCGGGTGACCGCCTGGGGCCTCAAGAACACTCTGCTCTGGTACAAGGACCACGCGTACCGGCCCGACCATGTGGACATCCGGTGAACGAGCTCCGTCGAGATCGGGCATTCCGGTGATCGAGCGAAGTCGAGATCTAGCCGCCCGCTGGGAGCACCGCGTCATGCGCGCCGCCCACCCGGTCGCCTACCCGGCCCTGCGAGCCGTGCGTCGCCCGGCCCAGCGCGTCCCGGGGCTCGGGGTGCTGGTGCGTGACGCCACGCTGCTCCGCGAGGTGCTCATGAACCCCGCGAGCTTCACGAAGACCGGTCCGGGCAGCCCGAGCGACCTGTGGACTCCGGTGCTCGGTCCCGCGGTGCTGCTCAACATGGAGGGCGCGGATCACGTCGCGCTGCGGCGCAAGCTCGGTCCGCTGTTCGCACCCGCCTACGTGGATGGCCTGGTCGCGGCATCCCTGCCCGTCACACAGCTGACCGAGCGGCTGCGCGCCGGCGAACGGGTCGATCTTGTCGCCGAGGCGAAGCGCAACGCGAGCATCATGATCAGCCAGCTGGTCGGGCTGGATTCCGGTTCGGTCGACGACGAGCTGTTCGACCGAGTCTCGTCGATCACCCGGTTCGTGCGGTTGTCACGGCCACGACTAACCGACGCGCAGGTGGTGGCGGCTCGGGCGATCCTCGATGAGCTGACCGCGCACGCCCGCGCGGCCTACAGGGCAGGCGACGAGGCGACGGTTCCCGGACGGATGCGCGCCCTCGGTCTCGGCGAGGACGAAGCGATGGGCGCCGTCGGTGCCTTCGTGCTCACCGGAACCGAGACGCTGGTCTCGTACGTCCCGCGCCTGATCGCACTTCTGATCGATTCGGGCTGGATGCCGCGGCTCGCGTTCGCCCCCGACCTGGTCGAACCGGCCATCGCCGAGGGGCTCCGGGTCACGACGCCGTCCCCGGTGATGCTGCGCAGCGTCATTGCCGATGGCCGGGTAGGACGGGTCGCTGTGCGCCCGGGCGACCGGGTGATTCTCGCGACGTTCTTGGCCAACGGCGCCAGTGGGGGATTCGACCCACAGGCCAACTCGGCGGCCTCGCTCAAGCAGCTGTGGTTCGGCGCGGGCAGCCACTTCTGTTTGGGTGCGCCGCTGGCCCTCGCGCAAGTGCGCGCGACTCTCGGTGCGCTGCTTGCCGCGGGCGCACTGGAGATCGTGTCGCGACGGGCGGCGCGTGGGGTGCTGATTCCGTCATACGCGTCGCTGGTGATCGAGCTGAAGTGACCGACATCCTCCAGGCCGTGCTCGACGCGTGCGCCCGCACCCCCGACGCCCCGGCCCTGACGTTGCGGAGGACGACACTCCGCTACCGCGACCTGCGCGCGGCGGTCGACAGCGTGTCATCCTCCCTAACGGCGGCAGGCCTAGAGCCCGGCGACCGAGTGCTGTTCAGCGTGCGCCCCGGCGTCGATGCCGTGTGCCTCGCGCTCGGCATCATCGCGGCCGGCGGAACCGTCGTGTTCGCCGATCCGGGGGCGGGGGAGAGCATGTTCCGCGCGCGATCAACACTCGCGGCCCCGCGCTGGGTCGCCGCCGAGTCGCTGCTGTACGCCGCGTCATCCGGTCCACTGCGCTCGCTCGCGCGTCGACGAGGCATCGACCTCCCCGACTACGCGACGGTGGTTCCGGATGCCCGGCACATCTACGCGGGGAGGAGGCTGCCGGGGGTACCGCGAGGCGCGCTGAGTCTTGACGGGTTGATCAGGGCGGATCCGACGCCCGAGCCGGCCGTCGGCGCTGGCGTCACGGCGACGGCCAAGAATGGCCTTCGCTCTGAGCTCCAGCGCGCCGAAGCGTTGATCATCTTCACCTCCGGTACCACCGAGCACCCCAAGGCCGTCGTCCACTCCCGCGCGTCGCTCGGCACGGGACTCGACGACTTTGCGTCTGCGGTCGGGTTCGTACCCGGCGAACGGGTGCTCACCGATCAACTGATGGTGGGCATCCCCGCGCTCATCGCCGGAGCGCACTGGGTGATGCCGCCGACCGGCGCGGACCCTGCCGCCAAACCCGAACGCTACCTCGAGCTGCTCGCCGACGCTGACGTGCTGTTCGCGGTGCCCGCGGCCCTCGACGCGATGCTGCGGATGCTCGAGGACCGCCCCGCCCCGGCACTGCGCGCCCTCATTATCGGGGGCGCCCCGGTGCTACGCCCCCTGTTGGAGCGGGCCCGCGTCCAGCTGCCGGGCACAACGATTCGCGCGGTGTACGGCATGACGGAAGTCCTGCCGGTCGCGATCGCGGACGGTGACGAGAAGCTCGCCTACGACGGCGACGGCGACTTCGTCGGTACGCTCGCGCGTCACGTCATCGCGCGCATCAGCGACGGCGAGCTCGTCGTCTCGGGCAAGGGGCTGGCGATGAGCTACCTAGGCGACCCGCCGCTGACTGAACTGTGCACGGGCGACCTCGCCCGAATCGAGGGCGACCGAGTCGTTCTCAGTGGACGTAGCAAAGACATGTTCATCCGCGGCACCACAAACGTCTATCCGGGACTCTACGAGCCCGTCATCGCGGGGCTGCCTGGTATCGAGGATGCCGCGATCGTCGGCATCCCGAACGAGGTCGGCGACGACGAGCTCGTGCTCGCCGTCATCGCGGGCCGCGGGTTCGACGAGCAACGCCTGCGCCGTTCGCTGCGTGGCGTCATCGATGCCGCGGTGCTGCCGGACCGTATCGTGGTGCTCGATGCCTTCCCCCGATCCGGTCGCAGCAGCAAGCTGGACCGGGCGGCGCTCGCCGCGGTGCTGACGTGAGGATCGCGGTCACCGGCGCGAGCGGGTTCGTCGGGGGTGCGGTCGCAACGGCGCTCGCCGGTCACGGGCATGACGTGACCGGCTTCGGCCGGCAACCGAACGGGTGGTCGCATCCGGCCGCGCGATACGAGCAGTGGGACATCGGGGCTGGTGCCCGACCCGGCGATGCCGATGCCGTCGTGCACTGCGCGGCACTTGCCGACGATTGGGCGAGCCGAGGCGAGGCGATGAGAGTGAACCAGTTCGGCACCCGCGCCGTCGTCGCGAGCTACCCGGGCGCGCGAATCGTGCACCTGTCGACATCGAGCGTGTACGACGCGTTCACGCCGACGGTGCGGGTGAGCGAAGACGTTGTGCTGCCAACACGCTTTCTGAGCAACTACTCCGAGTCGAAGGCCGCGGCCGAGGCCGAGCTCGTCGGTCACGACGCCGTCATCCTTCGCCCGCACGCCGTCTATGGGCCGGGCGACACGACCCTGCTGCCGCGACTGCTCGCCGCCGTGCGCGGTTCGAGACTGGTGCGTTGCCCGAGGGCGCGGCCGTGCGCCACACCCTCACTCACATCGACAATCTGGTGGATGCCGTCACCCTCGCGCTCACCGGCCCGGCCGGTATCTACAACGTCGGTGACGACACCGAGGTACTGCTGTCCGCGGTGCTCCGCGAGTTCCTCGCCCGACGTGGCCGAGCGGATGTCGCGATCACCGCGATTCCGTATCACGCCGCATTCGCGGCCGCCGCCGCCGCCGAACGACTGCACCTCGTGACTCGCCTCGGCAGACCGAGGATCACCCGCTACGCCGTCAGCCAGCTCGGCCTCGAGCGCACACTCGATCTGTCGGCCGCGCGCGACAGGGTCGGGTTCCGGCCCCGACCAACGAGCCTCGAGGGCGCCGAGACCGTGGTGAGAGCGGGACAATAGAGCTATGGCCCACGATCACGCGGTACCGAGCGGCAGGGGGCGACTCGCGGTCGCTCTCGGCATCACGGCCGTAGTGCTGGTCGCCGAGGTGATCGGATCGATCATCACCGGCAGCCTCGCGTTGCTCGTCGACGCGGCCCACATGCTCACGGACGCCGGTGGCCTCGACGATCGCCCTGTCGCCGCGGGGCTGGCCAATCGGCCGCCGACCGCCTGCGCACGTGGGGCTTCGGCCGGCCGAAGTGCTGGGGCGACAGCACAGGCGGCGATTCTCGCGGCGGTCGGGGTGTTCGTCGTGGTCGAGGCCGTGCGTCGCCTGTTCGAGCCACCCGAGATCGTGGCCCAGCTGGTGATTTTCGGCGTCATCGGGTTGCTCGGCAACGTGGCATCCATCGCGGTGCTCGCGTCGGCGCGCGCCAAGAACCTCAACCTGCGCGCGGCGTTCCTCGAGGTGCTGAACGACGCGCTCGGCTCTGGTCGCGGTGATCGCGGCCGCGCTCGTGATCACGTTCACCGGATTCCAGCTCGCGGACGCGATCGCCGCGATCGTGATCGGCGCGCTCATCGTGCCGCGGCGTCGTGCTGTTGCGCGAGACCACGAGCGCGCCGCTGGAGTCGACGCCCAGGGACTCGACCTCGACGCGGTGCGCGACCACATTCTCTAGAGTCGATCACGTGCAGGCCGTGCACGACCTGCACGTCACGCAGATCGCCACGGGGCTGCCGGTGCTCACCGCTCACGTGGTGGTCGACGACGAATGCTTCCACGACGGACACGCCCCGCGCATGCTCGACGAGCTGCAGCAGTGCGTGGCCGAGCACTTCCCGGTGCAGATCGAGCACTCGACGTTCCAGCTGGAGATCGCCTCGCACGGGGGCGACGGAACACCCGACGCACGACTGACTGGGCGATCGAGCTTCGTCGAGATCTCGACCTTCGTTCGATCACCGTTGTTTCGCGACCACCAGCGACTCGTACGCCGGAATCAGCACGCGCCGTCCGTACCGCCGCGCGACACGACACGGAACGCGACGCCCGTCGCCGAGTAGCAGGTGGACGAGCATCCCGTCAGCTCGGCGCGCGCGAGCGGCCCGCCCGAGGCACAGATGGCTCCCCGCTCCGAACCACAGTTGACGATTCTGCGGGATGTATTCGGGCGGTCGACCCGGTAGTCACCGGCCAGGTTGTTCGCGGTCCACGTGAGCACCGATGCATGCGGTCGCCCGCAGTGAGGGTTCGTCCCGGCGATTTCGAGGTCGGCGAGCACCTATCGAGCCGATTATCGGTGCGGGGGAGGTGACGCGCAGTGCTTCGCGAATCGCATCGTCACGCCACTTCGGGTTGTCCAGCAGCCGGTGCTGTTCCCCGTGTCGTAGAGCAGCGCGGCCATCCTGGCCATCGCGGAGGCGGCGGTCTCCGGTGCCGGCGACCCATGAGCAGGGTCGACAGCCCCGCGGGTCTCCTGAAGGCTGAGGCCCAGATCGCGGCAGCGACCGATGACGGTGTCGCTCGGCGCGGTGCGACGATTCGCCGGATGCGGCCGGTCAGGCGCTCCACGATGGTCTGCGCCGTCGGCGATCTTGTCGGCAGGCAACACGGTGTCGGCTGTCGTGCCGAGTGCAATGGATGCCAGTTCTTCCCCGGTCGCGAAGAGTCGCGGTATGCGTCATCCCGGGGTGTCCCGTCGTCGCTACGATCGGCATTCCGAGCAGCGTCACGACCATCTGCCCGACCAGGATGCGCGCACCCGCAAGGTCGCCGCCGCCCTCGAGCTCGGCACGGGCCTGGGCGAGCCGAGGCCCCCACGCGCGCTCGACGAACGCGGCGCTGGTCTTCTGGGCGACAGCTCGCGACTGCGGCGGACCCGCAGTGCCGCCGTCGAACAGGTCGTAGACCCAGCGCCCGCACCCGCTCCAGGCGTCCGACGCCGCCTTCGTCAGCAGCGTGAAGTGCTCCGGGTCGTCGAGCACGGCGCGCGCTGTCAACGGGTCGGCGGTGATCCAGCCGAGCCGGGAACCTTGAGCAGGGGGCGGGCGAACATGCCAGGCCAGTTGAGCACCGGCAGCGCGGGTCGGGCCGCCGACAACAGGCGGTGTTCGGCGCGCTCCAGCTCCCGACCCGAGCCCGTCGAGTACGGGATTGAGCACGCGTTCGCGTTCGGTGCGATGATCTTCTGCGACGGGCATGGCCCCAGATCGAGCTAGGGTGGTCGCCATGACCTACGTGCGTTCCTGCTACCGAGATCTTTACGGCAGCAACACCGACCTGCTCGGCGTTCTTTAGCGATGCGGCTCTCCGCGATCGCCCTCACCCTTCTCGTGATCGACCTCAAGGTGCCGCTCGACGGCTCCGGTTCCGGCCCTGCGCGCGATCCGCGACGAAGGCGCCGGGCTTCTTCGCCT
Organism: uncultured bacterium; assembly: GCA_963787305.1. Lineage (GTDB taxonomy): Bacteria > Actinomycetota > Actinomycetes > Actinomycetales > Microbacteriaceae > Rhodoglobus. The sequence goes on from CAWBCL010000003.1 coordinate 73,056, forward strand.
ACGCCCTGTCGTTCGCGATCATCTCGATCAACTGGATGGCCTGATCACCGCAAGTTCCGCGTGATCAGTATGCACGACGGTGGGCTCGATGGCCATCGACCTCGGCGCTGCTGTTCGTGGTTGGGGTCTGCTGTCTCCGAAACGCCCTGATCAGCCAGTACGGCGAGGAGCCTGCGGCCGTCGTGCTGTAAAACGACCTTCGTGGTCGGTTTGCTCAGCGTTCTTCAGTACGCGCTCTGGTCGTGGGCGTGGCAGCACGGCTTGGTCGAGAAGCAGGTCGATCTGGAGCTGACCGCTATACCGTCGGCAGCTCGCGATCCGCCGTCTTCTGGCTGTCGATTCCGATCGTGTTGTTGGTCAGCGGAGAGTGGGCGATGTACTTCTGGTTTGCGGTTGTTTCCCGTACACCTCGTATTGGGTGCGGTGGAGCGCTCCCAGCCGCGCGCTCGACGGCGCCGGGCTTAGCCGAGAATCTATGCTCCGGTCGCGGTTGCGATCCACACCGCGCCGAGTGAGAGACTCGCAACGGCGAACCACGACAGCCCTGCAACGACTAGCGCGCGTGATCCGGTGCGCAGCAGCGCAGGCACTCAATCGCCGCACCCAGGGCGAGCGCCATCCCGAGCAGCAGGAACTGAATGTCGGATGCCGCGGTGACAAAGTCGGCGGGCAGCGGCAGGAACTGACCGGGCGACGACGGCCGCGAGGAACCCGAGCAGGAACAGGGGACGAGGGGCGGGCGCGGCCCGTCGGTGCGGCGAGCGCCAGGCCCTGTGCACCGCCATGAGCGGCGCCAACAGCGCCACTCGGGTGAGCTTCACCACGACGGCGACGGCGAGGGCCGTTGCGCCGGCGATTCGTCCACCGCTGACCACCTGTCCGACGTCGTGCACGCTGGCGCCCGTCCACATACCGAACTGCGCGGGAGTCAGGCCGAGGGGGATGGCGAGCAGCGGGAGCACCGTCATCGCCAGCGTGCCGCACAGGGTGACGAGGGCGATCGGGTCGCGGCTTCCTTCTCGTCGGACCCTGGCCACGGCGCTCATCGCTCCGATCGTGCAGACGCCGCAGATGGAGAAGCCGGCCGCGATGAGAATCGGCTGGTTGCCCGGAAGACGCAGGGCCCGCCCCAGTGCCGATGGTAATTGCGAAGCTGAGAACAACGATTGCGACAATCAGCACCAGAACAAGCGGCCCAGCGTGGTGATCTGACCGAGACTGAGCTGGAAGCCGAGCAGCACGATG
>CAWBCL010000004.1:0-43932 GCA_963787305.1 uncultured bacterium
CACACAGTTGCGACATCTTCATAATAGATAGTGTAGCTATCGATAGCGTCACTGTCTAGTTTGACTTTTGCAGACTTCCCGATTCTCGCGAAGTTGCGGAAAATAGAATCTGACCATCACTCAGTGCACCCGCGACACTCAGGAGCATCCATGGATAAGCCCCGCATCTTTCTAGGATCTTCTGGTCAGCAAGCCCCGCTCATCGAGGCGCTCACACTCGGCCTTGCGGATGTCGCAATCGTCGAACCTTGGACGACCTCGTTCACCCCAGGGCGGTCCACCCTCGAACGCCTCGTGTTGCTTGCGCACGAAGTCGACTTCGCCGCGTTCGTGTTCGCCCGTGACGACTGGACGAGTGGCGCGCCGACGACCGACACCGACGCCAACGACGGCCAAGCCTCGCCGCGCGACAACGTCGTGTTCGAAGCGGGCCTCTTCGGCGGAACCCTTGGAATCCCCCGAACCTTCATCCTCCATGCAAATGGGGCCAAGCTGCCGAGCGACCTCCTGGGGCTAACGTCCGTGCGGTACACCGATTCGTCCGACCCCGCCGAAGTGGAGGTCATCCTCCACAAGCTGCGCGCCGGCATCGAAGCCGAGGGCAAAGCCGCACGGATCGAGGGACAGTGGTGGCAGTTCTCCCTCACCGCACGCAGCATCGACGAACCATCCGCGGTTAGCCTGCTGCGCATCTCCCGCGATCACGCTGGCGTGCTCGAAGTTGCCGGACGCTCCTGGCAGCAAGACGGCACACTCTCCGCTCGCTACTGGAGCGAGGCCAGCAAGGAGAAGACGGATGCCCCGGGAATCTTCTACTACTGGAAGGGCGAACGGCCACGCGACCCCAACGCGCCGCAACTGGAAGGCACGGGCGAGATCCGCCTCGAGTCACCCGATCGCGCCGCGGGCTACTTCACCACGCGATCCGAGACCCCGGGATTCGCGGCTCGCACGTCCGGCGTCTACCTCCGGGCCGACCCCGCGGATGTCGCGATCTTCGAGGGCCGCGACGACACGCAGCGCGCCGCCCTCATCGCCGAACGACTGAAGGACTGGAAGTCGATCGCGGAGGGTTAGCGGCTCCCGCGAATCAAAGCTGGGGTACCTGGACTCGAACCAAGAACAAAAGAATCAGAATCTTCCGTGTTGCCAATTACACCATACCCCACCGGTTTCGACCGAGGTCGAGCCGACTGTCTACTTTAGCGTACTCGGGGAGTGACGTCGTAGCGCACGAGGCAGAAGCCGCTCGTGTCACACTGCGCGGTCGCGGAAAAGTTCACTCCGGTGCGGTCGCCGGGGCCGAAGGTGAACTCGTAACCTTCCCCCGCGCGCGTGGCATCCTCGGCCGACTGGAAGATTGCGTCGACGCCGGAGGTGTCCCACCCGAAGACGTCGGCCTTGGCTAGAAGGTAGTTGAGCGTCTGCCGAAAGTTCACCACCTCGCGCAGCGGTGCGGACACCTTTGTGATGACGCCGTTCTCGGTGACGATCGAGATCTCGGTGACCGTGAATCGCGCTCCGCCCGGTCCCTCGCCCGCGCCGTTAATGATCAGGTCGTAGTCGAGTTGAGTGTCGAGGTTGTCGATCGGCTCGAGCACGAGCGTGTCGTCGGCGGCGAGGCCAAGTGCCGCGGCATCCACCGGCTGGGTGGACATGTCGATGCGCACCTGCCGCGTCGCCGCGATGTAGTCGAGACCGTCACCGGTGAAACTCGACCAGTTGAGGTCGGTGACCTGACCCTCGGTGGGCTGCGGCACGGGGCCGCCCAGACCGTTGTTCAGCAGCACGCCCGTCGTCACGAGAACCGCGATCACCGCGACTCCGAGAGCCGCGGCCGGGATCCACCCGATCAGAGGGTTCTTTGTCGTCCCTGACACAAGCTCAGACTAACCGAGTCGGCCGCGAAGCGCCTCGATGCGGGCGATGCTCGACTCGCGCCCGAGCAGCTCCATCGACTCGAACAGGGGTGGGCTGATTCGGCGACCCGATACGGCCGAACGAAGCGGACCAAACGCGTTCCGCGGCTTCATGCCACGCGTGTCGAGCAACTCCGCACGCAGGGCCTCCTCGATCGCGGACGTCGTCCAGTTCGGGATGCCCGGCAGAACGCCGAGCGCCGCATCGAGCACCTCGGCACCCTCAGCCCCGGGCAGCGCATCCGCCTCGACGACGAGGTCGGGATCAGCCGTGAATAGGAAGGCGAGCAGCCCGGGCGCCTCGCCGAGCAGCTGCATCCGCTCCTGAACCAGGGGCGCGGCAGCCAGCAGAATCGCGCGCTGCGCCTCGGTCGGCGGATTCGAGATCAGGCCGGCGGAGTGGAGGTACGGCACGAGCCGATCGGCGAAGTCCTCGACCGCGAGCAAACGGATGTGGTCACCATTGATCGACTCGGCCTTCTTTACATCGAAGCGCGCCGGGTTCGGGTTGACGTTGACGACGTCGAACGCAGCGACCATTTCCTCGATCGAGAACACGTCCTGGTCGCCGGAGAGCGACCAGCCCAGCAGCGACAGGTAATTGACCAGCCCCTCGGGGATGAACCCGCGATCGCGGTGGTGGAACAGGTTCGACTCGGGGTCACGCTTGGAGAGCTTCTTGTTGCCCTCCCCCATCACGTAGGGGAGGTGCCCGAACCGCGGGATGAACTCGGTCAGGCCGATCTCGACGAGCGCCGTGTACAGGGCGATCTGGCGAGGGGTCGACGAGAGCAGGTCCTCGCCGCGCAACACGTGGGTGACGCCCATGAGCGCGTCGTCCACGGGGTTGACGAAGGTATAGAGCGGGGCACCGTTCGGGCGCACGACGACAAAGTCACTGAACGAACCCGCCGGGAACGTGATCGGCCCGCGCACGAGGTCGTCGAAGCTCAGGTCACTGTCGGGCACTCGCAGCCGCAGCGCGGGCTGGCGACCTTCCGCCTTGAACGCCGCGATCTCGGCGTCGGTCAGGTCACGCTCGAAGTTGTCGTAGCCCTGCTTGGGGTCGCGACCCTGCGCCACGTTGCGAGCCTCGATCTCCTCGCCGGTCGCGAATGACTCATACAGGTGACCGGATGTCTTCAGCTGCTCGATCACGCCGAGGTAGACGTCGGTGCGCTGCGACTGGCGGTACGGCTCCTGCGGACCGCCAACGTCCACGCCCTCATCCCAGTCGATGTTCAGCCAACGCAACGCGTCGAGCAGTTGCAGGTAGCTCTCCTCGCTGTCGCGCTCCGCATCCGTGTCTTCGATTCGGAAGATCATCGTGCCGCCGGTGTGCCTGGCGTAGGCCCAGTTAAACAGGGCGGTACGGATCAAACCGACGTGCGGCGTGCCGGTCGGCGAGGGACAGAACCGTACGCGAACGTCGGTTCCGGTGGCTGTAGAGAATGGGGCTGACATCGCGCACAAGTCTAGGCTGCGCGCTAGCGCACGGGGTTCGAGAGCGTGCCGATGCCCTCGATCGTCACCTCGACGGTGTCGCCCGCAACCATCGGACCGACCCCGGCCGGCGTGCCCGTGAGAATCACATCGCCCGGCAACAGGGTGAACGCTGCCGACGCGTGGGCGACTATTGCGCCAATGTCGTGCACCATGTCGGTGAATGGCGCCGTCTGCTTCACCTCGCCGTTCAGCCGGGTCTCGACTGAGCCGGTCGCCACGTCGTACTCGGTCTCGATCACCGGTCCGAGTGGGCAGAACGTGTCGAAGCCCTTGGCGCGGGCCCACTGCCCGTCGGTCTTCTGCAGGTCGCGCGCGGTGACGTCGTTGGCGATCGTGTAGCCGAAGATCACCTGCGCGGCATCCGCTGCCGCGACGTTCTTCGCGATGCTGCCGATCACGATCGCGAGCTCGCCCTCGAAGTCGACGCGGCGGCTCTGCGGTGGTCGCACTATGGCGTCGCCCGGCCCGATCACCGACGTGTTCGGTTTCAGGAACAGCAGGGGCTCCTGGGGTACCTCGCCCCCGAACTCGGCGACGTGATCGACGTAGTTCTTGCCGACCGCCACCACTTTGGAGCGCGGGATGACCGGGGCGAGCAGCTTCACGTCGGCGAGCGCGATCCGCTCCTCCGTCGTGTCGAAGCCGCTGAACATCGGATCGCCACGCAGCACGACGACCTCATCGCCGTCGACAATGCCGAACCGAGGGTCTCCACCAGTGCTGAACCGTGCGATCTTCACGCGACCAGCCTACGAGAGAGTGGGCTGTACCGCGTGCCTGCTAGTCCTTGCGACGTCGACGAATCGAGGTCACCACGAGAGCCGCGATGCCACCAAGAAGCAGCACGCCTCCGACGATCGGAATCCAGACGTTGACGGTGGCGCCGGTAGCGGCGAGGGCTTGCGCAAGAGAGGTCACCGGCGCAGCCTACTGGATGCTTGTACGCTCGGGCCATGACAGACCTGCTGGTCACCGAGGGTGACGGGAAATCCGCAACGCTGCTGCTCGCCCACGGGGCCGGTGGGGCGATGGACTCGGCCGCGATGAACGAGGCCGCGAGCGCGATCGCGAGCCGCGGCATCCGCGTCGTGCGATTCGAATTCGGCTACATGGCAGGGCGCCGGTCGGGCCTGCGCAAGCCGCCACCGCGCGCCGAAACCCTCAACGGCGAGTACCGGGATGTCGTCGCGCAGGTCGCAACGGACGGCCCCGTCGTCATCGGCGGCAAGTCGATGGGCGGGCGAGTCGCGAGCATGATCGTCGATGACCTGCGGGAGCAGGGGTCAGTCACGGGGCTCGTCTGTCTCGGCTACCCGTTTCATCCGATCGCCAAGCCCGACCAACTGCGCACGGCCCACCTGGAACGGCTCGCCAGCCCCGCGCTCATCGTTCAGGGGACGCGTGACGCGTTTGGCTCGCGCGAAGAGGTCGCCGGGTACGCGCTCTCCCCGACCATCGACATACTCTGGCTCGAGGATGGTGATCACAGCCTGCGCCCGCGCAAAGGCGTGTCGGGCTTCAGCTACGCGCAGCACCTCGAAACGATGGCGGATGCGGTGGCAGAATTCGTCAGGCGTCGAGGCGAGTAAGCCAGTTGTGCCGGTCAGCGACCCGCCCGTATTGGATGTCGGTGAGCTCATTGCGCAACGACATCGTCAGTTCACCGGCGGGCGCGTCGGCGTCGCCGATCGTGTAGCCGTCGGCCTTGAACTGCGCGATCGGGGTCACGACCGCGGCGGTACCGCAGGCGAACATCTCGACGATCTCGCCTGACTCGACCCCCTCGCGCACTTCGGCGATCGTCACCCGACGGTGTTCGACCTTCAACCCGCGGTCTTTGGCGAGCTGAAGAATCGAATCGCGAGTGATCCCCTCGAGGATGCTGTCAGACATCGGCGTCACGACGCGGCCATCGCGGTACACGAAGACGACGTTCATGCCGCCGAGTTCCTCGATGTAGGTGCTCGTCTCCGAGTCGAGGAACAGCACCTGGGCGCAGCCGTGGTCGTACGCCTCCTGCTGCGCGACGAGGCTCGATGCGTAGTTGCCTCCGGTCTTCGCAGCTCCGGTGCCCCCCTTGCCGGCGCGCGCGTAGTCGGTGGAGATCCAGATCGAGACCGGGGAGACGCCACCCTTGAAGTACGCTCCGGCCGGGCTCGCGATGAGGTAGTAGTTGACCTTCGCCGCGGGCCGCACCCCGAGGAACGCCTCCTTCGCGAACATGAACGGCCGCAGATAAAGACTGGTTTCCGGCGCTGACGGCACCCAGCGGGCGTCCACCGCAATGAGTTGGCGCAGCGACTCGATGAAGTATTCGGTGGGCAGCTCAGGCAGAGCCAGGCGCGCGGCCGAACGCTTCATCCGCTCGGCGTTCATCTCGGGGCGAAACGACCAGATCGAACCATCGGCGTGACGGTAGGCCTTCAGCCCCTCGAACACCTCCTGCGCGTAGTGCAGCACCGCGGCGGCCGGCTCGAGCTGAATGGGGCCGTACGGCTGAACCCGCGGGCGGTGCCAGCCGCCCTTCTCGCTCCAGCAGATGTCGACCATGTGGTCGGTGAAGTGCTGGCCGAACCCGGGCTCGGCGATGATGTCGGCGTGTTCGGCTGCGGAGCGAGCGGCCTCGTTCGTCGTCACAGCGAACTCGAAAGCGCTGGGTGCGAGAAGGTTCTTCATTGAGGTTCCTTTTGATCGAGAAGCTATATGGATGCTACGCCTGCGGCGATCGCGTCGCCGATCTCGGAAGTGCTGCGCTGGGCGGCACCGCGTTCGGCGAGGTCGGTCTCGACTGCTGCGGTGACCCTGGCCGCGGCATCCTTCTCGCCCAGGTGGGTGAGCATGAGTGCAACCGACAGGATCGCCGCGGTGGGGTCGGCGAGCTGCTTGCCCGCGATGTCCGGAGCCGAACCGTGCACCGGCTCGAACATCGAGGGGTAGGCGCCTTCCGGATTAATGTTCCCCGAGGCGGCCAGTCCGATGCCGCCGCTGATAGCGGCAGCGAGATCGGTGAGAATATCGCCGAAGAGGTTATCCGTGACGATGACGTCGAATCTAGCAGGATCCGTGACCATGTGGATGGTCGCGGCATCGATGTGCTGGTAGTCGACCGAGACATCCGGGTAGTCCAGAGCGACGTCGTTGACGAGCCGCTGCCACAGGCCTCCCGCGTGGGTCAGCACGTTCGTCTTGTGCACGAGGGTGAGCTTCTTACGGGGACGTGCCGCCGCCTCGACGAAGGCGAAGCGCACGAGCCGCTCGACGCCGAACGCCGTGTTGATGCTCACCTCGGTGGCGATCTCGTGGGGCGGTGCCAGGTCGGATGCTCCCACCGTTGCCCACGTACGGGCCCTCGGTGCCTTCCCGCACGACGACGAAGTCGACCACGCCCGGATCCTTCAGCGGAGACGGCACACCCGGCAGCAGGGTGGTCGGACGCAGGTTCACGTAGTGGTGGAACGCGAAACGCAGCTTGAGCAGGATGCCGCGCTCGACGACTCCCCCGGCCAGCTTCGGGTCGCGCGGGTCTCCCCCGATCGCGCCGAGCAGAATCGCGTCGTGCTGCTTCAGCGCGTGCAAGTCGCCGTCATCGAGGATGTGGCCGGTTGCGAGGAAGTGACCGGCACCAAACGGGTACTTCGTGACCGCGGCATCCACCCCGGCCGCTGCAAGAACCTTGAGGGCTTCGGTGGTCACCTCCGCGCCGATTCCGTCGCCGGGGATGACTGCAAGTGAGAGGGTGCTGAGCATGCTTTTACAGTACTTGTCGAAACGGCTCGTCAGCGTACCGCTCACGCCGCACTGACCGGCCGATCCAGATTTTTGCCGGATTGTCAACCGGTAGATGGCACACATGTTGGTGTGTGAGGGTTCAGACATGAGTATTGGAACCGGAATAGTCCTGTTTGTCATCGGCGCGATCCTCACGTTCGCTGTGAACGTGCAGACCGACGTCGTCAACATCGACCTGATCGGCTACATCTTGATGGGTGCCGGCGCCGTGGTGTTCCTGATCGGCATCGTGTTGATGGTGCGCAAGCGCCAGACCGTCACGACGGTGCGTTCGGCGGACGCCTCGGGCGAGCGCGTGACGGAGAGCCGCACCGCGACCACCCCCGACGACCCCGCGTAGGCGCTATCGGGGCTACGCCTCGACGACGTCGATCTCGCGCAGCAGGTCGGCGTCGATCGCCTCGGCGACCGTTGCAAGCAGCTCTTCGGGCACCGGTGAGTCGACGGTCAGAACGCTGAGGGCCTGACCGCCCTTGCTCTGGCGGGCGACCTGCATTCCGGCGATGTTGATACCGGCGTCGCCGAACTCCTTGCCGAAGATCGCAACGATGCCGGGGCGGTCGGTGTAAATCATCACGATGAGGTGTTCCGCCATGGGAACCTCGACGTCGTAGCCGTTGATCTCCACGATCTTCTGGGTCTGCTTGGTTCCCGTGAGGGTTCCGGACACCGAAATGCTCGCACCGCTCGACAGCGACCCCGAGATCGTGAGCAGATTGCGGTACTCGTCGCTGACGGCATCCGTCGACAGACGAACGGTAATGCCGCGGGCCTCGGCGAGCAGCGGCGCGTTGACGTAGCTCACCGACTCACTGACGATGTTCGAGAAGACGCCCTTGAGGGCAGCCAGCTTGAGCACGTTCACGTCGAACTCGACGATCTCGCCGCGCACCTCGACGTCGATGCTCGTGACCGGGCTGTCGGCGAGGCCAGCGAACACCTGACCCAACTTCTCCATGAGCGGGATGCCGGGGCGAACGCTCGGGTCGATGGCGCCGCCGGCGACGTTGACCGCGTCGGGTACCAGCTCACCGTCCAGCGCGAGTCGCACCGAGCGGGCGACCGAAACACCGGCCTTCTCCTGTGCCTCATCGGTTGACGCCCCGAGGTGCGGGGTCAAGACGACGTTGTCGAGGGCCAGAAGAGGCGAATCGGTCGGGGGCTCGTTGACGAACACGTCGAGCCCCGCACCGGCAATGCGATGCGACTTGAGGGCGGCGTACAGCGCGTCCTCGTCGATGAGCCCGCCGCGCGCGACGTTGACGATGTACGCGGTCGACTTCATGAGCGCGAACTGGTCGGCGCCGATCATGCCCGTGGTCTCCGGGGTGCGCGGCATGTGAATGGTGATGAAGTCGGATGCCGCGAGAAGCTCATCGAGCGTCAGCAGCGTGACCCCGAGCTGCTGGGCACGCGCGCTCGTCACGTAGGGGTCATACGCGACCACGTTCATCCCGAACGCCTGGAGGCGCTCGGTGATGAGCGCACCGATGCGGCCGAGGCCGATGATTCCGACGGTCTTCTCGTAGAGCTCGACACCGGTGTACTTGGAGCGCTTCCAGGTGCCGGCGGCGAGGCTGGCGTGCGCGACCGGGATGTGACGTGCGAGCGACAGAATGTGACCGACGGTGAGCTCCGCGGCGGAAATGATGTTCGAGGTGGGCGCATTCACCACCATGATTCCGGCGGCAGTCGCCGCCTTGATGTCGACGTTGTCGAGACCCACTCCCGCGCGGGCGATGACCTTGAGGCTCTTCGCTGCGGCAATCGCTTCCTCGTCGAGGTTGGTCGCCGACCGGATCAGGATCGCGCTCGCGGTCGCCAGCTCGGCGAGCAGCGCTACGCGGTCGGTTCCGTCGACGGACCGCACCTCGAAGTCGGGCCCGAGGGCATCCACGGTTGCTGGGGACAGTTCTTCGGCGATCAACACGATCGGCTTGGCCACGGATCGAATCCTTCGGTAGCGGGGCGGGAGACTGCGGGTTGCACTGCGAAACCGCCACCGAGGCGCGACTCGCTCAACCCCGGCAACTTTACCGGCTCACAGCGGCGGGCACGCGCATGTGACGCGAGGATGCGACTATGGGGCTGTGGAGCCCGTCGAAATCGCCCAGTGGGTGCTGCGTGGCGTGGTCGCCGTGATCTTCGTCGGCATGGGGGTGCTTCACTTCGTGCCCACCTTCGCGCGCGGCATGAGCGCGATCATCCCGCCTGGCCTCAAGCGGCGAGTGAGCGGCATCACCCTGGTTCGATTCACCGGACTGTGTGAGATCGCCGGGGGCATCGGGGTGCTCGTGCCGGGCATTCGCCCGATCGCCGGAATCGCGCTTGTGGTGTTTCTCATCGCGGTCTTCCCCGCGAACGCGTTCGCTGCCCACCATCCCGAACGATTCGGTCGAGCCGCCATCCCGTTTTGGCCGCGCTATCTCGCCCAGCTCGCCCTGATCACGCTCGTGCTTCTCGCCGTCGTCTAGCGGTCAGCCGATGACGGCGATCACCGGTCGAAGCACCTCTTCGACGGCGAGTACCGAGATCGAGAGCCCTGCGGTAATCGCGAGGCCGACGACAAGAACGAGGGCCTGAGCGAACACCGCGCGCCCGCGCCCCGCGACGAGAGCGATCGCGAAGGCGGCGATCGGGATGAGCACACCGGCCCAGAGCAGCCACCACGGAATGTTCGCGGCGCCCAGACCATACGCATCGTAGAAGGCGGGCAGCGCGACGAGGTTCGCGATCGCCTCCCAGACGTCATACGCGTAGAGCAGGGCGAATGGCACCACGACGACGAGACCGAGCACGCCGCGGGACTTGCTCGCGACCGCGGGTGCGTCGCCCACCTCACCTGCGCTGCTCATCCCCACACCCCCAAGACGAACGGCCACGGGATGACGACCACCAGTCCGAGCAGAACCCAGAGCAGCCGCACCACCGGTCGGCGGTTTCGCGTCAAGGCGAACACGGCGACGAACCACAGTGCGGGACTCGCGATCGCGAGAAACTCGCCCAACTGAAACATGATCTCGCTCAGCAGCTCCGATGACGCCGCCCGCACGCCGGTGAGGCGCGTGACGGTGATGACCCAGCCGAGCGTGTAGATCAGGTAGACCCCGCCCAAGATTCCGTAGATGACCAGCAGCACGCCGGGGATCTGAGGCTTGTCGTCACGGTCGACGACGCTCTGCCCCGCGGCATCCGCTGATCGCGTTGCCGGACCGTCGACGTGACTGGGGTCGGTCTCGCCGCCCCAGACCAGTGCGTCTTCGGAATCAGACATCACCGCGCGGCCCTAACGAGCACGACGCAATTCGATGACCTCGACGACCTGGGGGAAGAGCGGATGCCCGGGTGCGAGTCCCGTGATCGTCTCGGCGAGTGCCGAGGCGGTCGCGTCGCTCGACAGCAGTGCCTGAAGCTCGACGCTCTCGGAGTCCTCCTCGACGTCGAACCGCAGCGCCGCGCCGACCGCGTTGATGAGATTCCAGGTCTCCAGCCCGCGTTCGGCGAGCTCGGCAGCAGGTGCGATGAAACGTTCGTGTCTCGACAGCTTGCGCAGTGGATTGCGACCGACCCGCTCGCAGGTGTCGGGCAGGTGCGGGTTGGAGATACGCTTGAGCGTCTTCTCGATGTACGCCTGCTGCTCATCGGCATCGAACCCGTGCTTGGCCACCAGCAACTCTTTGGTCTCGGCGAGCACCGCACGAATTTCGGCCTGCAACTCCGGGGTGGCCAGCGCCTCCCGAATCGACACCCAGCCTCGGTCGATGCCGTGATACGCGGCGGCGGCATGCGCGGTGTTGACGGTGAACAGCTTTCGCTCGATGAAGGGAGCGAGGTCGTCTACCCAGGTGACCCCGTAGAGGTCGGGAACGGTGTCACCGAACGGGCTGCGATCGACGACCCACTCGAAGAACGACTCGATCGTGACATCCAACCCGCCCGACTGTTCGGGAACGATTCGGTCGATCGCGCAGTTCGCGAAGATCGCGTTGTCGGCCGCGCCGCGCTTGCGCACCTCGGCAGCGAGAATGTCGGTGCCACCGATCGCGTTCTCGCAGGCGATCACGATGAGCGGCTCGGGCCGGGTCCGCGCCGCGAGGCCCGCCGCGATCAGCGGGGCGACGAACTGCAGAATGCGCGCTCCCACGGCTGTCGTGACGATGTCGGCGGTGGCGATCTCGGCAATGACATCTGATTCGTGAGTCTTCGAGTTGATGGCTCGGTACCCGTCGACGACCTTGGTGACCGCCCCGTCGCCGACCTCGATCACTCGATAGCTGGGTTGAGCCTGAAGCGCCCCGATGAGGTCCTCGCTCACGTCGGCGAAGATCACCTCGTAGTCGCTCTCATGCAAAAACTGGGCGACGAACCCCCGCCCAATGTTGCCCGCTCCGAAGTGCACCGCGGTCTTTGTCATGCCTGAATTCTAAGACGACACAATCGTGAACGGGTTCTCACTCGACCCAGGGGCTGCTAAAGCGCGGAAAGAGACAGACCCAAGACGGCGGATGCCGCGAGCGCGAGAGCCGCCCCCACGAGTTGCACCGGCGTCATCCGCTCGCCACCGAGAATTCGCGCGAGAACGAGTGTCGCGATCGGATAGAGACTCACGAGCACGGAGACGATAGCGAGGCTTCCCGACTGGAGCGCCGCGATCAGGGCGGCATTCGCGAGTGCGAGCAGCACACCGGCCGATGCGGCGAGGGTGAGGTTGCGCCCCCGGGTGCTCTCACCGGTAACCGGACCGCCGAGGTCAGCGAGCACGCGCCCAGCACCAGGGATCAGCCGCCCGACGAGCCAGACCACTCCGAGCAGGACAACGCCGAGGGCGATCTCCACGAAACCAGAGATGCTGGCCGACTCGATCGGCGCGCGGTCGAGCGCGATGACGGCCGACCCGAGCGAGACGGCCGACACGAGCGACAGCACGGTCGCGCGCAACGTCAACCGGCGCCCTCCCCGCCGAGGCTGAGCCGAGATCAGCAGCGCGGCCACGAGCGCCATAGCGACGCCCAACCACGCCCAGGAACTGAGTCGTTCGCCGAGTGCGACGGCGGCGGCGATGGGAATGGCGGCACTGACGACCGCGATGAGCGGTGACACGAGGCTCATCGGCCCGACCGCCATTGCCGCGTAAAACGTCACGAAACCGAGCACCGCCGCGACCCCGGCCAGCCCACCCCAAAACACGACCTCGACCGACCACTCGCCACCGGTGACCAGGACGAGAATCGCGTACGCGACGGTACCCGCGCCGTAGCTGACGAGCGTCGTCGGGATGACCCGAAGCCGAGTGGCGGCCGTACCACCGAGGAAGTCGGAGACGCCGTACGAAATGGCAGCGCCGAGAGCGAGGAGAACGGCGAGGGCCATGGTTCCAGCCTAGGCGGTGGCCAGTGCCACGGGCCGCCACATCGTGGTGACCCAGGCATCGGTCAGAACAGCACGGAACCCGCCGAGCGGCTCAAAACCGGCGCGCGCGTACCGATGATTGTTGGCGGGATTGGTCGACTCGAGGTAGGCGGGGATGCCTCGCTCGTCGAACTCGGCGAGGTTCTCGGCAAGCAGGCGCTGCGCGATGCCCTTTCCCCGGTGATCGGGATGGGTCGCCAAGAGGCTGAGATACATGTGCGGGTCGGTCGGTCGGCTCGCGCCGAAACGCTCCCCCAACTCGGTGAACGCGACGAAGGTCTCTGCGGGCAGAACCGCTCTCGCCAAATCGGCGTGGGCGGATTCTTGCTCCTCGCTCATCTCGGTGCCCCCCGGCGGCAACCACAGGGCGACGGCGGCGATGGCATCCGTGCCTTCGTCGGTCACGAACACCGTCGAATACCGCATGGCCCCGACCACGAACGCGCGCCAGAACGTGGGGAGATGCTCGATCGCCCCGTCGGGTCGCGCAAGGGCAGGCTCCCAAACGGGATCGTTGCGAAAGGCGAGGGCGATCGTGTTCGCGACTTCGTCGATCTCGGACTCGGCTGCGATCCGATAGGTCATGGGGCCAGAGTACGCCCGCGGCCGGACCGTGGCTCGCGCGTGGAAAACCGTGCCCTACGCGACTCGCGCAACGTGATCGCGAGCGTGTATCACCGCGGCATCCAACTCGGTGAAGAGATGGCGCACGTCGCGAAGGGAGTCGATGACGCCGACCCTGGTCGCGAGTCCCAAATGTTCGGGCTGGATGCCCTTGACGAGCACCGTGATGCCGCGACGCTCCAGCCCGTGGATCATCTCCGTCACGACGCGGGCTCCCGTGGCATCCAACACCTGAAGCTGGGACATGCGGATGATGACTACCGAGACGTTGGTGATCTCGTTGACCCGATCCATCATGCGATCCGCGGCACCGAAGAACAGCGCCCCATCGAGACGGAACAGCGCGATCCGTTCGTCGCCGGGCTCGGCCGGCCCGGGAAGCTCCTCGCGGTGCACGCCGCCCGACCGGGCGAGCCCACGCAGCGCGAAGAAGGCCGCGACGGCGATGCCGATGGCTACCGCGACGATTAGGTCGAACGACACGGTCACGATCGCGGTGATCACAAAGACCGCGGCGTCACCTTTAGTCGAGCGCAGAACTGTTCGCACCGTCAGAGCCGACACCATCCGCACCGCCGTGACCATGAGCACGCCCGCGAGGGCGGCCAGAGGAATCTGCGAGACGATCGCCGCGGCGACCAGAACCACGATCAACAGCACAGCGGAGTGGACGATCGCTGCCAGCCGGGTTCGTCCGCCGGAGCGCACGTTGACCGCGGTGCGCGCGATAGCACCCGTCGCCGGCATCCCGCCGAACAGCCCGGACACGACCGATGCGAGCCCCTGGCCGACCAACTCTCGGTCGGGGTCGTAGGCGCCCGTGTCGGCGAGCGAGGCCCCGACCCGTGCCGAGAGCAACGACTCGATCGCGGCGAGCGCCGCGACGGTCAGGGCCGGGCCCACGAGGGCGAGCATCACCGCGGGGTCCACGAGGGCAAGCCCCGGAGTCGGCAGGGATGCCGGCAGCTCCCCAATCCTGGCCAACGGCAGGTCGGCGAGCGCGGCGACAATCGACACCGCAACGACCGCGATGAGCGACCCGGGCAATTGAGCGTGAAGGCGCGGCGCCAGCACCATGATCAGGGCGACGACGGCGACCGCGCCGATCGGCCAGACGATTGTGGCGAGGTCGATCTGGGCGAATGCGCCGATCGCTGTGAGTACGGCGCTCGCACTCGCGCCGGAGTGCACCCCGAGGGCAGCGGGAACCTGTTGCAGAAAAATGATGACCGCGATGCCGAGGGTGAAGCCCTCGATCACCGGCCACGGGATGTAGCTGACCACCCGACCCAGTTTGAGGAGGCCCCCGACCACAATGACCACCCCGGCCATGACGCTTACGAGGGCGACCACACTCGCGCCGTGTGTGGCGACGATCGGCCCGAGCACCACCACCATCGCGCCCGTCGGACCGGACACCTGAATGTTGGAGCCGCCGAAGACCGCGGCCACCAACCCCGCGACGATCGCCGTCACCAGACCCGCCTCGGCGCCAGCGCCCGAGCTGACACCGAACGCGAGCGCGAGTGGCAACGCGACGATTCCGACGGTCACTCCCGCGAGGAGGTCAGCACGCCAGGTGCGCTTCGTCGCACGGTAGTCCCGCCACGACGGCAGAAGCGGTCGAAAGTAGTTCAGGGCCTTCATGCGGTCGCCGCATCAAGGGTGCGCTGAGTTGTCTCCAGAACCTGAACCAGCAACCCCTTCGCGACGGTGAGCAGGTCGGCGACCTCGGGGTAGGCCAGACGGTAGTAGACCTGACTGGCGCGACGCTCGGCCACGACGAGGTTGTGTTTGCGCAGCACGGCGAGATGCTGGGAGAGGTGGGATGCCTCGAGCCCGGTGTCCGCGATCAGCTCGGCGACGGCCACCGTGTCATCCCGCGCCAGCACCTCGAGCACCCGCACGCGCACCGGATGCGCGAGCCCCTTGAAGAGGTTCGCCTTGACCGCGTAGAGGGGCCGTCCGGTTCCCGAGAAGGACTGCGCCGAGTCGACCATGCTTTCCCCAATCTATGACTTTATATAATCATCATATCGTGATTTCGAGACGCCTCTCGCTACACTCTGCAGATGACTCTGATGTCGCGAGATCGCTGGGAACGCGCGACCGAATACCCGTTGCTCGCACTGGGTCTCGCCTTTCTCGTCGCCTACGCTTTGCCGATAATCGATCCCGACTTTCCGGAGCCGTGGTCGACGGTGTTCCTCGTCGTCGAGGTCATCGCGTGGGTAGCATTCGCGATAGACCTCGGTGTGCGCATCGTGCTCTCCGAGAACAAGTGGGCGTTCGTGCGGGCCCACCCGATCGACATCGCGGCAGTCATCCTGCCGATTCTGCGGCCCCTGCAGGCCCTGCGCGCTTTGTCGATAATCTTCCTGTCGGCACGCGGGCTGCACCGCATCCTTCGCAACCGCGTGCTCAGCTACGTCGTCATCGCCGCCCTCGGTGTGTGGCTCATCGCCGGACTCGCGGTCACTCAGGCCGAGCGCGGAGCCCCCGGCGCAAACATCCACGATGTGTGGGTGGGCTGGTGGTGGGCGTTCGTCACAATGGCCACGGTCGGCTACGGCGACACCTACCCCGTCACCGTCGAAGGCCGCCTGGTCGCCGTCGGCCTCGTCGTCACCGGAATCGCGCTCGTCGGAACCGTGACCGCCTACATTGCCGCGTGGTTCACCGCGCAGACCCGCGCAGCGGAACTCGCCATCAAGGCCGAGATTGACGAGTCGGAAGACAAGATCGATACGCTCACCCGCCAGGTGCACGAGTTGCGTGCACTCGTCGCCGAACGGATGCCCGAAAAGAGTCGCCGGCCGGCTAAGTAGCGGCCCGGCCCGCCTCCGCGAATAGTCGCTCCACGTACTGGGTCGCCGGCCGTGCCGCGAGGTCAGTGAGCGACCCGCGCTGGCTGGCCCTGCCCCGCTCCAGCACGACGACGTCGTGCGCGAGGGCCGCGACATCCGCCCGACTGTGGGTGACGACAATGGTCAGACCCGGGTAGGCGGCGAGGTGGGTGGCGAGTTCGGCACGCACCTCGTCGCGCAACTCGACATCGAGCGCCGCTAGCGGTTCGTCGAGCAACAGAACGTCGGGGTCGATCGCGAGCGCCCGCGCCAAAGCGACCCGCTGCGCCTGCCCGCCAGACAGGTGCGCGGGACGCCGATCGGCAAGCCCACCCAGATCGAGTCGCTCCATCCAGATGGATGCCGCGGCTCGAGCCGCTCCACGCCCGAGCCCCGCCGCTCGCGGCCCGAACTCGACGTTCTCGAGAACCGTGAGATGCGGAAACAGTAGGTAGTCCTGAAACACGTAGCCGACACGGCGATGTTCGACCGGCAGGCCGTCCAGCACCCGCCCGCCGACCCCCACCGTGCCCGCGTTGGGCACGAGTCCAGCTATCGCGTCGAGGGCGGTCGACTTGCCCGCCCCGTTCGGACCCACGATCGCGAGGGTTCGACCCGGCTCGACGGTCAGGGCGAGGTCGAGACTGAATCCCGGCCGCGCGACACGAAGTTCGGCGGTGAGGGTCACGAGCTCAGTCCCGGTACCCAGCGATCCTTGAGCCCGACCAGCACGAGCACCGACACCACCATGAGCGTCAGGGACAGGGCGATCGCGGCATCCGGATCCCGCTGCAGTTCAAGGTAGGTCGCGACCGGGAGGGTCTGGGTGACGCCCGGAAAGCTGCCGGCGAAGGTTATCGTCGCCCCGAACTCGCCGAGGGCTCGGGTGAAGCAGAGCAGGGCGCCAGCGGCGACTCCCGGCGCCACGAGCGGGAGGGTGACGCGGCGCAGCACCGTGAAGCGGCTAGCGCCCAGTGTTGCCGCGACCGTTTCGAACCGACGATCCGATGCCCGCACCGCTCCCTCGACGGCGAGCACGAGAAACGGCATTGCCACGAAAACCTGGGCGATCACGACGGCGCTCGTCGAAAACGGAATCTGGAACGGGAGAAACTGCCCGATCAGCCCGCGCCGACCGAGCAGCAACAGCAGCGCGACCCCGCCGACGACGGGAGGCAACACGAGCGGAACGGTGACGAGCGCCCGCAGCAACCGTCGCGGCACGGTCGGCCACTCGGCCGAGCGAGCCACCACGAGAGCCAGCGGTACGCCCAGCACGAGGCTGACGACAGTGGCCGTCGCCGCCGTCGACAGCGACAGCCCGAGCGCCTGAAGCACCTCGCTGCGGCTCAGGAGTTCGGGCAGCTGCGCCCACGGCGCGCGAAACACGAGAGCGAGCAGGGGCAAGCCCAAGAGCCCCATGGCGATGGCCGCGGGGATCCAGAGCGCCGGGGCGAGAAAACTACGGCGCACCGAAGCCCGCCTTCCTCAGGATCGCCTGGCCGGCATTCGACAGTACGAACGCGACAAAACGGGCCGCCTCGGTAGGGTGCGGCGCGGTCGGCAGCGCCACGATCGGATAGCTCGTCGTCGGAGAGTTCAGCGCCGTGATTGCCTGCACCGCGGCACCCGCGGCGAGCACATCGGTGCGGTAGACGAGGCCGGCGTCGACCTCACCCAACTCGATCTTGGTGAGCACGGCCTTGACATCCTGTTCGTAGGTGTCGACGGATGCCACGACCCCCGCCGCGCGCAACGCCTCGTCGGCGGCCGCACCACACGGAACCTCCGCCGCGCACAGGGCGATCGTCAGGTCGGGATCCGCGAAGTCGCGCAGACTCGTCACGCCGCCGGGATTGCCCGCCGGCACCGCGATCTCGAGCGCGTTGGTCGCGAACGGTACCGAGCCCGCAAACGGCATCGTCTCGAGACTCGCCGAGGCGAACACGTCGGCGGGTGCGCCTTCGGCGAGCTGTGCTGCGAGCGTTGAGCTTCCGGCAAAGTTCAGAGTCACCGTCTGATCGGGGTGCTCGAGCTCGTAGGCCGCGGCTATCGCCTGAAACGACTCGGTGAGGGATGCCGCGGCAAACACGGTAACGCCGCCGTCCGCGGTCGCGGTCGGGGCGCAGCCCGTCAGCGCGGCGGCGGTAAGGGCCGCGAGGGTCGCGGCAACTACCGCGCCGTGCGCACCCCTCACGGCCGCTCGACCACGACGGTCGTCGCCTTGATGCTCGCGATCGCGAGCACCCCCGGCTCAAGTCCGAGTTCGGTGGCGGCCTCCGCGCTCATCAGCGACACAATGCGGAACGGGCCCGCCTGCAGCTCGACCTGCGCCATCACGGTGTCTTTGGTGACCTTCGTCACGATGCCGGTGAGCCGGTTTCGGGCACTGGCCTTGCCGTGCGGAAACGCCTCGCCGAGCGCCGACTCGGCCGCGAGCTCTTGGGCGAGTGCGGCGAGCTCTGTGCCCGCGACGGTGAGCGGCGTTCCGGCGAGGGCGAGGCGCCCGGCGTCCGCCCAGCGACGCACGGTGTCGTCGCTGACGCCGAGCAGCGCGGCCGCCTGTTTCACGGTGAACTGGGTCATCGGCATCCTCACTCACGGAAGTTGTAGCCCAATCTAGCCGCATTTGCGACACCCACGAAATGACCTGCCGCACGCCCCGGTGGGAGGATGGACCCATGGACGCTCGCTACTCCCGCCAGGTCACGCTTCCGGGGTTCGGCGCGGCGGCCCAAGCGCGGCTGAGCACGGCTCGAGTGCTCGTGATCGGCGCGGGAGGGCTCGGTTCGAGCGTCATCCCCGCGCTGGCCGGGGCGGGCGTGGGCACGATCGTTGTCGTCGACGATGACCGCGTCGAACTCAGCAACCTGCATCGGCAGCACATCCACTCGATGTCTGACATCGGCGCCAACAAAGCAGCCTCCGCCGCCGCCTCCGTCGCCGCCCTCAACCCCGAGGTGCTCGTCGACGTGATCTCGGAGCGGCTGACCTCCGCCACCGCCCTCGACCTCTTTGCCGACTGCGATCTCGTGATCGACGGCAGCGACAACTTTCCCACGCGCTACCTGGCGGATGACGCGGCCCGACTCACGGGCATCCCCGTCGTGTGGGGCGCGGTCTCCCAGTACGGCGGCCAGGTCGGCGTGAGCTGGGCCGCCCAGGGGCCGACCTACCGCGACCTGTTCCCCGTTCCCCCGGCGCCGGGCACCGTTCCGAGCTGTGAGGCCGGCGGGGTTCTACCGACCACCGTTGCCGTGATTGGGGCGATCATGGCGACCGAGGCGATCAAGGTGCTCACGGGCGTCGGCGACCCCCTCGTCGGCCGAGCCACCACCTACGACGCCCTCACCGGCCACTTCCGCTCGCTCGAGTACGCGGCCGACCCGACGGCCGCGCCGGTTACCGGCCTCATTGACTACGCCGCCTTCTGCGGTCTCGGCGACTCGCTCACTCCGATGCAGCTCGCCGCGCGGGTCGGCGACTACACGCTGCTCGACGTGCGCGAGCCCTGGGAGGCCGAACTCGTCTCCCTCCCCGGTTCCGTGCTGATCCCCCTGGGCTCCCTCGGCGCGAGACTCGACGAACTCGACCGCTCCCTGCCGGTAGTCGCGTACTGCCATCACGGCGTGCGATCGGCGAGCGCTCGCCTGTTGCTCGCCGACAACGGTTTCGACGCGAGCGACCTCGCCGGCGGCATCGACGCGTGGGCCCGAGACTACGACTGCTCCCTCGCGAGGTACTGATGAGTTGGAGCTTCGACGAGCACGCGGCCCACGTCGCCGAGCTGCTCACACCGGTGCGAGCGGTACGGGTGGAGAAGGTCGCACTGGATGTCGCGCTCGGGCGCGTGACCGCCGAGGCCGTGCTCTGCCCGGTCGATCTTCCCCTGTTTCGCAATTCCCAGATGGATGGCTTCGCCGTCAGAGCCGCGGATGTCACCCCAACGCCGGCGACGCTCCCGATCGTCGGCGAGGTTGCCGCTCGGCCCTCGAACCCCGACCCGCTCGCCCCCGGAGCCGCCGTGCGCATCATGACCGGCGCCGTCGTGCCCGACGGGGCCGATGCCGTCATCCCGGTCGAAGACACCACGAGCGACGGAGCAACGGTGACGATCGGCCGGGCTCGGGCGACCGGCGAGTTCGTGCGCGAGCGCGGCAGCGACCTGCGCGCTGGCGACGAGCTGCTCCCGGCCGGCCTACGGCTCGGCTCCCGCCACCTCGCGGCTCTCGCGGCCGCGGGGATCGCGTCGGTGCACGTTCGGGCAATGATTCGAGTGTCGATCGTCACCACGGGCAGCGAGCTCGTGTCGCCCGGAGCATCCCCCGTGCTGGGCCAGGTGTTCGACTCGAACGGCACCGCGTTGGCCGCCGCCGTTGCCGCGGCGGGAGCGGTCGTCGTCGCGCGCACACACGTCGACGACGAACCGGAACAGCTGCTCGCCGCGCTCGATGCCCCCGCCGACCTCATCCTCACCTCCGGCGGGATCTCCGCGGGCGACTACGAGGTCGTGCGAGAACTGCTCGAGCCCCGAGGCGCACGGGTCGGACACGTCGCGATGCAGCCCGGCGGACCACAAGCCACGGCGGTCTTCGAGGGCACCCCGGTCGTGTGCTTCCCCGGCAACCCGGTCAGCACCCAGCTGTCGTTCGAGCTGTTCGTCGCACCTCTGCTGCGCGAGGCGGCTGGCCTTCCGGCGGCGGTGCGAGAACGGCGCACGCTCACCGCGCACGTGACGAGCGTCGCGGGCAAGCGACAGTTCCTGCGCGGGCGAGCACGGTCGGCCGGTCGCGTCGAGATCGTCTCGGGGCCGGGGTCGCATCTCGTGGCCGGGCTCGCGGCATCCGACCTTCTTGTCATCGTTCCGGAAGATGTGACGGCGCTCAGCGCGGGCGACTCCGTGGAAACATGGGCACTATGAGGTGGAATCGATGAACTCGCTCAGCCACGTCGGCCCCGACGGCCGTGCCCGCATGGTCGACGTCGGCGACAAAGCCGTCACCCGACGCAGCGCGACCGCGCGCGCCCGATTCGTCACGACCCCCGAAGTCATGGCGCTCGTTCGCGGTGACAACCTCCCCAAGGCGGACGTGTTGGCGACGGCACGCATCGCGGGCATCCAGGGCGCCAAGCGCACGAGCGAGCTGATCCCGCTGTGCCACCCGATCGCACTGACCAGCGTGACCGTCGACTTCTACCTCGACGACGACTCAATCGAAATCACCGCGACCGCGAAGACCACGGGCCAGACCGGCGTCGAGATGGAGGCACTGACCGCCGTCACGATCGCCGGGCTCACCCTGCACGACATGACCAAGGCGGTCGACCCCCAGTCGGTGCTCGGCGAGATCCAGCTGATCGAGAAGACCGGGGGCAAGACCCGCCCCGAACTGATGCCGGGAACCGCCGCCGTGCTGGTCGCTTCCACGCGCGGAGCCGCCGGCGAGCGCGAAGACACCACCGGGCCGAGAATCGCCGAGTGGCTGACCGCGCGCGGGTATGCGACGACTGTGACGGTCGTCGCAGACGCGGATGTCGCGGCAGAACTGCCCCGCCTGCTGGCGGCCGGCCCCGCGATCGTCATCACCACCGGCGGCACGGGGATGAGCCCGACCGACCGCACCCCGGAGGCGACGCGCCCCCTGCTCGACCGCGAGTTGCCCGGTGTGGCCGAGGCGATTCGCGCGCGCGGGCTGCCGCATGCTCCCAAGGCCGCGCTCAGTCGTGGACTCGCGGGTACCAGCGGCGGAACGGTTATCGTCAACCTGCCCGGCTCGACCGGGGGCGTGAACGACGGCCTCGCGGTGCTCGACGAACTACTCGATCATCTCGTGGCTCAGATCTCGGGCGGCGGCGCGCATGACTGATCCCGACGACGCTCGATCACCGGTGGTCGAGCCTGTCGAGACCCTCTCCCTCATCTCCGGCTCCCCCCTCGACGCCGAGGCCATCGAGAGCTTCGTCCTCTCCCCCGAGAACGGCGCTCTGGTCTGCTTCCGTGGCATCGTGCGCGACCACGACCACGGGGCATCCGTGACCCTGCTGGAGTACTCCGCGCATCCGGATGCCGCGGCCTTCCTCGAGCAGTGTTGCCGCTCGATCGCCGACTCGACGGGGCTGCGGGTCGCCGCCGCCCACCGCACCGGCACTCTCGCGATCGGTGACGTGGCCCTCGTGGCCGCGGTCGCCGCCCCACACCGCGCCGAGGCCTTCGCCGCCTGCGCCGAACTTGTCGAGGCGATCAAGCAGCGCGTGCCGATCTGGAAGCGCCAGCACCTCGCCGACGGGGTCACGGAATGGGTCGGTCTCTAGCGCGGGTACCGTGGACGGTATGCCTCAAAACACGTCGGCCCCATCGCAGGGCGCCATGAACACGATGAACACGATCCACCGCGCGCTGCTCAAACTCAGCGGGGGTCGCATTGGGTGGCGACTGAGCGGCATGCCCGCGCTCGAGTTGACGACCACGGGCCGCAAGTCGGGCGAACCGCGCTCGACGATGCTGAGCTCCCCCATGCAACCGAACGGCAGCTACGTGATCGTCGCGTCGCGCGGGGGCGACCACAAGCATCCGGCCTGGTACCTCAACCTCGTCGCCACCCCCGAGGTTCGGGTCGTCTTTCAGGGCGCCGAGCCGGAGAGCCGCATCGCCCGAGTCGCGACCGCGCAGGAGCGCGCCGAACTCTGGCCGATCATCACCGCCGAGCACCGCAACTACGCGGGCTATCAGGAGAAGACCGACCGCGAGATTCCGTTGGTGTTCCTCGACCCCGTCGCCTAGCCGCCGGCGAACGGCGGGAGCACATCGACTCGACCGCCCAGTTCGCGAGCGTCGTCGCGACTGACGACACCGTCGACGAGGAATGATCCGGATGCCAACACCCGCCCCATCGCGTCCCCATACCGTTCGACGAGCACCGTCTTGAGTTGCCCGACCGTACTCACCGCGGGCAGGGACTCCTCTTCGCGCCCTGCCGCGTCCGCTGCGGCCGCGAAGTAGCGCACCAGCACCCCGCCCCGCTGATCGAGCCCGGCCCGCTGATCGAGCTTGTCGAGATCCTCAGCCACCGATAGCTCCCATCGACCGCAGTGGACGCACGAAATCGGGACGCGAGATGCCGTGCCCCTGCTGCTTCTGCCACTGGGCGGCGCGCCAGCGGTCGGCGATCGCCGCGTCATCCGCGCCGCTGCGCAGCAGACCGCGCAGGTCGGTCTCGTCGTCGCCGAACAGGCACGACCGCACCGTGCCCTCGGCCGTCACACGCGTGCGGTCGCAGGCCTCGCAGAAGCTTCGGGTCACACTCGCGATGATGCCGACGGTGGCCGGTCCCCCGTCGACGAGCCACTCCTCGGCCGGGGCGGAGGGGTCGTCGCGGTGCGGTTCCGTGAGCGTGAAGCGTGCGCCGAGGGCGTCGAGGAGCTCGGCGGCATCAACCATGTTCTCGCGCACCCACACCTCGTCGGCGTCGAGAGGCATCTGCTCGATGAACCGCAGCTGTGCGCCGTTGTTCAGCGACCACTCGAGCAGGTCGGCGGCGCCGCCGAGCGTGTCGCGCATGAGTACCGCGTTGATCTTGAGGGGCGCGATACCGGCGCGCTTGGCGGCCTCGATTCCGGCGAATACGGCCGGAAGTCGATCACGGCGCGTGAGCCGGGCGAAGTGATCGCGGTCCACGGTGTCCAACGAGATGTTGAGACGGGTGAGACCGGCGGCGACGAGCGCGTCGATGCGCTTATCGAGACCGATGCCGTTGGTTGTCATGCTGATCGAAACCCCGGTGGTCGAGCTTGTCGAGACCGTCGAAACCGTCGAGACCGCTTCCGCCGACAACCCGACGATCTCCTCGAGGTCAGCACGCATCAGGGGCTCGCCCCCCGTGAACCGGATGTCGGTCACTCCAAGGTCTCGAACCGCGATGCCGACCAGCCGCGCGATTTCGCGTGCCGTGAGCAGCTGGTCGCGGGCAATCGCGGGCAGCCCCTGCTCGGGCATGCAGTATGTGCAGCGCAGCGAACACTTCTCGGTGACCGAGATACGCAGGTCCCTGGCCTCGCGCCCAAACTGGTCCACGAGCGCATCAGTCGCTGGGCGACCGAGGGTTGACGGGGCCGCGCTCGGATCGCGGCGAATGCCGGGAAGTCCGAGGGAAAGGGTCACGACACAACCCTAAGCCGCGCAAGTAAAAGTGAGGCTGTGCCAAGTCTTACGAGATGGCTACGCTGATGCCATGGCCATCTTCTCCCGCGGATTTTCGGGCCGCCCCCGGGAATCGAACCCTGACCTTCCCCCGGGTCAGTTCGTCACCGAGGACTTTCCGGTGCTGTCCGCCGGCCCCACCCCACAGATCGACACCGCCGACTGGACGTTCGAGATCAAGAGCGAGACAGGGCAGACCCTCTCGTGGTCGTGGGACGAGTTGCACGCGCTCGGTCTCGAAGACGTTCACACCGACATCCACTGCGTCACCCGGTGGTCGAAGTTCGGCACCGACTGGCGCGGCGTCTCGCTCGACAAGCTGTTCGAGAACGTGGACTCGAGCTTTGACTTCGTGATGGCGCACTCCTACGGCGGGTACACGACCAACCTGCCGCTGGAAGACCTCATGAACGGTCAGGCCTGGATCGCGACCGAGTTCGGTGGGGAGCCGCTCGAGCCCGACCACGGCGGCCCGGCCCGGCTTCTGGTGCCGCACCTGTACTTCTGGAAGAGCGCCAAGTGGGTGCGCGGCCTCACCATGCAGCGCGACGACAACCCCGGGTTCTGGGAACAGAACGGGTACCACATCTACGGCGACCCGTGGCGCGAAGAACGGTACTGGTAACGCGCCGGTGACCTACCGCGACTGGCTCGTCGGCACCGTGGTGTCGACGTCAACCCAGACCCCGACCGCGAAGTCGATAGTTCTCGAGGTACCCGGCTGGGTGGGCAGTACTGCGGGCCAGCACGTTGACGTGCGGCTCACCGCCGAGGACGGGTATCAGGCCGTGCGCGCCTATTCGCTCGCCTCGACGGGACCCGGCGACCGGGTCGAACTGGCGATCGATCTCATCGAGAACGGCGAGGTCTCCCCCTATCTCGTCGGCGAGCTACGCGAGGGCGACCAGTTGGAGTTTCGGGGTCCACTCGGGCGGTGGTTCGTCTGGAAGCCCGAACAGACCGGGCCAGTACAGCTGGTCGCCGGTGGCTCCGGTGTGGTACCGCTGCTCGCGATGGCTCGAGCGCACGCGGCATCCGGCTCGACTGCTCCGTTCCGGCTGCTCTATTCGGTGCGCGCACCGTCCGAGGTGTTCTACGCCGAGGAACTCGCCGCGCTCGCCTCGCCCCACCTCGAGGTCACGTTCGTGTACACCCGCGAGACACCCGACGGATGGCACACCCCGGCGGGCCGCGTCACACGCGAGATCCTGCGCGAGGCGACATTCCCGGCGAGCGAGCGCCCGGCCGTTTTCGTGTGTGGCCCTACCGGTTTCGTCGAGAGCGTCGCAGACTGGTTGGTGGAACTCGGGCACGATCCGGTCGCGGTCAAGACCGAGCGATTCGGAGGCAACTGATGTCCCACATCGACGGCAACGCGCTCGCCGGGCCGCTCTCAGAGGTGTTTCACGAAGACCTGACGGATGCGCACGGTCGCTGCGCGCACTGCGGAGACACGAGCGTTCTGGCGGAGGCGATGGTCTACGACGCGGCCCCTGGCTGGGCGGTGCGCTGCCACGTCTGCGGTGAGGTGCTCATGACCTTCGTGCGCACCGCGAGCCTGATGCGGATCGATCTGCGCGGCGTCACTGCCTTGGAGATTCCGATCTGATGGAGATCCCCAAGGCCGAGGATGCCGACCGGGAGCTATTCCGCTCGGTGCTTCCTGACGATCCCCGCATCGTGGTCAAGCCGATGTTCGGCAATCTGGGCGCGTTCGTCAACGGCAACATGTTCGCCGGGCTCCTCGGTACCGCGATCGGCATCAAGATTCCGCACGAGCCGACGCTCGAGTTTCTGCGGTCGATTCCCGGCACGGCCCCCTTCGGCCCCGAGGGCCGCGCCATGGGTGGCTACATAGCGTTCCCGGATGCCGCATCCGGCGATCGCGAATTCCTCGTCGATTGGGTCGGTCGAGCGTTCGAACTCGTCGCGGCCATGCCGCCCAAGCCGCCCAAGCCAGCCAGACGCGTCTAACAGCGCTGGAACAGCTGGCTGCTCGGCGCCAACGCTCCAGTACCTCCGAGCAGCGTCAGCGTGGAGATCATTCGTCCCCTCAAGAACCAACTCTGGTCGTTCGAGACACAGTTCTTTCGAACGACGATCAGCGGGAGCCCCTGAGATGCCGCGAGCACACCCCCGGCAAGTGCGTCGGGATACTTGGTTCCCACCGCCAGATACACCTCGCTGGCATCTGGGAACGCGAATCCGTTGATCGCGAGAGACGTGGCGTATCGATCGGCGCCGGACAGTCGCTCCACCTGAATGTTGGGCAGACTATCCACCGACGCGAGGAAGGCATCGGATACCGCCCCGGGGCCGCCCACGATGTAGACCTTCGTCGTTCCCAAGTCACGCAACAGCGCCGCGGTCGCCGAGTCGACGGAGTTGGTCAGCCCGTTGACGACCACTACTGGCCCGCCCAGACTGGCTGCGGCGGGTCCCGCCGAGAGAGCATCGGGAAAATCCGCTCCCGTCGAGAGGAAGACGACGTCGGCCGAGTCGAAAGCGTGGCGAGCGGTCGCGATCGAGGTCTGGTACCGGTTGATCCCTGAGACGCGAACAATCGGGTCATCACTGCCATCGAGGGTTGGAACTTGGGCAAGCCGGGCCAAAACAGCGTCGGACACCGCTCCAGGCCCGCCGACAACGACGATGTGTTTGGGTTTAAGACGATTGATCTCGGCCATGACCGCGGTAGG
The DNA here is from genome assembly GCA_963787305.1 of uncultured bacterium. GTDB lineage: Bacteria > Actinomycetota > Actinomycetes > Actinomycetales > Microbacteriaceae > Rhodoglobus. Next base: position 26,990 of record CAWBCL010000004.1, read on the forward strand.
CACACCCGTCGGCGTGACCAAGAGGAGGGATCCTCCTTTGTGCACCGCGGCCGGACCGGCACCGAGCGCATCCGGAAAATTGGCACCGCTGGTCACGTAGACGACGTCCGTCGTTGCGTCGTGAAAATTCTTCTCCGACATCGCCGCCGCAACCGTGTACCGATCCGGACCGTCGATTCGGTGCACGGAGACACCCGTGCCAGCACTGTTTTCGTCGGAAGGAATCCCCATTTTCATGGTTATCTCGGCGTGCTGGTCTTCCACCAACGTAATTTCGCTCGAAAATCCGTACCCCCACAGCGGACCAGTCTCGGAGACGTATCCGCCGACGACCCGGTAAGTTCCCGGCAGCAGGCTGTCGATCCCGAAGGTTGGGGTCGACCACGACGAAATCGGCCGACGCGCTCCGCCCACCCACTGGCCGGTGCCCGGATCGAGCACCTGGATGCCGAAGCCAGGGTACGCATACTGGAAGCCCGAGCTGGAGCACAGGTCACACAGCGCACTACCGGTGATCGAGGCGGTCATCCGGAGGGCGTGATCGGCGGTGAGCGTCGCGCCAGACGCGACCGTCAACGAATCGCCGCCGGGATTCCACGCTTCTTCTCCCCAGTTCTCGTCGTAGAGCGGGGAGCCAATGTCGGCCTTGTAGTACCGAATTTGATACGTGGCGGGGAGCATGCGGGCAAAGCTGAAGGCCCCGCTCGAATCGGTCGTCGCGTGGATCTCAACAGGAAGGTAACTACCCGGGTTGGACCCCGGCGGCTCGTACGGAACCGACCGGAAGGCGATGACCGTCGCCTCGGAGACGGGACCGCCGGTCGCGGCGTAGGTCACTGTCCCGGAGACTGTGCCGCCCAGCGGAAGAGTAACGTCGATCGGTCCGGTGGAGGCGTACACGTAGATCGGGTTCGCGCCGGCAACAATGGGGTCGTCCTGCCACCAGACATCAGCGAAATTCCCCGCGCCGGAGTAGGCGAAAAAGAGGAAGTAGGAGCCACCCTCAAGGTTGGGAATCGAGTAGTCTCCGTTGGCATCCGACGTCGCGGTGGTCACGTCGTAGAAGCCGTTCACGCCCCTCTGCACGACCCGGATAGAGACCTCGCTAGGCCCAGCGCTGAGAGCGGACGACCCGAGATAGATGTGACCGGCGAGCGTATACGTCGGCCCGGCAGCGAAGGCGGAGAGGGCCTCGAGGGGAGCCGTTCCTGCCAGAACAAAGAGAAGCGCGGCAAGCAGGGCGACGATCCGGGTGGGTCGAACTCGCATGGCGAACTTCCTTGTCAGGGGGTGAGCTCCGCCCATGCTATCCGAGATGTACTCACGATCGACCCGAACCTTCTTCGGCCGCGAAATCGCATCGATACAGCGAGAACCTAGCGACGCCGGCGGCGTCCCAACAGCACTCGATCTCGGATCCGATCGGGCAGGTGACGCACGAAGCGACCAACCAGTTTGGCGTCGTTGCCCACGAGGTATCGCGTGCGCGGGCGCTTCGCCGTGATCGCGTGTGTGATGGCCTCGGCCACGAGCACCGGATCCAGTCCGTCACGCTCGGCACGTTTCGCCGACGAGCGCGCACCGGCGATCCCGGCTGCATACAGTGTCAACGCTTCGGCCGGCATCGACGCCGCCATGGCGTCGGCGCGCTCGGCCGAAGCCGCCCAGATCGGCGTGGCGATCTGTCCAGGCTCGACGGCGGAGACCTCGATCCCCCATGGTGCAAGTTCCATGCGCATGGTGTCGGTCATCGCCTCAAGAGCCCACTTGGACGCGTGATACGGCCCGAGCATCGGCCCGGCGAACAGCCCCGCGACCGAGGTCACATTGACGATCCGTCCGCGGGAGGCGCGCAGCAACCCCAGCATTGCTTGAGTCACCGCGAGGTGACCCACCACGTTGACTTCGAGCTGGGTGCGAAACTCGTCGATCGGAACGAACTCGAGGGGCGCCGCCGCCGCGATCCCGGCATTGTTGACGAGGGCGGCGAGGGGCACGCCGGCGGTCGCGATCGTGACGGATGCCGCGGCGATCGTCGCGGCATCCGTCACGTCGACTATCAGCGGCACGAGCCGCTGGGATGCCACAGCACGCAAGGCCTCGCCATCCTCGGTCTTGCGCACCCCCGCGTAGACCGTGAACCCGAGGCCATCGAGATGCAGCGCGGTCGCTCGACCGATTCCGGTAGACGCTCCCGTGATAAGCACGGCCCCCGGGGTCACGAGCGCGCCACCGAACTACGTCGGCTGTACGCGATGGCGAGAGAGGCGAGGCCGACGATGAAGGATGCTATCCCCACGATGTAACCCACCACGCTTAGCCAGCCGGAGTCCGGCTCGAGGAACGGGTACGGATACCAGGCGGTGATGGCTCCGCGAACCAGGGTGAAGGCGAGCCAGACCAGCGGAAAGATGATGACGATCCGCAGGGCGGTCCAGCCCAGCGCTGGGCGGCCGGGCGAGATGAGCCAGTCGAGCAACAGCACGATTGGAATCCAGACGTGCATGATCTCCCCCGGCCAGGGCGACACCACGAAACCTTCGTCGGGGATGCCCCGCAAGAGCACGTTGTACACGACCGCGGTCACGACCGCGTAGGAGACCACCGACATCCGTGCAACGGTATAGCCGACCGAGTCGACCGGGCGGCGCAGCGCCGAGACGCCGCCGAGGGCGATCACCACTATCGCGATCATGGTGGACAGGATCGTGAAGTAGGTGAAGTACTCCTGCGGAACCATGTCGTTGTTGACGGTCTTCTCCACGATCTGGAATACGAGAGCGACCGTGAGAGTGGCCGCGGCCGCCAGTCGAAGGATGCCGACAATGCGGCGCGCAGGAGACAACGGTGTCATGGGGCCACAGTATCAATCCGAAGCAGGGGCAAACGACGAAGGGCCCCGACCGGATAGTCGGAGCCCTTCGTGCGGTGAGTGCTCTAGGACGTCGCGCGGCGTCTCCGTGTTGCGACGATTGCCATGCCGGCTACCAGCAGCGACAACGCCCCGGCAATTGACACGAAATTCGGAGCCTCCGACCCGGTCGCGGCCAGTGCAGGCTTCGGTGTACCGGCCAAGACCGGTACCGCGAAGCCTTGGGTCACTCCGCCCACCATGCTGAACGTGTATCGGCCCAGCACGCTCGAGTTCAGGCTGTTCTTCACCAGCGGCGTTGCGCCACCGTCGACCAGATCGAACACCGGCGTCGATGCGAACAGTTCGTACGAGTCTGCCGTGTCGGGCGCTCCCGGAATGAAGTTGGCCCAACCGATGCCCCAACGGCAGTCGGCGTCGCCCTCTTCGCCGTCGCACTCGTCTGTCGGATCGGCGGCCGAGTATCCGTCCTCGCCATCGGTCAGGGTTCCGTAGTTGAACTCGATGTCGAAGTCCCAGCCGACCGTGTCATCTCCCGTCGCCTTCTTGACGATGACAAGCTGGAAGGTGTTTGACAGCGTCTCAGCGTTGTCGTCGTTGTTCATGGGCACCCGGTACCAGGTGATGATGAAAGCGTCGCGGCCGTCTACTGTCGTCGTACCAAAGTAGATCTCACACGGGATACCGAATCCGTCAAAACTATTGTCGGCACACTCGCCGAGGTCTAGGTCGCCTGCCAGCGCGGCGATCATCGAGGCGCCGGAATCCAGCGCTAGGTTCTCGACGTCTTCGTCATAGCTCGCCGAGCACCCGTCGGTGTCGGTCGGCACCGGGAAGAATCCGCCGTTGGTGGTCACGCAAATGCCGTTGGAGACAACGCCAAAGAAGTTCAGGGCAAACGGCGCGGTGAGGGTGTCAGAGTCGTCATCCTCGTCGGACAGCTCGGCGATGGGCGAGCCGAACGGCCCACTCACGTCGTAGCGCATTGCGTTGCTGACGTCCCCTACGCCCGGGGTAGCGGCCGATGCCGTGGTGGGCATGGCCAGCACCAGCGCGACCGAGGCGACCAAAGCCCCTAAGACGCTCCAACGGCGACGTGACTGTGAACGCGGCATGACTTTTTCTCCACCCGAATAGAGATCGCCTCCCGAATGAGCGATCCCTCCGACCCTATCGGTTGCGGGGTACAACTCCGACGGGTCTTACTACCCCCTTTCGGGGGTCGGGTCCCCCAGTCCGAGGGCCCGAGAATGCCAGAGGGGGCGCAGCGGATAACTCCGCCACGCCCCCACTAGGTCTGTGAACTAACGGGCGGCAGAACCGTCCGTGTAGTCAGCGTCCTGCTGCTTCCACGCGAAGAGTGAGCGCAGCTTCTGGCCGGTCGCCTCGATGGGGTGCGCGGCACCCTTTTCGCGCAGTGCGAGGAACTCGGTGCCACCGGCATCCTGGTCGTCGATGAAGCGCTTCGCGAAAGCACCCGACTGGATGTCCTTGAGCACGGCCTGCATGTTCTCCTTGACCGACGGGTCGATCACGCGGGGGCCCGACACGTAGTCGCCGTACTCGGCGGTGTCGGAGACGCTCCACCGCTGCTTGGCGATGCCGCCCTCCCACATCAGGTCGACGATGAGCTTGAGCTCGTGGAGAACCTCGAAGTACGCGATCTCCGGCTGGTAGCCGGCCTCGATCAGGGTCTCGAAACCGTACTGCACCAGCTGCGAGGTGCCGCCGCAGAGAACGGCCTGCTCGCCGAATAGGTCGGTCTCGGTCTCCTCGGTGAAGGTGGTCTTGATGACGCCGGCACGGGTGCCGCCGATCGCCTTCGCGTACGAGAGAGCCAGGTCCCAGGCGTGGCCCGACGCGTCACGCTCGACGGCAATGATGTCCGGGATGCCGCGGCCGGCAACGAACTCGCGACGCACGGTGTGACCCGGCGCCTTCGGTGCGACGAGGATGACGTCGACACCCTCCGGCGCGTCGATGTAGCCGAACCGGATGTTGAATCCGTGAGCGAAGGCGAGCGTCTTGCCCGCCGTCAGCTTGTCTTTGATGCTCTCGGTGTAGATCGAGCGCTGGTGCTGGTCGGGCGCGAGGATCATGATGACGTCGGCCCACTCGGCCGCGTCGGCGACGCTGAGAACGTCGAAGCCCTCCTCTTTCGCCTTGGGCGCGGACTTGGAGCCATCCTTGAGTCCGATCTTGACCTCGACGCCCGAGTCCCGCAGGTTCTGCGCGTGAGCGTGACCCTGCGAGCCGTAGCCGACGATGGCGACCTTCTTGCCCTGAATCAGGGAGATGTCTGCGTCATTGTCGTAGAGGAGTTCTGCTGCCACTGTTTCGTTCCTTTGTGTTGGGGTTCGGTGATCGAGCTTGTCGAGATCTCGACTTCGCTCGATCACCGGTTGGATTAGTTCTTGAAAACTCGTTCGGTGATCGACTTGGATCCGCGGCCGATCGCCAGCAGACCGCTCTGGGCGATCTCCTTGATTCCGTACGGTTCCAGCACTCGCAGGAACGCTTCGATCTTGCCCGAGTCACCGGTCGCCTCGATCACGAGTGCATCGGTGGCGACGTCCACGACACGAGCGCGGAAGAGGTTGACCGCTTCCAGCACTGGCGACCGCGTGGCGTTGTCGACACGCACCTTGATCAACAGGTGCTCGCGGCTCACCGACTGGGCGGGGTCGAGCTCGACGATCTTGATGACGTTGATCAGCTTGTTGAGCTGCTTCGTCACCTGCTCGAGCGGCAACTCCTCGACGTCGACGACGACCGTAATGCGGGAGAGGCCTTCGATCTCGCTGCGGCCCACCGCGAGGGACTCGATGTTGAACCCGCGCCGGGCGAACAGGCCGGCGACCCGCGTGAGCAGACCCGGCTTGTCTTCGACGAGGAGTGACAGAACGTGACTCATGGTCTACTCCTCTTCCCACTCGGGGGCGTGATCGCGGGCGTACTGCACGCTCGAGTTGCCGACGCCCTGAGGCACCATCGGCCACACCATCGCGTCGCGGCTGACGATGAAGTCGATGACTACCGGACGGTCGTTGGTGTCGAGCGCGAGCTGAATGGCGGCATCGACTTCTTCGGGCTTCGACACGCGAATCGCGAGGCATCCGTACGCCTCGGCGAGCTTGACGAAGTCGGGGATCATGGCGGTGCCGTGTCCCGTGTTGAGATCGGTGAACGAGTGCCGACCGTCGTAGAAGAGCGTCTGCCACTGGCGAACCATGCCGAGCGACGAGTTGTTGATGATCGCCACCTTGATCGGGATGTTGTTGATCGTGCAGGTGGCGAGCTCCTGGTTGGTCATCTGGAAGCATCCGTCGCCGTCGATCGCCCACACCACGCGGTCGGGGTTAGCGACCTTGGCACCCATCGCGGCGGGAACGCCGTAGCCCATGGTGCCCGCACCGCCCGAGTTGAGCCAGGCGTTGGGGCGCTCGTACTTGATGAACTGCGCTGCCCACATCTGGTGCTGGCCGACGCCCGCGGCGTAGACCGCTTCGGGTCCGCTCATCTCGCCGATGCGCTGAATGATCTGCTGCGGAGACAGCAGTCCGTCATCGGGCATCGTGTAGCCCAGCGGGAAGCTCGCCCTGAGTTCGTTGAGGCGAGTCCACCACGCCGTGTAGTTCTGCTTCGACTTCTTGGTGGCGTCGGCGAAGGCCTCGGTGAGATCGAGGATGACGTCTTTGGCGTCACCGACGATCGGCACGTCGGCCGCGCGGATCTTGCCGATCTCGGCGGGGTCGATGTCGACGTGCACGATCTTGGCGTTGGGCGCGAACTCGCTCGCCTTACCGGTGACCCGGTCATCGAAGCGGGCGCCCAAGGAGATGATGAGGTCCGACTCCTGCAGGCCGAGCACCGCGGGAACCGAGCCGTGCATGCCCGGCATGCCCAGGTGCAGGTCGTGCGAATCGGGGAAGGCCCCGCGCGCCATGAGCGTCGTAACGATGGGGGCGCCGACCTTCTCGGCGAGCGCCAACAGCTCCTTCGACGCGCCGGAGCGCACGACGCCACCACCGACGTAGAAGATCGGGCGCTCGGCCTCGGCGAGCATCTGGGCGGCCGCCTGAACCTGCTTGCCGTGCGCCTTCATGACGGGCCGGTAGCCGGGAAGATCCACCTTGGGCGGCCAGATGAACGGGGCGCTGGCCTGCTGGGCATCCTTCGTCACGTCCACGAGAACGGGACCCGGCCGGCCGGTGGTCGCGATGTGGTACGCCGCCGCGAGGGTCGCCGGAACGTCCTCGGGCTTGGTAACGAGGAACGAGTGCTTCGTGATCGGCATCGTGATTCCCACGATGTCGACCTCCTGGAAGGCATCCGTTCCCATCGAGGTGGAGAACACCTGCCCGGTGATCGCCAGAAGCGGCACCGAGTCCATGTGGGCGTCGGCGATCGCCGTCACGAGGTTCGTCGCGCCGGGGCCGCTCGTCGCGATCGCGACACCGACTCGGCCGCTGGATGACGCGTACCCTTCGGCCGCGTGCCCCGCGCCCTGCTCGTGCCGCACCAGAATGTGGCGGATGGCGGTCGACGCCATGAGCTCGTCGTAGAACGGCATGATCGCGCCGCCGGGGAGGCCGAAGACGTCGGTGATGCCGAGGTGCTGAAGCGAACGCAGGATCGCGCCCGATCCGGTGAGGATCTCGGGACCCGCTGGTTGGGGTCGAGGGCTGGTGTCCGCAGACATGAATAGTTCCTTAGTTCGTTCGGTGATCGAGCGAAGCCGTTCGGTGATCGAGCAACGTCGAGATCGATGCGCTACCCGGTGACCGCGCCCTCCGCAGCGGAGTGCACGAGCTTCGAGTATTTCGCGAGGACGCCACGGGTATAGCGCGGAGGAAGAGGAGCCCAGCCGTTGCGGCGAGCTTCCAGCTCAGCGGGCTCAACCAGTAGGTCGAGGCTGCGAGCTGCGATATCGACCCGTATGAGATCACCATCGCGCACGAAGGCGATTGGACCTGCGTCCACCGCTTCGGGAGCTATATGGCCGATACACAGTCCGGTTGTGCCGCCTGAGAATCTGCCGTCGGTCAAGAGTAGTACATCTTTTCCGAGCCCAGCGCCCTTGATGGCGGCGGTGATCGCGAGCATCTCGCGCATACCCGGGCCGCCCTTTGGTCCTTCGTAGCGGATCACGACGACGGATCCGGCCTCGATGGTGCCGTCGGTGAGGGCATCCAGCGCCGCGCGCTCTCGCTCGAAGACCCGCGCTGGGCCCTCGAACACGTCGGCATCGAATCCGGCCGTCTTGACCACCGCACCATCCGGCGCCATCGATCCCTTCAGAATCGTGAGGCCGCCGGTGGCGTGGATCGGGTTGTCGAGCGTGCGCAACACCTCCCCGTCGAGCGGGTCGGGGTTCAGGTCTGCCAAGTTCTCGGCGAGAGTCTTGCCGGTGACCGTGAGGGCATCCCCGTGCATGAGTCCCGCGTCGAGCAACGCCTTCATGAGCACGGGAATGCCGCCGTGACGGTCGACGTCGTTCATCACGTACTTGCCGAACGGCTTGAGGTCACCGAGGTGCGGGATGCGGTCGCCGATGCGGTTGAAGTCGTCGAGAGTCAACTCGACTTCGGCCTCGTGGGCGATCGCGAGCAGGTGCAGCACGATGTTGGTCGAGCCGCCGAGGGCCATGCCCGACGGCAATCGCGTTTTCGAAGGCCTTCTTGGTGAGGATGTCGCGGGCCGTGTGTCCGCGTTCGAGCATCCCGACGACGGCCTCACCCGAGCGGTGTGCGTAGTAGTCGCGGCGTCGATCGGCGGCGGCCGGGCTCGCGGAGCCGGGCAGGCTCATCCCGAGCGCCTCGGCCACGCTGGCCATGGTGTTCGCGGTGTACATGCCGCCACACGCACCCTCGCCCGGGGCGAACGCGCACTCGATGCGCTTGGCGTCTTCGAAGCTCATCTTTCCGGCCTTGACCGCGCCGACGGCCTCGAAGGAGTCGATTATGGTGATGTCTTTCTCGGTGCCGTCCGAGAGCTTTACCCAACCGGGGGCGATCGATCCGGCATAGAGGAATACTGAGGCGAGATCGAGTCGGGCCGCGGCCATCAGCATGCCGGGAATCGACTTGTCGCAGCCAGCGAGCAATACGGAGCCGTCGAGGCGCTCGGCCTGCATGACGACCTCGACCGAGTCGGCGATGACTTCACGCGAGACCAGCGAGAAGTGCATGCCCTCGTGGCCCATGCTGATGCCGTCCGAAACCGAGACCGTCCCGAACTGAAGCGGATAACCGCCCCCACCGTGCACGCCCTCCTTGGCCGCCTGCGCGAGGCGATCCAGCGACAGGTTGCAGGGGGTGATCTCGTTCCACGAACTCGCGATTCCGATCTGGGGCTTGTCCCAGTCCGCATCACCCATACCAACAGCACGCAGCATTCCGCGGGAGGTCGTGGCTTCGATTCCGTCAGTGACGGTGCGCGAGCGCGGCTTGATATCGGGCTTTTCAGGCATGGTACTCAGGGTACAACTAGCGCACTACTGCTCGTGAACGTCGCCCTCGCGCAGGTCGGCCAGCAGTGCGAGCACGCGCGCGACATCCTTCGGTCCGGGTACTCGAAAGTTCGCGAGCGTCGCACCCTCTCCGCTCTTGAGACCGACATCGTCGGCTCCGAGCGCCGCAAAGGCGTCTTCGTCTGTGACGTCGTCGCCCGCGAAGAACACCGCGTCGGCGTTGGTGTAGCGGCGTAGATGCTCGATCGCCTCGCCCTTGGTGGTCGAGCGCACCGAGAACTCCAGCACGTTTTTGCCCTCGCGCACGTGCACGTCCGGGATCTCCGCGCGCACCTCGCTGCGCGCGACCAGGTGCGCCACACGGCTGTTGGTCTCGGTCGCGAGACGAGTGTGCAGGGCGAACCCGGCCGGCTTCGTCTCGATCCAGACGTCATCGATCGACCCGGCGACCTCACCGAGCACCTCGTTCATCAGGTCGACCTGCTTCAACTCGCTCGGGCCGAGCCCGACGGAATCGCCGCCAGTGTCGAGACGAATCTCGATCCCGTGCGATCCGACGAGCAGCGCCGTGTCCGGCAACTCGGAAACCGCCTCGAGACTCGCTAACGCCCGACCAGACACCAAGGCGACCCGCGTGTTGGGCATGGCAAGCAATCGCAGAACGGCGTCGCGCGATTCCGGAAGCGCCCGGGCCTTCTCGGGATCGTCCACCTCGGGGGCCAACGTGCCGTCGAAGTCGAGCGCGACCAGCAGCCGCTTGGTCCGTGCTAGCTCGCGCAGCGCCCCCACGAGAGGTTCGGGAATTCGCGAGAAGCGGGGCGGAGTGTCGACGTCGACCACGGCTACGACTTCGCCGTCGGGTTAAGTGTCCACTCGAGTTCGTCGGTGAGCTCGGTCTGCGTCATCAGATCGAAGCGTCCATCCTTGGCATGGTCGAGCGTTGTCAGAAAACTCTGAGACCAGCGCGCCACATCGTGGTCGAGCACGCGTTTGCGCAGGGAGCGCATGCGGCTCGATCGCTCGGCCTTCGGCATCGCGACCGCGGTGAGGATCGTTTCTTTCAGCCCGTCGATGTCGTGCGGGTTGACCAACAGCGCGCGCTTGAGTTCGTCTGAGGCGCCGGCAAATTCGCTGAGAATGAGCACGCCATCGTTGTCGAACCGGCTCGCCACGTACTCTTTGGCGACCAGATTCATCCCGTCCCGCAGGGCGGTCACAAGCATGACGTCGGCGGCGATGTAGAGCGCCGCCATCTCCTCGCGCGGATAGCCGTGGTGGTGGTAACTGATGGCCTGGTGGCTCATTGTCGCGAAGTCGCCATTGACCCGACCGACGGTCAGTTCGATCTCGTCGCGGAGGTGCATGTAGGCCTGCACGCGCTCTCGGCTGGGGCTCGCGACCTGCACGAGAGTGACGTCTTCAACGTCGAGCCGACCCTCACCGAGCAGTTCACCGAAGGCCTTCATGCGATGCCGGATGCCCTTGGTGTAGTCGAGTCGGTCGACCCCGAGCATTATCGTCTTCGGGTTGCCGAGACCCTCGCGGATCTCCTTGGCGCGCGCCTGCACCCGCGGCTCGCGCGCGAGGGCCTCGAACCCCCGCGAATCGATCGAGATCGGGAACGACTTGGCGACGACCCGGCGTTTGGTGCGCGGCGCAGCGCGGTCGCCGTCGGTGACCTCAACCGTCGGTCCCTTCGTCGGATGCGGGGTGAGCCGACGAACCGCGCGCAGAAAGTTGGACGCGTCGGCGATGCGTTGAAACCCGATGACGTCGGCCCCGAGGATGCCCTCGATTATCTGGGTGCGCCACGGCAGTTGCGCGTAGATGCCGAACGGCGGGAAGGGGATGTGGTTGAAGAAGCCGATCGTCAGATCCGGTCGGGACTCGCGCAGCATCCGCGGAACGAGTTGGAGCTGGTAGTCCTGAACCCAGACGACGCCGTCGGTTGCGGTAACGGCGGCCGCGGCATCCGCGAACCGTTGGTTGACTGCGACGTACTTCTCCCACCACTCGCGGTGGTACCCGGGTGCCTCGATCACGTCGTGATAGAGCGGCCAGAGGGTGTCGTTACTGAATCCCTCGTAGTAGAGGGCTATATCGTCGGCACTCAGCGGCACCGGCACTATGTGGATGCCGTTGCTCTCGAACGCGGCGAGCTCAAGGTCGGGCTGACCCGCCCATCCGACCCACGCACCGTCGGCATCGCGCATGACGGGCTCGAGCGCGGTGACGAGTCCACCCGGCGAGGGGGCCCAGTGGGCGCTGCCGTCTGCGCTGACTACGCGATCGACCGGGAGCCGATTCGAAACGACAACGAAGTCGTACCGGGGCCGAACGTCATTCGTTTCAGATGCCATCGTTCCTTAACGGTACCAGCGCGCCGCTGACGGTTCCGCGTTTGTCTAACCTTCACCGAGCGTTCAGCGACATTCGCGCCACGCCTCACCGGGGTTAAGCCGCGCTGCCTATCGTGGCCACGATGATACGAATCGGCATGAGCACGTCGTGTGTGAATCCGCTGTCAACTGAGACGGCATTTCGGCTTGCCCGACTCGCCGGGTTTGATGGCGTCGAGATCATGATCACCGACGACCCCGCGACGAGGGATGCCGGCGGGCTGCGCGAGCTCAGCGACCGCTACGAACAGCCGATTCTGTCGGTTCATGCCCCCGTGCTTCCGCTCGCGCAGTTGGTCTGGGGTTCACCCGAGAGCAAGCTCCGACGCTCGGCCGAGTTGGCGGTCGCCGTCGGAGCGTCGACGGTTGTCGTGCATCCCCCATTCCGCTGGCAGCCGCGATACGCGTCGGGGTTCGCGCAGCAGATCAGGTCGCTTGCCGCAGAACATGAGGTGGAAGTCGCGGTGGAGAACATGTTCCCGCTCACCCTCGGGCGGGCCAGCGTGCGCGCCTTCTCCCCCAGCTCCGATCCCGTTCTCATCGACTGTGACGCCATCACCCTCGACTTCTCGCACGCCGCGATGGCCGGACGCGACTCCCTCGAACTCGCGCTATCGATGGGCGATCGCTTGCGGCACATCCACCTGACCGACGGAACCATTTCGATGGCCCAGGGTCAGCTGCACGACGAACACCTCATTCCGGGCACCGGAACGCAGCCGGTCGCCGAGGTGCTTCAGCACCTGGCACACCGCAACTGGTCGGGGTCGGTTGTGGCCGAGGTGAACACTCGACCCGGGGCCTCGGTGCAGGGGCGGCTCGCAATGCTGCGAAAGACCGTAGAGTTCGCCGCGACACACCTCTCCGGCCCGCCCCATGGCCCCGAAAACTCCGGCGTGTCGGGCTCGCGAGCGCATCACGGTCCCCCACAATGGGGACGTGGAGCGCTTCAGTGATGACGAGAAGCAAGCGGTGTTCGACCTTGTGAGCGAACGCCTCTTCGATCTGTTCGGCCCGGGCGGCAGCTTTCGCGTCACTCTCGGCCGCGCATCAGCGGATGACGCTCTCTTCGTGTCGACCGTTTCTGACACGATCGCCTGGCAGGTCGCATCCTCTCTCGTGATCGAACCCAAGACGCAGGGCAGCCACTCCGTTCCCCAGCCCGAGGTGGCCGAGCACGATCACCTCTGGCGCCACATCGAGGAAGAGCTGCTCGCTCAGCGTCACGCGTCCGAATCGATTCCGGTAAAGTCCGACAGCTCGCAGGTGCGCGCGGCCTGACCCGCTAGGCGGTCGCGGGAACCAACCCGAGCGCGCCCGCGCGTCGCGTCCGGCGAATTGCGACCAAGGCCAGCAGCGTCGAACCAGCGCCGAAGGCGAGCAGCACTGCCGCCGCCCCGAGCACCCCTGCGGGGTTACCTCCAGCGAGGATGCCCTGCATGCCCTCGACCGCATAGGTCAGGGGCAGTAGCGGGCTCACCAGCTGGAAGGGCGGGAGAGCAACTCGATCGGGTAGACGCCACCTGTCGAGGTCACCTGCACCGCCAACAGGAACAGCGAGACCACGAGCCCGCCCCGACCGAGACCGATCGTCAGCAGGTAGTGGAACGCCGTGAACGCGAGCGCGATCAGAACAGCGAAGCCCAGCGTGACGGGCAGCAGGCTCCATGCGACGCCCAGAACTCCGTGGAGCAGCGCGACGAGCAGCACCGCTTGCGCCCCGGTGATGAGGCTCGCCTTGGCGATCGCGGATGCCACGAGCCGGCCGTTGCGTGCGGTCGACGTGAGGGCGCGACGCGTGACCGGTCGCAGCACGAGGAACACCGCGAGCGCACCCAGCCACAGCCCGAGCGGAACGAAGAAGGTGGCGACGAGCTGGCCGACCTGGGAGACCGCGTTGTCGGTCGAGACAGTGAGGCCGACCGGGTCCGCCGCGACCTCCGCCGAGGCTGCAGCGGTGTCGGCGCTTCCCGCCGGAATCTGATCGGCGCCCGACTGCAGCCCGGTCGCGAGTTCGCTCGCCCCGGATGCCAGCTGCCCGGCGCCCTCGGTGAGCGCGCCCGATCCATCGGCGAGTTGGGCCGCGCCGCTCGCGCTCTGGGAGATGCCGGACTGGACCCCGGCGATTGCCGACGATGCCTGCGAGCTAAGCGATGCGCCACCGGCGGACGCCTGAGCGAGTCCCGCCACGAGTCCATCGAACTGCGCCTGCATGGCGGGGTCGGCCGAACTCATCGCCGGGGCGAGCGCGGTCAGGCCCGCGGAGATCTGGGAGACGTTGCTCGTGTAGGTTGCGACCCCGGCGCTCAACTGCGACAGGCCGGCCGCCCCGGAGTCGAGCTGCCAGAGTCCCGACGAGAGCGAGTCGACACCGCCCGTGTACTCCTGAAGCCCCGACGAGAGCGAGGTCGCCCCGTTCGCGAGCTCCGTCGCGCCGTCGGCGGCCGCGGTCAGCGACGTGCCGAGATCGCCGAGGCTCGCGTAGATTCCGCCGATGTACTGGGCGGTGATCGCGTTGCCGAAGGTGTCGGCCATCGTCTGTCCGACCACCTGAGCAACGGAACCGGTCAGATAGCTGTGCGAGTCGTCGGTGCGGATCGAGATGTCCGCCTTCTGTGGGTCGTCGCTCGACAGCGACAGAATCGAGTCGGAGAAGTTCGCGGGCACCGTGATGGTGGCGTACACCTCGCCTGCGGCGAGCTTGGCCTGCGCGTCATCCGCGTTCGTTATCGTCCACACGAAGCCTTCGCTGCCCGTGAGCTCGGTCACCAGCTGGCGACCGGCGAACACGTTCGTCATCGCTGCCGTCCGCGTTCGTGATCGTCTGCAGGGCATCTTCGTTGACGATTGCGACGGGGATGCGATCGAGGGCCGCGTCTCCCTGCCCGACCGCGCCGACGAACAGTCCGGCGAAGGCGAGCGGCACGAGCACTACTGCGGCGATTCCGATCCGCTTGATCCAGGTCGTGGTCATTTCACGAGTCCTTCCGTGCTGAGGAGGTAGAGGTCGATGTCGACACGCCGTGCGGCTGCTCGGGGCATCCGTTGCCCTCGCGGGCACCGGAGTGCCCAACACGAGAGTGGTTGTCGCCGGTGCCAGTGCGGTCAGACGGCGGCCACGAAGCTCGCCTCGTCTTCCGGGTTGGCGAACGGGTCGAGCTGGTCGAGCATCACGACGGGTGTGCGTTCGGCGAGTGCGACTGTCGCGAGGGCGACCGCGCGTTCGAGTTGAGGGAGTGAGACGAGGGTGCTGTCGAGGCGCACCTGGGTCGACCCGGACGGCAGCACGGCGTTGACGCGAGCCAGCCAGCTGCGCGCGGAGCGTCGCGCCCGGAACGCCCGGTACCAGGGCAGCGTCATCTCTAGGCGCTCTACGAGCAGTTCGCCGACCGTGACGGTGGTCTCCGAGCGCTGCGAGCCGCCGATGTCGGCAAGGGCAACGAGCGAGCGCACGTCGGCCGCCTCGGAGGGCAGCGGATGCCCGGCGACCTGGGCCCGCCCGGAGAGCGGGTCGAGGCGTCCGGAGAGTGTTGCCGCGACGAGTCTGCGGTCGAGCGGGTCGCCGCTGGCGACCACCAGAGCTCCGCGCGGAACGCTGAGGCTGAGCGGGCCGACGGCGTGCTCGCGTGACCCGGCAACGAGGTACTCGGCGCTGAGCGCGATATCGCCCTCGGCACGCGCCCAGTCGACCGCGTGCTTGTGCTCGCGCAGCTCTTCGCCCTCGATGTCGACGTTGGGCAGCAGGCGACCGAGCCACTTCGGCATCCACCACGCGGCCTTGCCGAACAGGGTCATGAGGGCGGGCACCAGGGTCATCCGCACGAGGAACGCGTCGAACGCGATTCCCACGGCGAGCCCCAGTGCGATCGGCTTGATCGTGCCGCTGCCCTCGGGCACGAAGGCGAAGAACACGAAGAACATGATCAGGGCCGCAGCCGTGACAACTCGAGCTGCCCCCGCGAACCCGGTGCGCACCGCAAATCTCGCGTCGCCGGTCTTGACGAACTCCTCGCGCATGCCGGAGACGAGGAACACCTCGTAGTCCATCGCCAGCCCGAACAGCACGGCCATGAGGATGATCGGCATGAAGCTCAGAATCGGGCCGGGGTTCTCCACGCCGAGCAGGTCGCCGAACCAGCCCCACTGGAACACGGCGACGATGACGCCGAAGGATGCCATCACCGAGAGCAGGAAGCCGAGGGCCGCCTTGATCGGCACGAGCACCGAGCGGAACACCATCATGAGCAACACGATCGACAGGCCGACCACGATGAGTCCGAACGGAATGAGGGCATTGGTCAGGCGATTGGAGATGTCGATGCCGACCGCCGTGGACCCGGTCACGAAGATCGGTGTGTCGTACTTCGTTTCGATACCGGGGCCGAGATCCCGGATGGTCTGTACCAGCTGTTTGGTCGCGACGGAGTCCGGCGCGGACGTCGGAGTGACCTGAATGATGGCGGTGTCGAGCCCCACGTCGGGGAATCCCTGCGAGACGTAGGCGACGTCGTCGAGCGCGCGGAGCTGCTCGCCGATCGCGTCGAGATCGGCAACGATATCGATGGTCTGCGTGATGTCGACGGCGACGATGAGCGGGCCGTTGTAGCCGGCACCGAATCCCTCACTCACGAGGTCGTAGGCCTTGCGCTGCGTGGAGTCGGCCGGCTGCGAGCCGCCGTCGGGGAGGTTGAGGTCGAGGCTCAGCGCCGGAATCGCGAGCGTGCCGAGCACCGCGATGACGGCGAGGGATGCGAGCACCGGGCGCTTCATGACGCCGGTCACCCAGCGCGTGCCCATGGTCTTGGTCGGTGTCGCGTGGTCGAGCTTGTCGAGACCCCGGTGGTCGAGCTCGTCGAGACCCGGTGGTCGAGCTTGTCGAGACCTGCGCCCTCTTCCACGCGCGCGACCCCGCCTTCGGAGCCAACCGCCCCTTCGCGAGCCCGAGCAGGGCGGGCAGCAGCGTGGTGGCGACCCCGATCGCGATGACGACCGCGACGGCGGCGCCCACCCCCATGACCGAGAGGAACGGGATGCCCACCACGAGCAGCCCGAGCAGGGCGATGATCACGGTGACTCCGGCGAACACGACCGCGCTTCCCGCCGTTCCGACGGCCATCGCCGCCGACTCCTCGGGGTCTTCGCCGCGCGCCAATTGCGTGCGGTGTCGAGACAGGATGAACAGCGCGTAGTCGATCCCGAC
>CAWBCL010000005.1:0-87875 GCA_963787305.1 uncultured bacterium
ATCTCCTCTTGTGCCCACTCAACTGGGCGTTTTTCTTCCCCGAAATCCTCGCCGAACGGATTCCCCCGGCTCAGCGTCTGATCACTATATATCGTGCGTCCGACACTCCCCTAACCACTAGATGTAGTGGGCGTGTCATCCACAGGTGTGCATAAGTTGTACGACTTCTCCACAGGCTACGGGGCGCATCCGACGTCCCAAATCCCGCTCGTTTTGGCGTCGGAGGGCGGCGCTAAGCTGGTTCTCTAGTGAACAGCTACATCGGCCTGTTGAGAACTCCGGGCGTCGCGCGAATAATCGCAGCACAACTCACCGCACGCTTTCCCAGCGGGATGTTGTCGCTCGCCTATCTGCTGCACGTCGAGCACGTCTTCAATTCCTACGGAGCCGCGGGCCTAGTGCTCGGCGCGACCAGCATCGGTCAGGCCATTTCGGGGCCGCTCACCAGCCGCTGGATGGGCATCTGGGCCATCCGCCCCGTGCTCATCATCACCACTTCCGTCGCCGCCGCCTCGATGGCCGCAATCGCGTTCGCTCCGCTCCCCCTCGTCGGCTACATGATCGTCGGATTTATCGGCGGCCTCAGCTACCCGCCGGTGCAGCCCGCGGTTCGAACGATCTACCCGAAGATGGTGAACTCCCACCAGCTCACGCCGCTCTTCTCACTGGATGCGTCGGCGCAGGAGATCATCTGGATCGTCGGACCGGTGCTGGTCACGTTCGTCTCCCTGCAAATCTCCACCGTTCTCGGAATCGTCATGGCAATGGCGTTCCTCGTCGGTGGCGGTGCGTGGTTCATTTTGAGCCCAGAGGTGGGCCGCGTGCGCATCCCCCGGTCAAAGCGACGGCTCGGGGTCGTGCTCGCGCGACCACCCGTACTGTTGGCTACCGTCGTCGGCTTCCTCCTGGTGGGGGCAGCGGCCGCGGTCGAGGCGGGGGTGGTGGCGACCTTCGGCGAAGGCGGTCCCATCGCTGGCATTGTTCTGGCCATCTGGGCGATTGCCTCTCTCGGTGGCGGTCTCGCCCTCGGCAACCTCCCGGTGGGACCGTGGGCGCTCGGTCGACGGATGGTCGTCATGGCCATCGGTTGCATCCTGGCAATCTTTGCGTGGGACTTCTGGTCGCTCACCGGAGCCCTCATCGTTGCCGGGATCTGCCTGGCCCCCGCGCTCGCCGTCATGTACACGATCGTCTCGGCGAGCGTTAAGTTCAGCGACACAGCGGAGGCGTACGGCTGGATCGGAACGGGTCAACTCATCGGCGCGGCGATCGGCTCGGCGGTCGCCGGATTCCTCATCGACTCGAACGGAGCCGTGGGCGCGTTCTGGACCGGGGCCGCGTTCGCAATCGTGGGTGCGGCCGTGCCACTGATCTTCCACCGCGCGCATCCCGACCTGCGCGGGCGCGACTCGAGTTCTATCCCCGACACTGAGCCGGTACCGGTGCAGCCGAGCTAGTGGACGACTGGCCCTAGCGGCAGCAGTGATCGAAACCTGACGCCCGCAGCATCCCGCGCAAACACGGGAATGACAGCGAGCGGCGCAGACGCGGTGACAGTCTGACCGCCGTCGAATCGCTGTCCAGACGCAAGGTCCGTCCACTCGGATCCCTCTGGGAGATAGACCTCACGCTGGGAAGCGCCAGCCGCAATCACCGGCGCGATCAGCAGGTCTGCTCCGAGCAGAAACTGGTCGTCGATCCGCCAACATTCAGGATCGTCGGGGAACTCGTGGAACAGTCCGCGCATTACCGGCTGCCCCGTGGTGTGCGCCTGAAGCATCAACTCTCGCAGATACGGTCGCAGCTTCTCGCGCATGAAGACGAGAGGCAAAAGCATGTCGAAGACATCCTCACCAAAGCTCCAGAGTTCGTTGTCGCCACCACTGGCGAGGCGCCGCGACCCGTCCGACGCAGTCACCGGATGTCCGGGCCGCCGATCACCGTGCAGCCGCATTACCGGGCAGAACGCGGCGAACTGAAACCAGCGCACAAGCAACTCATGAAAAGCCGGGTCCGTGACGTCTCCATCATGGAAGCCGCCGATATCGGTCGTGAACCACGGGATTCCGGCAACGCCCATATGAACGCCGGCCGTCACTTGGCGCCGCAATGCCTCGAAGGTCGAGTGGATGTCCCCTGACCACACGAGCGCGCCATACCGCTGGCTGCCCGCCCACGCCGCGCGAACCAAATTGGCAGGGTTCTGCCCCGACACCGCCTGCCCATCGTGGAATGCCCGGGAGAACAACTGCGGGTAGAGGTTGCCCACTTGAACGTTGGTGCCTAAGTGGTAGCGGTAGTTGTCGAAGTCATATACGGCGTACTCTGGCTCGGCCTCGTCGAGCCAGAACATGCGCACCCCATGGGCTCCATAGTTGCGCTCGCAAATCGTCCACAGAAAGTCTCGAGCTTCGGGATTCGTCACATCGATGAATGCACTCGCGCCCTCGAACCGCCAATGGATGTCGGGGCCGCGCTCCGCCCTGACCAACAGGTTGCGGCTGCGGAGTTCCGCGTAGTTCTCCGATTCCACCGAGACCTGAGGCCACACAGACACCATCAGCTCCGTGCCCATGTCGCGCAGCTCGTTGACCATGGCCGTAGGGTCCGGCCAAAACTCGCCGTCGAAGCGATAGTCGCCGAGCGTTGGCCAGTGAAAGAAGTCAGCCACTATGACGTCAAGGGGGATGCCGCGGCGCCGGTACTCGCGGGCTACGGTGAGCAGTTCCTCTTGGCTCGCATACCGCAGTTTCGACTGCCAGAGACCAAGCCCGTGCTCGGGCATGAGCGGAACGTGCCCGGTTGCCTTCGCGTAGGCGGCCGTGATCTGGCCCGGCGAATCCCCGGCGGTGACCCAGTAGTCGAGTTGCTTAGTCGACTCGGCGTACCACTCGGTGCGGTTGCTGGCGAACGTGGCTCGCCCGATTGCGGGGTTGTGCCAGAGGAATCCGTAGCCGACGCTGGAGAGCACGAAGGGCACGCTCACTTGAGAATTGCGATGAGCCAGTTCGAAGGTGCTGCCCTTGAGGTTTAGGATGCTCTGCTGATACTGGCCCATTCCGACGAGCCGTTCGTCTGGGCTAGCAACGAATGCGGCGGTGACGCTGAAATCTCCACCCAAGAGTGGCCGCGATTGGCGCGCCTGAAGTTGAAGAGATCCCCCTACCCCGACCTCCTCGAACAGGAGTTCGCCTTGGGCATTAAAGAATGCCAAGGCACACCGGTGCAGGGGATAGCCGAGCGTCGGCGCAAACGCTGCGTCCGCGGTCATCACGACGGTGATGGCCCCGTTGCGGAGGGTCGCGACATTGCCATCCACCGTGACGACAGCATCCGATTCCGCCGGCTCGAGCAGCGCGAAGTCGGTGTCGATGGGCGCGGACATGATTGCGGCGCGCACTCGCACGCTGTCGGCGCCCCACGGCTCGACGATGAGGGTCTCACCATCGCCACGCCAGATAAGTTGCCTACCGCGCTGTTCGAACGGAGTGAGTTTCGACTGGGTCACAACAACGTACCCGCGGCAGTCAACCAGGCGTCGGCAAGAAGCTCCGTGCCCCGCTGGGTGGGGTGTACGCCGTCTTCGGCAAGTGAGTTGGGACCGTTCAATTCCGCCTCCGCGGCAAGCGGGGTCTGGAGGGGCACCCAGACAGCATCGAACTCGGATGCGAGACGGGCAACGACTTCACGCTTCGGGTCAAGATCAACGAAGTACTCACGCTGATCATCGTTGACCGGAAGCAAGAACGGCTCCATCAGTACAAGGTCGGTCACACCGGCGGCTCGCACATCGCTAAGAATCTGTCGGTATGTGCTCTCGTAGGCGCCAACGGTGGTGATGCGATCGTCCCCGTTGAACCGCGCAATGGTCTCGTTGATGCCGACCAGAACCGAGACAAGTCGGGGGCGGCAGTCGAGAACGTCGCGCTGAAGACGAGCCAGCAGGTCTACGGCCGTGTTGCCCCCAACTCCGGCGTTGACAATGGAGGCTCGGTCACCCACCCGATCCGAGATGGCCCCTACGTAGCCGTAACCAAGACCCTGGCTGGTATCGAATTGCCGATCGCCCTCGGTGATGCTGTCCCCCGCGAAAACCACTGGTCGCGCGCTCATGGCAGCAGCACTCCCGGAACTCCAGCTCCGAGCGGCACGGTCACTGCGCCGTCAACGATGCCCAGCGTGATCTCGGCCTGTCTGCCCGTCGCGCCAAGGGTAATGAGCCGCACGGTGCTTCGATCACGCCACTGTGCCGGCAGCCGCCACGCCCTGTTCATGCCATCTCGGCTATAGAAGTAGATCTTCTCTTCGCCGCTCCACGAGTCTGGCCACATTCGGTCATACCCACGCCCATACTCAACATCGTCATTCCACGCTCGAAACCCGTCGCGATCCCAACGCGCCTGCGTGCCATCGCTCCACGCCGTGTGGATGCTGCCCTTGCTGAGGGTAACGACGTTTGTTCCGGCCACCAGTTCGACGGGGATGGCAAGATCGCCGAATATCGCGGGTGTCGCCGTCGCGGGAAACTCGATCTCGCCGAGCGTCACGCCATTCAGCTCCACCTCTGCCGTGCCTCCGTCGACGGACGAGTACCTCACCACAATGTGGCCCGGTCCTGCTACATCGACATCGACGGTAACCGAGCACGAGCCCGCCAGGCTCTCCCCCAAGGAGTCGATTACGAGTCCGTTCGTCGCTTGCGGGTGTGGGATCGCGATACACGGTGCGACGATCTCGCCGTCGCTGAATTGCGCTCCCGACAGCCACTGACCAGTGCGGCCATGCACGTCGACACGGTCGGGTAGCAGCCGCCCCCGGTGCTCATCGAGCCGCGCGATGTTGGCCCCACCGGGCAGCCTCGTGTTGCCGCATCCGATGTGGAAAAGCTCTTGGATTGCCGTCAGGTAGAACCCCTCGATGACCTGCTCGGTCGTGCGCCACTCGGCAGTCTCGGAGGATGCCGCCGACTCCCCGCCGGTTGACACCACACCCCCACCGACAGCGGGAGCGAACGCCATATCCTTCGCGCGGAGCGCCCCCTCGATGTCTAGTGAATACGCGCCTTGGTTGCCGTAGACGTGCTGCCACTCGGCCCCGCGATAAGCGCGTGCGCCTTGCGCATACCCCGTCTCGATCCGGCTGTAGTCGTTGAGCGACATGCCTCCGTGGTTCCAGTTGTAGCGGGTCCACCACGATGGACTCTCGCCGCCCGGTTCCGACCCTTTGCTCCTGATGTACTCGAGAATGGACTCGCGGCCCGCGACCTGAGTCTGCTCGCTCCCCCCGAGCAGGCCGTCGGGCAGCCCGGCGGTGAGGTTACTTCCCGTCGTGGTGAGTACGTCGCAGTAGAGCATCAGTGGCGGGTATGGCAGGTGATCGTAGAAGCCGTCGATCAACTCTTGGGCGAGCCCGCTCTGCCAGAACTTCTCGTAGTTGACGATCGCGAAAATGTCAGCGGCGTCGCCGGGCTCCACGTAGTCCATCTTCGCCGTGTCGGTGGGGATGGTGCGTGGCACATAGGCGGGACCCTTGAATGGGATGCCACATCCGTAGCCGTCACGCGTGTAGATCGCGTCCGCTGCCTGAAGTCGATCGAAGAAATCGGCCATCTCGGGATGCTCGCGCAGACCCACGTTCACGTCGGTGAGATTCGTGTGGAAACTGATCCACGCGTTGTGTTCGTCACGCATCGCGACCATGAAGTCGGAAATCTTCGACCAACTGTGGTCAGCCCGATAGGTCGCTCGCGACCAGTACGGCCAGGTGCCGTCCCAGTTGGGGAACACATCGTCAAGCCCGATGAATCCGTTGGTGATGACGCAACTTCGTACCGTTCGGTCGAGGAGATTCTGCACCGCGGTGATCGCCTCGGCGGTTCGCTCCAGACCGCGCGGGTCATCGGGGACGACCACGCGCCACACGAAGGTGCCATTTATGAACTCGGGCGCCAAGCTAGTCATCGTGCGCACCTGCTCAGAAGCGCAACCCCAATCTTGGAGTCGGCCATTCCGTAGAACACGAAGCGACGGCCCTCGATCTCCTCGATCGCTGTCGGGAACACGACCCGAGGAACTGTGCCCCCCAGCTCGTCGACGGTCTCCGGAGAGAGCAGTGGGTCCGGGGTGCGGGCAATGACCTGCGATGGATCCGCCGCATCCAGGATCATCGCGCCGGCCGAGTACGTCAGATTCTGCTGGGGCACGAGCGGGGATCCTTCCATGCGACCTGAGACGCCGTGATGAATAAGAAGCCAGCCTTCGTCGACCCGGATGGGAGCCGGTCCCGCGCCAATCTTGACATGCTCCCAAGCGAACATCGGGGTTGCGACTTGGCGATGCCCGCGGACTCCCGTCAACTGAGTCACGTCTGCTTCGACGGCCGCCGCGTCGACGTAGGAGATCCAGATGCTCGGCCGCTCGTCGGTCGTCCCGGCGGGCAGATGGATGCCCTCGCCGTCGCGAATCACGCCCAGGTCCCACGTGGGTCTGTGGAGCAGTGCGTAGCTCGGACGCCCGCTCGGGTCCGGCACTACCTCGGGGAAGAAGACCACGTCTTTGTTGGTGAACAGGTTCAGGTCGGTGTCGAGGTCGTGCTCGTACTCGAAGTGGAGCGGGCCGAGCCTGCGCCACGCAATCAGGTCCTCAGAGATCGCGATGGCGGGTCGTGGGCCGAGCGGCCCGAATGCGATGTACGCCATGACGTGAAGGCCGAGGCTCGGAATCCAGGTGACTCTGGGGTCTTCGGTGCCCGCATTGTTGGTGCCCCGCTCCCATCCCCGGTCCGGAGTCAGTGCATGGTTTCGGCGTCGCACGCGATCGGGTACGCCGTCTTCGACGAGCACCTCGACGAGCCCAATGCGCGAGACGTTGCCGGCGGCCACCAGCCGTGGCAACAGGAACAGGGTTCCCGAACTGTCACGGCCACTCCCGGGGTTCAGCACACCCTCCGCCTCGTCCAAATTTCCCGGTTCCGGCGACATAACCACGCCGACGCGCGTAAGTTCAAACGGCACAGAGATCGCGCCGGTCGTAACGTCGGTCATCCCTTGATCGCCCCGTCCAGTGCGCCGCCGATGAAGTACCTCTGAAGCAGAACGTAGGCAAGCATCAGCGGCGCAGCGACGATCATCGTTGCGCACGCCAGCAGCGGCCAGTTATTCGAATAGGTTCCTTGGAAGGCGAAGAGCCCCAGCGTTATTGGCGACCATTCGCGCGATGGCAGCAGTATTGTCGCCAGAATAATGTCGTTCCACACATTGATCGCCTGGAGGATGAACACAGTCGACAGCGCCGGCTTGATGAGTGCCGGCAGGAACGTAAAGAGGAATCTCCAGTACCCGCCGCCGTCGATAGCGACCGCCTCATCGAACTCCGTCGGCACTGATTTCAGATAGGCAGCAATGAGAAGCGGCCCGATACCGACGCCGGCCCCGAGGATGAGGATGTAGCCCAAGGGCGTATCGTAGAGGCCGATCCGCAGCACCAATTGGAACTGTGTGATGAGGGTGTTGGGCAAAAAGAGCATCACCACGAACAGCACGTACCAGAGGCGAGGATGCCGCACATACCCGCGCGACACGGGGAACGCGACGAGTAGCGAGACCAGTGTTCCCAGCGTCGCCGCCACCAGCGTGTAGACGACGCTGTTCAGGAAGTACGCGCCGAAGTTGCCCAACTCCCACGCTGTGGCAAAGTTGCCAAACTCAAAGGTGGTGGCCAGTCCGTTGGGATCGCGATTGAAGTCAGCGGGCGACTTGAGGGCGGTGTTGACGAGGTACACCAGCGGCAGCACGTACGCGAGCACGATGATGACGACGGGCACGTATGCCCGAAGCGTGCTCTGTGACCGCCGGGTGCGACGACCAGCGCCGGCCCGAGTGGGTGTGGCCTGCTCGGTCATAGCTGCACCTCTCGCTTTCTGAGATAGGTCAGCACGAGCAAAGCGATGATGCCGACGAGGAAGAATTGGATGACCGACACCGCTGAGGCGTACCCCTGGGACGATCCCACGGACGTGCCGGTTCCGCTGAAGGCTTGGTTGAAGATGACGAGAGAGAGCATCGACGTCGCTGGGTTGCGTGCACCCGTGAGCACGTAGGCCATCTGATAGCTCTGCAGCGTTCCGACGATGCTGAGCAAGACGTTCGCGGTAATGGATGGCGCCAGAAGCGGGATGGTCACGAGCCGCAGCTTCTGCCATGGGGTCGCGCCGTCGACATCGGCAGCCTCGTAGAAGTGCGCCGGGATGTTCTGAAGCCCCGCGAGGTAGATCACCATCGCGATGCCGACACCGGCCCAGACCTGCACGAACATCACGAGCGGGAAGGCGAGGTCGCGATCACCAAAGAAGGCTGAGCTTGCGCCGAACCACGACCACACGTTGGCGGCCGGCCCACCCAAGGGGTTGAAGATCAGAGACCAGATGAGTCCAATGATCGTGACACCGAGCACGGTGGGCAGAAACACGATGCCCCGGTAGAACGCACTGCCCCTTAGCTTTCGGTTGAAGGCAACGGCGATTAGGAGTGCAAGCGCGTTACCAATCAGGGTCGTCACGAAAGCGAAGGTGAGAGTGTTCTTCAGCGCGAGCAGATTGACGGACCAGTGCCCAGGACCAAAGAACTTCTCAAAGTTCTCCCAACCCACCCAGTTGACCGGAAGGAAGGGAACTCCGCGAATGTCTGTGAAAGCCAGCACGAAGATCGCGACGGCGGGCAGGATCGCGAAGAATCCCACGAATCCTGCGCCAGCACCAAGGGTGATCCGCATTGGCGCGGCCGAACTGAATGGCAGCTTTGCCACGATATTCCTCTCAGGGTGATAGTGCGACGCTGTGCCCCCGGAGTGTGGGGGGGCACAGCGCCGCACTGAGTGCCTACTGCTGGCCCAGGAGCCAGTCGGCCTGGGCGGCCGCCGCGGCCTCCTCAGGGGTACTCGTTCCCATCGGCGGGAGGACATTGATATTGAACGGAACTCCCGCTGCGGGTCCGGCATCCGCATTGACGTGGAAGATCTGATCCCACGCGGGCGAGAATACCTCGGTGTACGGCTCGATCGACTTCAGGAAGTCTGACGTCTCGATGTTGGGCTCGATGGGCGCGAACCCCGCCTTCGCGATGAACTGAGAATAGTTGGCCGGGTCAGCGAGGAATGCCATGTACGCCATTGCCGCGCCCAGGTTCTTCGAGTTGGAGAGTACGGCAAGGCTCATGTCGACCTTGCCCCCGAGGTAGCGGTTATCGTCAGCGTTCTCGCTGGTCGGCAGCGGGAAGTAGCCGTACTCGAAGTCCGGGTTGGTGGACTCGATGACTGGCTGGTTCCAGATGCCGTCCGGCAACATTGCGACGTCGCCCCGAGCGAACATGCCCGGCGTCTCGCTATAGGCGACGCCAAGGAAGTTGTCCTGAGCGTAGCTCCAGATCTGCTGGGTCAGTTCCAGTACCTTTACCGGCTTGGGGTCCGTCAGAGCGATGGTGCCCTCCCAGAGACCCTGGTCGACGCCGATGCGCTCCGCGTAGTCGGGGTAGACGCCCTGCACAGCGGCAGCCATTGGGAGGCCAGCCGGCCAACCGTCCTTGCCACCGATTCCCATCGGTGCCACCCCGCTCGCCTTGATCTTCTCGCATGCGTCCACGAACTCTGACCACGTGGTCGGAACCTCGATGCCGAGGTCAGCGAACATCGTCTTGTTGTAGAAAACTCCTGTGAAATAGCTGAGGCCAAGCGGGAATGCGTACTGCTTCCCATCCGGGGTGGTCAAGTACTCTCGCACCGAAGGATTCACGTTGTCCATGAACGCCTCGGAGGCGAAGTCGACGAACTGTCCGTTGGCTGCCGCGAGCTGACTGTTGGTCTCTGCGCCGTTGGTCACCCAGTCCGGCGTGGAGGCCAAACGAGCACCGTCGACTGTCATGATGTCGACGTTGCCGGCCGACATGCGTGTCGAGAACACAGTCTCCTGGTCGGAGTTGGGTACCGGCGTGTACTCAATAGTCACGTCGGGGTACTTGGCCATAAACGCTTCGTTGATGAGTTCGAATCCGGCGTTCGACCCGTCAGCGCTACCGCTGATGATCTGAAGTGTGCCGGTCGGGTGGTCCACGGTGGAGTCGCCCGTGCCGTCGCCCGGGGCGGTGCAGGCCGAGAGGCCCATCGCCACGATGGCTGCGGCGGCGAGTGCGCCGACGAACTGAGGATGCCGCTTCATTGCTGTCTCCCTTGGTTTGTATAGAGGTGAAGATGTGCTTCGCGGAGCTTGGAGTGCGGGTGGCACACACCGTGCCAAGCGCCTTCGGGTCAGGTCCCGCTAACAACCGAAACGTTTCGGTAAATAGGAAGATAACAGCGTGGGAGGCTCTCGTCAACCGAATTGCCGACCGACCCTAAGAAATGTTCGACACAGACTCGCGAATCACGAGAGATGCGGGTTCGAGCACAATGTCCGACGGCGCACCCCCTTCAATGAGCTCGATGAGCGATCGAGCCGCGGCTGAACCGAGCTCGCGGGGGGAGGTCTGTAGCGTCGTCAGGCTCGGTCTCGTGTATGTACCGAGCTGGATGCCGTCGTAGCCGGTGACCGACACATCGGCCGGAGCACGCAAGCCCAGGTCGGAGACGCGAGCAATGAATCCGATGGCCGTGAGGTCGTTGGCGCACACCACGGCGGTCGGCCGATTCTCGAGTGTCATGAGCTCGCTCGCTGCGCGGGCTCCGCCCTCTGAGGTGAAGTCACCCACGACAACCGGGCCCGGAGTCAAGCCCTGCGCCGCCATCGCCTCGCGCCACGCGACCTCACGCTCCCGGGTGTGGACGAAGGCCGGATCACCGCTGACGTGAGCGATCCGCGTGTGTCCCATCGACACGACGTAGTCGATGAGCTGGTGAATGCCTTGACGGTGGTCTTGGATCACGGCAGGGAACGGCGTTCCGCTCGGACCGGGGTTAATCGCCACTGCGGGCAGACCCAGCTCCGCCAGCAACGGGATCCTCGCATCGTCGACCTCGATCTCGGAGAGGAATACCCCGTCGACCCGACGCTCGCCCGCGAGCGAACGATAGCGGTCGATCGTGCGCTCTTTGCCGGAACTCATTTGGAGCACGAGCGCTTGACCGCGCTCCTCCAATACCAGTTCGATGCCGCCGATGAAGCCCGCGAAGTACGGGTCGGCCTCGAGGACATCGGGCGGCCGTTGAACGACCAACCCGACCGCGAATGCGCGCTTACCGGAGAGCGAGCGCCCTCGCACGGACGGCACCCACCCCATGCTCGATGCCGTCTCCAGAATGTGAGCACGTGTGCGCTCCGAAATTCCTGGACGGCCGTTGACCGCCGCCGAAACAGAACTGATTGCGACGCCGGCCTTGGTCGCGACATCCACGATCGTCACGCGCTGGCTCGTCATGATGGCAAGGCTACAAGCACCCGAGCGCAACGCGCGTGCAGCCGGAACCTAGCTCCCGGATTTGTGAATTTGCTCCTCGATCCGGATTACCGTGTCTCGGGGATCTGACAGCGGGTAGCTATGGTGCGCGACCGGCCCGAGGCCGATGAACGGCGTTTCGCTCGACGCCTCCCTGACCCACGCGTGCGCCACCGATACCTCGGAACCGTCAGCTTCATGGGACACGGCACCGACACTCTTTGAGTCCATGCCGCTGAGCGCGAGCGGCCCGATCGGCTGCTCCCAGACGTGGGCGAACACCGTGCTTCCGCGTCGGGTGTAGCGACCGAACTCGGGACGACCGAGGCCTGCCGGGCCACAGCCGAACACCGACGCCGAGTTCGATCGGAGCCAGCTCCCCACTCCGCGCAACACGTCGGCTGACGCCTGCGGAATGCGACCGTGGGCGTCCGGACCCACATTGAGCAGAAGGTTGCCCCCCTTGCTGACGCAGTCGACGAGGGCCCGGATGACCGTTCCCTCACTCTTCCATTCGGTGTCTGAAGTCGTGTAGCCCCAACTGTTGTTAAGGGTCAGGCATGTCTCCCACGGAACATCGTCGCCCGCCGAATCAACAATCGTCGACAGTGGGATGACCTGCTCCGGCGAGACGTAATCGCCCGACCACTCGGTGGGCGAGTCGGTGATGAGACTGCCGTACCCGCTGCCGCTCGCCTCCAACCGGTTGTTGATGACAATCCCGGGCTGGGCCGCGCGAATCATCCGGACGAGTTCCGTTGCGCGCCACGCCTCACCCGTCAACTCGCCATACGAGAAGTCAAACCAGAGCAGGTCGAGGGCCCCGTAGCTCGTGCACAACTCCTCAACCTGGCCGTGGAGATAGTCCACATAGCGGTGGAAGTCTTTCTCACCAGACGGTTCTCCGCCACGTCCGCCCCGCAGGGGGTGAAACTCGTCATTCACATCGGGATAGTCGGGGTGCGCCCAGTCGAGCAGGCTGAAGTACAGACCTACACGGATTCCCCGCGCGCGGAAGGCGTCGAGGAATTCGGCAACCAGATCTCGACCCAAGCCGTTGTGCATTGTCGAGTAGCTCGTGAGGGCGCTGTCAAACAGACAGAAGCCGTCGTGATGCTTGGCAGTAAGGACGGCATACTTCACGCCCGACTCGACGGCGAGGTCGGCCCAATCCTCGGGGTTCCATTCGCGGGGTACGAACTGGTCGACGTACACCTGGTATTGCTCAGCGGTCAGCTTCTCCGCCGACCGAACCCACTCGCCGCGACCCACGACGGAATACGCTCCCCAGTGGATGAACATCCCGAATCGGGCATCCTGATGCCAGCGGCTCGCCGCGTACCGCGCATTCTCGTTCGCCAGCACGCTACAGAGCCTCTGCCTTGGTGATACGCATCACCCGGGCCTGGGGGCCCGCCGGAAAGTCCACCACAAGGGACCTACCGTTGGGCGCTGCCACCCAAGTGGCTGCCGCCGCCGGGAAGAGTTGCTCCATCTCTGACAGCTGGGAGGCAAAGACCAACGTCATAGCGGATGCTGCCCCACGCGACCACATCGCCACGAGGTACTCATCACCGCAATCGAAGGCAATGGCGAGCTGGTCGGCATTCCAGTCGGGCATCCCCAAGGGCCAGACCGGATGCGAGCGCGCTATCCGTTCGCGCCACGCCTTCGAGACGGCAACGGCCTCCTGCACGAGACCAAACTGCTCGGGACGAAGCCGGTCGAGGAACCCGGAGAGGTACAGACGACCCGCGATTCCCGCGACAAGGGAGAACGCAGTCTCGTCGAGATTCATCGCCTCGCTGGGATATGCCCAGTTGGCGCACTGCTCGGGAAGGATGCTTGCCGGCGCCCCCGCCGCGATTGTCGCGTACAGCAGATAGTCCTGCTGATCGCTTGTCGACTGTTGGTGCGCCAGTGAGAGGAGTCCGTAGTCCGCCCGCATCGCGCCGGACGCGCAGTTCTCGAACAAGACCTCAGGGTGCCGCTCCTGAGCGGCACGGAGCCAATCCTGATGTGCTCGCACATGGCCAAGCAGTCCCTCCCCGGCGCTGAGCGCATCCACGGTCGTCCCGGCCCCCGGGTTGATGTTGTAGTCCAGTTTGAAATACTCGATCCCCAACTCCCGCACTAACCGATCCACAGTCGAGTCGAGGTGTGCGCGCGCGTCCGCGTGCCGCAAGTCGAGGTGGTATCGATCCTGCGTGACGACGCGCTCGCCGAATCGCTGGAAGTACGCATCGACGGGAAGGCGCTCCGCGAGGGTGCTTTGGATGCCCACGACCTCGGGTTCCAACCAGATTCCTGGCCGCATCCCGCTCGACCTGATGAGGTCGATGACCGCGAGGAGGCTCCCGGGGAACCGCGCCTCGTTGATTTCCCACTCACCTACCGCGTTCCACCAGTCGGCCCCGGAGTCGTCTGCGAACCAGCCCGCATCAATACAGAAATACTCGGCCCCTGCCAGCGCCGCCGAACTGATGAGCGGCACGAGCTTCGCCGTAGTCGGGTCGCCCATGAGGGTGTTCATGTAGTCGTTGTAGACGACCGGCATCCGCTCGTCGACATCGCGCCGCTGCCTGATCGCTCGCCGGTAGTCGGTCAACGCCGCAAAGGCGCCGTCGCGGCCGCTGCCGCTTACCGCGAGCGTTGCTGTCGGCGCCATGAAACTGGCGCCCGGCTCGAGACGCACCGCGAAGCCGTGCTCGACCTCGGTCGGACCGAGCGCCGCGATGTATCCGCCGGATCGGGTGCGTGCCACCTCCCAGTGCCAGGGGCCGGATCCCTCGATCTGCCACGCCAGCGCCGACCCGTCCGCCTCGGACAGTACGCCCGTCGGCAGGTACTCCGCCGTGGTCCACGCGCCGACGCTCGTCACAGCAAAGCGCGTCGCGAGGTCGTTGCCCCACTCCGCCACGTCGAGGGGAGCAAGCGCGTCACCGAGTCGCGTCTCATGCCAGCGGTGCTCGGTCGTCCATCCGCTCTGCCCCCAGGTCAGAATCGCGTCGTCGATGTGCGCTGACGGTGTGAACCCCGCTGTCGCGCACGAGATCGCCGTGAGTACGACGCGCACGCCCGATTCATTGATCACCTCATGGCTAAGACTCATGGCGGTGGTCCCCGAGTGGACTCGAGCCACGGTGCGAACCACGAGGCCTGTCACCTTGTCGAACTGGTCGATGCGGAGGGATGAACCGTTGTCGTCATCGAAACTCTCATGGGACCGGTACCGCAGCCGCTCGCCTATCGCCGAGTCCGCGTACGCGTGACTCAACCTGCTCTTGTGCTGTTCCGTCGCCGTGAACACCAGCGCGATGGGGTGGGTTGAGACGAGGGAGGCGCATCCAGTCTGGGCAAATGACGAGAGGCGCACCGGTGCGTCGTCCGTCGTTTCGAATACGGCGGTACACCTGGCTCCGCTGAGGGTAATCACTTTGGTTCCGTCTTCCTGATCGGCCGTGCATGGGATGTTGACTCTCTGACCTGAAGCTGTGCCGGCGGGAGAGTCAGGTCGTCGAGGTCAGCGCCTCCGACGCATTCCACGAGCGCGAGCGCTGCGCGATAGCCCCACTCCTCGGCATCGACTGCTACGGAGGTAAGTGCCGGGTATGAATAGCGACTCATCTGGCTGTTCCCGTAGCCGACGATCGACAGGTCGCCGGGCACTTCCAGCCCGCGGCGGCGAGCGGCCCCGAGACCGGCGAGCGCCATGTGGTCGTTCGCGTAGACAATCACCGAAGGCGGTGTCGGGGATGCGAGAAGGTCGACCGTGGCGAGGCGTCCACTCTCTGCGGAGAAGTCGGTCTCGATGACTGACGGCGCAGGTACTCCCCTGTCCGTGAGTGCATCGATCAGGCTTGTGCGCCACCGCGTGGCGTGGAGCAGGGGAGTCGGTCCGACTACAAGACCGATCCGTTGGTGGCCGAGATCCACCAAGTGGTCGGCGAGAGCGTTCACGGCTGCAGTGTCGTCGGATGTCACGCTCGGGAACGTCGTTGTGTCGTCCGTGCGCCCGACGATCACCGCGCGGGATCCCAGGTCGGCCACAAGCGAGACTCGCGGATCCCCTTGCCTGAGGTCCGTTAGGAACACACCATCGACCCGTCCTGATTCGATGAGGGAGAGGAATGCA
Source organism: uncultured bacterium (assembly GCA_963787305.1). Lineage (GTDB taxonomy): Bacteria > Actinomycetota > Actinomycetes > Actinomycetales > Microbacteriaceae > Rhodoglobus. The sequence continues at coordinate 15,555 of CAWBCL010000005.1, forward strand.
GCGGCTTCACGCTCTTCGGTCTCAACGACGCTCAGTACCAACACGTGGCCAAGGGGGGCGATCGCACGCTCGACGCCGGCGATAAACGAAGGGAAGAATGGGTCTGAACCGAGCACGGCGGCATCCCGAGTAATGACGAGACCGTAGGCAAGGGTTCGGCTCGTACTCAAAGCCCGGGCCGTCGCATTGGGCCGCCAACCCAGATCGCGTGCTGCCGCGAGAATGCGCAACCGTGTCGCCGCAGAGACCCCTGCGCGATCGTTGAGGGCCAGAGACACCAGACCTTTGCTGACGCCAGCGTCGCGCGCGACATCGCTAATCGTGACCGCTCGCACCGGAACCGCTCCCTCCTAAACCGGTTTAGAGCCTAGCGGTCGACATCGACCGACACAACGGCTTGCTCGCTAGCGGCCCCACCGGAGCGTCGCGAGCGCCGCCGCGAGCTGGTTGAGGTCGTCCAGCTGGTGGCTCAACAGCGCTTCGTGCTTCTCGGTCGGCGTGAAGACCCCGTCGACGATGTGCGTGCCAACGTAGTCGATCTCCACACTGTGCGACGTTTTGACCAGCCCGACAGTCGCGAGCACCGGGTCGAGGGCAGCCACCCCTCGGGAACCGCCCGACAGGCCGCCGTAGCTGACGAGGCCGACCGGCTTGTGCTTCCACTCGTGCGAGAGAAAGTCGAGGGCATTCTTGAGCACGGGTGAGTAGCTGTGGTTGTACTCGGGGCTCACGAGAATGATCGCGTCTGCGGCATCCACCCGCTCGCTCCATGCCTTCGTGTGATCGTGGGTGTACTGCCGCTTTGCCGGATGCTGCGGCTCGTCCATGAACGGAAGCGCCAACTCTTTGAGGTCGACGAAATCGACCTCAAAGTGCGGGTGCCGGGTCACCGTCTCGCGCACCCACTCGGCGACCGGAAGACCGGCCCGTCCTGGGCGGATGCTGCCAACGATGATCATGAGTCGTGTCATGTCCGCTGCAACCACCCCGCCCGGGCCGGCATTCCCTCACCCGGCGATCCGCAGCAAACTAGTTGGCTTCGGCGAGCGCGTGGCCCGTCGCCGCACCGGTGTTGCGGTAGTGACCGGCGGCCGAGAGCACGTAGTCCCAGCGCCGCCCATCCGGCGAGCACCAGCCAAGGCAGCAGCGCGTCGGCGAGCGGGAAGTAGCTGAGGTCGCGAAGTAGCGTTACCGCGGCGCCCGGCGGGAACCACTGGCCGATCGCACCCCACGGGGCAAGCAGAAACTCGACCGGTTGTGCGGCGGCCGAGATCGGGTTGGCGATCAGCAGGAACAGGAGCGCCCCGATCGCCACACCGGGTCGGCCCAGCAGCGACGCGAGCCCGACTATCGTGCCCGCCATTGCCAGAAGGGTCAGGCCGACCGCGGCCGCATTGAACCAGAAGTTGCCCTGAAGCCACCCGAACCAGCCCTGCAGTATCCCGGTCACCGCAAGCCCGCCGACCACGGCGTAGACGAGGGTTGCCGTCATTCGGCGCCGAGCGCCGACGATGGCGAGCGAGATTGCGACTCCGCCGAGCAGCCCACCGAGCAGTAACGGAAAGGACGACGCTGCGAACCCAACACCCCTCTCGTCCGTCGAGGCCAACGGCACGACATCGGTGGTGGCGACCGTGATCGGTGCGGGCAACTGGATGCCTTGGGCCGCAGCGGCCGCGTTAAGTTGCGCGGCCAGCGTGGGCGCGAGTCCGGCGAGTATTTGGGCGACCGGCGCGCTCGCGGCCGAAGCGGTGAGAACCTCGGGCTCGGCGCCCAGAACTATGGCGCCGTAGGCCTGGCGGGTCTCGATCAGGTCGACAGCCGCCTGACGGTCATCGACAGTTGCGATCTCGAAGGTGTCTGGGGACTTCTCGTCGAGCGCTGCCGAGAGCAGATCGACCTGGGCGCTCGGCCCGGCGATCGCGATCGGAAGGCTCGTGACCGACGAGGTGATGGTCGGCCAGAGGAAGGCGAGCAGGATGATGCTGAGCACTGCCGAGAGCGCGATTGCGATCCCGACGACCCGCGCCACGGGCGTGGGGAGCGAGCTGTCTTCGTGTGCCATGGGACTGTCCTCTCTAAAAAGAATGTTCGTTCTTTTATAGAAAAGCACCGGCGCGCCGAGTTGTCAAGAACGTTCATTCTTTTTTAGAGTGAGGGATGCCCAAAGTCACCGACGAGTACCGCAGCGCCAAGCGACGCGAGATCGCCGACGCGGCCCTGCGAGCGTTCCGGCGCAAGGGATTTCAGGGCGCATCGATGGCAGACATCATCGCGGAATCGGGGCTGTCGGCCGGTGCGATCTACGGGCACTACGCGGGTAAGAGCGACATCGTCTTCGAGGTCGCAACTCAAGTCGTCGGTGCGCGCATCGTTGATGTCGGCCGCCTGGCTCACCTCGACCCGATGCCCTCGCCCGGGCAACTGCTGCCGGTGCTGCTGCGGGGCATGCTCGACGAGATCGGCGAGCCGGCCATTCTGGTTCAGTTGTGGGGCGAGGCGGTAACCGACCCGAACGTCTCGAAGCTCACGACCGAAGTCTTCTTGCGGCTGCAGACCGCCCTGACGTCCTACGTCTCGCTCTGGCACCAGCGCGAACATCGGCTGCCGAAAGCCGACGCCGATCAGATTGGCCACGATCAGGTTCCGCTGCTGATCAGCGCCGCCCAGGGGTTCATCCTGCAGTCGGCCCTGGTGCCCAACTTCAATCGAGATGCCTATCTGCTCACTCTCGAGACCTACTTGCCCAGGTAGCCCGGGCTACTGAACCAGTAGCGGATCTGTGGGTCCGGCCTCGCCCTCGGCATCGACGTCCTCCGGATTCGGCAGCGTGATGAGGAAGCGGAAGAACACCACGCTCGCGACCGTCGCCGCCGCGCCGCCGATAATCATCGGCAGCCCCAGGTCGACCCGAGCGATCACCCCGCCGATGAGGGAGCCGAGCGGCATGGTGCCCCATAGCAGGGTGCGCCACGTGCCGTGGACGCGGCCGAGGAGGCGGCCGGGAACCAAACTCTGCCGCAACGACATGATCAAGATGTTCCAGATGGTGATCGCGAGAGAGGTCACCGCGAAGCCGACTGCCGCCGCCCAGATCTGCGGCACCACGCCGACAAACACGAATGCGAGCCCCGAGAGCGTGGTCGCAATCGCCATCGTCATCCCGGTACCCCACCTCCCCTTGAGTCGGTTGGCGAGGACTGCGCCGATGATGCCGCCCACCGCTCCGCTGAGCAGGAACACACCGAAGAACGCCTCGGGAACCCCGAGACGCTCCAGCAGATAAAGCACGAAGGTGGCGGTCGCAGCCGAAGTCGCCAGCCCGATGAAGGTCGTGAGAAACCAGAGGGTGCGCAGCATCCGGTTGGCGAGAATGAATCGCAGCCCGTCCGCGAACTGCCGATACCACGCCACCGCTGGTTCGCCGACTGTCGTCTGAGAGAACTGGCGACCGGATGCCACGGAGGGCAGCAGCAAAGCAAGCGCACCGGCGAGCGCGAACACGAGACCGTTGATGCCGAGCGGAATCAGCACCGACACCGCGAACAGCACCGAGGTGAGCGGACCGGCCACAAAGTTTTGCAGCACCAGCTCCCCCGCCTCGATTCGGGAGTTCGCCCGCGGCAGGTTCACCCGGCTGACGATGCTGGGCACGACCGCCCTGATGGCTCCGTCGTATACGGTCTCGAACGCGCCGTAAACGAACACGACGACGTACAGCCAGACGATCGTCAGCGAGTCGGTCGCCACTAAAACGACCAGCGTGACCGCCAACACCGTTCGAACTGCCTGGGCGAGAGCGAGGGCACGACGCCGGTCGATTCGGTCGACCAGAATGCCCGCCGGGATGGCGAAAAACAGCCAAGGTAGCAGGGCGAGCGCCGCGACGATGGACACCAGAAACGGGTCGCTGGTCAGTCGCGCGGCCAGCAATGGCATCGCTGTGCGCACGATGCCGTCGCCAAGACTGGACGCCAGATTGGCGGTAAACAGGTTGGTAAATGACGGACCGAGACCACCGGCGCCCTGGGGTCGCGGTGGCTTCGCCTCCGAGCTGGGGTCCGGTGTTACCACCGCTCGTGGACCGCTTGCCTGAAGTACCGGTCGTAGAGGTCAACGATCTGTCGTGTGAACTCGGGGGTGAGTGACTCTACGCCGCCCGCCGATGCATTGGACACGGCCTGGCGCACGGTGCGGGCCCCGGGGATCACGGTAGTCACACCGCGGAGCTGCGCGAGCCAGGCGAGTGCCGCCACGGGTGCCGTCAGCCCCTGCGAGTCCGCGAACTCAGCAAACTCGCGGGCGGCAGCGACACCCTGCTCGAAGTCGACTCCCGCAAAGGTCTCGCCGACATCGAATGCCTCGCCACCGCGGTTATAGGTGCGGTGGTCATTCTCCGCGAACACCGTGTCTGTCGTGTACTTGCCACTGAGCAAGCCGGATGCCAGCGGCACCCGCGCGATGATGGCGACACCCGCCTCGGCGGCCGAGGGGAGCACCCGCTCGAGCGGCTTGAGACGGAACGCGTTGATGATGATCTGCACGCTGGCGAGGTTCGGCCGTTCGATCGCGATGAGGGCATCATCGGCGGTTTCAACGCTCACCCCGTAGCGCGCGATGGCGCCATCGGCGACGAGAGTGTCGAGGGCGTCATAGACGCGGTCGGCAGCGAATACAGCCGCGGGTGGGCAGTGCAACTGCACGAGATCGAGGGTGTCGGTTTTCAGGTTCGTCCGGGACCGGTCCGTCCACGCGCGGAAGTTTTCGAGAGTGTAGTTTTCCGGCTCTTGAGCGACGCGACGGCCCATCTTGGTGGCAACGAAGATGTCGAGTTCGGGGTTTTCAGCAAGGAACGAGCCGATGATCGATTCGCTGCGGCCGTCGCCGTACACGTCGGCAGTATCGAAGACGGTCACGCCGGCGTTGACCGATGCCTCGAGCACCGCACGCGCATCCGCTTCGCTCACCTCTCCCCAGTCGGCGCCGAGCTGCCACGTGCCTAGGCCGATGACGGAGAGGGGGCGGCCGATGCGTTCGGCGGTGCGTGTTTGCATGGGTCAAGCCTAGGTGCGACTTGCTCCCCTTGTGCTGGCCGCTAGCCGATTACGGCGACGAGCTCGCGAGCCAATCGGGGCCGCACGAGATGATCGTTGGCGTCGATGCGGTGCATCGTCACGTGGCGCATCTGCTCGATGATGCGCATCGTTCCGGGCGCGATAAACGGGTCGAGTGCGCCGTACACGACATCGATCGGCACCCGCACCGCGGCAATGTCGGCCACCGTGGTTTGGGACTCGATGCAGTTCTTGAGGCTCAAGATAAAAGCGGGCCAGGTTCGATCGGTGAGTTCGAGCGCGGTCCCCAGCTTGAGTAGTCGAGAGATGGCTGACGCTGTCGCCATCGTGAAGTCCTTGTTGGCACGCAGAAACTCGTAGGCCTTGAGGTACAGTCCGACCTGCGCCCGCACCCACGAGTCACCGATCTGCGACGGGGCGAGGTACACCGGCGGGCTGACCAGGATGAGCCGAGACACCTGCTCGGGATGCTCAGCGGCGTAGCGCGCTGACAGCAAACTGCCGAGGGAGTGGCCCACGAGCACGAAAGGTGCAGTGAGCCGCAAGGACCGAATTGTCGCGGTGATCGACGCGACGTGTTCCTCAATCGTGTACGTTGCTCCCGCCGGTGCCGGCGACTCGCCGAAGCCGAGTAGGTCGATAGAGATGCAGCGGTGTCGGTCCTTCAGCTTGGGCAGAACACCCTTGAAGGTGGAAGCCGACGACGCTATCCCGTGAATCAGGATGACGACCGGGCCCTCGCCCTCGTCGTGAGCGACGTGCAGCAGTGGCGCCGGCGGGGCGCCCACAGCCGAACGAATGCGGCTCCACCAACTCATGCGCCCAGTATGCCCCCCGTGACTGGGCGAGCGCCGAAGCCCTCGTCCAGTCGCAGGTCGTGTCGACTCAGGCCGTGGCGTCTTCCTCGGCGGTCGTGTCGTCGTCTCCGTCGAACGTGTCCTTGACGAAGTCGGTTGCGTCGCCGGCCTTCTCCTTCAAGAAGTCGGCCGCGTCGCCCGCCTTCTCCTTTACCAGCTCGGCGGCGTCATCTGCCTTGTCTTTCACCAGCTCGGCGGCGTCCTCCGCCGCGTCTTTTGCCTTGTCAAAGCCCTCGGCGAGGTTGTCTTTGGCGTCATCGAGAAATCCCATTGCTGTCCCTTCGTGGTGGTCAAGTTGGTGCGCTCGGTATGAGCGTAACTGACGCCCGAATCGTAAGGAACGTTGGGTAGCGATTGATTCTCAGCATCACTAGCGTGATCACTATGAGGCGATCACTAGTTATTCCCACGGCACTTCTGCTTTCCGCTCTGGCCCTTACCGGCTGCTCCGCCGGGTCGGACTCGACGAGTACCGAAAACCTGTCCGTGCCCGCCGGTTCCGGCGGTTTCGATCAGGGCGAGTCCGGTTCTGTCGCCGCCGACACGGCGGTAATCGACCGCCAGGTGATCACGACGGGCTACGTGACGATCACCGTCTCTGACCCGTTGGATGCCGCGACCGAGGCGATCCGAATCACCGAGTCGGTCGGGGGCCGCGTGGACGGCCGTTCCGAGTACGCCCCCCGCGGCGGCGACAAGGGAAGCGCGACACTCACGTTGCGGCTTCCTGCTGCGAACCTCACGGCCACCCTCGACAAGCTCAAGGTGCTCGGTGACGTACAGGAGGTCTCGCTCAGCGCGACCGACGTCACGATGCAGTCGCAAGATCTGGATGCGCGCATCACCGCCCTGACGGCATCCGTCGACCGTCTCGTGGCGCTGCTGGCCACCGCGACCGACACCGACAACCTGATCCAGTTGGAGACCGCAATCTCCGATCGTCAGGGCGAGCTCGAGAGCTTGAAGAGTCAGAAGCGCTACCTCGACGACCAGGTCAGCCTGTCGACGGTGACACTGAACCTGGTCACCGAGCAGGTCGTACCCGATGCTGAGCCCGTCACCTTCATCGACGGAGTGATTGCCGGCTGGAACGGTTTCGTGGCGTTCTTCTCGGGACTGCTCGTTGTGCTCGGCGTGCTACTGCCCTGGCTGGTACTCGCGGGAGCCATCACCGGCGTCACGATCTACCTGATCAAGCGTCGCTCGGCGAAGGCGACCGATCCCGCCCCGCCCGTCAAGTAGCGAGCATGTCCTTAACCATCGGAATGACCTTCGAACCGTAGAGCTCGATCGAGTGCATCGACTTCTCGTGCGGCAGCGTTCCCGCGCTGTACTTGAGGTCGAAGCGCTGAATGCCCAGCGTCGAGATCGTGGCGGCGAGCTTCTTCGCCACGGTCTCGGCCGATCCGAGGTACAGCGAGCCGTGCTCGATCTCGTTGCGGAACTCGGCCTCGTTCGACGGCGGCCAACCGCGCTCGGCGCCAATCCGGTCGCGCATCACTCGGTGGTGCGGCCAGTACTCCTCGGCGGCCTGCTCGTCGGTGTCGGCAATGTAGCCGGGCGAGTGCACCGCGATCGGCAGATCCGGTTGCTCAAGCTGAGCGAGGGCGCGGTGGAAGAGGTCGACGTACGGCGCGAACCGGGCCGGGTCTCCCCCGATGATCGCGAGCACGAGCGGCAGATTGTGGCGCGCGGCGCGCACGACGGACTCGGGGCTTCCGCCCACGCCGATCCAGGTCTTCAGGTGACCGGACTCCGTGCGCGGGTAGACGTTCTGGTCGGTCAGCGGCGAGCGCAGTTTGCCTTCCCAAGTGACCGGTCCTTCGGCGAGCAGCGCCGAGAAGAGGTCGAGCTTCTCCTCGAAGAGCTGCTCGTAGTTGGCGAGATCGAAGCCGAACAGAGGGAATGATTCGGTGAACGATCCCCGACCGAGAATGACCTCGGCGCGGCCGTTGCTGAGCGCGTCGACTGTGGCGAATCGTTGGAACACCCGGATCGGGTCATCCGAACTCAGGACCGTCACGGCCGACCCGAGCTTGATGCGCTTGGTCGCGGTCGCAAGCCCGGCGAGGACCACCTCGGGGGCTGAGACCGCAAAATCGACCCGGTGGTGCTCGCCCACTCCGATGAAGTCGATGCCCAGCTCGTCGGCGAGAACGCCTTCGGCCACGATGTTGCGGATGACCTGCGCCTGACTCACGGGCGCGTCATCCAACCCGACAGTGACGTCGCCAAATGTGTCGAGCCCGAACTCGATGTTCTGTGCCATGGTCACCCTCTCCAGTTCAATGCGTTCGCATCGAGGGTATCAACCGGCCGGATGCCCGCCGCATTCCCCGCGGGTGCTCGCCCCGACGCGAAAAGGCCCCGACCCGCTGGAGCGAGTCGGGGCCTTCACACCTGTGCCGTCTAGTAGATGACGGTCAGGGTGTTCGATACAGCAATGAGCGTCACTACCGTTGCGCTGATGAATCCACCGATGTACGGGTTACCCGTAATGCGGTACAGCTTGCGCGACAGCACCGCAGTTGCGGCGAGGATGACGATCACCGGGAACAGCCAGATGCTGAAGATACCGCCGAACCCGGGGATCGTGTAGCCCGAGACGAAGAACGTCACGTACTGCACGACGACCAGAACGATCGGAGCCAGCGCGTTGACCAGCGCCAGTGCCGCCGTGTTCAGCCATTCCTTGCCCCGGAAGGTAAAGCGGTTGAACACGTTGATCGCGACCGAGTTCGCAACGAAGTAGATCAGGAACATCGGGATGTACAGCAGTGCGATCCACAGCTTGTCTGCACCGAAGTCCTTGACCGCGATCGTCCAGAAGCGGAAGTCGGTGTTCAGCATCCAGCTGAAGAAGAACACGATCCCATAGGCAGCGGCCACCGTGACGACGGCGAGAGCGGCCGCGAGGCCGACCTTGCGCCAGCCGGGCAGGAGTCCGAGCGCCCGGGGGCTCATGCCGTTCTTGCGCCCGAAGAGCAAGTACGAGATCGCCATGATGAGCATCGCCGCCAGACCGTTGATCGCCGCCCAGAACGCGATGAAGAACACCGCTCCCTGCGTGAAGATCGTCGGAAGGAAGTTGAACGCGATGCCCTGGATCCACAGCTGGTTGCTGAACAGCACGTAGGTGAAGCCGGAAACGAAGGCCGAGACCACCATCGCGCCCCAGAACCATCCCAGACCGGCGCGCGTATTCGGCGCGATCGGCATCGGCTCCTCGAGCTTGAGGCCGGCGAACGCCCGCGTACCCAGCAGCGTGCGAGCGAAGGCGAGCAGGAAGATCGCGAATCCGATCAAGCCGAAGGTCGTGAACAGTTCCTTGACCTGCCAGACCTGCGACCCCGAGTCAATCGCGGTGGGGGCCCCGAAGGCCTTGTCCCAGAATTCGAGCTGGTCAGCAACGGTGCCCTTCGAGATCGTTCCCCAGGGGTGCGTCTGCGGCGGCGTGAACGTGACGCGAATCGCGCCGCCGTCCCCATCGGTGTAGAACGTGCCTGCCTCGCGCACATCGGAGATGTCCTTGGGGTCGGCCCCGTAGTGCAGGAACGACTGAGCGTTCGGCGTTCCGATGTAGTCGCGCGGCGGCGTCAGAACGGCACCCTCCGCGCTGTAGCTGCGGAAGAAGAACTCGTCGTACTGGTCGGCGACCAAGCCGGTGTCACGCGTTCCGTACAGATCGAAGTACGCGTTGTCGTTAGCGGCGTCGGTGTAGACCGGGTCGTTGTCGACCAGGAAGACCGCCGCGATGAGCGGCTTCTCGGCGGCGTTGTCGATAGCTACCGAGAAGTTCGCTGCGCGGGCACCGTTCGAGTGACCCGAGACACCGATCTTGGACTGATCGACGTACGGCAGGTCGGCGACGAGCTTGACCGCGTCATACATCCCGGTGCCTCCCAACGTGATGTCCGAGGTCAGGTAGTCCGAGTCGCCGTGACCGTACATGTCGATCGAGACGACCACGTAACCGCGGCGAGCGAGCTCGACGTAGTTCGCGTCTTGCATCTCCTTGTTGTTCCACCACCCGTGCGAGACGATAACGGCCGGCGCCTTGTGATCGGCAGAAACACCGTTCGGCTTGTACAGCAGGGCGCTCATCGACTCGCCTGACGCGGTCTCCCAGCTCATGTTCTTTACTGTGACCGTGTAGCCCGCGGTCTGCACGGCGGACGCCACGAGGGACGACACCACCATCAGCACCAGCGAGAGCGCCAGCCAGAAGCTATTGCGCTTCATCATTGTGGGTTTCATTGATTCCCGACTCCTTCGTGTGGGTTTCGATTGTTGTTCGAGGGATTGCTGTTGCCCAGGTCTGGGTCGATTAGGTCTCCACGTCCCCATCGACCCATCCCATGGTCTTCGTCACCGCTTTCTTCCAGTTGCGGTACAGCCGGTCACGTTCGAGGCGAGGCATCTGGGGTGACCAGCGCCTGTCCTCCGACCAGTTGTCGATGACGTCTTGTGTGCCGGCCCAGAAGCCGACGGCGATACCCGCCGCGAACGCCGCGCCCAGGGCGGTCGTCTCGGTGACCGCGGGGCGGATGACATCCACGCCTAGCTGATCCGCCTGAAACTGCATGAGGAGCTCATTGGCGACCATGCCACCGTCGACCCGCAGTTCGGCGAGCTCGACCCCCGCATCGGCGTTCATCGCATCCATCACCTCGCGGGTCTGGAAGGCGGTCGCCTCGAGGGCGGCCCTGGCGATGTGATTCTTCGTGACGTAGCGGGTCAACCCGAGCAGCGCGCCACGGGCATCCTGCCGCCAGTACGGAGCGAACAGCCCCGAGAAGGCGGGAACAAAGTAGGCACCACCGTTGTCTTCCACCTGCAGCGCGAGCTTCTCGATGTCGGGTGCGTCAGTGAACATTCCGAGGTTGTCCCGCAGCCACTGCACGAGAGAACCCGTGACCGCAATCGACCCCTCCAGGGCGTACACCGGTGCCGCGTCCCCGAGCCGATAGCAGACTGTCGTGAGTAGACCGTTCTTGCTGAGCACCCGGCGCTCGCCGGTATTCAGCAGCACGAAATTGCCCGTGCCGTAGGTGTTCTTCGCCATCCCCTCGCCGAAGCAGGCCTGGCCGAACGTTGCCGCCTGCTGATCGCCGAGGATGCCCGCGATCGGAACCCCGGGCAGCATTCCGTGTGCACGCCCCTGCCCATACACCTCAGACGACGAGCGAATCTCGGGCAGCATCGACATCGGGATGCCCATGTCCCGAGCAATGTCCTCGCGCCAGGCGAGCGTCTCGAGATCCATCAGCATCGTGCGCGATGCGTTCGTGACATCCGTGATGTGGATGCCGCCGTCGATTCCCCCGGTGAGGTTCCAGAGCACCCACGTGTCCATGGTGCCGAACAGCAGGTCGCCGTTCTGCGCTGCCTCGAGCGCGCCGTCGATGTTTCGCAGGATCCAGGCAATCTTCGGCCCAGAAAAGTAAGTAGCGAGAGGCAATCCGACGATTGAGCGGTACCGATCGACCCCGTGGGCCGCCGCGAACTCGTCGACGATGTGCTGAGTGCGGGTGTCCTGCCACACGATCGCATTCGTGACGGGGATGCCCGTGTTGCGATTCCACACCACGGTGGTCTCGCGTTGATTGGTGACACCAACACACTCGATGTCCTGATAGGTCAGGTTGGCCCGAGTGAGAGCAATGCCGACGGCCTCACGCACGTTGTCCCAGATCTGCACCGGGTCGTGTTCGACCCATCCCGCTCGGGGAAAGATCTGGTCGTGTTCAAGCTGCCCGCGCGAGACGATCTGTGCCGAACGGTCGAACACGATCGCGCGGGAACTCGTGGTCCCCTGATCGATCGCGAGAACGTAGTCAGCCATGAAAAGTCTCTCCGTTGAGGTAAAAGGTCGGTTGTGGATTGGGGGATCTACGCCATCGGCACGATGTCTGGTGCGTTCTCGCGAACGCGGGCCGCCGATGCGTCGTCGGGCTGGGTCGCCGCGACCGCGTCAGCTTCCACGCCGGCCCGATACACCGCCACCTCGTGCGCCGCGGTCTTCGCGTTCCAGCCCAACAGCGGGGCGGCGATCTCGACAACCTCGTCAAGAGCAGCGGATGCCTCATCCGGGTACTCGTAGACCATGCGGGTGCGACGCATCATGATGTCGTCGAGGTGGAATGCTCCTTCGTGCGTCACCGCGTAGGCGATCTCGGCCCGGAGGTATGCGGGGGCGTCTGTAAGCACGCCGCCGAGCTCGGGGGTGGCCCGAACGATGTCAAGGATGTCGAGCACGTGAGCGCCGTAGCGGTGCAATAGGTGCTCAACGAGCGGCTCGCTCCAGCCCAGTTCGGTGCTCGCGGTGCGCACCTGCCGTTCAGCATCGGCGAGATTGACTGCACCGGTCAGCGGGAGCGAGCGAGTGACTGATGGCGTGGTGCGAGCCGAGGATCCGAGCGCAAAGTCGACGGCATCTTTCGCCATGATTCGGTAGGTCGTGAACTTGCCGCCCGCGATGACGGTCAACCCGTCAGCCGGTGACGCCACGGTGTGCTCGCGCGACACCTTGGCTGACGACGTGCCCGCCATGGTTCCCGGCTGCAGGAGCGGACGAAGTCCCGCCCACGTGCCGACGACGTCGGAACGATCGATGGGATTCGCCAGCACGGCGTTGGCCTGACTAATCACGTAGTCGATGTCGGCGGCGGTCGCGGTCGGATGCGTGAACTCCTCGGTCCACGGGGTATCGGTGGTGCCGATCACCCAGTACCGGGACCACGGAATGACGAAGAGCACGCTGGTCGCCGTCTGCAGGATGAGACCGACCTCACCCTTGATGCGCGCACGGGGAACAACAATGTGGATGCCCTTCGACGCGAGAACCCGCAGCCCGCCGTCGGTGCCGGCGAGGGCCTGTGACTCCTCGGTCCACACCCCCGTGGAGCTGATGACCGCCCGCGCCCGCACCCGAATTGACTCGCCGGTCTCGAGTACCTGCAGCACCGCCCCGTCGATCGCACCCTGCTCGTTTCGAGTGAGTTCCACGACCTGGGTGCGCGACGCGGCGAATGCCCCGTGTTCCTTCGCCGTGCGCATGACGGTGACCACGTACCGCGCGTCGTCGACGTTCGCATCCCAGTACTCGATTGCCCCGACCGCTGCCTTCTCAGCAAGGTCCGGGAAAACACCTGTCACGGCCCGTCTGCTCAGGTGACGATGCCACGGAAGCGCACGGCGACCACGCCGCAGGCTGGCCAGGATGTCGTAGAGCATGATGCCCGCGCCGACGAAGGCGCGCTCCCACACGCGGTGCCGAAGGGGGTACAAAAACGGAATCGGGCGAACGAGGTGCGGTGCGAGTTCGGTGAGCAGAAGGTCACGCTCGGACAGCGCCTCGGTCACGAGCTTGAAATCCAACATCTGCAGGTACCGCAGCCCGCCGTGCACGAGCTTGCTCGAACGGCTCGAGGTGCCGGCAGCCCAGTCCTGCGCCTCGACGACGGCCGTGGAGAGACCACGGCTTGCGGCATCCAGCGCGATGCCCGCGCCGGTAATACCGCCGCCGATCACTAGGACATCAAGTTCGTTGCCCGGCTCCACGGAACGCCGAAGTCGCTCGAGCGCATCGGCACGTGATGCCTCGGTCAGTCGCGAATCGGTCATGCACTTCTTCCGTTCTCGTATGCCACGCGGCCGAATCTTGGCCCGCGTTCAGCAGCGTATTACCATGGGGGGACCGATTGGCAATCTGAGCAGGCAATGTGCACAAACGTGCAGGACGGAGCACGATGGATCGCGAGGAGACAGTTCTGGCGGCCTCGTCCATGTACTACCTGCAAGACCTGAAGATGGAAACGATCGCCAGTCGACTCCACATGTCCCGCTCAAGCGTGTCGCGCCTGCTCAAGCGCGCGCGCGACACCGGGCTCGTCGAGATCACGTTGCGCCCCACGCCCACGCTCGCCCCCGCGGTCGGTCAAAGCATCTCTCAGAGATTCGGAATCGAGACCCACGTGATTCCGGTCAGTGACACCGCGGATGACGCGGAGCGACTCGAGCAGGTCGCAAAAGCGACCGGTCGCATGGTCAGCGGCTGGTTCGACTCCGACATGGTGCTGGGCGTCGCATGGGGTACAACTCTTGCGGCAATCTCCCAGCATCTCAATAGGAAACCGACCAGGGGAAGCGCGATCGTGCAACTCAACGGCGCCGCGAACACCCGCACGTCCGGCGTCGACTATGCGGGCAACCTCATCTCCCGCTTCGCCGACGCGTTCGACGCTCGGGTGCATCACTTTCCCGTGCCCGCCTTCTTCGACTACGCCGAGACCCGGCGCGCGATGTGGCGCGAGCGGTCAATAGCTCGCGTGCTCGACATGCAACGCCAGGCGGATATCGCCCTGTTCTCGATCGGCGCGTTCGGCGGAGATGTACCGAGCCACGTGTATTCGGCCGGGTACCTCGAACGGCACGACATCGACACCCTCGAGTCAGAGGGCGTCGTCGGCGACGTCTGTACCGTCTTCCTGCGCGCCGACGGCACCTACCAAGACCTCACCCTGAACGAACGTGCAACCGGCCCGACCCCCGCCGAGTTGCTCAGCGTGCCTCGGAGGGTGTGCGCCGTCGCCGGCGACAGCAAGGTCGTGCCGCTTCTTGCCGCCCTGCGCTCCGGTGTCGTGACTCACCTCGTGCTCGACGAGCAAACCGCCATGAGCCTGGCTCGGGCCATGGATGAGGCCGCGCCGAGGGCCTAGAGATACCGCGCGAATGACGCTCGAACGGCGTCGGCTTCGGCCGCGACCGTGGCGGCCGTCACGAGGTCGTCGGCCTGAGTCGTGAGCGTGGTGGACCACTCGGCAAGCAACCGCTCGGCCGCACCACTGGCGTAAAGCGTCGCGGTGAGCTCGCTTGTTGCCGCCGTCACGAGCGCGGAGAACGCAGGGGTAGCGAGGAATCGCTCCGAGAGCACGTTGCCGTTGCTCGGCCCGCCCGCGCCACCCCCGTCGCCGCCCACGTCCGCCGCCTCCGTCGCCGCCCACCGCGCCACCCACGGGCGCGCGATTCTGACCGGCTCCCGCTCCCGGCTGGCCTTGACCGCCCGCGCCACCGTCAACGTTGGAGGTGCCGAACGCGAGATTCAGATCCCAGTTGACGACAGTCATGATGCCGGACGTCTCGTCGTAGTGCAGATAGGAGTTGTTGCCCGGCCCGTCGATGTCGTCGAAGTTGTCGACGAGATCCTGATAAGCGAGATAGGTCGCGAAGGCATCGATGTCGAGGTACTGGTCGAGATCGGCGGCGAAAGTCGCGTCATCCGACTCGTTGATGAACTGGAGAAAGTCGATGAGCGGCTCAAGGTTGTCGTCGCCCGCCTCCTGATCGAAGATGTCGGTGTAGCTGGCCGGGTCGTCGCCGCGGTAGCTGTAGTCGCCGCCGCTCTCGGCCTTGTAGAGCAGGCCCGGTCGTGCCGAACTCCTGCTCATCCCAGCCGTCGTTGGGGTTCTGGATGACCAGGCGCAGCTCGCGTGGTTCCGCCGTTGACGATGAAACGGGATGCCACGGCCTCCTCGGCGCGCGAGCCCGGAGAGCGACAGCAGCTCAAGCGCCAGCGCCTCGTTGATCGCCGTCTCGGTGCTGTTGCCGCGCACGACGAGTTCGGTCTCGCCGTCGAGCGACTGATCGTCGACGATACTTGTCGAGTCGGATGACCCACGGCAGGGTCGCGGGATCGCTCTGCGCGGTCACCACGCGCAGGCTCGAATTGCCTTTGAGCTTGAGCCCGACATCCGTGAACGTCTCTCCGTCGATGATCACCGTCGCGCTGACCCACTCCTTCTCGCCGCTGGCCAGGTAGGTGTCGATGACGCCCTGCAGGTCGTCGGGGTCGACAACGAGCTCCACGGTGTGCACGACGCTCGAGTCCCACAGAGCTGTCGCGACGCTGTCCGACTGCACGACGCTCGTCGACTCAGCCGTGGCGCTCGTCGTGACCGAACAGGCCGTAAGACTTGCCCCGACGAGTCCGAGTCCGAGCAGTGTCGCAATGATTCTGGTTGCGGTGCGTGATGAGGTGATCATGACCGCAATCGTTCCGGTCGGGCGTCAACTACCCCTGTGAGGCGGCTATGGAACGGCTATGGGTGTGCGGAACATCCACCGAATGAGCAGAAACCCGAGAGCGCCGCCCACGAGCTGGGCCGCGATATAGCCGGGTGCTGACCCCGGAGCGATTCCCGCGAAGGTGTCGCTCACGGTGCGACCGATCGTGATTGCCGGGTTCGCGAAACTCGTCGAGCTCGTGAAGAAATACGCGGCGCCAATGTAGGCGCCCACCGCCCAGGGGATCACCGCGTGACGGTCGGTGCGAGCCAACGAGAAGATCACGAGAACGAGACCGGCGGTCGCGACGACCTCGGCGAGAGCGTGTGGCCAGCTCAGGCGATCCGTTGTGCTGAGGGTGACGGCCGGGTCGCCGAACATGAGGTTGGCGAGCATGCCGCCGGCGAGGCATCCGGCGATCTGGGCCGGGATGTAGGCGGCGATGTCACGCCACGATCGGTGACCGAGGGTCGCGTCGACCAGGGAGACGACCGGGTTGAAGTGGGATCCGCTCACTGTCGCAAAGATCAGGATAAGCACCGGCAGCGCGAGTGCCGTGGCCAGCGCGTTCTCCAGAAGCTGGAGTCCGACATCGGTAGGGGAGAGCCGTTGCGCGGCAATTCCCGAACCGATCACGACGGCCGCTAGGAGGGCACTTCCGATGAACTCGGCGACGCTGCGCCGCGCCAGGCCGTGGCCGATCACGCGGTCACGAGGAGGCGGGACAGGGAGTCGAGCGATCCCGGAACGAGTGCATAGAAGGCCCACGTGCCGCGCTTCGACCGGGTGAGAAACCCGGCATCGGCGAGCACTTTGAGATGGTGCGACACCGTGGGCTGTCCCAGATCGAGCAGGTCGGTGAGGTCGCAGACACACGCCTCTTGACCCTCGGATGCCGCGATCAGCGACAGCAGCCGCAGCCGCGCCGGATCGGCGATCGCCTTCAGCGAGTGCGCAAGGTCGGTGGCCTGCTCGGCGGTGAGGGGCTCGCGCACCAGTGGGGAGCAGCACGCGGCGGCATCCTTCACCGTGAGCGGTAGCAGAGTCGCGGTAGCCATACATCGATCATAGTCGATATTGACAACCATCGATATGGCGCGCACAATCTCAATATCGACATTCATCGATGAAGGGAGAAATCATGGAGACGGATACCGCCTGCGAGCTCGAACTCGCATCAACCGGAAGCTGCACCCCCGGGTGCTGCTGATCCCTCGCGCATAGACTCCTGTCTATGCATCAGGGGCTGGGGCGCGCGGACGCCGAGCGAATCGCCCGCGGTCTGCGCGCCCTCGCCGATCCCACTCGGGTTCAGCTTCTCTCGCTGATCGTCGAGAGCGCGGATGCGCGATGCAGCGTCACCGACCTCGCCCTGACACTCGACCTCAGCCAACCGACGGTCAGTCACCACCTTCGCGTCATGGCCGATGAGGGAATCGTCGAGCGCAGCCAGGAAGGCAGGCTCGCCTGGTATTCGATCGTTCCTTCTCGCATGGGCGACGTCATCGACTCCATGCGGGATGACCCGGTTGCCGCGACCATCGCGCCTCCGGTGCTCGATCGGATCGCCGCCGACCTCACAGCGCGATTCGCTGGCTCGCTCTCGCCAGAGACGGTGGACCGATACGTGCGGGAGAGCTACCAGCTGCTCGCCGAGCGCGCCCGCATCACCCGGTACCTCCCGTCGTTGACAGCGCGCTTCGCGGGCGACCGCCTCCAGTCGCTCGCGAACGTGGAAGCGCCGAGCGGCATCCCGAGCGTGCTGTTCGTCTGCGTACAGAACGCCGGACGCTCACAACTCGCCTCCGCGATTCTGCGATCGCTCGCGGGCGACCGGGTGCGCGTGCTGACGGCGGGGTCTGAGCCCGCGGGGGCCGTGAGTCCTCTCGTTGTCGCAGCGCTCGACGAGATCGGGGTGCCTCTGGCCGGCGAGTTTCCCAAGCCGCTCACCGACGAGGCCGTTCGCGCCGCCGACGTGGTGGTCACGATGGGATGCGGGGATGCCTGCCCGGTCTACCCTGGACGCCGCTACCTCGACTGGGAGTTGGACGACCCGGCAACGCTGTCCATCGACGGAGTGCGTCGGGTGCGCGACGAGATCGAGGGACGCGTGCGCGCGTTGCTTGCGGAGTTGGACGTGAACTCCCGGTGAACTTGTGAGCCGGGCATCCTCATCGCATAGATGATCGTCTATGCTTTGGTCATGACCGATACCGCTTCAACGAAACCCAGCGTTCTATTCGTCTGCGTGCATAACGCGGGCCGATCCCAGATGGCCGCCGGATACATGACCGCGCTGTCGGGCGGACGCGTCGACGTGCTCTCCGCCGGCAGCGAGCCGAAGGACCAGATCAACCCGGTCGCGGTCGCGGCGATGGCCGAAGAGGGCATCGACATCGCGAACAACGTGCCGAAGGTTCTCACGACCGAGGCCGTCAAAGACTCCGATGTCGTGATCACCATGGGATGCGGCGACACCTGCCCGATCTTCCCCGGCAAGCGCTACGAGGACTGGGAGCTCGACGACCCGGCCGGACAGGGCATCGAGGCTGTGCGCCCCATCCGGGACGACATCAAGCGGCGCATCGAGGCGCTGCTCGCCGAGATCCTCCCCGCGGCCTGATCCGGTGGGCACAGATTCGGTGGGCACAGATCCGGTAGGCACTGATCCCATGGACCTCTCCGCACGCCGCGGGATGCCCGGACTCGCCTTCCCCGAAGACCACCTCAAGCGGCTCTCCGCCGACCTCACCACGAAGTTCGCGGGCGTCTTCGGCGCGGAGACCATCGAACGATATGTGCTGGAGTCCTACACGGGGTTGCTCCGCACGTCGACGGTGAAGACCCACCTCGCTACCAACACCGCCCGCTTCGCGACCGATCGCCTCACCGCTCTGGCCCAGGCAAAGGGCGCAATTGCCCGCGCCGTGCCCGAGGTGCTGTTCGTGTGTGAACAGAACGCCGGACGATCTCAGATGGCGGCGGTTCTGACGAGTCATCTCTCCAGCGGCCGCGTGCACGTTCGTTCGGCCGGCTCCGCGCCAGGCAAGGAACTCAACCCGGCCGTGATCGAGGTCATGCGCGAACACGGGCTCGAGATGACCGAAGAATTTCCCAAGCCGCTCACCGACGACGTCGTTCAGGCGGCCGACGTCGTGATCACCATGGGTTGCGGGGATGCCTGCGCGATCTACCCGGGCAAGCGGTACGAGGACTGGGAGCTCACGGATCCGGCCGGCCTGACGATCGACGAGGTGCGGGTCGTGCGCGACGAGATCCGCGCTCACGTCG
Organism: uncultured bacterium; assembly: GCA_963787305.1. Classification (GTDB taxonomy): domain Bacteria; phylum Actinomycetota; class Actinomycetes; order Actinomycetales; family Microbacteriaceae; genus Rhodoglobus. The sequence continues at coordinate 34,843 of CAWBCL010000005.1, forward strand.
AGGAACTGCTCGGAGAACTGCTGGCGTAGCGTTGGGTCATGGCCATCGCTGCACGCATTCTCCGCACGGTGGCTCGGGTTGCTCTCGGACTCGCTCTCGGATTCGCCGGGCTCAGTCATCTCTTCTGGTCGCGTCTTGCGTTCCAGGCTCAGGTACCCGCTTGGTTACCGCTCGATGCCGACTTCGTGGTCGTCGCATCCGGGGTCGTGGAGATAGTGCTGGGCGTTCTCCTGATCGCGGTGCCTCGATACCGAGTGCTCATCGGCTGGATCGTGGCCGGGTTCTTCGTCGCTGTGTTCCCCGGCAACGTCTCCCAGTTCGTGACCGGCACCGACTCGTTCGGACTCAATGACGACGTGTCGCGTGGTGTTCGGCTGCTGTTCCAGCCGCTGCTCGTGCTGTGGGCGCTCTGGTCCACCGGGGCGTGGCGCGACCGTCGGAGCATCCTCTCGCCGCGCGGCATCCCATCGCAACCCACTGGAGCCCGACTGGACGTCGACGGGTAGTGTCGATTCCATGACACTCCCCCTGCGTTTCGGCTACAAGGCTTCGGCGGAACAGTTCGCCCCCACCGAGCTGCTCAACTATTCGGTGCTCGCCGAGCAGGTCGGATTCGACTCGGTGTTCATCTCCGACCACCTCCAGCCGTGGAACCACGACGGTGGGCATGCGCCCGCCGCGATGCCGTGGCTGGGAGCCCTCGGTGCACGCACCGAACGCATCGTCATCGGCACCTCGGTGCTCACCCCGACGTTCCGCTATCACCCCGGCGTTGTGGCGCAGGTCTTCGCGACGCTGGGGTCGCTGTTCCCGGGGCGCGTGATTCTCGGTGTCGGCACCGGCGAAGCCCTCAACGAGGCGGCCCTCGGACTGCCGTGGCCGGACGTGAAGGAGCGCTTCGCCCGCCTCAAGGAGGCGCTCGAACTGATCGATCAGCTCTGGCGCGAAGACGAGGTCACCTTTGACGGTCAGTTCTACAAGACCGTGAGCGCGACCATCTACGACAAGCCCGTCGAGCCCGTGCCCGTCTACATTGGCGCGTCTGGACCCGCGGCCACGCGGTTGGCGGGGCGCGTGGCATCCGGATTCATCACTACCAGCGGTAAGGCCCGCGAGCTCTACACCGAGACCCTGCTGCCTGCGCTGGCCGAGGGGATCGAGAAGGGCGGGCGTGCCGAGGGCGAGGTCGACACCCTCATGGAGATGAAGGTCTCGTTCGACCCCGATCACGAGCGCGCGCTGCAGGACACCCGCTTCTGGGCTCCCCTCTCGCTCACGCCCGAAGAGAAGATGACGGTCGAGGATCCCAAGGAGATGCAGAAGCTCGCGGATGCCCTCCCGATCGAGCGCGTCGCCGCCCGGTGGATCGTCTCCAGCGACCCCGACGAGCATGTCGAGAAGGTCAACGAGTACATCGATCTCGGCTTCAGGCACCTCGTATTCCACGGGCCCGGCGCCGACCAGGAGCGCTTCCTCAAGCTCTACGGCGACGAGATTCTGCCGCGGTTGCGCGCGCAGCACGGGTAGTTCTCGACACGCCGTTGTTCTCGAGGGGCCGGCCGCGGCCCCGCGGATGCTAGGTCGCCAGTCGTCCGGCGAATCGTCCGGCCAGTCGGCAAAACTCTCGAGTCACCGCTCGGCTGACGACCCTCCGCGCAGTCGACGCAGCGCCGGACTCTTGGTGGGCACCGGGATGGCTCGCTGGTGCGGGTCGACATTGGGCGGGGGGATGAAGCGGGTGCCGTCGGCGTCTCGGATGATTTCCCAGCCGTTGTTGTGGACGAGCATGTGGTGGTGTTTGCACAGGAGTAGTGCCCGGTTGAGGTCGGTGCGCCCGTGGTCTCGTTTCCAGTGGTCGATGTGGTGCATTTCGCACCAGTCGGGTGGGCGGTCGCAGTCGCCGAACTGGCATCCGCCGTCCCTTGCTGCGAGGGCGATGGCGTGGCGGCCGGTGAACAGGCGTTGTTCGCGACCGAGGTTCATCGCTTCGCCGTTGTCGTCGAACCTGACGGGGATGATCCCGGTGGTGCAGGTGTGTCGTTCGACGGTGGCGATGCTGACGCGTTCGGTTTGGCCTTCGATGTAGCCGACGCCGCGTCGAGCACGCAGGTCGGTGTCGGTGACGAGCAGTTTGATCGCTGGGCGGCGCGCGCCAAGGACGATCTTGGCGTCGGCGGCGGTGCCGATGCGGATCAGCTCAACGAAGGCATCCAGCACCAGTTGTTCGGTGGTGCGCTCATCCGAGGACACCGCCTCCGCCCGGGCAGCCCGCTCCGGGTCAACAAATCGCGGTCCACCGCGCCGGGGTGAGGTGACCGCATCGAAGGTGGCGGTCACGATCGCCGCAGACTCGGGGTCGAGCAGACCGGAGAGCCGCGTCATCCCGTCGGCTTGCCGGTAGAGGTGCAGGAACCGCTTGGACCGCAGGAACTCTTCGCGTTCGGCGACCCGGTCGAGATCGAGTTCGAGGCGCAGATCGCGGGCCCGGGCGGCGAGACGTTCGACCGTGAGAGTGCGCGCCTCCCGCAGTAGGGTCGCCGCGGCGGCCGCAAGTGCGTCGACGGAGACAACAGCATCCGGGATGCCCAGCCCGGCCCGGATCGCATCGGCCGCCTCCAACGACAACTCGCCGGCGACGGTCGCCGCACGAACCGCACCCAACCACGGTGTCGGGTCGCCCTCGAGTGAGTCACTCGGCGGGGTCGCCATCAGCCCGCCCACCCGCACCAACGTGCCGGCCTCGCGCGCGGTCGAGCCCGTCACGTGCTGCACCAACTTCTCCGGAGTGCGCGCACCCAACCGCTGCGCAAGCCCGTCATGACCAAGCTCGGGACGTGAACGGCGTGCCAACTCGGCGGCCAGGGTTGCGGCCGTGGCATCCGTGCGCCGGCGAATCTCCGCGACCGTGCGCTGCGCCTCCAACAGGGCGAGGTCATCGAGCACCGTCGCATCGGGCGGGGCGAACGGAAGGGAAAGGTCAGCGAGGTGGGAGAAGTTGAGCGCAGTCGCGGGCCCGGACCCGGCCGAGGCGCCGAGCCGGAAGCGCGCGCGCAGCCGACACCGCCGCCGGAGCGGGGAGGTGATCGGCTACCAATGTCATGAAGCAATTGTCTCAACATTCGAACTGATGTTCTAGTGGTTTGGCGATAGTGGTGGACAAGTCGTTAGGGGTGCGGATGTGGAGGAGGGGAGATTGGTCCGTGCCGACGCAGCGGGTTCACCTAGCTAGGCTCGCAGCATGCGCTTTGGTATCGTCATCCTTCCTCAGGACCGGTGGTCCGTCGCCCGGCAGAAGTGGGTCGATGCCGAAGCCCTCGGCTTTGATCACGCGTGGATCTACGACCACCTCTCGTGGCGCACACTCGCCGACGAGCCATGGGGGGCGACCATCCCGACCCTCGTCGCGGCCGCCACCGCCACATCAACGATCCGTCTCGGTACCTTCGTCACCTCACCCAACTTCCGCCATCCCGTGCCATTCGCGAAGGACATAGCGACCCTCGACGACATCGCGGGTGGCCGCGTTCTGCTCGGCATCGGGTCGGGCGGCACGGGCTTCGACGCGACCGTGCTCGGAGCACCGGTGCTCTCCCCTGCCCAGCGCCACGCCCGATTCACCGAGTTCGTGGACCTTCTCGATGACCTGCTGCGGTTCGAGACTCCGGGCTCTGGCGGCATCACCAGGAGTGGCGACTGGTTCCAGGCGGTGGACGCCCGGATGGTCGGCACACCCGCGCAGACTCCGCGCGTCCCATTCGTACTCGCCGCCAACGGCCCGAAGGGTCTCGGATTGGTGGCACGCCAAGCCGATGGCTGGGTGACCACCGGCCCAGAGGGTATCACCGGAGACGAATGGTGGTCAGCGGTCGCCTCGCTGAGCGGTCGTTTGGATGACGCCGCCCGTTCCGCGGGGCGAGATCCGAGATCGATCGGCAGGTATCTGTCTATCGATTCCGGCGGAACCTACTCGCTCTCCAGCGTCACGGCGTTCGAGGAGCTAGTCGGACGGGCCGCCGACCTCGGGTTCACCGACGTAATCGCCCACTGGCCACGCGCGACCGGCATCTACGCGGGCGACGAGTCAGTGCTGCACGAGGTGGCTTCGCGCCTTCCGGCGTACCGCTGAGGCGGAACGCCGGGGCAAGACGTCACAGGGTGGACCCTAGGAGATTTGAACTCCTGACCTCCTCGATGCGAACGAGGCGCGCTACCAACTGCGCCAAGGGCCCGTGATGCGTTGTCTAGGTTATCAGTTTCGCTAGCCGGCGTGGCGTCGTCGGGCGAGGGCGGCGTCGAGGTCGGGGAGTACGGTGTCAGCAGCATCCACCCGGCCCATCGCGGCGAAGCGGCTCGGGACGCTCGGCGGTTGCGGTGCCGAACGGAGAGCCTCTTCGGCCTGGGCGGCCGCGGCCTCGAGCGCTGCGGTCGGGTCAGCGGTCTCGACAGGCTCGATCACCATTCGCGACAGGTAGAGCGGCTTCGGCATGGGCACCGGGGTCCACTCCGCGGCCGGCTCGGCCTCGGCGGCGAACTGGTGGTCGACGAGCGGGGCCGTGCGACGAGTCTGACGCGCAACCGGTGCACGCTTCGACCGCGCGACCTCAGCGAGCCGACCGAGCAGGGCGAACGAGATGACCGTCGAGAGCGCGCCGCCCGCGAGCAACAGCCAGGACACGGCGCCAGAAAAGGCGAGTACGACCTGCACGCCGGTGACCGCGACCGACACGAGCAGCACGAGACTGGCGAGCGCGCGCGTGCGCCGCAGTCTGCGGCTGGCGAGCGCACCCGAGTCGGGGCGTGGCGCGGGAAGGGTAACCGGACGACCCACCGCGACGGGGCCCTGCGGCATCCGCTTAGCCCGGAGGTCGGCGCGCACCGGCGCGGGAATCTCGGCCGTCTCGGCGAGCACCCGAATCGTCTGCTGGAGCCGCACTGCGTTGCGTTCGGTCGCCAGATACTCGCGACGACGCAGCCACGTCGGCAGCAGGTAGACGAGCCACAGCACCGCAGCGATGGCGAGCATGATGCCGCCGCCGAGTCCCGTCAGTTCCATGTTCGTAGAGTACGAGCGAGAGGGCTCGAATCGACTGAGGCGCGCTGCGCGGTCAGGGAAGCATCGGGCGAGCGGCGCGCGCTCGGTCCGCGGCCGGCACCGCGGCATCCGCAGACGGAGCCTTGCCATCTATCCAGCGCCGCAACACCCCGGCGGGAAGCTCGTCGACCGTCAGAGCGAAACAGAAGTGATCGCGCCAGTCCCCATTGATGTGGATGTACCGACGCCGCAGTCCCTCGTAGCGGAAACCCAGCTTCTCGACCACACGAAGGCTCGGCTCGTTCTCCGGCCGGATGCAGATCTCCATGCGGTGCAAGCCCATGCCGAAGAAGCAGTGGTCGGTGGCCAGCGCGACGGCCGTCGGCGTGACCCCCTTGCCCGCGAATCGTTCAGAAACCCAGTACCCGATCGTCGCCGACGACAGCGAACCGTAGGCGATCGACGACACGTTCAGCTGGCCGGCGAGCTGACCGTCGTACTCGATAACGAAGGCGAGCCCCAACCCGGCCCGCGCATTCTGCTGCAGACTGCGGATGCTCGCGCGCACGTCAAAACTCATCGGCCCGTGCGGGTTGGTCGCCTCCCACTTGCGCAGCCAGCCACGGTTCTGGGCGAGCTCACGCTCGAGCGCACGAGCGTCCCGCAACCGGATCGGTCGGATCGTCGTGAGCCCCTCAGTGAGGGTGGGTACAGGATTGGCCACGGGTCAGTCTAAATCGCGGGCAAACGTCTTCAGCCACGGGCGCAGATCCGGGCCGAGATCTTCGCGCTCGACAGCAAGCTGCACGATCGCCTTGATGTAGTCGAGGCGGTCACCGGTGTCATAGCGACGCCCGCGGAACACGACGCCGTAAACACCGCCAGCGATGTCTTCCGTCGCCATCTGCTGCAGGGCATCCGTCAACTGGATCTCGCCGCCGGCGCCCGGCTCGGTCTGCTTCGAGAATCTCAAACACTTCCGGCTGCAACACGTACCGACCGATGATCGCCAAGTTGGACGGTGCCGGTACCTTTGGCCGGCTTCTCGACGAGGCCGGTGATCCGCACGACGTCGGGGTCGTCGGTCGGTTCGACCGTCGCGATTCCATACATGTGCGCGACCGACGGGTCGACCTCGAGCAGGGCGATGACGGATGCGCCGCGCCTGGCCTGCTCCTCGAGCATCTTCGGCAGCACACGGGTCACGCGCGTCGATCAGGTCGTCGCCGAGCAGGACGGCGAACGGCTGCGTCCGACGTGCATCTTCGAGCGCAGCACGGCGTGACCGAGACCCTCGGGTCGCCCTGACGCACGTAGTGCATGTCGGCCAGCTCGTTCGAGTGATTCGACGTACGCCAGCCGCGCGGTGTCACCCTTCAACTGCAGAGTGGCTTCGAGCTCGGTCACCCGGTCGAAGTGATTCGCGAGCGCGTGCTTGTTGCGCCCTGTTATCACCAGCACGTCGATGAGGCCCGCGGCGACCGCTTCCTCGACCACGTACTGGATCGCTGGCTTGTCGACGACCGGAAGCATCTCCTTCGGCAGTCGCCTTAGTGGCGGGCAAGAATCGCGTTCCCAGCCCTGCTGCGGGAATGACGACTTTCGTGACGGTGACAGGCATGAGCCAAGGGTAACCGAGCGTCGCATCCTAGACTTGCTTCATGCCAGACGAGGTAGGCAACGAAAAACGGGCGATGCGCGCCGAACTGCGCGAGCGTCGACGCATCTGCACCACCAGTCAGCGCGAGACTGCGGATGCCGCAATCACCGAGCACCTCATCCAGCTGGCCCGCGACCTGCACGTGACAGTCCATCGCCACCTACCTCTCGCTGCCCGACGAACCCCGAACACGCGACTTCATCGCTTGGGCGTGCGAGCACGACATCTCTGTGCTGCTACCGATCTCGCGGGTGGACGGGCTTCTCGACTGGGCGCCGTACGACGGCAATGACGAAGCGATCGATGACTTCGGCATGCCGCGTCCCACCAGCGAGGTACTCGGCCCCATCGCGATCAACTCGGTCGACCTGATTGTTGTGCCTGCGGCATCCGTCGACCGCACCGGCATGCGCATGGGCTGGGGTCGCGGCTACTTCGACAAGACCCTCGGAAGCATGGAGAACAGGCCGCCGGTCTATGCTGTGATCTTCGACGACGAGCTCGTCGAGCAGGTGCCGAGCGAGCTGCACGACCAGCGCGTCGACGGTGTGGTTACCCCGTCCGGCATCGTCACCTTCTAAATCAGGCAAGGATCCGCGTGCCCACCTATTCATACCGTTGCACGGAGTGCGACAGCGCCTTCGACATTCATCAGGCGTTCACCGAGGACTCGCTGACCGTGTGCCCGACCTGCGGCGGCGTGTTGCGCAAGGTGTTCTCGCCGATCGGCGTCACCTTCAGCGGCTCCGGCTTCTACCGCACCGACTCGCGGGCCGCCGCGAAGGGCGAGTCGTCGAGTTCGTCGGGATCGTCTGCGCCCAAGGCCGACAAGCCCGCCAAGGCGGAGAAGCCCGCCGCCTCCAGTTCGGGCTCCACACCCAGCTCTAGCTCCGCTTCTGGGTCACGTTCCAGCTCTTCGCCCTCCGCTAGTTCCTCGTCATCCGGATCGACAAGTTAGGACCCCCCTCATGCTGAAAGGCTTCAAGGAATTCCTGCTCCGCGGGAATGTGGTCGACCTCGCGGTCGCCGTCGTCATCGGCGCGGCGTTCACCGGCATCGTCACCGCGATCGTCGGCAGCGTCATCAACCCGGCCATCGGCGCCCTGTTCAACGCTGAGGACCTCGCAACCGCACTGCCGGTCGGACATCCCCACGGTCGCCGGCGGAGTCGCCACGATGTACTTCGGGGCCGTCATCGGCGCCGTGATCCAGTTTCTGATCGTGGCTGTCGTCGTCTACTTCGCCCTCATCGTGCCGATCAACTACCTCAACCGGGTGGCTGCCCGCGGTCGCACCGTCGAAGACGAGTCGGCCGAACCGGCGCCGCCCACCGAACTCGAGCTGCTCACCGAGATCCGCGACCTGCTCGCCAAGAAGTAACCCTCGTCAGCCCCAGTGCGGCGGCTTGTCCCGCCTGAGCTGCTCGTCATTTTCCGTGGCAGCATGACGCGGGGGCTCGGGCGTCGGATTCGGGTCTGACCCCTCCGGCGGCGTCGTGCTGGCCCGGCGCGAACGACGCCTCGGTTTGTCGAGGGGTGCGACGTGCTCGTTGTCGTCTGCGCGGTGCTCAGGCATGCGATGCTACGACGTGAATCGGTTCGGTGACAGGCTCCGACTCGCCACCGACCATTGCCACAACTCGCGCCGCGACCGCGTCCGGATCGCTGAACAGATCGAACGCGTGCACCCGCAGGTAGTGCCAGCCGAGTCGCTGGAGAAGCTCGGGACGAAGTCGAAGCGACTCGCGCAGCGTCGCGCGGTGCAGCACAGCGTCAGTCTCGATCGTGACGCACACTCCCCCGCGGGATGCCACGAGCCCCAGCTTTGCCTCGATGCCCGAGCGCCACGTTCAACCCTCGAGCCTCGAGTCGTCGGGCTAGGTCCACGAGCATGGGCTCGCTGTCGTCGGGAACGGGAATCTCCGCCTGTCGGGCACCGACCTCGCCGAGTATCTCGGCGAGGGCGACGGCACCATGCTTCATGCGGCCGTCGTCGAGGTCAGCCGGCTTGAAGGATGTCACGATCACCATCGACCGACGAGCGCGGGTCATGGCGACCGCAAGCAAGCGTTCGCCGCCCGGATCACCCAGCGAACCGAAGTCGGAAAGCACGCGACCGTGCGGGGTGCGTCCGTAGCCGATCGAGAAGATGACTCGGTCGCGGCTCTGCGCCACGGCCTGCTCGATTGTCGAGACGGTGAACGGTTCGGCTCGGTCGCCGATCACGAAGTCGATGAGATCCGGGCGCGAGCCGACCGCCGCGAGCACGGCCTGCATGACCCGCACGGCGTGCTTCGGGCTCGCGGTGATGACCATGAGCGACTCGCGGGGGCGTTTGGCGGCGTGGTCCAGCACGAGGTCGACGACGCGCTCGACCTCGGCGTCGGGGCTTTCGACGGCACCGGAGTCGGCGTCGGGCATCCCGTGTCCGTCTGCGACGTAGTCGAGGGCGAGACTGCCGTGACCGAGGAAGCTTCCCGCCCACGGCAGCGACTGAATGCGCCCGCCGTAGAAGCGGCGGTTGACGAGTTCGGCGAGATCCTCCCCACCCGGGCGGTAGCTGCGCGTGAGGGTGAGCGTCGGAAGGAGGGCACCCAGGCGCGCCAGCGCGGACTGGGAGTGCAAGTCCTCTTCACCGGGCGAATCGAGCTCGGCATCGCCAGAGACCGCGATCGTAAACGGTGCCGGGGTCTGGGTCACCGGGTCACCAAAGGCGACGACCTGCTTGGCACGACGAATCGCCCCAGCGTTCTCGGCGAGGGTCGTCGCCCCCGCGTCGACGAGGATGACGGCGTCAAACGGCACAGCATCGACGACAGTATCGATTTCGTACGGGGACACCAGCCAGACCGGCGCGACCGGACGAGACAGGTGCGGGGCCGTGGTCTGCAGGTCGAAGGAGGTCACCAGTCGGACGAGAGAGCAGGCGCTTGAGCAGCGTCGCCTCCTCCGGCCAGTCGACCAGCGAGATCTTCCAGTTCTCGGCAAGCTGCCAGGCGAGCAGCTGAGCGCTTCCCGCGGCGTGGGCTTCGTCGACGAGCCGGAAGTCCGCCTCGAGTCGATCGAGAACCGAGGTGTTCGCGTTGAGCAGCGCGCGGTCGGACTCGAGCAGCGCCTCGAGCGCAGACTTCCACCACGACAACTCGATCTCGGCGGCGACTTGACTCTCGGGAACGTGTCGGCGCGCGAGATCGTCGATCAAGGGTCCGAGGTCGAGCTCGCGCAGCGCCGTCATGAGCGCGGTGCGATCCTGCAGGTTGTGGAGCACATCAGACTCGGCCGCGAGAGCGGCGATGCGGTCGGCGAGCTCGGAGATCGGGGTCGACGCCAACTGCGCGTCGCCGGTGAGCCCGAGCGGCTCATCGAGGGCGCCCAGGTCTTGGGCGACTTGCTGGAACGCGACCTGAACGTCGCCGATTCCCACCGGCACCTGGGGTGTCGCGCCCTCTGCCACGAAGCGGTGCCACAGCACGCGCTGCCGCTGGATGCGGAGCAAAGCGCCGTTGAGGTCGGTCACCCGCACTCCCGGACGCACATACTCGAGCGCCAGCTTCTTGAGCCGACGTCGATTGCTCCCGGTCATCTCCGGGTGATCCTTGCGCGGCGCGGTTGCCGCAATCAGTTCGGAGATCGAGCGGTCAAACACCATCGGCACGAACTTGTCGAGGGTGTCGCGCAGATCGACGAGCAGCAGCAGGTACACCCCGAGTTCCGCGATCGTCGTGAACGGCCGCATCCGAGTGCCCGCGATGAGTTCGTTCGCCATGCGCATCAGGCGCGGTAGCTCGTCGGCGTCGAGACGCTTGGCGATCTCGTGCGCCCGCAGCGCGGCATCCCCGTTGGCGAACTGGGCGCCGTACCAGGGCGAATCTCCCGGGCCGTACTTGAACTCGCCGAGTTGCGCCGCGGCGACCATGATCTCCGACGCCTTGCTTCGGTCGTCGGCGAGCCGCCGCACGGCCTCTGCCGACAACCGCGCCGTCGTCGTGGGCGGGGTGGGCAGCAGGGCGAGCCGGCTCAGCTCGGTGACGCAGTCGAGCACGGAGACCCCGAGTTCGGCGTGGGGCTTGGCGAGCGCACCGCGATAGTCGAGCAGCACCTTGCGCAGGCGCACCAGCGCGTCATCCACTTCGCCCACATTGGGCTGCTTCGCCTTCTCGCTGCGACCGATCGAGCGGATGATGTCGCGACGAAGCGTGCGCGGCGCCACCGCAATCCCCGGCAGCCCGACGTCGGCGAATCGTTGCGCGATGGAGTTCAGCGACGCGCGGCGGGCGCTCACCACGAGCACTCGCTTGTTCTGGGCGACGAGCGCACCGAGGGCGTTGACGATCGTCTGAGTGCCGCCGGTTCCCGGCAACGTCTTGACCACCAGCGACTTGCCTGCCGCGATCTGCGCGATCACCTTCTCTTGTTCGACATCGGCGTCGAGCAGCAGCGCGTCGGTCTGCGGCGACCGCTCGTCTGACGACACGGTCTCGACTGTGACGGGGTTGTCGCCGATGGCGCGCTGGGCCGACTCGTTGCCGGCGAGAGCGTCGAGCACGGGATGCGTGAGGTCGGCGGCATCCGCGACGAGCGCGGGAGCGACCTCGGCAAACGACGACACCACCAGTCGGGGACTGACCTGGAATCGGTCAAGGTGCGAGGTCAGCCCGCGCAGCCGGTCGATCACCGGGTTCGGCTTGAACGTGCCGTCATCGTCGGTCAGGGCAACGAACGCCTGAGCATCGAGTCGAATCTGGTACTGCTCGTCGAGCACGCGAGCCAGCGCCGGGTTGAGGAACGCGCTGCCCTGCAGCTTGACCTCGAAGTCACGTCCGTGACGCCGGATGGCCAGCGGCCGAAGCAGGATGGGTGCGCTGAAGCTTTGTCCGTCGAACGTCCACTCCGCAATTCCCACGCCGAGATGCACGCTGTCGATCCCTCGCGCCGTCGAGAGTTCGAGCCCCTTCGCGGCGACGACCGCCGCGGCCGTCTTGGCGCTGCGCAGGGCGATCTCGTCGCGGATCAGGCTGGATAGCAGGGTTGTCTTGCCGGTAATGAACTGCGCCAGCCCGCCGGGGTGAGTGGTCGAGAGTTCGATGCGGGTGCGGGGTGAATCGACGAAATGCAGAAGCGGCGAGCGCCCACCGAGCCGGGCCAGTTCGTCACGCCACTGCGCCCAGGCTTCGTCGGCAATGTTGCCGGGAACCACACCGGGTTCGCCCAGACTCAGATCGTGGGGGGCCGTCACTTGACTCGGAGTGTGCAGGTGGTCGTTTTGCGGCTCGGTCGAATCCGGGTCGACAGTGAAGTCGGGGGAAGTTCGATCGGCGCGCCACACACGGCAACCTTAAGCGCGTATGCCACAAAATCCGCGGAGAATGGCCCGAGTTTCGCAACACCACGCCGCCGTAGACTGGGCCGCATGGACGTGCTCGCAGGGCTCACCACCGGGGTCGTGACCCTCGTCGTGGTCGGCGGTGGGTTGGTCGCGGTCGGGTTTGTTGTGCTGTTCCGGCGGCGAGGGGATCGCGGCATCCGCGGGTCGCTGCCCTCGGGAATCGACGGGCTTCGGCGCCGCGCGGGAACCATGCTGGTTCGACTCGACGATGCCGTTCGGGACGCCGACGACGAGATCGGCTACGCGATCGCGCAGTTCGGAGCGCCCGCCGCCCGCCCGTATGGCGACGCGCTCGCCGACGCTCGAACCAAGCTCACGGAGGCCTTCCGGTTGCGGCAGGCCCTCGACGACGCGGCACCAGACTCGCCGCGTCAGCAGCGGGAGTGGACCCTGCAGATCATCGCGCTCTGCGAACAGGCCGAGGCGGCATTATCCGAACAGAACGCCGCCTTTGGGTCCATGCGCGCACTGGAAGTGAACGCCGCGGGCACTCTCGCCGACGTTCGCAGCCGGATCGTCGCCACGACCGCGCGCCTGGCGGGTAGCCGTGCTCGACTCGCCGAACTGCGCGCGACGTACACCGAGCCGCTGTCCGCTGGCGTTGCGGGCAACCCGGACGCCGCCGAGAAGCTACTCGCCGAGGCGACGACAGCGGCGGATGCCGCGGCCGAGTCGATTTCGCCGAGTGGGGTCAGCGCGGTCTCGCCTCGACTGCAGGATGCCGCGCAGGCGGCCGCCCGCGCCGACCAGTTGCTCGACGCGGTGGATCGCACCGCCCGGGATCTCACCGCCGCGACCGAGGCCCTCGCCGCGCTGCGCACCCGAACGGCGACCGATCTTGCCGAGGCCACCGCTCAAGTGTCGGCGGCACCCGACGCCGAGTCTGGCGATGCGATTGTCGCGGCGATTTCCTCGGTTGAGGAGGCGCGAGCGGCGGCCTCTAACGACCCGGTGTCCGCGCTCGACCGCATCGGCGACGCCGTCGCCTCGCTTGACCTCGCGCTCGCGAGCGCGCGCAATCAAGCGCAGCGGCTCGAACACGCCCGCACGGCGTACCTCGGCACCGTGGTCTCGGCGACCAACCAGATCGCAACCGCCCGGGAGTTCATTGCTCGCCACGGTGCCGGGGTGGATGCCCGAACCCGCCTAGCGGAGGCGGAGCGACAGTTCACGGTCGCCGAAGCTGCGGCCGACCCGGTCGAGGCGCTCGACACCATTCGTCGGGCCGTGACGCTCGCGCGGGACGCCGACGCGCTCGCCCGCTACGACACGATGGGACGACGATGATCCAGCCCGACGGGCCGCTCGACCGCCACACCGACTACGGCCAGACGCCCCTGACCGAGGCCGACGTTCTGCCCGATCCGGTCGCCCAGGCGCGACTCTGGCTCGATCAGGCCGCGGAGTCCGGGGTTTACGAGCCGAACGCGATGGTGCTCGGCACAATCGATCCGGACGGGCTTCCGTCGAGTCGAACGGTGCTGCTGCGAGCGCTCGACGAGAGCGGTCTCGAGTTCTTCACGAGCTACACGTCGGCGAAGGGTCGAGCCCTGCTGGCGCATCCCGAGGTCTCGATCGTCTTCCCGTGGTACCTGATCCACCGCCAGATCATCGTTCGGGGGGTCGCCTCGCCGGTCGACCCCGAGGTCTCGGATGCCTACTTCGCGAGCCGCCCGCACGGCTCACAGATTGCGGCGACAGCGAGCGAGCAGAGCGCTCCGATCGCGTCGCGCGAGCTGCTCGAAGATCGCGTGCGCGAGGTTGAGCATCGGTACCCGGGCGCGGTGCCGCGCCCGTCGACGTGGGGCGGATTCCGCGTCATCCCCCGGTCGTTCGAGTTCTGGCAGGGCCGCAGTTCGCGCCTCCACGACCGCCTCCGTTTTACTCTGACGGACGGCCAGTGGATGCGCGAACGACTCCAGCCCTAGGACTAGGGCGTGGGCTGTGGCGTCAGCGAGAAGGTGACGGCGCCAGTGTCGGCGACCTGAGCGTCGAGAACCTTGTTGTCGAGCACGGTCGCGGCGCTCGGCTCGAGAAACACTCGAGCTCCGTCGGTGTCGACGACCTGATCTCCCGGCACCGGGGCCGCGACAACTTCGACACCGAGCTGGGTGCCGTCCTCGGAATTGTTGATGATGCGCAAACCTCCGTCGGCCTTGTCTGGCGCGCGGGAGACAATCGACTTAACGACTGTTGTGGCTGTTTCAGTGAGGGTGAGCATGGGCTTTCCTTTCCTTGGGCAGCAATGAGTTAGCCACGATTCCGAGAATCGGCGGCAAGGTCAAGCCGGGGCGGGAACTCGGATGACACTCCCATGCAGGCCGGCCCACCTCATGACGGGCTTAATCGATCGAACGGGCGAGCGGAACCGCCGCTACGCGTGCGCGCCCGCGGCGCCGCGGGCATCGTCGGGGCTCGTGACCCCCGAATGAGGGTATCCGTGCGATACTTGCACTAACGCAACAGTTAGGGGACTAGCGTGAAATCCGAACTGCAGGCCCAGCGCGAGCGCGCCGAGGTCACCGAATCCGCAGAAGTCGACTCGACCGAGACGACGATTGCGGCATCCCGCGCCCTGCTCGGAGTCGTCGCCCGCTCGCTCGCGGAGGCACTGGAAATGGTCACCCTGCCCCAGTTTCGGGTCATGGTCATCCTGTCGACCGGGCCGCTGCGAATGAGCACCCTCGCGGCACGCGCCCACTTTGTGCCGTCCACATTCAGTCGGTCGGTCGACCGCATGGAGGCGAGCGGCTGGGTGGAGCGCACCGGCAACCCCGGCAGCAAGCGCGAGGTCATGGTGGGTCTGACCCCGCACGGCCGGCAACTCGTGGCCCACGTAACCGACCAGCGTCGACGAGAGATCGTGGCCGTACTCGACCGACTCGACGTCGACGACCGCCAACGGGTGGGCGAGGCGTTCGCTTTGTTCGCCGAGGCATCGGGCGAACCGCCCGCCGAAGACCTGCTCCCGCTGGGACTGTGATGCTCGCTTTCGTTGGAGATCACGTCACGGTGGGCGGCGCCTGGGACCAGTGGTTCCCCGAGCGCGAAACCATCGTCCTCGCGAGTGCCGGCGACGGCACCGAAGAACTCGTGGCTCGAAGCGACGAACTGATCGCCACGCATCCGGACGCGATCTGTCTGCAGATCACCGGGAACGACTTCGTTCACCACAAGTCAGTCGAGCACGTCGTGCGCAACGTCGAGAAGCTGCTCATGCTGTTGCGCCGCGACCTACCGGGAACCCGGATGCTGGTGCAGTCGATCCTGCCGCAGACGGCCGACCGTTCCGAGCAGATCCAAGACGCCAACCGACACCTCCGCCAGTTCACCCCCAGCGTGAAGGCGCAGTATCTCGACCTGTGGCCCGCCATGGCCGGCGATGACGGAGCGATCCTGCCCGCCCTTGCCGCGACCGAGACGACGCTGAGTGAGAGCGGCTACGAGCTGTGGCTCAGCGAGTTGCGCCCCGCGCTCGACCGGCTCGACGACGCACCACCGATGAGCGGCACGATCCCGATCATCAAGCCCGGAGCACCCAAACCCGGTTGATTCGCTAGCGCACGGTGCTTTCCAGCTCGGCCAGCCTGCGAGCAAGGGCGCGCTTCTCGAGTTGCAATGGCGCTTCGGCGACCGCGGCTCGGTACTCGACCACCGCCTCCGACGTTCGGCCCGCTCGCTCGAGGAGATCCGCGCGCGCGGCGGACCGAAGGTGACCGAAGTCGCCCTCGATCCGATCCAGCGCGAGAATTCCGGCTTCGGCGCCCAGCGCCATCCCGACAGCGATCGAGCGATTGAACTCGACAACGCGGGTTGGGCAGACCAGCAGCAGCTGATCGTAGAGGCTCACGATCGCCGCCCAGTCTGTGGCATCCGCCGAGGGCGCGGTGGCGTGCACGGCCGCTATTTGGGCCTGCAGCCGATACTGGCCCGCCTGCCCGGTGCCACTGACGGAGTCGATGAGCTTCATCGCCTCGGCGATCGCCGCGGCATCCCACGATTCTCGGTCTTGGTTTTCGAGGGTGACGAGGTCACCGGTTGCATCGACCCGCGCGGTGCTGCGGGAGTGCTGCAGAAGCATGAGTGACAGCAGGCCCGCGATCTCGGGCTCGTCGGGCATAAGCGCGCACAGCGCGCGGGTAAGACGGATCGCCTCGTCTGCCAGCCCAGCATCGGCCGCCGCGGAGTATCCCGAGGTGAACACGAGGTAGAGCACGGCAAGCACACCCCCGAGTCGCTCCTGGAGGTGAGCTGCCTGCGGTACCCGGTAGGCAATCCCGGCCTCCGTGATCTTGCGCTTCGCCCGCACTATCCGCTGCGCAATGGTGCTTTCCGGAACGAGAAACGCCGCAGCGATCTGCTGTGTGGTGAGACCGCCCACCGTTCGCAGGGTCAAGGCAAGACGCGCCTCGGCGGCAAGTGCCGGGTGGCAACAGGTGAAGATCAGCCTCAGTCGATCGTCGGGCACCGCGGGCGCGTGCGAGTCGAATTCATCGAGTTCGGTGATCACCGCCAGCTCCTCCAGCTTTCGTTCCAGAGACGCCGACCGGCGCAGTCGATCGAGGGCACGGTTCTTCGCGACCGTCGTGAGCCACGCCCCCGGGTTCGCCGGTATGCCGTCTCGTTTCCATGCCGCGAGGGCGGCCTCGAAGGCCTCGCTCGCGCAGTCTTCCGCCAGCGACCAGTCGCGGGTGATCCGGATGAGAGTCGCGACGACGCGGGACCACTCGGCGCGGTGCGCCGCCGCCACCGCATCCGCAACGGCACCGGTCACTGCGTGAAGGGCCACACCGGCCGGATCTCGATTCGTCCGAATCGAGCCATCGGATGCTTCGACGCGACTTCGATCGCCTCGTCGAGATCGGCCGCGTCGATGATGTCGTAGCCCGCGATCCACTCCTTGGACTCGGTGAAGGGACCATCGGTCACGATCACCTCGCCGTTGCGAACTCGAACCAACGTGGCATCCTCGACCGGTCGAAGTCGGTCACCGTGCAGGCTCACCCCGCGCTCGGTCATCTCCGCGACCCACTCCTGGATGTTGTCTTGGGCCGGATCGTAGGTTTCGGCCTCGGGATCGGTTGCCACAAACATCATGTATTGCATCGCGTGCTCCTTCTCGATGACAGGGTAATTCACGGGAGGAAACCGGGGAACACCCCGAGTTCGCGCCCGACATCAGAGCAGCCGCACCCATGCCGATGCGCACAGCCGCTCGATCCACTGGCCCCAGCGACGCTGATCGTCGTCAGTCGGGCGCCGTTCGCTGTCGTCCACGTTCTCCTCCTTGGTGGCGGGCTCCGGAGGAACCCACTCACCAAGGCGACGAACGGCATCGATCGAAATCGACAGTTCGTGCGAAATTTTTCGCTATAGGGCCTTGACCGCGGAGAGCACCTTCGACAGGGTCTCCTTGGCGTCCCCGAAGAGCAGGGTCGTCTTGGGGTCGAACAGCAACTCGTTCTCGATTCCCGCAAACCCGGGGCGCATTGATCGCTTGAGGAAGACGATCTGCTTTGCGGCCGCGGCATCAAGAATCGGCATCCCGAAAATGGGTGACCCGGGCGAGGTCTTCGCGGCGGGATTGACGACGTCGTTGGCGCCGACGACGAGGGCGACATCCGCGGTCTTGAATTGCGGGTTCACCTCGTCCATCTCCTCCAAGCACCTCGTACGGCACGTTCGCCTCGGCGAGCAGCACGTTCATGTGACCCGGCATGCGCCCGGCGACGGGATGGATGCCGAACACCACCTCGATACCTTTCGCCTCGAGCGCCGTAGCCGAGCTCGGCCATCGTGTGCTGTGCCTGCGCGACCGCGAGACCGTAGCCGGGCACCACGATGACCTTCTGCGCGTAGCCGAGCAGAATCGCGACGTCTTCGGCAGACGCAGAGCGCACCGGACGGTCGGACACCGTCGTCGAGCCGGCGGTCGACCCGCCTTTGAACGCGCCGAAGATGATGCCAGACACGCTGCGACCCATGGCGGATGCCATAGCTCGGGTCAGGATCGTACCGCTCGCGCCGACGAGGGTTCCTGCGACGAGCAGCAGCACGTTGCCGAGCACCAGGCCGGATGCCGCGACCGTGAGACCCGTGAACGCGTTGAGCAGAGAGATGACGATCGGAACGTCCGCGCCGCCAACCGGAAGCACCAGCAGAACGCCCGCGAGCAGACCAAGCACCAGGAGCACGAGCACCGCGATGATGGAACCGGTCGCGACGACAAATCCGCCGCTGACGAGCGCGCCCGCGAGCACCAGGGCCATGACGATCGGCTGGCCGGTGAACACGATGGGCCGGGTGGGCATGAGCTCCTGAAGCTTCGCGAAGGTGATGGCCGAACCGGAGAACGACACCCCACCAACGAGTACGGTGAACGCCACCGCGAGCCCCGACCACGGGGAGGAAACGTGCGACAACTCCAACAGCGCGACGAGAGCCGCGGCACCGCCGCCGACGCCGTTGAACAGCGCGACCAGTTGGGGCATCTGGGTCATCTTGACTCGGCGCGACACGGGAGCCGCGATCGCGGCGCCCACGACAATGGTCACGAGAATCCATGGCAGGTTGTCGATCTTCGTCGACAGGAACACGGTCGCAACGGCGATCACCGCGCCCGCGGCACCGATCAGGTTGCCGCGCCGCGCGGTCTTCGGCTTGCCGAGACCCTGAAGCGCGAGGATGAAGCAGACGGCGGCGATCAGGTAGAGGATCGCGGCCCACTCGGGGCTGAGCAGAATCACTTGGTGTCGCCCTTCGTGTCGGCGGCAACCGGGGTCGGCTTAGCCGCCTTCCGTCCGGAGAACATGTCGAGCATCCGGTCGGTGACGACGAAGCCGCCCACCAGATTGAGGGTCGCCAGCAGAACGGCGATCAGGGCGATAACGAGAACGAGCGTGTCCTCGGCCTGACCCGCGACGATGATCGCACCGACGAGGATGATGCCGTGGATGGCGTTCGCCCCCGACATCAGGGGCGTGTGCAGCGTGCTCGACACCTTGGAGACGACCTCGAAGCCCACGAAAACCGCGAGCACGAAGACGGTGAGCAGGGTTATGGCATCCATCAGTTCTTCCTCCCGGGGAGTTGCTCGAGCGCGGTCGCCGTCGGTTCGTGCCGCACCACCCCGTCGTAGGTGATGCATGCCCCGGCGACGATTTCGTCGTCGAAGTTGGCGGTGACTGTGCCGTCCGTCGTCATTAGGGCGATCAGGTTCGAGACGTTCTTGGCGTAGAGGCGAGACGCGTCGAAGGCCATGGCGGATGCCGCATCCTTCATGCCCACGATCGTGACCGTTCCGCCGCTCACCGCGACACTGACATCCTCACCGGGCACGGATCCTTCGACGTTGCCGCCGCTCTCGGCGGCGAGATCGACGATGACGCTGCCGGGTCGCATCCCGGCGAGCATGCCGGCCGTGACGAGCACGGGGGCCGGTCGTCCGGGGATGAGAGCCGTCGTGATTATCACGTCGGCGTCGTGGATGTGCGGCGTGAGCAGTTCCTGCTGGCGCGCGGCGCGGTCGGCCGCGAGTTCCTTGGCGTAGCCGCCCGCGGCATCCGCCGCCTCGAGGTCGAGCGTGATGAACGTGCCGCCCATCGACGCCACCTCGTCGGCGGATGCGGCGCGCACGTCGTACGCGAACACCTTCGCTCCGAGACGCTTCGCGGTCGCGATGGCCTGCAGGCCGGCGACGCCCGCGCCCAGAACGAGAACCCGGGCCGGCGGGATCGTACCTGCGGCGGTCATGTAGAGCGGGAAGAAGCGCGGGTACCGCATGCCCGCCTCGAGAACGCAGCGGTAGCCGGTGACGAGCGACTGCGAGGTGAGGGCATCCATCGACTGAGCGCGGGAGATGCGGGGCACGAGTTCGAGAGCGAAGGCGGTGACTTTGGCGTCACGGGATGCCGCAACGGCGGCCAGCTCCGCGGCTGGCGATGCCAGCCCCACCGTGATCGTGCCCGGCTTGAGCGTCGCGATCACGTCTGCGGGCAGGGGGCGCACGTGCGCGACCACATCGGCTGTTGTCAGCTTCGGTGCCGCCTCGACCGTTGCGCCTGCCGCGGCGTAGGCATCGTCGGCGTAACCGGCCAACACCCCCGCACCCCGCTCGACAACGACCTGCAGCCCGGCGGCGACCAACTGCCCCGCCGACTCCGGTGTAATGGCGACTCGACGCTCACCGTCGATCCGCTCACGCGACACTGCGACTCTCATGGCACTCCTTCTCGTTGCTTTCGCAAACGGGCCCGACGCTACTGTATCCGCGGTCGGTCGAAGTGTGATTCTTGGGCGCGGCAATACGAAAGAGTTGCCAAACTTCAATATCGCCCCGAAAGCGACGCTTCTACAGGCCGCGCAACACCAGAGCCGAACCCTGGCCACCACCGCCACAGATTCCCGCGGCCCCCAGGCTGTCCGCCCCGAGATCGTGCAGGCGACGGGCCAGGTGCCCGACGATGCGGGCACCGGATGCCCCGATCGGGTGACCGAGCGAGATCGCGCCACCGTTGCTGTTGACGATCGCGGCATCCACTCCCAGCGCCGCCGTGGAGTGCACGGAGACCGACGCGAAAGCCTCGTTGATCTCGACCGCGGCAAGCGCCGACGCCTCGTCTCCGGTCTTGGCGAGGGCTGCGAGGATCGCGTTTGCGGGCTGGGCGTGCAGCCGAACGTCAGGACCGGCCACGAGTGCGTGTGCCTCGATGCTCGCGAGTCCGGTCACCCCGCGTGCCGCGGCGACCGCCGGGCTCATGAGCACGAGCGCCGCCGCGCCATCGGTGATCTGGGAGGAGTTGCCCGCGGTGATGCTTCCCGAACTGGAGAACGCGGGTCGCAGTCCGGCGAGCGTCTCGACGGTCGTGTCGGCGCGAACGCCATCGTCGGTGGCCACGACCGTGTCGCCGCGTTTGCCCGTGATCGTGTACGGCGCTATCTCGTCGGCAAGGTAGTCGGCGGATGCCACGGCTCTGGCGTGCGACGCGGCCGACACCTCATCTTGCACGGCGCGGGTGAGCCCGAGTTCGGCGTTGCCCTGCTCGGTGGACTCGCCCATGGACCGGTGCTCGAAGGCGTCGCTCAGCCCATCGTGGTCAACGGTGTCGAGCAGTTCGATGGCGCCGTAGCGCGTTCCCGCTCGGGCACTGAACACGTGGGGGGCCAGCGACATCGACTCCTGCCCGACCGCCACAGCGATGTCGACCTCGCCCGCGTCGATCAGGCGCGCGGCCCATGCGACGGCTTCCATGCCCGACAGGCAGACGGCGTTGAGCGTGAGCGCGGGAACCGTGAGAGGTATGCCCGCCCCCACCGCCGACTGGCGTGCGGGGTTCTGCCCCGCACCGGCCTGGAGCACTTGACCGCCGACGACGAGATTGACCTCGTCGGCAGCGACTCCCGCCCGTTCGAGCGCTGCGGCTATGGCGTGTGACCCGAGCGCCGTCGCCGGCACGGAAGCGAACTGCCCGGTGAAGCGAACGAAGGGGGTTCGGGCGTAGCCCGCGATGATGGCGCTCATGATGTCTCCTTGACTGCGGGGTCGACGACGAACGGCGCGCCCGTGAGTTCTCGCAACTTCTCGATGGTTTCTCCCGGGGCGATGTCGCGCAGCACGAGGCCAGCGTCGCTGACGTCGAACACGGCTCGGTCGCTGATGATGCGATCGACAACGCGCGCTCCGGTGAGGGGGAGGTCGCACTCCGCGACGATCTTCGGTGCGCCGTCCTTGGCCACGTGCTCGGTCACGACGATGACGCGGGGTGTTCCTGCGACGAGATCCATTGCGCCGCCCATGCCTTTGACGAGCTTTCCGGGGATGGTCCAGTTGGCGAGGTCGCCGAATTGCGACACCTGAAGCGCCCCGAGGATGGCAATGGCGACGTGCCCGCCGCGGATCATCCCAAACGAGGTGGCGGAGTCGAACACGCTGCCGCCCGGCAGGATCGTGACCGTCTGCTTGCCCGCGTTGATGATGTCGGGGTCTTCTTCGCCCTCCCAGGGGAACGGCCCCATCCCGAGCAGCCCGTTCTCGCTCTGAAGTGTCACACTGACTCCGTCGGGGAGGTGGTTCGCCACCAGGGTCGGGATCCCGATGCCGAGATTGACGTACTGCCCGTCTTCGAGTTCGGATGCCGCGATCGCGGCCATCTCGTCACGTGTCCACATAGCGTTACGCCTCCCCGCGAGTTCGCACAGTGCGCTGCTCGATGTCTTTGGTGTGGTTGGTGACGGCGACGAGCCGTTGAACATAGATGCCTGGGGTCACGATCTCGTCAGGATCGAGGTAACCGTCAACGATGGTTTCAGCCTCGGCAATGGTCATCTTGCTGGCCGCGGCGACCAGCGGATTGAGGTTGCGCGCGAGACGCCGGTACGCGAGGTTGCCCTCGATATCGGCACGATGTGCCCGCACCAGCGAGAGGTCGGCGACGATCGCCCGTTCCAGAATCGCCTTGCGGCCGTCGAACTCGGCCTCCTGCTTTCCCTCGGCGACCGGGGTTCCGACGCCGGTCGGCGTGAAGAAGGCCGGGATGCCGGCGCCGCCGGCGCGCAGCCGTTCCGCGAGCGTTCCTTGCGGCACGAACTCGACCTCGAGTTCGCCGGACAGGTACTGCTGCGCGAACAGCTTGTTCTCGCCCACGTAGGAACTCAGGACTTTGCGCACCTGCTTGTTTTCGAGCAGCATTCCGAGGCCTTTGCCGTCGACGCCCATGTTGTTACTGACCATGACGAGGTCTTTCGCACCGTTGTCGCGCAGCGCCTCGATGAGGTTGCTGGGGATGCCGCTGAGCCCGAAGCCACCGACGGCGATCGTCATGCCGTCTCTCGCGACCTCGGCCAGGGCCTCCGCGGCACTCGACCACACTTTCGACCGCATCGGCACTCCCTCGTGTCCACAATGTGGGCCGATCCTTCGGCCCCATCTGAGGCTAGATTCATGCGACCGGGCAGTCAACTCCGGCACCGCCTGTTGCTCGCAGTGTGGCCGACCTGAACTAAAGCGTCCATAATGTGAACATGCCGACTGTCGCGGGTGCTCAGGTCGTGGGCCGTGTCGCCGCCATCCTCCGTGCCGTCAGTGCGGCCATGCCCGGCGGCATCGCGACCACGGCGCTCGCCAACTCGATCGGTCTCTCCCGTCCCACCGTGCACCGGCTGCTGTCGTCGCTCGCCGCCGACGGCCTCGTCGATCACGACCAACCCACCGGCCGCTGGATGCTTGGACCCGAGCTGTACCTCATGGGCGCCGTCGCCGCCGAGCGCTACGACATCTCCGCGCTCGCCCGCGACAGCGTGCACGCCCTCGCGGCGGCCACCGGCGAGAGCGCCTTCCTCAGTGCCCGCCGCGGCGACGAGACCGTCTGCCTGTTGCGTGAGGATGGCGCGTTCCCCATCCGCTCATTCGTCCTGTCGGAGGGGGTGCGCTTTCCGTTGGGTGTGGCATCCGCCGGTCTCGTCATCCTGTCGATGCTCCCCGATGCCGAGGTCGACAGGTACCTCGCTGATGCGGCGCTCGTCGAGCGGTTCGGGCCCAGCCATACGCCCGATGCGGTGCGCGAGCGCGTAGCAACCACTCGAGCGACCGGCTACGCCGTCAACCCCGGCCTCATAGTGGAGGGCAGTTGGGGCATGGGGGCGGCGATCTTCGACAAGTCGGGCAAGCCGGCGTGGGCGCTCAGCCTCACAGGCGTCGCGACACGATTCACGGATGCCCGCCGCCCCGAACTCGGGCGCCTGCTACTGGAGCACGCGCACCGAGTGTCGCGGCGGCTGGGCGCGTAGCGCTTAGAGGATCTCGCCCCACGGGATCAACAACATCGCCCACGTATCGAACTCGGGAAGCTCGAACGTCGCGCTGTTCTGGTCGGCTGACAGGGCATTCGACTGTTCGGATCGCGCCGTGCCCGACGGTGTCACGGTGATCATGTCGGGCTTGTGAACGCTCGCGAACTGGATGCTCGCAGTCTCGCCGAGGAACGACACCGCCATCGAGATACCGGAGCGGATGCCCGGGTCGTTCTTCCCCGCGTCCCACACCGTCTCGGTCTGAGCCGTGAGGTCGATGAGATGCACCACGATGCCCGAGCTGGTTCGCACCACCCTGGTCCAGACGCATCCGGCCTCGGCCTTCGTGGAGAACCGTGCTCCCTCGAACACCAGATCGCCGTTGATACCGCCCGTAAACGACTCGGTGATGTCCACCTGATTCGCATCGTAAAACAGGTCGCCGTAGCGCACCTGGAAGTCGTACCACGGCACGAAGAAGTCGGCACCCTCTGCGCTCAAGCGGTGATTGGTCGCGTAGTACGGCCCGGTAAGGGCGTTGCGATCCTCGCCCAATAGCAGGTGAGTCGCTCCGTTCGAAAACGCCGTTGCCATGACCAAGGCGGCCGCGCTGTTGGCCCTCGACTCGTCGTCGTTCGCATAGCACGGGAGATATGCCGACAGGATCAGCGGATGATCGGCTCGCGCCACTCTGGCCGACGCCGCGAGCGCCGCCAGGTCTTGGAGCGTCGAGTGCGGATCCCACACCTCCACGTAGCTGGCATCCTGCGGGCCGCCAGCGGTGGCCCAGGTCGGAAAGTCGTTGACGTTGTTGAAGATGAACGGGGTGTCGGGCAGCCGCTCGCGAATGGCGTCAAACAGTGTCACGAAACTTGCAGCAAGATCGACGGCGGTGCCGTCCGCCCGCCGAGCGAACTTGGGCCAGCCGTACTGATCGAGGTGGAAACCCTCGATCGATGTTTCTCGAACCACTCGCTCCAACTCGCCGAGATAGTGCTCCAGCCAACGGGGCTCCGCCGGGTCGACTAGAACGAGGAAATTCTCGCCTAGGCGATACTGCTCTCCATCCGTGCGGTGAATGATGGAGCCGGCCCACTCGTCGGTTTCGGTGTGCCCGATCGCGTAGACGGCCGAGTACCCGAGGGGCACGGTGCCGACCGATGAGAGAGTGTCGGACATCCGATTCACGGCGGACAGCGTGCGCTCAAGCCCGAGCGGGTCGGTGTAGTGCTCGCTCGGCGGCATGAGAGTGGAATGACGGTACGCCCAGTCGTAGAACTGCGCGATGTTCAGGTGCAGTCGGCGAAAGTTGCGGGCGACCGCGTGCGGATCGGCATCGTCCGTCAGGTGGGCGACGAAGCCGTAGCGCGGCCGAGCGAACGACGAGTCGGCGACGTCGAACGCCGTCGTCGCGTCGCCAAGGCGAACTCCATAGCCCCCGGCGTCGAAGGATCCGAGAGCGACAGCAGATGCGCCGGCGGGCACATCGACGCGGGTCACCTCGCGGTGCAGGCGAGTGACGACGAGCTCACCTGCGACCGGAGCGGGCTTCGTCAACTCAATCTCGACCGCGGCGCCCGGGACGTAGTGCGCGCGGTCCGGGATCAGCTCCATGCCGCTGCCGCCGGTGCCGACTCCATGAGGACGAACTTAGCGTGCGACCAGAGCAGCGGGTCGGCCACGGGCCCCCAGCGTTGAAGCCACTGATCGACGAACTCGGCGTGCTGCGGTTCGGTCAGAATCTGTTCAGCGAGCTTGCCCTCCTGGGAGGCGTGTCGCACCACCCAGTCGCGCGCCGCACTATAGCCGGACTCGTCGCCGACGATGCGCAGGTACCAGCCGAGCCATGCGGTCAGCAACATCCACGGGTTCCCGCCGAAGTAGCTGTCCCCGTGATACCGATACACGCCCCCGGTGGGGCTCGAAAGTTCGGCTCGGATTCTCGCAATCGTCGCGATCATCACGGGATTACTCGCATCCACCAGCCCGAACGGCACAGCGAGCGAGATGAGGCTGGCGTCCACGCGAGTGTCTTCTGGGCCCTTCACGAAGCTGCCGTCGCGCACACACCATCCCCAGATGAAGTCGATCACCTCGGCGGCCGTTCCTTCAAGCTCCGGTCGTCCGAGCATCCGACCCGCCGCGCGTAGCCCGGCAGCGATTGCTGCGAGCGACGACGTGTGCTGCCGATCGCCGTACTCCTCCCAATAGTCGAAGCACGGCAGCCGCCAGGTGGCGACGAGATAGTCGGAGGCGAGCGTGACGGCGGCCCGCGCCTCGTCGGAAAGCTCAATCCCTGCGTGCTGATGAAGGGCGAACAACCAGGTGCCGTAGCCATCGAGCTGGAAGTTCGGCCACGCCTCGTCGAGCACCGGTTCCGGCTCGCCGTCGAGGGTGTACCTCGTGGGCAGCATGTCTTCGCCGCGCAGGTTCTGGTCGGCGGCAAGTCGGTCGATGATGCTGTGGATGCGATCGCCCTGGCCCACGATCACCCGCGCGACCCACTCGTGAAATGCGGCGGCGGACTCGCGTGACCCCGCGGCATCCATCGCCAGCGCAACGTATGCCCCGTCACGCAGCCACGCGTAGGCGTACTCGGGAAAGTTGGGGCTCGCGATATAGGCCCCGGACGGCGCCTGTCCGTCCGCGATCACGCGCAGTGACTCGGTGATGATGTGCTGCGCCGACAGTGTGGTGGTCATTAGCTCTTGACTGCTCCGGAGGTCAGGCCAGCGACGAAGAATCGCTGGAAGATGATGTAGACGATGAGAACGGGGACGATCGCCATCAGGGATGCGGCGAACACCAGACCCCAGCTGGTGCTGTGTTGGCCCTGGAACAGGGCGATCGCGATCGGAAGTGTGCGCACCTCGACGTCGTTGAGCACTGTGAGGGCCCACGCGAACTCGTCCCAGGTGCCGAGGAAGGCAAAGATCACCGTGGTCGCGAGCGCCGGTTTCGACAGCGGCAACGCGAGGTTCCAGTACCGCCGCAGCGGGCCAGCCCCGTCGATGATCATGGCCTCGTCGAGTTCACGCGGGATGGTTTGGAAGAACCCCGCGAGCAGAAACGTGTTGAACCCGAGCGCGGTGCCCACATAGAACGGCACCAGCCCCTGCAACGAGTTGAGCAGTCCGAGGTCTCGAGCCAGCAGGAATTGCGGGATGATCAGCATCATCGTGGGGATCGTGAGCCCAACGATGATGAGGGTGAACAGCACGCGCTTGCCGGGGAAGCGCAGCTTCGTGAACGCGTACGCCATCATCGACGACAGCGCCACGATCAGAACCGTGCTGACCACAGCGACCATCGCCGAGTTCAGGAAGTATCGTGCGAAGTTGTCGACCCCGAGAACCTGGATGTAGTTCTCCAGAGTCGGATCGCTAGGGATTAGCTGGGTCGGATCGCCGAGCGACAGCGACCGCGGCTTGAACGAGGTCGAGAGCATGAACAGGAACGGGTAGACGAGTATGAACCCGGCAGTTCCGAGCAGCACATATCGGATGACGTAGCTGATGATTCGAGCGCGACGCGAGTTGACCATGGCTCAGTCCCTCATCGATCGTCGGGTCCACCAGTACTGCAGGGCGGAAAGTATGAGGACCATCGCGGTGAGCGAGAAGGAGATCGCGCTGCCGTAGCCGAACTCTAAGAACTTGAAGGCCTGGTCGTACATGTAGGTGAGGGGAACCTGTGTGTCGTTCGTGCCGCCCGTGATGAGCAGCACCGAGATGAACACGTTGAATCCACCGATCACCAGCAAGATGGTCACGACCGAAAGCGCTGGACGGATCGACGGCACCGAGACATGCCTGAACCGTCCGAAAATGCCTGCTCCATCGAGCGCGGCGGCCTCGTGCAGGTCTTTTGGCACGGCCGTTAGCGCCGCGAGGAAGATCAGCATCGACCAGCCGATTCCCTTCCAAATGCCGAGCGCTGCGATTGCGATGTACGACGTCCATCGCTCTTGGAACCAGCTGACGTCTTCCGATACAAGGTGCAGCAGATCCACGACGACAAAGTTCGCTAGCCCCTCGTTCGACGCGAAGATGTAGCGGAACAACAGCGACACGACGACCCAGCTGGTTACCACCGGTAGGTAGAACAACACGCGGAAGGCGACTCGACCCGGGAGCTTGCTGTCCAATAGAACCGCCAGATACAGGCCGATCGCGATCTGCAGCGGCACAGTCACCACGGTGTAGACCACCGAGTTGACGAGCGAATCGATGAAGGCCGGATCGTTGAAGGCACGGATGTAGTTGTCGAGTCCGACCCACGGGCTCACCGCCCCAGGGCTGATTTTCCAATCCCGCAGGCTGAGCAGAAAGGTCTGCACCGCGGGGTAAAGCATCACGAGGGCATAGAGCGCGAAGCCGGGGAGCACGAACGCGTAGCCGGCGAGCGCCTCGCGACGGCCACCCCCGGCGGCGGGGAGATGCCGCCGCCGGGGTTTTACCGACCGCGCGCTAACCGCGACGGGTGCTGCAGTCGGTGTGGTCATCGTTGTCCTCTACCTACTTGTACTGCGCGAGCAGATCGTCGATCTGTGCGGCCGCCGAGTCGAGCGCATCCTGCACGCTCTTCTCACCCTTGATGGCCGCGCGAACCTCATCCTGAAGGATGCTGTCCATCTTCGACCAGGCCGGGGTGGCGGGGCGCGGACGCGCCGTCGCGAGCTGCTCCGCGAACGTCGCGTAGTACGGGTTGATCGCCGTGAGCTGGTCGCCGAGGCTGGCCACTACAGGCATCTGTCCGACCTTGGCCATCGCGAGCTGGGCATCTTCAGACAGGAGGTAGCGCAGGAACTCTGCCGCCGCCGCCTTGTTCTCGGATGACTGAGTCAACACGATGTCTTCGCCACCGACGACCGAGATGCTTCCACCAGCGCCCGCGGGCACTAGGGAGTCCTTGAGTTCGAAGTCGGGGAACTGGCCGGCAAAGATCGGGTACATCCACGGTCCATCGAGGATCGTCGCGTAGGTTCCGGCTGCGAGTCCGTCGCTGGTCGCGAGACCGCCCGAGTCACCAAGAATGATGTCAGGCATGTAGCCACCCTCGTAGAGGTCAACGAGGGTTTGGATACCCGCGACCGACTCCTTGGAGTTCAGGTATCCGCTGGCCTCTGTGACGTCGGCGTTGGTCATGTCGCCGCCGGCGCTCCAGATCCACGGCAGGCTGTTCCAACCGCCAGCACCGTTGTCGGCGAAGACATACGAGCCATTCGCCTTGAGCGCTGCTGCGGCATCCATGAGGTCATCGACCGTCACCGGCACGTCAACGCCGGCGGCGGCGAGCGCATCCGAGTTGTACATCATGACTCGAGTGTTGGTGTCCAGTGGCAGACCGTAGTACTTGCCCTGCCAGAGGTTGGTTGCGAGTGTGCCTGGGTAGGTCGTGTCGGCGACCGCCTGGAAGTCGGGCATCTCGTCGCTCAGCGGCACGAGCACGCCGAGGTCGGCGAGCTCGGAGACCCAGCCGATGTCTGCGCGAACCAGGTCGGGAAGCTGGTCGCCGGCGACCGCGGTGATGAGCTTCTGGTGGAGGTCGTCGTACGGGACGGGGACGGACTTAACCGTGACGTCCGGGTACATCGCCTCAAACGCGGGGATGAGCTCGCCATCGAGGGTTGCCACCTCGGGGGAATCCGCGCTGTAGGCGTGCCAGAAGGTAACGGTCCCGGAAATGTCGGTGGCACCCGGTTCGCCGATGCCGCCTCCTCCGGTGGATGGGGTCGCCGAGCATCCGGCCAAAGCCAGTGCTCCTGCGGCCGCGACGGCCAAGATCTTCAGTGATTTCACGTCATTGCCTTTCACTCGAACTGCGTTGTTCGACATGCTGAGATGCATGCCCTGAGGTGCACTATTTATTTCTATGGCAAAAGTAATTCGATGTCAATAGCGAAGTTCAGGGCGGATGTAGACTTGGTTTGGTTTCCTGCCAAAAAGAATAACCTCGGGAAATTCAGGCACAATTGAGGCGCTGCGAGCGGAAGGAGACGGCTGTGAGAATCCGCACACCAGCATGGACGCCCGGTACCGGCCCTTCCAATGCGGTCGCTCTCGAGGTTCTCATCAACGGCCCCATCTCGCGTACCGAAATTGCTCGCAAGTTGGATCTCTCCCCCGGCTCACTCACGAGGCTGAGTACACCCCTTATCGAATCGGGGCTCCTCGTCGAGGTCGGCGAGCGTCTGGACGGAAGAGCAGGGCGACCGTCTCGACTACTCGACGTGATCCCCGAGTCCCGCCACTTCATCGGCATCAAACTGACCGGTGACGAGGTGCTCGGAGTCGCAACCGATCTGCGCGCGACCGTGCTTGCCACCGCGCACGCCGAGCTCTCTTCGCGCGAACCGAACTCCGTCGTGGGAGCAGTCAGCAACGTGGTGAGTGCCTTGCGTGGCAGCGTGCCGACCGTGACCGCGATCGGCCTCGGCATTGGCGGCTTGGTAGATTCCGGCGGCGTCGTGCGCAATGCCCCGTTCCTGGGCTGGACCGATGTCGAGCTGGGTGCCATGCTCGAAACAACGACCGGTCTCCCCGTCGTGATCGACAACGACATCACGGCGTTCACCGAGTACGAACGGTGGTTCGGCGCTGGACGTAACGCCGACCGGTTCGCCGTACTCACGCTCGGTGCTGGAGTCGGCTACGGGCTTGTCATTGGCGGCGACGTAGTCGTCAACGAAGACTCGGGAATCGGCCTGGTGGGGCACTGGCCTCTCGACCCGTTCGGCCCGGTGTGTGCATCCGGCCATCGCGGATGCGCCCAGAGCGTTCTCACCAAGTCGGCGATCATCGGCGGGGTGTCCAACGCCCTCGATCGTCCGGTTGACTACAACGAGGCGCTCGACCTCGCGATCGCCGGCGAAGCAGCTGCCCGTCGTGTCGTAGACGATGCCGGTCGCGGACTTGGACGTTTAATCGCCGCGGTCGCCAATCTCGCGATGCCCGAGCTCGTGGTGCTCGGTGGAGAGGGCGTGCGGCTCGTCGACGTCGCCGCGGACGCGGTGCAGGAGGGGATGGCGCTCGACCGTGATAGTCGAACCCACCCCCTACCTCTGTTCACCACGTCGGGCGACAACACTGAGTGGTGCCGCGGTGCCGCAGTTATTGCCATCCAGACCCACGTGCTGGGCCGAGAGACAACCTGACGGTCGACTAGCGCGTGCGCTCGGTGCGACGGAAGTAGACGCCAGCGACGATGAGCGCAGCGCCGTACGCCACCGTGAGAATCGTGCCGAACGCACCGAGACCGAGAGTCGCGGCGAGGCCGAGCAGGATGATCGCACCGAGGATCGCGGCAATCATGAAGATGATCGCCGCGAGGTTCGTGATCTCTTTGCCGACGTAGAGTACGACAGCACCGATCAGGAAGCCGAGTGCTGCGGCGATCGCCGCGATGCTGACGAGTACTGCGGGGAGGCCGATGCCGAGGCCGATGAGCGCGAGGATGGCGAATCCGACGGCGCCGACGAACAGCGCGACTTTGGCCAGGGTGTTATTGACCGCGCCGAGAGCCAGGATCACCAGGGCCACCGCGAGAGCGGCGTAGGCGAGCACGCCGAGGTACGGGATCGAGACGGACAGAAGCGGGAGCAGCACGCTGAGAAGCACCAAGGCTCCGGCGACGATGAGGGCGATCCCCGCTGCGGAACGGCGTGAACGAGATATTGCGGCCATGTGATGCTCCAGACGTCGTTGTTCGGATAGTGAGGTCAGTCTAGGCTCGCGTCGCGCTGACACTTCGGTCTACGACGCGACATACGCCGCCAAATGCTCCCCGGTGAGGGTGGACTTGGCAGCCACAAGGTCTGTCGGCGTGCCCTCGAACACCACGAGACCTCCGTCGTGACCCGCACCTGGTCCGAGATCGATGATCCAGTCGGCGTGGGCCATGACCGCCTGGTGATGCTCGATGACGATCACCGACTTGCCGGAATCGACGAGCCGGTCGAGCAGGCCAAGCAGGTTCTCGACGTCGGCGAGGTGCAGACCCGTGGTCGGTTCATCCAGAACGTAGATGTCGCCCTTGTCCGCCATCTGGGTCGCGAGCTTCAGTCGCTGGCGCTCCCCGCCGGACAGGGTCGTGAGTGGCTGGCCGATCTTCAGGTAGCCGAGCCCGACATCCACCAGCCGATCGAGGATCGCGTGAGCCGCCGGAAGCTTGGCGTCGCCCGAGCCGAAGAATTCTTCGGCCTCGGCCACAGACATCCCGAGCACCTCGCTGATGTTGCGGCCGCCAAAGGTGTAGCCGAGAACAATCGCCTGAAAGCGGCGACCCTCGCACTCCTCGCAGACGGTCGACACTGTCGCCATCGGGCCGAGATCAGTGAAGATGAGCCCGTTGCCGTTGCAGGTCGGGCACGCTCCCTCGGAGTTCGCGCTGAACATGGCCGGCTTAACGCCGTTCGCCTTCGCGAACGCGGTGCGGATCGGGTCGAGCAGACCCGTGTAGGTGGCCGGGTTGCTTCGTCGAGAGCCCCGGATGGCGCTCTGATCGACCGACACGATGCCATCGCGGGGCGTCACCGACCCCTGAATTAGCGAGCTCTTGCCCGAGCCTGCGACACCCGTAACCACGACGAGCATTCCGAGCGGGATGTCCACATCGACGTTGCGCAGATTGTGCGAGTTCGCGCCACGCACCTCGAGCGTGCCTGCCGAGGTTCGCACAGCATCCTTGAGCCGGGCGCGGTCGTCGAGGTGGCGGCCGGTCAACGTACCGCTCCCCCGAAGGTCGTCGAGGGTTCCCTCGAAGACCACCTCGCCGCCAGCGTCACCCGCACCGGGACCGAGGTCGACGATGCGGTCGGCAATCGCGATCGTCTCCGGCTTGTGTTCGACCACGAGAACCGTGTTGCCCTTGTCGCGCAGCGCCAGCAGCAGGGAGTTCATTCGCTCGATGTCGTGCGGATGCAGCCCGACAGTGGGCTCATCGAACACGTAGGTCACGTCGGTCAACGACGACCCGAGGTGCCGGATCATCTTGGTGCGCTGGGCCTCGCCGCCCGAGAGGGTGCCGGAGGGCCGATCCAGCGAGAGATAGCCGAGGCCGATGTTCACGAAGGACTCGAGCAGCAGCCGCAGGTTGTTCAAGAGCGGCGCAACCGACGGCTCGTGCAGACCGCGAACCCACTCGGCAAGGTCGCTGATCTGCATCGCACAGGCATCCGCGATGCTCACCCCGCCGATCTTCGAGGAGCGCGCTCCGGCGTTCAAGCGGGTGCCGTCGCACTCGGGGCACGCGGTGAAGGTGACAGCGCGATCAACGAAGGCACGAATGTGCGGCTGCATCGCCTCCCTGTCTTTGGCGAGCATCGACTTCTGGATCTTGGGAACCAGACCCTCGTAGGTCATGTTGATCGACTGAACCTTGACCTTCGTCGGCTCCTTGTACAAGAAGTCGTCGCGTTCCTTGCTTCGTGAACTTCGCGATCGGCTTGTTGGCATCGAGGAAGCCGGATTCGGTGAAGATGCGCACCATCCAACCGTCCACCGTGTAGCCGGGAATCGTGAGCGCGCCCTCGGCGAGCGACTTGGAGTCGTCGAACAGTTGGGTGAGATCGATGTCGGTGACGTTGCCCGTGCCCTCGCAGCGCGGGCACATCCCACCCAGGTAGACCTCGTTCTCGACGACCGTCGTCTCGCCGGTGCTGCTCGTGCGCACCCCGCTGGTCTGACTGGTGGGGATGTTAAAGGAGAACGCGTTGGGCGAGCCGACGTAGGGACTGCCGAGTCGGGAGAACAGAATGCGAAGCATCGCGTTCGCGTCCGTGGCCGTGCCGACGGTCGAGCGCGTGTTCGCGCCCATCCGCTCCTGGTCGACAATGATCGCCGTCGTGAGCCCCTCGAGAACATCGACGTCGGGCCGCGCGAGGCTCGGCATGAACCCCTGCACGAATGAGCTGTACGTCTCGTTGATCATCCGTTGAGACTCGGCGGCGATCGTACCGAACACGAGGGAACTCTTGCCCGAACCAGACACCCCGGTGAACACCGTCAGCCGGCGCTTCGGGATGTCGACGCTGATGTCTTTGAGATTGTTCTCCCTCGCCCCCTGCACGCGGATCAGGTCGTGAGTGTCGGCGGCGTGGGCCGCGCCCGCATTCGAAGCTGGAGTGCTCATGCGTCCAGACTATTTCGCGGCGCGGACACTGGCTTCTCGAAAATACGTGCGATTCGACCCTAGGATTGCTGCACGCGCGATTTCTGGGGGGAGCCGTGATGTTGAAACGTACCGTCGGGCTTGCCGTCCGCGGATGGTGGAGCACGAAGCGAGCCGTGCTGGACACGATTCCGCGACCGACCGACGAGCCACGGGCATCCGCCCCGGGACCCGATGCGTCGAGAGTGCTGTTGATCGGCAACGGCCCGGCTGCAGGGTTCGGAGTCGCCAGCCACTCGGTCGCACTGCCGGGGCATCTCGCTCGCCAGATCGCGGCGATCAGCGAGCGTGGCGTTGACCTCGAACTGATCACCGATCTTGAGCTCACCATCGCCAACGCCTCGCGCCACTTTGCGGAGCAAAGTTCCGGCGACTACGACCTGATCATCTGCACAATCGGCAGTGTGGATGCCGCGTACCAGACATCGGCATCGGACTGGCGCAAGCACCTGCTGCGCCTGGCCCTCACGATGGCGGAGCACTCGCCGAACGCGGAGCTGTTGCTGGTGGGCATCCCGTCCGCCGTGGCCTTGCGCCTCGTTCCCGGGCTCACCTCCTCCGCTCTGGATTCCAGCGGCCGCGAGTTCGACACCGTCAGTCGGGAGCTCGCCTCGTCCTTGCCTCGCACCCATTTTCTCCCGTTCGACCCGCCGGCCGAACCCGACCCCGACCGTCACCGCAGTTCGGCTACCTACCGGGCGTGGGCGCAACTCATCGCACCGGATGCCGCGCGACTGCTGTCGCTGCGGGAGCCGAGTCGGCAGGGTTAGCGATCCGCGACTGAGCTCGAGTGCGCTGAGGCCCAGACCGAGGAGAGCGAATGAGACGAACACCACGCCGAAGATGGCGTTGAAGAAGAACCATCCATGGGTTGCGATCGCCATCGGGGCCAAGACCGGATGACGGTACACCCAGCGCAGTCCCTCCGCGATTTCGCGTCGAAGGTTTCTCGCTGGCGCGGCGGGATCTGAGTCCGGCTCCACCACGCGAATCCGTGAGATGGCGAACGCCGAGAACAGGTAGGTGAAGGCGTCGACGAGCACCGCGAACGGCGCGCCGATGAGGGTGATCAGGCCTCCAGCGACCAGCGGTCCGGACGTCTGCGCGACCGCGTCGCTCTGATCGGTGCGGGCATGAGCCGCGAAGAGGGATGCCCGAGGAACGATTCGGGGCAAGAACGACTGGGACGCGGCATCCCCGAATAGCGAGAACAGCCCGAACAACGCCACGAACACGACGAGCACTGGGACGCTGAGCAAGCCCAGCAGAAACAGAATCGGGATTGCGGCTAGGAGCACCGCTCGGCCGAGATCGGTCCCGATCAGGATCGGCTTGCGGCGCCGCCGATCGACGAGCGCCCCGACGATGAGACCGAGCAGCAGATAGGGCAGCCACCTCGCGGCGTTGACGAACCCGACATCAGCGGCCGTGCCGCCGAGCGATAAGAGCACCAACACCTGAAGCGCGAGGGTCGTGATGTAGGTGCCGAACGCGGACACCGTATACGAGGACCAGAAAGCGAGATACCCCGGGATGCGGAACACGTCTCGTGATCGCGGATCCGCCATGGGGTCCTCTCCTCGGGGAACGGCAATTGCCCCTCTAGGACACCATAGCTACTTGACGACCGTCACCTGCTCGTAGTCGTTCGGGTTGAGCCCGATCTCGCGCAACTGGCCCTCGTCGAAGTTGATGTCGCCGCCAACGTAGGTTCCGTCGTACTTGTTCACCCAGTAGTTGGTCGCTCCGGTCGCCACCTGACGAGTTCCGGTGGATCCCCCGGTGACGGTCTCTTCCTCGTTGATGTAGTTGAGAAAGTCGCGCTGGGTGTGATCCATCGAGTCCATGCGGTCGTAGTAGTTCTGCATGCTCGCGTCGCCCTGCGCCCAGATCGCCTCCATGCGGGACTGGTGAGCGGCCGCGCTCTGAGCAATCCACGCCATGTTGGCGTTGTGCTGGCGCGTCAACTCTTCACCGAACGCCTGAATTTGCGCCATCGTTTGTTCGTGGTTTGCCTGCGAGCGAGCGGCCCATTCGGGTGTGGTCGTGACCGAACCTGCCATCGCATCGAGCATGTCGCGATAGTCGTCGGGGTTGCGGTCCGTGGCGACGCCGTAGACATCCGTAGTCCAGGCGGTGCCGCCGTTCAGGGCCCACCCCACGACAATCGCGTGGATAGTCGCGCCAGAGGCAACATACGTGAACCGCACCTCTGCAGCGGATGCCGAGAATCCGGCCCCCTGGATCAGGCCCTGTTCGATCTGCGCCAGAAGCTCTGGTTCGGGCGCCACACTGGTGATCTCGAAGTCAGGCAGGTCGCCGAACTTGCGGGTGACATACTGCGGCATGAAGACCTCGGACGGTTGGTACGTCTGAATCTCGTAGAAGTCGAAGGCGTCGACCGTCTTGCGGAAAATATCGGTCACCCCCGCCGGGTCCCAATAAAAGGGAATGCGTGGGTCACCTACGAACATCACCGTCTTGCCGTCCGGGCTCACACTCGAGACGACGTTGCGATGCACATCGAAAGCTCCCGACGAGTACGCGACGCTGTCCCAACCCTCGGGAACTTCGACGGTGAACGAGTCCTCCACCGGGTCTCGCATCGTGACCGTGTTCGTCGTGGGCCCGGATGCGTCGACCTCGTCGATCGGGTCTCCGCGGCCCTCCCCTGGTGTGCCCGGAACACCGGGAAGCGAACAGGCCGTGAGGCCGGCAATAACGAGTGCAGCGAGCAACGTGAGCGCAGGCGTACGCCTGCCGGATCGGGTCAGCATCTATCGACCATACCGAGATCTTGCTGAATGTGCCTCAGTAGCTGAGCGGCGGGTTCGAGTCGTCGTAGATGCGCACCGCGGCGACTTTGCCGCTCTCGCCGAGCACGTACACCGCGACACCGGCCTCCGGCTGCATGACGGTCTTCCCCCACTGCACGACGTTGTACTCGAGCGCGCTGGCCCGCCCGCCGTCGGTGATGCTGCAGTGCTCGAGCACGACGCCGCCGCCGTTCGAGAAGAAGAAGGTGTACATGGCGCGCAGGTCTTCGAGGCCACTGTGCACGAACTGGTCGCCTGCGGGCTCTCGAATCGAGGCATCCGGTTCGAGCGTTGCGAGAATGCGGTCGGTGTCTCCCGCGGCGAGCGCGTGAAAGTACTCGGCGACGATCGGTGGCTCGTTGAGCTCGGGGTCGAGCTGAAGCAGCGGCTGACGGATCGCGTGACCTCCGGTGATCGGCCAAGTGCTGTGGTACAGGCGCAGCTCGACGATCAGCCCGCTGGGCTCGCGGTCGGCGACGATTGCCATGGGAAGACGGATGCGACCGGCGTCACCGTCGTAGCTGAGCACGACTTCTTCGACGGTGCGCGACTCGGTCACGATGAGGTCGACGGGCTCGACCAGCACGTTGCGGGCCTTCAGGTCAGTCGCGGTCTTCTGCACGTAGCGCGTGAACGCTGCTGCGCCCTTTACTCGCCCTTGAACGGGATCATGCAGTTCGGGCACGCCAGCGAAGGAGCGCACGAGCGCCTCTGGGGTGTCGGAGAGGAGTCCGTCGAAGTACGGCACAGCGCCGATCGTCTCTGCCTTGCGCGCCGTGGCGATCTCGCTGACGAACTGTGCGGAGAATATTTGGGGGTCCCAGGGCATTAGAGGGTTCCTTTCGTGGTGGTGCTTGCGGCATCCGTGGCACGGAACCGAAGTTTGTGGAGAGTCGCGGCGAGCGCCTGCAGCTCGTCCGCGTCCAGTCGGGCGTCGACTCGGGCGGCCAGTTCGGCTCGCACCAGCTCGGCCGAGCGTTCCCGCGCGGCCAGTCCGCTCTCGGTGAGTTCAAGAACCGACGATCGGCGATCCCCCGGGTTGGCACGACGGACGACAAGACCCGCCCGCTCGAGCCTGTCGGCCAGCTTGCTCGCGCCGCCGACCGTGATGACCAGATCATCCGCGAGATCGTTGACCCGGCAGGTGCTGCGCGACGAGACGATTCGCAGTCCTTCGCAGTCGCTCAGCGGCAGTCCGAATTCTGCGCGGAGGCGGGAATCTAGGGCCGACCAGAGCTCGATCTCGAGACCGACCAGATCCGCGAACAGCACCTCGGTTGACATCGCGCTCCTTTCCTAGGATTTATATTACCAGTAATGTATCTCCCGTCAAGCTGTCGCCCCCATCCGCTCGACTAACGATGTATCGTTAACTATCGTTGACAGTCGCCAGCGATTCGTCATCATCGTCCAAGGAGGACATCATGCGCGCATCATCTTCCGCCGGTTCTGCCGGCTTCGACCTCTGGGAAGCCGTCGACGGACTCCGCGAGGCATTCGCTCCCCGCGCCTCTGGCCGCATGGGACGCGGCGACATCCGCACCGCCATCCTCGTCGCCCTGACCACCGAGCCCATGCACGGTTACCAGATCATCCAAGCAATCGAGGCGAGCACGAACGGTGCGTGGAAGCCGAGCCCCGGCTCGATCTACCCGACGTTGCAGCTTCTCGCCGACGAAGGGCTGGTCAGCTCCGAGCAGGTCGGCGAACGCAAGGTGTACTCGCTCACCGACTCCGGGCGAGAGGCCGCCGCCGAGTTCTCGGCCGGACCTCAGCCGTGGCAACCGCGTCGATCCTGGGACGCCGAACGCCACACCGCGCTGCCGAAGGCCGGGGCGAAGCTCGCCCAGGCGATCGCGCAGGTCGCCCACGGTGGCACCCCCGAGCAGGCCGAGCGCGCCGTCGCCGTCATCGACGAAGCCCGCCGCAAGGTCTACGCAATCCTCGCCGAGGACTGAGGGGATGCCGCCGGCTAGCGGCCCCGCGAACACACCACCCACCGGTCGGGCGTTCCGCGCGCGCTACCGCAAGATCATGCGCTTCGCCGCGCGGGCGATGGTTCAAGCGTGGTGGTTCGAACTCGTGCTGCCCCGGGTGGGCCTGCGCCGCTTCGCGGCCCGCGGTCGGGTTGCGCGCCTGCAACGACTCGCTCGCCGCTTCTACGGACTCGCGGTTGATCTCGGCGGTCTCATGATCAAGGTCGGACAGTTCATGTCGTCGCGTCTCGACGTGCTGCCTCCCGAAATCACCCGCGAGCTCGAAGGACTCCAAGACGAAGTTGCGGCCGAGCCGTTCGACGGAATCCGCGCACAGGCGGAAGCCGAGCTGGGGATGCCACTCGAGCTGGCCTACGCGTGGTTCGAGGAGGTGCCGATTGCCGCGGCATCCCTCGGCCAAGCCCACCGGGCCCGGCTCTCGCCGGCGATCGCAGCCGACCTCGGCTTCGAGAACGTCGTGGTGAAGGTGCAGCGTCCGGGAATCGAGCAGATTGTCGCGGTCGACCTCGCCGCGCTGCGTCGCGTGGCCCGCTGGTTGTCCCGAGTGCGGTTGGTGTCGTCCCGAGCCGACGCGCCCGCGCTGGTCGAGGAGTTTGCGACCACCAGTCTGGAGGAGATCGACTACCTGCACGAGGCATCCAACGCCGAACACTTCGCGAGCGACTTCGCTGGCGACCAGAAAGTGGATGCACCGGTGGTCGTCTGGGATCGCACCGCCCTGCGGGTGCTCACCCTGTCCGACGTGACCGCGATCAAAGTCACGGATGTCGCGGCCCTGGCCGCGGCGGGTATCGACCCCGCCGAGGTCGCGCAGGAGCTCGCCCGCGCGACATTCCAGCAGATCTTCGTCTCCGGGTTCTTCCACGCCGACCCGCACCCCGGCAACATTTTCGTGACGCCCGGCGCACCGGGGTCGGACGAGAGTTGGCGCCTCACTTTCATCGACTTCGGGATGATGGGCGAGATCTCAGACACGCTGAGGGCCGGACTTCGCGACTTCATCCTCGCGGCCGTTGCCCGCAACGGTCGTGCGCTGATTGCGTCCCTCGAACGGCTCGGTGTGCTGCTGAACACGGATGACACCGACGAACTCGAACGCGCAATGACGACCCTGTTCGACCGGTTCGGCGGCATGGGCATCGCGCAACTGCAGACCGTCGACCAGCGCGAGATGGAGAAGTTCGCCCTCGAGTTTGGCGAGACGATCCGTGCGCTGCCGTTTCAACTCCCCGAAAGCTTCCTGCTGCTCATCCGCACAATCTCGCTGATCTCGGGCGTGACAAGTGCGCTCAACCGTGATTTCAACATGTGGGATGCCGTCGACCCGTTCGCGCGCACCGTGCTGAGCGCGGGCGGCGCGAGCTCGCTTCGCGGTCTCGGCCAGCAGGCCGTGTCGTACGCGACGAGCCTGGCGCGTCTGCCCCAGCGCCTCGACGATCTCACCCAGCGCATCGACCGCGGACAAATCGCCGTGCGCACCCCCGAGCTGGATCGTCGGCTGCGCGCGGTCGAACGCTCCGTCGGACGCGTGGTCTCGGCAATCGTGTTTGCGGGGCTGCTCGTTGCCGGTGTGCTGTTGCGGCCGACCGACGAATTACTCGGCTGGGTGCTGATGGGCTCGGCGGCAGTACCGCTGCTGCACGTGGTGGTCACGTGGCGAGGTAGGTGACCAAACCTTTACGAGTCATCCAACGGTCGATATGGTGGCGGTATCGAGACGAAAGTTGAGTCCATGTCATTCATCCCCCAGACCCGTCGCCCCTCCCACACCGTCGCAGCCGTAGCTGCTTTCGTGTTGGGATTCTCGATCCTCACCCCCGTTGGGGCTGCCTACGCCGTTGATGACGGCGAAATTCACGGAACAGTTACCTCATCCAACGGCGGGGCGACGCTATCGGGCGTGTTTGTAGACCTCTACAGCAACGATGGCTTTGACGTGGATCTCGTGTCAACGCAGCTCACCTCGGGCATCGGCGAATACAGTTTCACGGACCTGCCGTACACGAACTACACGGTGGAGTTCCGTGGCGGGAACGCTGCGCCCCCGCACGCCAACCAGTTCTACGACAAGACCTACTCGTTGAGCACGACGGTCTTCTTCCCGGTCTCCGACTCCACGCCGGTGCCGGTCAACGTCGCGATGGATCCCGGCGCGACGATCTCCGGAACCGTAACGGGCGAATCCGGCGCGCCCGCCAATGGATTAGTGCTCCTAGTCCACTGGGTCACTGGTGTGCAAACGCAGTTTTACCCCACCGTCGTGATTCCGTCGAATGGAATCTGGGAAGCCCCGAATCTTCCGGCCGGCGACTGGACTGTCCGGTACTCCGACCTCTTGCCGTCAGCGACGAACTACCGCACGCAGTACCACGATCAGGTGCTGACGCAGACCTATCAGGAGTTCATCCCCCTCGCGGCCGGGGCGACTGTCGATCTATCGGCGCGCATGTCCCAAGCGGGGCCCATTCCCACTGAACGCATCTCGGGTCCCGACCGGTACGCCACGTCGGTTGAGGTATCGAGCAAGTTCGATCCGTTCGGCGGAGCCGCCGGGACCTATGTCTATGTAGCCAATGGCGCGAACTACCCTGACGCACTTTCGGCGGCACCAGCAGCGGCCAAGCGTGGCGCCCCACTGTTGTTGAGCCCTTCGAACTCTCTCCCTGCCAACGTTGCCGAAGAGATTGAACGACTCGACCCGGAGAACATCATTGTGGCCGGCGGCACGGGCGCGCTGTCAAGCGCTGTATTCGCGGCACTGCAGGCTCTCATTGACGATCCAGACAAGGTCGTTCGCCTCGGCGGGTCAGACCGATACTCGACATCTCAGCTCATTGTCGCCGATGCTTTCGACAACGCACTCACAGGTTTTGTGGCCACTGGCCGCAACTACTCGGATGCCTTGGCCGCGAGTGCCGCCGCCGCGCACGAGTTCGGGCCGGTCATCTTGGTTGATGGGGCGGCCAGCTCCGCTAGTGCGCAGGCGATGACTCTTATCGAAGACATCGGCATCGAGACCATCTACATTGCCGGGGGCACGGGAGTGGTGGCAGAGGGCATCGCCACCGACCTCGCCACAGTCCCGGGCGTCAGCACCGTAACCCGACTCGGCGGTGCCGATCGCTATGCAACGTCGCTGTTGATCAACCAGGCGATCTTCTCCACCGTCTTTGATGGGTACCTTGCGACGGGCGACGGGTTCGCAGATGCCCTCGCCGGGGCGGCCCTCGCCGGCAAGAATTTGGCTCCGCTCTATACGGTGCCCTCCGGGTGTATCCCGGGCGCTGTTCTCGCGGAGTTCCGCGCAACCGAGGTGGACGAATTGTTCCTTCTCGGTGGCACCGGTGCTCTCTCAGCAGCGGTCAAGAACCTCACCCGCTGCTGACGGCCGGGCTCCTTCACGAGGAAGACGAGAGCGGAGTCGGGTTGTTGAACCCATACACGTACGCATTCAAATGCGCCGGCACTCAAACGACGCCGAAGCGTCGCTGGATTCTGGAACGACTACAGAAGACCGACTAGAGCCCGTGGAAAGGGACTTTAGTTCTAGTAAGCGTTCTTTGGTGCCCCTGGAGGGACTCGAACCCCCAACCCTTTCCTTAGGACGGAACTGCTCTTCCATTGAGCTACAGAGGCTTGGCGGGTCAAGTTTAGCGGTGAGCGCTCGGCCCGACCCACGGTGTGGTGTGATCGAACCATGACGCATTACGCGAGCTACATCGCCATCGGCGACAGCTTCACCGAAGGCTACGGCGACGATCGGCCCGATGGCAGTCAGCGCGGGTGGGCCGACCTCGTCGCACTCGGACTCGCCGCGGCATCCGCGACGCCGGTCAGCTACGCGAACCTGGCGATCCGCGGGCGCAAGCTCGCTCCCATCGTCACCGAACAATTGGATGCCGCGCTCGCCCAGCACCCGCAGCTGCTGAGCCTCAACGGCGGAGGCAACGACCTGATGCGGCCGCGCGTGACGATCGGATCCATCGCGGACCAGTTGGAGCAGGCGACCCGCCGCGCGACCGCCGCCGGCGCTCATGTGCTGCTGGCCAGCGGCGCGAACCCGAGCCGACACATCCCGATGGGTGGCCTGCTTCAGCGTCGTGGCGACCAACTCGCCGACGCGGTGCGAGACCGGATGCCGATCGATGGCGTCACCTTCGTCGACAACTGGAGCGACCGTGAACTCGGCGACCTTCGATACTGGTCGGTCGACCAGCTGCACCTCAACGGGCTCGGCCACGCTCGAGTCGCCGGCAATGTGCTGCGTGCGCTGGGCATCCCCGTTCCCGACTTCACGGCGCAAGAACTCGTAGCAGCGCGACCGTCGACGTCGGCGTACTGGCGCGAGTACGTGCTGCCGTGGATTGGGCGTCGACTCACCGGTCGGTCATCCGGCGACAACCGCGAGCCCAAGATCGCCGTGCTGACCCCGGTCGAAGCGGATCAGGTGGGCGGGTAGAGGAACGCGACCACCGACGAGGCGGGGATGGTGCGCTGGCCGTACTTGCCCGGAACGTAGTTGTACTCTTCGAGCGTGACGGTGCCGTCGTCGTTGACGCTCTTGACGTAGGCGACGTGGTTTCCGCCCGTGTAGGCAACCGAACCGACAATCGGGGTCTTCGACACCGGCCAGCCCTTGGCCTGCCAGTTGTACATCCACTGGCCGCCGTTGCCGCCGTTCGGGGTGAGCGTTGACCACGTCCACTTGAAGGGTGCTGTGTAGTAACCCTGGTCGCGGTTGAGGCGCCAGGCAACGAAGTCCACGCACTCGCGGTAGTAGTAGTTGAGCGGGCTCAGACCGCCACCCTCGTAGTCACGCAGCTCGTACGGCCACGGGTAGTCGTCACCGAGCTCGCGGGCGCCCGAGGCGAGGTATGCAGCCTGATTCGCCTCGCGCAGCGCGTTCGACTCCATCTCGGCCAGTTGCTCGGGTGTCGTCGCGTGGTAGTCGTCGCGCACTGCTGCGGTGACGGATGCCTCGGAACTCACTACAACGCGCTGCGCATCCGCTTCGGTCTGAGCGCTCGACGCCGCGTACTCGGGAGTCTGCAGGGCGTAGGCAGGGAGGCCCGCTACCGCGAACATGCCGCCGACGACGGCCATCGTGGCCAGAACGCTCAACGGGTTCTTTCGCACTCGGCGCTTCGGGGCTGCCTTCGCCGCGGGGCGCGTGGCCGGTACGCGGGTGGGAGTCATCGGTGCCGGCTTCACGACTGGCAGTTGTTGCGCAACCGGCGCTGCCGGTGCGGCGACGAGAGGAAGAGCTGCGGGTGCCGCCGGTGCGATGGCGCGACCTTCGGCGGCTCGCAATTCGCGACGTGACAAGAATTGAGGGGCCGGTGCCTCCGCAGCAGAAGCCGCCGGAGCAGGCACTGCCGGGGTTGCCGTCTCTGGGTTTGAGGGTGCGCCGAATCCGAAGAGGGCATCCATCTCGCTGGATGGCTGATCTTCGAGCACGCGCAGAACTTCCCTTCGGGCTTAACAGGGCCTAGTCGAGGCTACTAGCCGCGACCAGTGGTGTCGAATTGTCACAGCAACATAACAGTTTCACATTCGACCGCGGTTACGCCGCTGGCGCGAGGT
Organism: uncultured bacterium; assembly: GCA_963787305.1. Classification (GTDB taxonomy): domain Bacteria; phylum Actinomycetota; class Actinomycetes; order Actinomycetales; family Microbacteriaceae; genus Rhodoglobus. The sequence continues at coordinate 79,273 of CAWBCL010000005.1, forward strand.
ATTCCTCCCAATCGGGAAGCGTGCGCTCGATGCCACGCAACAGCCAGCCGGTTCCGTGCGGCGGCCGCGGGGTCATCCGCAACGTCCAGTTCATCTCGCGCGGGGTGCGATCCCCCTTAATGTTGTTGCACTTGAGGCAGCAGGCGATCAGGTTCTCCCAGCTGTCTTTGCCGCCACGCGAGCGGGGCAAAACGTGGTCGATAGTGTTCGCGGAGTTGCCGCAGTACCCACAGCGGTGGTTGTCACGGCGCAGTACACCGCGGCGCGAGACGGGCATGTGTCGCCCGCTCGGGATGCGCACGTAGTTGCGCAGAATGATCACCGACGGGCGATCCCAGGCACCGGTGGAGCCCCAGACGGGATGCTCCTCATCGGCGGCGACAATCGTCGCCTTCTGGTTCATCACGAGCACGATGGCTCGTTTGAAGCTCACGACGGCGAGGGGCTCATACCCCGCGTTTAGGACCAAGGTGCGCACGTTCATCCTCTCGAAAGAGCCTGCACGGCTTGCAGGCGTTCGATACTTCCGAGGAATCCCGAAGAGTTGCGGCCAAACAAAAAGGCACCGTCGTAAGACAGTGCCTAGTGTGCGAGGGCGGGAACGATCACGCTCCCACGACTGCTGTGCCGTATGTAAAAGTGAGCGCGCGCGTCCACGGTTTGGACGCTGCACCTACCGAACATCTGGCACTTCCGTAACTCAAGAGAACTCCAAGAGTTACAGGGTAACGCACAGTCGGCGCGCCAGATCTCACTGGCGCGCCGACCGCGACACGTCGACGTGTTGCGACGGACTAGATGCCGAGGCGGTAGATGTAGTAGTCGTCCGTCCAGATCGCGCGGATGTGGATGACCTCGCCGTAGTCCGGAGCATCGATAAACATGCCGCCGCCGAGGTAGATGCCGTTGTGGCCGGACATCGTGACGATGTCGCCCGGGAGCGCAGCGTCGCGCGAGATCGGGGTACCCAGCGCGGCTTGACCGCTCACCGAGTGGGGAAGCGCGATGCCGAACTGCGCGTAGACGAACATCACGAAGCCGGAGCAGTCAAAGCCGGACGGGTCGGCGCCACCAAAGCGGTAGGGCACGCCCTGATACTGCTGAGCCACCGCCGCGACCTGCGCGAGACTGAAGCTGGGGTACGGCGGGTTCGCCAAGAAGTCGGCTGCGCTGGGACCGGTGTACGACGCGTACTCGACGGCGAGGGCCGCGCGAGCCATCTCGGCGGCCGACGTGGTCGTGAAGCCGTCGCGGGACACCTCGGATAGTTCGGCGGTCGCGCCGACGACGACCGTCTGGGCTTCGGTGGTCTTCAGGGTCTTGAAGCGCCTGCGCGGCCTCCGCTGCACTCGTGTCCTCTGCTGGCGAGAACGCGTAGGCGGGAAGGGCGATGGTGGCGAAGAGTCCGGGAACGATGACCGCGGTTACCGCGATGCTCAAGCAGGCTCGACTTGCGGCCTTTTCCTACTTTTGTCAAGAGCGTGGTGCCTCCTGCGTCTCGGCAACTCTAGGTTGTTGCCCCATCCGTTTCGTATGTCGATTCGCTACCTGAAGGAGACGGGTTAAACGAGACGCTCATTCAGGGTCCTGTTGCCCGGTCCGGGTCGATGAGGACTTTGCGAGTGTACGTGACCCGCCTGATCAAATCGTTATCGAACGGTCACCCGGCGAACACTCTGGGGAAACGCTCAGCGAGCGGCGAAGATGTGTACCGCGACCTCGTCGGGCAACTCGAGGCCGTCACCGAAGCCGTCGACCTGCACCACGACGTAGGAACCGGCCGCCGAGATGGTCGCGGATGCGCCCGGCATGACACCGGCGTTCTGCAACTGCTGAAGCAACTCCGGCTCGAACTGCACCGGCTCACCGAGACGACGGATGACCGCGCTCACGGGGGCGTCTGCCGAGGAAACGAGCTCAACGAGGTTGATGACGCCGTCCATGAAGGCCGGCGCCGGGGCATCCCCCAACTCTTCGAGTCCCGGGATCGGGTTGCCGTACGGCGACTCGGTCGGATGATCGAGCATCACCAGCAGCCGACGCTCGACCTGCTCGCTCATCACGTGCTCCCACCGGCACGCCTCGTCGTGCACGTAGGCCCAGTCGAGTCCGATCACGTCGGCGAGCAGCCGCTCGGCCAGTCGGTGCTTGCGCATCACGTGGATGGCACGGCTGCGACCCTGCGTCGTCAGCTCGAGGTGGCGATCCCCCTCGACGACGACGAGACCGTCGCGCTCCATGCGTCCGATCGTCTGCGACACCGTGGGGCCCGAGTGACCGAGTCGCTCGGAGATGCGGGCGCGCAGCGGAACGATCTGCTCCTCCTCGAGGTCGAGGATGGTGCGCAGGTACATCTCGGTGGTGTCGACGAGGTCCGTCATAGTAGGTAAGCCTAACCGGGCCAGACCATAGGATTGTCCCCATGCCCAGCCTCACGATTCCCTCATCGCTGCTGCCCGCCGACGGTCGTTTCGGCTGCGGACCATCCAAGGTTCGCCCCGAACAGCTCGACCACCTGGTCGCGAACGCGGGCATTCTGGGCACCTCCCACCGCCAGGCTCCGGTGAAGGATCTGGTCGGTCGCGTGCGCTCCGGGCTGGACGACCTGTTCCGTCTTCCCGACGGCTACGAGGTCGTGCTCGGCAACGGCGGGTCGACCGCGTTCTGGGATGCCGCGGCCTACGGCCTCATCGAAAACCGCAGCGAGCACCTCACGTTCGGCGAGTTCGGCGCCAAGTTCGGCGCGGCCGCAGCCGCCCCGCACCTGCAGGCGCCACACATCATCACCGCGCCGGCCGGGAGCCGGGCATCCGTCGAGATCGTCGACGGTGTCGACGTGTACGCCTGGCCGCAGAACGAGACCTCGACCGGCGTCATGGCGCCCGTCACTCGAGTGGATGCGCCGGGCGCCCTCACCGTGATCGACGCGACCAGCGCGGCCGGCGGCATCGACTTCGACGCCTCGCAGGCCGACGTCTACTACTTCGCGCCGCAGAAGAACTTCGCCTCCGACGGCGGACTCTGGTTCGCGCTGTTCTCCCCCGCCGCCATCGAGCGGGTGGAGCGCATCGCCGCGAGCGGACGCTACATCCCCGAATTCCTGTCGCTGAAGAACGCGGTCGACAACTCGCGCCTCAACCAGACGTTGAACACCCCGGCGCTCACGACCCTGCTGCTGCTCGAAAACCAGCTCGACTGGATCAACGGCAACGGCGGACTCGGCTGGGCGTCGGCGCGCACCACCGAGTCGTCATCGGCTCTGTACGACTGGGCGGATGCCACCAGCTACACGACCCCGTTCGTGGCCGACCCCGACCACCGCTCGCAGGTCGTCGCGACAATCGACTTCGACGAGAGCGTGGATGCCATGGCGGTCGCGTCGATCCTCCGCGCCAACGGAATCGTCGACACCGACTCGTACCGCAAGCTCGGACGCAACCAGCTTCGCGTGGCGACGTTCGTTGCCATCGAGCCCGCCGACGTGCGCGCGCTCATCGCGTCAATCGACTACGTGGTGGAGAACCTGTAGGCGATACCCTTACCTCGTGCGACTGTGGCTGAAGGACTCCGAGCGTCGGCCCGACCCGCCCGCCGTCAAGACGGATGACCGCAAGCCGATGCTCATCGGCATCCTGATCTGGCTCGTGGCTCTCGCGGTGATGCTGTTCTTCATTGTGCCGCTCACCGAAGCCGGCAACGAGTGGTGGCTGTGGACCTGCATCGCCGGGATCGCGCTCGGCCTGATCGGCATTCTGTACACGAACTGGCGCCACAAGTAGTGAGCCCTCGGGCTCCGAGCTAGACGGTGCGTTCGCCCTCGTCGGCGTCGTCGCCATCATCCGGGTCGAGGTCGTCGATGTCTACACCGTCGAGATCGCCCCCGTGCAGCACGTCGTTGCCGAGCACATCGTCTTCGTCTGGTTCGTCGTCGTCATCGTCGAGGTCGTCATCCTCGTCGTCGGAGTCGTCATCGTCGACGTCGTCATCGTCATCCGGGTCATCGTCGGAGTCGTCGCCAGCGGCCTCGGCCGCGGCGGCATCGAGCGCCTCCTGGGCCGCCTTGTACTCGGCGAGACGGTCACTCCACGGCACCCAGTCGGGCGACAGCAGCGAACCGTCGCCGGGCAGCAGCTCGGCCTCGAGCACGGTCGCGGCGCCGCCCGTCGACGTCGGCGATCGACACCGTCCACAGCCAGTCCGGGTAGCCGCGCTGAGCCGACGCGAATCGTACGGTTATCGAGCCGTCGTCCTCCGCAGTCTGCGAGAGGTACGCACCGATCGTTGCCGCCGGGGTGATTTCGAGCAGGGCCGCGCGAGCGAGCGACTCGTACTCAGGCATCCAACTCGTCCGCGACCTTGCGAAGCATGGCGGCAATCTTTGTCGAGTGCGACTTGTCGGGGTAGCGGCCGCGCTTGAGGCCGGCACCGATGCCGTCCATGAGCTTGACGAGGTCTTCGATGATGATCGCCATGTCGTCGGCCGGCTTGCGGTTGAGCTTCGCCATCGACGGCGGCGCCTCAAGAACTCGTACGGAGAGCGCCTGGGCGCCCTTCTTGCCGTCGGCAATTCCGAACTCGAGTTTGGTGCCAGCCTTCACGCCGGTCGTGCCTGCGGGCAGGGCGGACGCGTGCAAGAAAGACCTCTTGGCCGTCATCAGAGGTGATGAAGCCGAAGCCCTTCTCGTCGTCGTAAAATTTGACCTTGCCGGTAGGCATCCTGGTACTCCTTATTGCTGGTGCGTCAAGGCTATAGGAGTTGACGGGTATCCTTGGGCCTGTGGCAGACCAGACTCCGATATCCGATCATCGCCTCGAGCGGATCCTCGCGTTCATGGTCGCGGCAGCGATCGGACTCTCCGTAGTCGCGTTCCTCGCGGTCATCATCGGAACCGGTGTCGGCGTCACCAACTTCTCCAGCGGCGTGTGGCCCGCCGTGATCGTTCTCCCGTCAATCGGACTGCCGATCGGCCTCGTGCTCATGATCGCCCTGCTCATCATCAGCGGCCTGCGTCGGGGTCGTGAATCTAGGGATGCCAGCAAGTAACGATTCCTCCCTCGCTCTCGCGGGCCTGCTGAGAACGTGGAGCGATACGGCCCTCATCGAACTGCTCGCCGCGCGCGAGGTTCGGGAGTCGAGCATCCGCGACTTCTTCGATCTCGCCGACAGCCTGCTCGATGCCGACTCGATTCAGCACGCCCTCGGCCGGCTCGACCGGTCGGCGCTCGCGGCCCTCGCGGCGCTCGGCGACCTGGGACCGTCGACGGTCGCGGATGCCGCGGCGCACCTCACCGCGCTCGAGCTCGATGCCGCCGCCGCTCCCCAACCAGCTCGCGTCTGCCGCGGCTCTCGCCCTCGCCACCGAGTACGACGGTCGCTGGGACGTTCCGGCTCCCGTCGCGGAGCAGCTCGGCCGCTGGCCCGACCTGGGCCTACCCGGGCTCGACGCGCTCGCGTCGGAGCCCGCCCCGACGGCCCTCGCCCCGGTGTCGTCGGTCGATTCGGCGTTCACCGACCATGTGGCATCCGAGCACGCGTTTCACACCACCAGCTCGATCGCCGAGCTGCTCACCGAGCCTCGACCACGAGTCGGCCCGCGAGTTGGCCCGCGGCGGCATCGCGCTGCCCGACAGTAAGCGGCTCGCCGGAGCTATGGGCGTCGAACTCGACGGGTGTCGCCGAACTTCTCGACATCGCGTCCCGGGCCGGCCTGATCGCGCTCGAGGGCGGCCGTTGGCTGCCGACCGAGACGAGTGGCCGCTGGCTGGTTGACACGTCCGGCGAACGGTGGGCGTTGCTCGCCGCACGCCTGGCTCGAACGGCTGCCCGCCGACATCCGCACCATTCTGCGCGAACGCGCCCACGCCACGTGGGGCGATCGTCTGGTTGAGTACGTGTCCTGGCTGTTCCCGGCCGGCGGCGAGTGGATGACCGAACGGATTCGCGTGTACACGCGCGATGCCGAGCTGCTGGGAATCACGTCCGACCACGTGCCGAGCACCCCGGGCACCGCCCTGCTCACCCGCGGCGAGACCGAAGCCGCCGCAGCAATGGCCGCACTGTTCCCGACCGAAGTCGAGCAGGTGTACCTGCAACACGACCTCACCGCCGTCGCCCCCGGACCACTCGCGCCCCCAGTCGACGCGCGGCTGCGCACGATGGCCGACGTGGAGGGCCGCGCGCTGGCATCCACCTATCGTCTCTCGGCCGGGAGCCTGTCGCGGGCGATGGCCGCGGGGCAGACCGAGGCATCGATTCGCGAGTTTCTTAGCGCGATCGCGCTCACCGGCATCCCGCAGCCACTCGACTACCTGCTCACCGAAGCCTCGGCACGATTCGGGCTGGTGCGGGTCGGATCGACCTCAGACGGTCGCAGCTACGTCGCCAGCAGCGACACGACGCTGCTGCGCACACTGCTCGTCGACCAGAGCATCGGAACGCTCGGACTTTCGCGCTCCGCGGACCGGCTCGAGAGTCGCTTCGACCACGCGCTCGTCTTCTGGTCGCTGAGCGAGGCGCGGTATCCCGTCGCCGCCGAGAACGCCGCCGGCGAGATCGTCACGCTGGCCCGGCGACAGGCGACACCGACCGGGTGCTGCCGCGGCATCCGACACGACGGCCGCCGTCATCGAGCGGCTGCGGCTCGGCAGTTCGGCCGACCCGGATGTCACCGGCAAGGCCTGGCTCGCGCGCCAACTCGATGTCGCCATCAAGGGCAAGGTCGGCCTCACCGTGACGGTGCGGATGCCCGACGGAACCGACGTGAACTACCAGCTCGAGCCGGCGAGTGTCGGCGGCGGACGCCTGCGCGCCCGCGACCGCAAGAGCGACATCGAACGCACGCTTGCCGCTGACGAGTATCGTCGCGGTCGGCCCCGCTGAGTAATCGTCGGTCATCGAGCCTGTCCGGTCATCGAGCCTGTCGAGATGCGGCCATGATCTCGACAGGCTCGATCACCGAACGCGCATAGGCTAGAGGGATGCCCGCAAACGGTCCCCTCATCGTGCAGAGCGACCGCACGGTGCTGCTCGAGGTCGCCCACCCCGATGCCGAGGATGCCCGCCACGACCTCGCCGTCTTCGCCGAGCTAGAGCGGGCACCCGAGCACATCCACACCTACCGCATCACTCGACTGGGACTGTGGAACGCCCGCGCCGCCGGCCACACCGCCGAAGACATGCTCGCGACCCTCGAGCGGTACTCCAAGTTCGCGATCCCGCAGTCGGTCATCGTCGATATGACCGAGACGGTCGGACGCTACGGTCGCCTCACGATCGAGCGAGCGGATGACGGTGCCCTCACGCTCACCGCGACCGACGCCGCCGTGCTCAACGAGATCACCCGCGCCCGCAAGGTCGCGGCGCTGCTGTTCGAGAAGCGCGGCGAGCACACCTTCGTCGTGCAGGCGTGGGCGCGCGGACAGCTCAAGCAGGAGTTACTCAAGCTCGGCTGGCCGGCCGAAGACCTCGCCGGCTACACCCCGGGCACCCCGCACGAGATCACCCTCGACGAGTCGGCCTGGCATCTGCGGCCGTACCAGCATCAGGCGATCGACAACTTCACCGCCCACGGCTCCGGGGTCGTCGTGCTGCCGTGTGGCGCCGGCAAGACCCTCGTCGGCCTCGGGGCGATGGCCGCCGGCAAGACGACGACGCTCATCCTCGTCACCAACACCGTCTCGGCCCGACAGTGGAAGGCCGAACTGCTCAAGCGCACCACGCTCACCGAGGAGGAGATCGGGGAGTACTCCGGCCAGGTGAAGCAGGTGCGCCCGGTCACGATTGCGACGTACCAGATTCTCACCGCGCGGCGAAAGGGCGAGTACGCCCACCTCGCGCTGCTCGACGCCCTCGACTGGGGCCTCGTGATCTACGACGAGGTTCATCTGCTGCCGGCCCCCGTGTTCAAGCTCACCGCCGAGCTGCAGGCCCGCCGCCGACTCGGCCTGACGGCGACTCTCGTGCGCGAAGACGGCCGCGAGGGCGACGTGTTCTCGCTGATCGGTCCCAAGCGCTTCGATGCGCCGTGGAAGGAGATCGAGGCGCAGGGCTTCATCTCGCCGGCATCCTGTTTCGAGGTGCGGATCGACCTTCCCGAGCAAGAACGACTCGAGTACGCGGCATCCGCCGACGACGAGCGGTACCGGCTGGCTGCCACCGCGCCCGCCAAGCTCGGAGTCGTCAAGTCGCTCGTCGAGAAGCACGCCGGCGAGCGCATCCTCGTGATCGGCCAGTACCTCGACCAGATCGACGAGCTCGCGGATGCTCTTGAACGCACCCAAGCTAACCGGCGCGACCCCAGTCGACGAACGCGAGCGGCTCTACCAAGAGTTCAGAGACGGCATCACGAAGGTGCTCGTGGTGTCGAAGGTCGCCAACTTCTCGGTCGACCTGCCGGAGGCGACGGTCGCCATTCAGGTCTCCGGATCGTTCGGTTCGCGCCAGGAGGAGGCCCAGCGCCTCGGTCGTCTGCTGCGCCCCAAAGAGAGCGGACTGCCCGCCAACTTTTACACGCTCGTCGCCCGCGACACCGTCGATCAGGACTTCGCCCAGAACCGGCAGCGGTTTCTTGCCGAGCAGGGCTACAGCTACACGATCCTCGACG